>NZ_JBIAUY010000002.1:0-84819 GCF_042893475.1 Streptomyces sp. NPDC001604 | reverse complement strand
GCCCACGGCCCACCTACGCCCACCAGACCCACCCGCCCCACACCAGACCAACCCGCCCCCTAGCAGACCCACCCGCCCCCGCCCTCACCACGACGACTTGCGCACCCCCGGCAGATACCCCGCATGCGCCTGTCCCCGCAACGACACCCGTGACAGTCCGAACGCCCGGAAGTACCCCCGCGGTCGCCCGTCCACCTGGTCCCGGTTGCGTACGCGGGTCGCGCTGGCGTCGCGCGGCTGGCGGCGCAACTCGCGCTGGGCGGCGAGCCGTTCCGTCTCCGTCGACGACGGCCGCCGGATGATCTCCTTCAGCTCGGCGCGCCGCTCGGCGTACCGGGCGACGATCGCCTGGCGCCGCTCGTTCTTCGCGATCTTGCTCTTCTTCGCCATCAGACCCGCACCCCCCGCGCACGGATCCGCGCCACGGCCGCCTCGACGCCGATCGCGTCGACGGTCTTGATCCCCTTCGCGCTCAGCCGCAGCCGTACGTACCGGCCCTCGCTCGGCAGCCAGTACCGCTTGCTCTGGATGTTGGGGTCGAAACGGCGGGCGGTCCGCCGGTGGGAGTGGGAGATGCGGTTGCCGAAGCCGGGCTGGGCGCCGGTCAGCATGCAGTGCGCGGACATGGGTGACGTACCTCTCCTGAAGTGATCCCCGAAGCGATGTCGCTAATGGAATTCATTTTCAGTAAGGTACCACCATGGCTCACAACGAACTCCGCCCGGTCATCAGGCTCCGGTCCACGGCAGGGACCGGCTACACCTACGTGACCCGCAAGAACCGCCGCAACGACCCCGACCGCATGACCCTGCGCAAGTACGACCCGGTCGCCGGCCGCCATGTCGACTTCCGAGAGGAGCGCTGAACCACCGTCATGCGCAAGGAAATCCACCCGGCCTACGGTCCCGTCGTCTTCCGGGACCGTGCCGCGAACCGCGCCTTCCTCACCCGCTCCACGATGAGCAGCGACAAGACGATCGAGTGGGAGGACGGCCACACGTACCCCGTCGTCGACGCCGAGATCTCGAACGTCAGCCACCCCTTCTACACCGGCACCGCCCGTGTCCTGGACACCGCCGGCCGTGTGGAGCGCTTCGAGCGCCGGTTCGGGAAGCGGGGCGGAGCGTGAGCCTGTCGGTGGTGATCGTCGGCGGGCTGCACGCCGACGCCCGCAAGGCGGCCGTGGCCCGGCTGCTGGCCGACGCCCCCGGCAGCGTCGTGCTCCACCACGACCTCGCCACGGCCGCGGCGGGCACGGTCGTACGGACGATCCGCGACGCGGGCGGTCTGGTGTCGGCCGGCGAGGCGCCCCTGGTCAACGACTGCGCGTGCTGTGCGCTGAGGGAGGACCTGGTCCCCGAGCTGCGCCGGCTCGCGGACGCGGGGGACACCCGCCTCGCCGTGGTCGAGCTGTGGGACTCCGTGGAGCCCAAGGCCATGGCCGAGGTGGTCGTCGCGGGAGGTCTGACCGTCACCGGCGTGATCACCGCCGTGGACCCGGCACTCGTCCTGCCGTATCTCGGCAACGGCGACGACCTCGCCGACGGCGGCCTCGCCGCGGCGGCCACGGACCAGCGGACGGTCGCGGACACGTTCGCGCGCCAGCTGGAGTACGCCCCCGTCCTCGCCGTCACCGACTCCGAGGAGGCCGACGACGAGGACCGCGAGCTGCTCGCCCAGCTCCACCCGACGGCCCGCCAGGTCGTCATCGGCCACGGCGACCTGGCGGCGGCCGCCCTCGCGGGCTTCGACGTCGAGGCGGCGGCCGCCGCCCAGCACCCGGCCTGCGCGCTCCTCCCCGCCGAGGCCGACGCGCACGGCGTCTCCACCCTCGTCTGGCACCGCAGCCGCCCCTTCCACCCGGAGCGGCTGTACGCGGCCCTGGAGGACCTGACCTGCGCCGCCGCCCGCAGCCGGGGCCGGTTCTGGCTCGCCGACAAGCCGGACACCCTGCTGCACTGGGACGCGGCGGGCGGAGCCCTGTGCGTGGAGAGCGCGGGGCCGTGGCTGGCCTCGCTCCCCGACGCCGCCTGGGACATGGTCCCGCCCGTGCGCCGGGCCGCCGCCGCGCTGGACTGGCATCCCGAGCACGGCGACTGCTGCCAGCACCTCGTCTTCACCTCGCCCGGCCTCGACCGCGACGGACTCGAACACCTGCTGGAGTCCTGTCTGCTGACCGACGCCGAGTACGCCGCCGGGCGCGCCGCCTGGAAGCGGCTGCCGCCCGCCTTCGACACCCTCCTGGAGGTCTGACCCGCATGGCCCGCAAGCCCGACCGCGGCCCCGCCAAGTCCCGCCCCAACCCTGCCCCACTCTCGAATTCGCTCAAGCGGGGGGACCCCCATGCCGCGGCCGGAGTCACGTACATCGACTACAAGGACACCGACCTGCTGCGGAAGTTCATCAGCGACCGCGGCAAGATCCGCAGCCGCCGCGTCACCCGTGTCACGGCCCAGCAGCAGCGTCTGCTCGCCCGCGCGATCAAGAACGCCCGCGAGATGGCCCTCCTGCCGTACGCGGGCCGATGAGGCTTTCGGCCACATGTCGGCCGATTGGTTGGAGGTTGGAACAACTACGCCGCGGTACGCGTCTCTTCCAGCGGACGGGGTTCGACCCTGCGCATGCCGTTCGGAGTTCGGGGCAGGCGCTGGAACGGATGTAGCACCCCGTACGTCACAGCTGTAACCACAGAACCACCCCGCGTGCACGTGCATCTGCTCATGCAGGCGCACGTGAACACGGCTATGATCCGGACCAGTTGACCACTGCATCACTGGCCCCAAAGCCACCGCACCACCGGGAGCGACCTGTGGACCACGACGTGTACAACGGCATGGCTGCCACGGAGCTGAACGGTGTGGCCTGGCAGAAGAGTCGGCACAGCAACTCGCAGGGTTCCTGCGTGGAGTTCGCCCGGCTGCCCGGCGGGGACGTGGCCGTGCGCAACTCGCGCTTCCCCGACGGTCCGGCGCTCGTCTACACGCGCGCGGAGATCGAGGCGATGCTCCTGGGTATCAAGGACGGCGAGTTCGACCATCTGATAGCGGGCTGACACCCGGCCCACCCCGGGTGCAACTCGGGGCAATCGGTGCCATACGTGCAGTAACGCGCGTAGAACCCCGGCGTCGGACGGCGCCGGGGTGCGCTATTCGGCGGGCAGCGGCTGGGGCGGGTGCGACAGCTGGAACAGCGCCCAGACGACCTTGCCGCCGAGCGTGCCCGCCATCGGGTGCCAGCCCCAGCTGTCGGCGAAGGAGTCCACCAGGAACAGTCCGCGGCCCGACTCCGCCGAGAAGTCGTCCGCCTCGCGCGGCGCCGGAGTCGCGTGACTCGGGTCGCGCACCGCGCACACCAGCCGCTCCGTCCAGCGCATCAGATGCAAACGCACGGGCGGGCTCTGGTCGGCGGTGCACAGGGTGCCGGCCGGCAGGCCGTGCCGCAGCGAGTTGGTGACCAGCTCGGAAACCACCAGACAGACGTCGTCGAAGCGGTCGCCTATGTTCCACTGGTCGAGCGTTCTGCGGGTGAACAGCCTTGCCTCGCGCACCGCTTCGTAGCGGGCGGGCAGAGCGCAGGAGGCGGCGTTGGACACGGCCGCGGGATCCAGCGGCGGAAGGCCCTGCCGTAACGGCTCGAGCATGGTCGATCCATTCGTCCCCATGCGAGGCACTCCCGAGGAATTCGCGGTCGTTGCGATGCAGCGGTTGCGCGAGACCATGGTCTTGGATGCGCGGTGCAGATGCAAGGTGCAGATGCACGTGCACGCGACCGAATTGGACCCTCCCGTACCGCTTGTTGGCCATTTTTTCCGCCATCTTCTCTCCCGCTGCTTGCCAACTCCTTCCCCCTTCCTGCGCAGAACCTTTGGCTTCTTTGCTTCTCTGTAATCGGACGAGTACTGCTCGGAGTGATTTAGTGGCAGACTTCGGCCCCTGAAGGCGTTGGGGAGGCTGGCGAACGTGAGCGTGGGAGAGCCCGGATCGGTGGTGCGGCGCATGCTGCTCGGCTCGCAACTCAGGCGACTGCGTGAGGCACGCGGCATCACGCGCGAGGCGGCGGGCTACTCGATCCGCGCCTCCGAATCGAAGATCAGCCGGATGGAGTTGGGCCGGGTGAGCTTCAAGACGCGTGATGTGGAAGACCTGTTGACGCTGTACGGCATCACTGACGAGCAGGAGCGCACCTCGCTGCTCTCCCTCGCCCGGGAGGCCAACGTCGCGGGCTGGTGGCACAGTTACTCGGACGTCCTGCCCAGCTGGTTCCCCACCTACGTCGGCCTGGAGGGCGCCGCCAGCCTCATCCGTGTCTACGAGGTGCAGTTCGTGCACGGCCTGCTGCAGACCGAGGAATACGCCCGCGCGGTCGTGCGGCGCGGCATGAAGGGCGCGAGCAAGGCGGACGTCGAGCGGCGCGTGGCGCTGCGCCTGGAGCGCCAGAAGTACCTGGTCTCCGAGAACGCCCCCGAGTTCCACATCGTCCTGGACGAGGCCGCCCTGCGCCGCCCCTACGGCGACCGCGAGGTCATGCGCGGCCAGCTCCAGCACCTCATCGAGGTCTCCGAGCGCCCGAACGTGCGGCTGCAGGTGATGCCGTTCAGCTTCGGCGGCCACTCCGGCGAGTCCGGCGCCTTCACCATCCTCAGTTTCCCGGAGTCGGACCTCTCGGACGTCGTCTACCTGGAACAGCTCACCAGCGCGCTCTACCTCGACAAGCACGAGGACGTCACCCAGTACGAGAAGGCGATGAAGGAGCTGCAGCAGGACAGCCCGGGTCCGGACGAGAGCCGGGACGTGCTGCGGGGCCTGCTCCAGCTGTCCTAGGGTTTTCCCTCGACTGTGACCCGGGCCACCCAACTCACTTGAAACGCAAGTACGATGACGTGTGATCACACCTTGAAGTCGGGATGAGGGATCGCATGGCGTCGTACTTCACCGATCTGGCTCAGCAGTACATCGACGGTGAGTGGCGCCCGGGTAGCGGTTCCTGGGACGTCATCGACTTCAACCCGTACGACGGCGAGAAGCTGGCCTCGATCACCATAGCCACGGTCGACGAGGTCGATCAGGCCTACCAGGCGGCCGCCCGCGCCCAGAAGCAGTGGGCCGCGACCAATCCGTACGCCCGCCGAGCCGTCCTCGAAAAGGCGCTGCGCCTGGTCGAGGAACGCGAGCAGGAGATTGCCGACGCGATCATCACCGAACTCGGCGGCACCCGGCTGAAGGCGGACTTCGAACTGCGCCTCGCCAAGGAGTTCCTGCGCGAGGCGGCCTACCAGGCACTCAGCCCCGAAGGCAGGATCCTGCCCTCTCCCGTCGACGGCAAGGAGAACCGCGTCCACCGCGTTCCGGTCGGCGTGGTGGGTGTGATCAGCTCCTACAACTTCCCCTTCCTCCTCTCGATCAAGTCGGTCGCCCCGGCCCTGGCCCTCGGCAACGCGGTCGTCCTCAAGCCGCATCAGGAAACCCCGATCGTCGGCGGCTCACTGGTCGCCAAGATCTTCCAGGACGCCGGTCTGCCCGGCGGCCTGCTGAACGTCGTCATCACCGACATAGCCGAGACCGGTGACGCCTTCATCGACCACCCTCTCCTGAAGGTCATCTCCTTCACCGGCTCCGACCAGGTCGGGCGCCACATCGCCGCCGTATGCGCCGCGAACCTCAAACGCGCGGTCCTCGAACTGAGCGGCAACAGCGCGCTGGTGGTCCTCGACGACGCCGACGTCGACTACGCCGTCGACGCGGCCGTCTTCAGCCGCTACATCCACCAGGGCCAGATCTGCATGGCCGCCAACCGCGTCCTGGTCGACCGCTCGGTCTTCGACGAGTTCACCGAGAAGTTCGTCGCCAAGGTGAAGACGCTCAAGACCGGAGATCCGCGCGAGCCAGAGACGGTCATCGGCCCGCTCATCAACCGCTCCAAGGCGGACGCTGTGACAGGCGTGATCGACCAGGCGCTCGCCGAGGGCGCCACGGCTCTGGTACGCGGCGGCCGGACCGACAACCTCGTCGAACCGTCCGTCCTGACCGGCGTCCCCACCAGCTCGGCCCTGCTGCGCCAGGAGGTCTTCGGCCCGGTCGCCTTCCTCATCCCCTTCGACGGCGAGGAGGAGGCCGTACGCCTCGTCAACGACACTCCGTACGGGCTGAGCGGCGCCGTGCACACCGGTGACATCGAGCGGGGCGTGTCCTTCGCCAAGCAGATCGACACCGGGATGTTCCATGTGAACGACGGCACCGTCCACGACGAGCCCCTCGTCCCCTTCGGCGGCGAGAAGAGCTCCGGCCTCGGCCGCCTGAACGGTGAGGGCACCATCGAGTGCTTCACGACGCAGAAGTGGATCTCGGTGCAGCACGGGCGGAGCCGGTTCCCGTTCTGACGTCACGCCGAGGCCGGCGCCGGCCATCGGGGCAGTACGTCGTCACGTGACGACCCGGACGACGACGTAGACAACGAGTCCGGCACCGGTCAGCGAGGCCAGGGCGAGGCACAGTCGGCGCCCGTGGCTGCGGGCCCGCGACTCGAGGCGCCCCCGCAGCGCGGTGTGCGCACCGGCGGTCAGGACGGTGAGGCCGCCGAGGCCCAGCGTCGACCAGCCGGTGACCGCGGCCGGCCCGACGGTCTCCAGCGAGCCGCTGGGGAGCACCTGGACGCGTGTCGCCCGCTGCAGCGGCACCTCCGCGTCGATGGCGGCGTACCGCTGCGGCCGGTGGGCGGCGACCAGTTCGCCCTCACAGGTGTGGTGGCGGTTCTTGCCGTACCCGGTCATGTGGCAGTACACGGCGGTGAAGACGCCCCGGTGCCCCACGAGGCCGAGCGCTCCCGCCAGCATGTAGCCGCTTCCGAGCAGTGGCGCCAGACCGAAGAGCAGGACGAAGACCGTCACGGCCAATGCGGCCTTCACCGGCGACGCCTTCTTGGCGGGCCGTGTGGGGGTCAACGGCGGTCTCGGTCGCGCCGGACGCTTGCCGTCCCGCTTCCTGCGTGCCCGCCGTTTCCTGGATCCCCTGCCCACTGCGTCCTCCCCTGACGTTCTGGCGTCATGATCCTCCCCGGGTGGAACTTCCTCGCGCCGCCCTCCGATCGAGGACAGAACCTGACCTAGAGGCCCCGTAACTTCATCGGTGTCAGGAGGCCTCCAGAGGCCCCGGTCCATCGAAAGGCGGCGGTCATGGTCACGCACGTACCGGCAGAGGCACACGGCGACGAGCGCGGGGCACTGCTCTCGTTCATCGAGGAACAGCGGGGCGGCATCCGGCGCGCGCTGCTCGGGCTGACCGAGGAGCAGGCGGCGAGCAGGCCCAGTGCCAGCGAGCTCTCCCTCTCCGGGCTGCTCAAGCATGTCGTCGAGGTCGAGCAGGGCTGGATCGCCCGCGCCAAGCAGGAGCCGCCGGTCGTCAAGCGGGACGAGACCAACTGGCACGAGACCTTCCGGCTCGTCGACGGCGAGAGTGTCGAGTCGCAGCTCGCCTACTGGGAGAAGGTCGCTGCCGAGACGGAGGCGTACATCCGCTCCGTACCGAGCCTCGACGACACCTTCCCGCTCCCCGACCAGCCCTGGTTCCCGCCGGAGGGCCGGGTCTCGGTGCGCTGGCTCTGTCTGCACCTGATCCGCGAGACGGCCCGGCACGCGGGCCACGCCGACATCATCCGCGAGTCCCTGGACGGGAAGACGGCGTTCGAACTGGTCGCCCTGGAGCAAGCGGGCTGAGCCCTTGACAATAAGCTGGGCGGCATGTCCGCGATCCGTCTCCTCGTGCTCGGCGCGGTCCGCCAGCACGGGCGGGCCCACGGTTACCAGGTGCGGGGCGACCTGGAGTACTGGGGTGCGCACGAGTGGTCCAACGCCAAGCCCGGCTCGATCTACCACGCGCTCAAGCAGATGGCGAAGCAAGGGCTGCTGCACGCGCACGAGATCGCACCGTCCACGGCCGGCGGCCCGCCGCGCACGGAGTACGAGATCACCGACCGGGGCACCGAGGAGTTCTTCCGGCTGCTGCGCGAGGCGCTGACCTCGTACGACCAGAAGGTGGACGTCAAGTCGGCCGCCATCGGCTTCATGGTCGACCTGCCGCGCGCCGAGGCGGTGGCCCTGCTCAAGGAGCGGATCCGGCGGATCGAGGAGTGGCGGGGGGCCGTCACCGAGCACTACATCCCTCAGGACGGCCCCGAACAGCTCGGCCACATCGGCGAGATCATGAACCTCTGGGTCCACACGGCCGATGCCGAGGCCGAGTGGACCCAGGGGCTGATCGGGCGCATCGAGAGCGGGGCGTACACCTTCGCGGGGGAGGGCGCGCCGTTCGTCGGCGTCCTCGCCGAGGGCGAGGAGAACCCGTATGCGACCGGGGACCGGCATCCGGGGGACGCACGCTGAGCGTGCCTTTGCCTGCTGTTCGGCTGTCGCGCGCGGTCACTCCGTCCGGCCGAGAGCACCTCGACGGTCACGGAGCTGGTGCAGGCCGTGCAGATCCTGGTCCTGGGCGGCCGTCGTACGGCCGCCCAGGCTGCTCGCGGTGTTCTTTCCGCCGGCGGTGCGGAGGTTCCCCCGCCTGAGCAGCCGGCGGGCTAGTGATGGAAGCCGGTGGCCGCCTCCTTGTCCCTGGTCAAGGGGTGCGGCTGGCGGCGCAGTTCCGGCAGCAGGCGGGTCAGGTCCTCCATGAACAGGTCGGCGAGGTCGGTGGAGAAGCCGTTGCGGCACACCACCCGCAGTACGGACAGGTCCTCGCGGTTCGGCGGGAAGGTGTACGCGGGCAGCAGCCAGCCGCTCTCGCGCATCCGCCGGGACACGTCGAAGACGTCGTACGCCGCCACGCCCGGCGCGGTGGTGAAGGCGAACACCGGCAGCTCGTCGCCCCTGGTCAGAAGCCGGAAGTCGTCGAGCGCCGCCACCCGTTCGGCGATGCCCGTGGCCACGTCACGGGTGGTCTGCTGCACGGCCCGGTAGCCCTCCCGGCCGAGCCGCAGGAACGTGTAGTACTGCGCGACCACCTGCGCGCCCGGCCGCGAGAAGTTGAGAGCGAAGGTCGGCATGTCGCCGCCCAGGTAGTTGACGCGGAAGACGAGCTCCTCGGGCAGCGCCTCCTTGTCGCGCCACAGCGCCCAGCCGACGCCCGGGTAGACCAGCCCGTACTTGTGCCCCGAGGTGTTGATGGACGCCACGCGCGGGAGGCGGAAGTCCCACACCAGGTCCTCGTCGAGGAAGGGCGCGACCATGCCGCCGGACGCCCCGTCCACGTGGACCGGGATGTCCAGACCCGTGCGCTCCTGGAGCGCGTCGAGCGCCGCACACAGGTCCGCGATGGGCTCGTAGGAGCCGTCGAAGGTGGAGCCGAGGATGCCGACGACCCCGATGGTGTTCTCGTCGCAGAGGGCGGCCGCGGCCTCCGGATCGAGGTGGAAACGGTCGCCCTCCATGGGCACCTGGCGCGCCTCCACCTCCCAGAAGTTGCAGAACTTGTCCCAGCAGACCTGGACGTTGACGCCCATGACGAGGTTGGGGCGGGCCCCCGGGGCTGGGTTCCGCTTGCTCCAGCGCCGTTTCAGCGCCATCCCGGCGAGCATGCACGCCTCGCTCGAACCGGTCGTCGAACAGCCCACCGCCGCCGACGGATCCGGCGCGTTCCACAGGTCGGCGAGCATCGCCACACAGCGCCGCTCCAGCTCGGCGGTGCGCGGGTACTCGTCCTTGTCGATCATGTTCTTGTCCCGGCACTCCGCCATCAGGACGCCGGCCTGCGGCTCCATCCAGGTGGTGACGAAAGTGGCGAGATTCAGCCGTGAGTTGCCGTCCAGCATCAGCTCGTCGTGCACCAGCTGGTACGCAGTCATCGGCGGCAGCGGGGCGTCCGGCAGTCGGTGCTTGGGCGGTGCCTCGGTCATGCCGCCGACCGGATTGGCCTCCCCGAAGAAGGGGTTGACCGAGCCCGGGCGCTCGTCGGGCTTCCGGGAACCTTCGTGGAGCGGCATGGACGTCTCCTCGTGTCATCTCGAGAACGGGTGCCGGCGGACCGGAGTTCCACCGCCGCGCAGTCGCATCCGGAATGCCCAGGACGCCTACGGTGACACCGGACACCGGGTGAACGGCCGGTAAGAGGGCGAACAGCACCCCGCGCCCGCGCCACAGGCCCACCATAAGCGGGCAGAACGGACGCAACATCCGGAGGGATCCGCCCGGGAATCCGGCTTGCACCTCACGTGACGTGAGGGCTCACCGTGGAGTGCGTACCGAGAAGGGAGCGGACGAAGTGAGCCACTCGGCAGGACAGGACGGCTACTCCGTCGGACAGGTCGCTGGCTTCGCCGGCGTCACGGTGCGCACGCTGCACCATTACGACGACATCGGCCTGCTCGCCCCGAGCGAGCGCAGCCACGCGGGCCACCGGCGTTACAGCGAGGCCGATCTCGACCGGCTGCAGCAGATCCTGTTCTACCGGGAGCTCGGCTTCCCGCTCGACGAGGTCGCCGCCCTGCTCGACGACCCGGCCGCGGATCCGCGCGCGCACCTGCGCCGCCAGCACGAACTGCTGACCGCCCGGATCGAGAAGCTGCAGAAGATGGCGGCGGCCGTGGAGCACGCCATGGAGGCACGCAAGATGGGCATCAATCTCACCCCCGAGGAGCGGTTCGAGGTGTTCGGGGACAAGGACCCCGAGCAGTACCGCGAGGAGACGGAGGCGCGCTGGGGCAACACGGAGGCGTACGCGGAGTCGCAGCGCCGAGCCGCCACGTACACCAAGGAGGACTGGAAGCGCATCCAGGCCGAGGTCGACGACTGGGGCCGCCGCTACGCCGCCCTGGTGGCCGCCGGGGAGCAGCCCACCGACGAGGCCGCCATGGACCTGGCCGAGGAACACCGGCAGCACATCACCAGGTACTACTTCGAGGTCCCGTACGAGATGCACCGGTGCTTCGGGCAGATGTACGTCTCCGACGAGCGGTTCAAGGCGTTCTACGACTCCATGGGCCCGGGCCTGGCGGAACACCTCAGGGACGCCATCGAGGCGAACGCGTCCCGCCACACCGCGTAGCCCTCCCGGCCCGGGGGACCGCTCCCGGGCCGGGAGACCTCACAGCTTTGTGCCAGTGCGCGCACAGTGCATCCTGGAGACACCGGTGGAACCTGGGGCGGACACCTTGCGTTGATAGCTTTGGGCGCCCGCACAAGGACGCCGTACCTTCATCCACCCCTTCAGGAGCCCGGAACCGTGACGACGCTTGCCCTCGGCCCGAGCTGGCTGGATCCGAACTACCTTCTCGACACGTTCGGCATCTGGGGCCTGCTCCTCATCGTCTTCGCGGAATCGGGCCTGCTCATCGGCTTCTTCCTGCCGGGCGACTCGCTGCTGTTCACCACTGGTCTGCTGATCACGACCAACCAGCTGAACTTCCCGCTGTGGGCCGCCATCGCCCTGATCTGCGTCGCCGCGGTCCTGGGCGACCAGGCGGGCTACATGTTCGGCAAGAAGGTCGGCCCGTCGCTCTTCAACCGCCCCGACTCCCGCCTCTTCAAGCAGGAGAACGTGGTCAAGGCCCACGAGTTCTTCGAGAAGTACGGCCCGAAGTCCCTGGTCCTGGCCCGTTTCGTGCCCGTCGTGCGCACCTTCACGCCGATCATCGCGGGTGTCAGCGGCATGAAGTACCGCTCGTTCGTGGTCTTCAACGTCATCGGCGGCGTCCTCTGGGGCGCGGGCGTCACGCTGCTCGGCTCCTGGCTCGGCAAGGTCGACTTCGTCAACAAGAACATCGAAGCGATCCTCATCCTGATCGTCCTCGTCTCGGTGATCCCGATCATCATCGAGTTCCTGCGCGCCCGCTCCAAGGAGAAGAAGACCCCCGAGGCCCCGGCTCCGGCCCGGCACCAGCAGGAGCCCCCCGTCATGGACGACGCGACGACCCAGCTCCGCCGCATCCCCCCGGCCGACGACCAGGGCTACCACCACCAGCAGTACCAGCAGCAGCCACAGCAGCAGCCGTACTACCCGGACCAGCAGTACGCCCAGCAGTACCCGTACCAGCAGGACCAGTACGGCAACCAGCAGTACCCGTACAACCAGGGGTACTAGAAGCGCCCCTGAAGGGGCGCGGGGAACTGCGCGAGAACCCCAACGCACCCGCACGCGCCACCGCGCATCAGCCCCCGAGCTAATAGGCGCTCAAAAACCTCGCGTCCGCTTCGCAGCCCGCCGCCCCGCCGCAGAAGCCCCGCCGGGAACCCGCAGGAACAACCGCGAGATCTCCGACCCCAGGTTGACGCCAATAGCGATGGCCATGGCCAAGGAGGCAGCCGTGGCCAGGGACACCAACCCCTTGTCGACATTGTTCTGCGCGATCGACAACAATCCGAAATAAGTGGCCGACCCCGGCAACAGGGGCCCGATCGCCGCCGTCGTGTACGGCAGGGCGGAAGCGAACCGGTACCGCGACAACAACTGCCCGAACAGGCCCACCAACCCCGCCGCGACAGCCGTGGAGGCGACCGGCGACAGCTTGCCGGGATAGTGCAGCGCGCCGTACACACACCACGCGACGCCGCCGTTCAGCGTCACCCACAGCACGGTCGACCGCTCCTGCTGCAGCAGCACCGCGAAGGTCAGCGACAGCAACATGGAGGCGCCGATCTGCCACAGCGGCCGCTCGGCGATCTGCAGGGCCGCGTCCGGGTTGAGCTTGGCGCCCAGGTTCACCCCGAAGTACAGCACCACCAGCACACCCACGACGATGCCGACGAACAGATACATGACCTCGAGCAGCCGCGCCGACGCGGTGATGTAGAAGCCGGTCAGCCCGTCCTGCACGCCCGCCACCAGCGCCCGCCCCGGCAGCAGCGCGAACAGTCCACCGGTGATGACCGCGGACGCCTTCACGTCGACGCCTGCGACGGTCAGCGCGATCCCGATGGCGGCCGGAGGCATCGCGGCGACGGTGAACTGGTAGAACTCCGGCAGCCCGCGCCCCGCACACAGCCAGGCCAGCCGGTCGCCGAGCATCGCGCCGAGCATGGCCGCGATGAAGACGATCCAGTCACCGCCGACCAGCACGGAGGCCGCCCCGGCGAGCAGCCCGCTCGCCCCGGTCAGCACCCAGCCCGGATACGGGTGCCGGTTGCGGCGGATCTCGGCGAGCCGCCGGTAGGCCTCCTCCAGCGAGATGGTGGTCTCCGGATCGCTGAGGTCGTCCACCAGATGGAACACGGCCGCCAGCCGTGTGTAGTCGGTGGCCCGGCGGCGCACCGTCCGCGAGGCCGTCACCGGGTCGTCGACCAGGGACGGCTGGTACGAGATCGACAGCAGGGTGAAGGTGACGTTCGGCTCGCAGCGGTCGAGGCCGTAGGACCGGCAGACCGCGAACATCGCGGCCTCCACGTCCTCCGCGCCCTCACCGCCCGCCAGCAGCAACTCGCCGATGCGCAGGGTCAGGTCGAGGACGCGCGGGACGGCCGGACCGCCCTCCTCCGCCTTCGGTCCCGGCTCCGGAGCGGGCCGCTCGGCCACCGGCATCCGCAGCATCGTGCGCATCCGGTCCTGCCAGGGCACGTCCTTGGTGAGGCTGACCACGGGTATGCCGGTCGCCGGTGTGAAGGCGGCCGGGGCGTGGTGGGCGCTGTAGGTGCTGGGCGGGCTGAACGCCGACCCCTCGGGCTCGGCGCCGGGCGGCTGCGGGACGTCCAGCCCCTCGGGGACGGCGAACTCGGACGTGGTCTCCGGTTCGACGACGACTCTGGGGGCGGCGAAGCCCGCCGGAATGGCGAACTCCGAGGTGATCTCGGGATCGAACGTGCCCCTGGCCTCGTCCGACTGCGGCTTGCGGTCCTCCGCCTCCGTCACTTGAGTAACGCTCCCTGTACGACGCGTGCAGCTACGCCAGTATGCGCACAGAAACACGAACGGGCCGCACGCGTGCGCGTACGGCCCGTTGGACGACTCAGGGCTCAGTGGCCGCCCTGCTCCTTGAACCGCTTGTAGGAGCGCTCGATCTCGATCTCGGCGTCGGTCCGGCCCACCCAATTGGCGCCCTCGACGGACTTGCCGGGCTCCAGGTCCTTGTAGACCTCGAAGAAGTGCTGGATCTCCAGGCGGTCGAACTCCGACACGTGGTGGATGTCACGCAGGTGCTCCACGCGCGGGTCCGTCGCCGGCACGCACAGCAGCTTGTCGTCGCCGCCGGCCTCGTCCGTCATCCGGAACATGCCGATCGCACGGCACTTGATGAGGCAGCCCGGGAAGGTCGGCTCGTCAAGAATGACCAGCGCGTCCAGCGGGTCGCCGTCCTCGCCGAGGGTGTTCTCGACGAAGCCGTAGTCGGTCGGGTAGGCGGTCGAGGTGAAGAGTCGACGGTCCAGGCGGATCCGACCGGTCTCGTGGTCCACCTCGTACTTGTTCCGCGAACCCTTCGGGATCTCGATCGTGACGTCGAACTCCACCGGTGGCTCCTCCATGATCAACACATAGTTCTGGTGGTTAAGTGTCCCTCACGCAGGTGTGTGATCGCGAAAGGGGCTGGTGTTCGTGCCAGAGCTGAGGCCGTGGCGGGCCGCGAGGCCGCGTGTGGTGCGGGCCGCGAACGCCGTACGACCACGTCTGACACGGGCCGCCCAGGCTGTGCGCCCGAAGCTCGAACGAGCCGCGGCAGCTACGAAACCGCAGCTCGCACGGGTACGGCCCACCCGCATCAGTTGGCCGAAGACCGTCAGGACCTGGCAGTACACCGCGGGCGCCGCCACCGTCGGTGTGACGCTGGCCGTCGCCGTGGCGACCGCCGCCGGCCCCTGGGACTCCACCGGTCAGCGTACGGCCGAGGCGGACCGGGCAGCCGCCCTGGACCATACGGGTGGCGCAGATCACGGACGTAATCCCGATACGTCCGATTCGGCGGCCGGAGGCCCGCGCCCCGCCCCCAGCGCCGCATCCGTCCTGACCGGCCTGGGCGGCGCCATGAACACCGTGAAGTCCGCCCCGACCGGTACGGCCCTCTCCGGCGTCCTGGGGCCCCTGCTGGCGGACGCTGCGCTCGGCACCCGGCACACCGCCGCGGTCGTCGACGTCGCCACCGGCAAGCGCCTCTACGGCACGGGCGCCGACACCGCCATGACCCCCGCCTCCGTGACGAAGATCGCCACGGCGGTCGCCGCGCTGTCGACACTGGGCGCCGACCACCGCCTGACCACCCGCACGGCCCTGGAACCCGACACCAAGGAACTCGTCCTGGTCGGCGGCGGCGACCCGACCCTCACGGCGCACCAGGACGCCGAGGGCTGGGCCAGCCTGCGGGACCTGGCCGACCGGACGGCTGCGGCCCTCCAGAAGCGCGGCATCAAGGAGGTCACGCTCTCGTACGACACCACGCTGTACGCCGGGCCCGCACTCCACCCCATCGGCGTCAACGGCAACCTCGCCCCCGTGAGCGCCCTGATGGCCGACGAGGGCCGCACGGACGACTCGACCAGCGGCCCCGTCCAACGCGTGACGGACCCGGCGGCGGAGGCGGCCCGCACGTTCGGCTCGTTCCTCGCCGGCCACGGCATCCGGACCACCTCGCCCGGCCCGTCCAAGGCGACGACCCGTGCCGAGAACCTCGCCGCCGTCTCCTCGCCCCCGCTCTCGTCCCTGGTCGAACGCATGCTGACCAACAGCGACAACGACATCGCGGAGGCCCTGGCCCGTCAGACGGCCGCCGCCTCGGGAAGGCCCGCGAGCTTCGACGGCGGCGCGTCCGCGATCGCCGGTGCACTGAAGAAGCTCGGACTGCCCCTCAAGGGCGCCGAGTTCCACGACGGCAGCGGCCTCGACCGGGACGACCGGCTCACGGCCGACCTGCTCACCGCCCTGCTGGTGAAGGCCGGCGACCCCGCCCACCCCGAACTCCGCCCGGTCCTGACGGGCCTCCCGGTGGCCGGTTTCACCGGCACCCTGACCAGCCGCTACACGGGCGGCGCGGCAGGAGTCGTACGAGCGAAGACAGGCACCCTGACGGGCGTGAACACCCTGGCCGGCACGGTCGTGGACCAGGACGGCCGCCTGCTGGCGTTCGCCTTCCTGGCCTCGGACACGACCAGCGCCCCTCAGGCCCAGTCCGCACTGGACCGCACGGCCACGGCACTGGCGGCGTGCGGCTGCAGCTAGCTGCTCCGCACCGCTGCGGGCACGGGTGCCGACCTCCGCGGCCTGCCCCAAGCGAGAACGCTCACGTACCGTTGACGCATGACGAGCATCGGTGGTGCCGAGATGGTCGACTGGAATCTCGCGGTGGCGACCGCGACCCGGCTCGTGCGGCCGGGCCCCGACGTGAGCCGCGACGAGGCCCGGGCCGTCGTCGCGGAACTGCGCCGGCATGCCAAGGCCTCGGAGGAACACGTCCGGGGCTTCACTCGTATGGGCACGGAGGAGACCCACGACACCCCGATCCTGGTCGTCGACCGCCCCGGCTGGGTCCGGGCGAACGTCGCAGGCTTCCGGGAGATCCTCAAGCCGCTGCTGGAGAAGATGCAGGAGCGGCGCGGCAACACTCCCGGCGGCGCGGTCCTCGGCGCGGTCGGCGGCAAGGTCACTGGCGTCGAGCTGGGCATGCTGCTGTCGTTCCTGGCCTCCCGAGTGCTGGGCCAGTACGAGACCTTCGCCCCGGCCACCCGCGAACTTCCCGCGGGGGAGAACGGCGGCGGCCGGCTCCTGCTCGTCGCCCCGAACATCGTGCACGTGGAGCGCGAACTCGACGTACAACCCCACGACTTCCGCCTCTGGGTCTGTCTGCACGAGGAGACGCACCGCACCCAGTTCAGCGCGGTGCCCTGGCTGCGCGACCACCTCGAGGGCGAAATCCAGTCGTTCTTGGGGGAGACCGACGTCGACCCCATGACCGTGCTGGAACGCATCCGCGAGGCCGCCCAGTCGCTCGCCGGCGGCCGCCCCGACGCCGAGGAGGACGACGGCGGGCGGTCCTTCGTCGAGATCGTGCAGACCCCGGCGCAGCGGGAGATCCTCGGCCGCCTCACCGCCGTGATGTCCCTCCTGGAGGGTCACGCCGACTTCGTGATGGACGGGGTGGGTCCGGATGTCGTGCCGTCCGTCTCCGAGATCCGCGAGAAGTTCCAGCAGCGCCGCGCGAAGGGCGCCTCACGGCTGGACATGGCCCTGCGCAAACTGCTGGGTCTGGATGCCAAACTCAGGCAGTACCGCGACGGCGAACGCTTCGTGCGGGCCGTCGTGGACCAGGTCGGCATGGACGGCTTCAACCGGGTGTGGACGTCCCCCAACACCCTGCCCACCAAGGCGGAGATCGCCAAACCGGCGGACTGGGTCGCGCGGGTGCACCGCAAGAGTGAGTCGTGAAGCCCGTGGGAAGGTCGTGAAACGAATCCGGCCGACGGCAGGCGAACGCCCCTCCAATCACCCGTCCGAGGGACCGTGAGCCATGGGTAGGCGTGCGATGCTCGGGGAACGGCCCGGTTCTGTCACCATCTACACACTCTGAGTGACCGACCCCGGGCTCACCCCCCGAAAACTTCATGAAGGGAACCGGACATGGGTCCCCATCCTGCGGTCGCGGCGATACGCCTGGCGGTCCGCCACGTCCTCCACGACATCCTCAACGGCCACCGCGCCACCTCCGAGGCCCCCGGGCTCTCGGCGCAGGCCCCGCACGAGCGCCCCTCCTCGCCGCTCGTGCTCGTGGCGTGCTCCGGCGGCGCCGACTCCATGGCCCTCGCCTCCGCCCTCGCCTTCGAGGCCCCCAAACTCGGCATCCGGGCCGGCGGCGTCACCGTCGACCACGGGCTGCAGCCCGGCTCCGACCTGCGCGCCGACGAAGTCGCCCTGCGGCTGCGCGAACTGGGCCTCGATCCGGTGGATTCCGTCGCCGTGACCGTGGGCCGCGAAGGCGGTCCCGAAGCCGCCGCCCGCGACGCCAGGTACGCCGCACTCGACGCCGCAGCCGTCCGCCACGGCGCCACCGCGATCCTGCTCGGCCACACCCGCGACGACCAGGCCGAAACCGTACTGCTCGGCCTCGCCCGCGGCTCGGGCATCCGCTCCCTGTCCGGAATGGCCGCGGTCTCGGGGGCCGGCGGCCGTTACCGCCGCCCCTTCCTCCAGCTCGACCGGCAGACCGCCCGCAAGGCCTGCATGGTCCAGTCGCTCCCCGTCTGGGACGACCCCCACAACGCGGACCCCGCGTACACCCGCTCCCGGCTGCGCCACGAAGGCCTGCCCGCCCTCGAGAAGGCGCTCGGCAAGGGCGTCGTCGAGGCCCTCGCCCGCACCGCCCAGCTCTCCCGCGACGACGCCGACGCCCTGGACGCCTGGGCCGGCCAGGCCGCGGCCTCCGTACGCGACGCAGCGGGCCTCCTGGAGTGCGCCAAGCTCTACGCCCTGCCGCCCGCCGTGCGCCGCCGCGTGCTGCGCCGCGCGGCCATCGAGGCCGGGGCCCCCGCCGGTTCGCTGTTCGCCCGCCATATCGAGGAAGTCGACCGGCTGATCACCGGCTGGCGAGGCCAGGGGGCCATCAATCTCCCGGGCAAAGTCGTCGCCCAGCGCCAGGGTGGCAGACTGGTGATTCGGCAAGGCTGAAACCTTGACCCCCTTTGGGGGGTGATGGGCGGCCGGTGGGACGACCGAAAGTGATGCGGGTGGACGCGAAAGACATGGGCACCGACCTCAAGCAGGTGCTCATCACCAAGGAAGAGATCGACGCGAAGCTGGTGGAGCTGGCCGCGAAGATCGACGCGGAGTACGCGGGCAAGGACCTGCTCATCGTCGGCGTCCTCAAGGGCGCAGTGATGGTCATGGCCGACCTCGCCAGGGCGCTGTCCACCCCCGTCACCATGGACTGGATGGCCGTGTCGTCGTACGGCGCGGGCACCCAGTCCTCCGGTGTGGTGCGGATCCTGAAGGACCTCGACACCGACATCAAGGGCAAGCACGTCCTCATCGTCGAGGACATCATCGACTCCGGCCTGACCCTGTCCTGGCTGCTGTCCAACCTCGGCTCCCGCGAGCCCGAGTCGCTCAAGGTGTGCACACTGCTGCGCAAGCCGGACGCCGCCAAGGTCGCCATCGACGTCGAATGGGTCGGCTTCGACATCCCGAACGAGTTCGTGGTGGGCTACGGCCTCGACTACGCCGAGAAGTACCGCAACCTCCCGTTCGTCGGTACGCTCGCGCCCCACGTCTACGGCGGCTGAGCCGGCCTCTGAGCCGACAGAGCCTTCTTTGTAGGACGATCGGGAACCCCAGCGGGTTTCGCGCCGTTGGAGCATGCAGACGGGTTTGCCAGCCGTCCCGTGCGGCTTCGCGCGACAATGCTGGGGTACCGTCAGAAGAACTGTCTTATCAAACTCACTATGGCAGGAGGGACGGGGCGACACCGCTCCGTATGGATGGACGTGAAGCGATACTTCCGTGGGCCGGTCATGTGGATCGTGCTGGCCGTCCTTGCCGTGGTCGTGTTGATGCAGGTCGTCGGCTCGTCCGGCGGCTACAAGACGGTGGACACCGGCCAGGTCGTGGCAGCGATCAACGACAACAAGGTGGAGAGCGTCAAGCTCACCACCGGTGACGAGCAGACCGTCAAGGCTCAGCTCAAAGATGGTTTCAAGGTCGAGGGCAGCTCGAAGATCCAGGCGAGCTACATCGGCGACCAGGGTGTGAACCTCGCCAACACGCTGCAGACCAAGTACCAGGACAAGCAGATCCCGGACGGCTACACGGTTTCGCCGTCCAAGCAGAACCCCTTCCTGGGCATCCTGCTCTCCCTGCTCCCCTTCGTCCTGATCGTGGTCGTCTTCCTGTTCCTGATGAATCAGATGCAGGGCGGCGGCTCCAGGGTCATGAACTTCGGCAAGTCCAAGGCCAAGCTCATCACCAAGGACACCCCCAAGACGACGTTCTCGGACGTCGCGGGCTGTGACGAGGCCGTCGAGGAGCTCCACGAGATCAAGGAGTTCCTGCAGGAGCCGGCGAAGTTCCAGGCCGTCGGCGCCAAGATCCCCAAGGGCGTGCTGCTCTACGGCCGTCCCGGTACCGGCAAGACGCTGCTCGCGCGTGCCGTCGCCGGCGAGGCGGGAGTCCCGTTCTACTCGATCTCCGGTTCCGACTTCGTCGAGATGTTCGTCGGTGTCGGTGCCTCCCGGGTCCGCGACCTGTTCGAGCAGGCCAAGGCGAACGCCCCGGCGATCGTCTTCGTCGACGAGATCGACGCGGTCGGCCGCCACCGCGGCGCCGGCCTCGGCGGCGGTCACGACGAGCGTGAGCAGACGCTGAACCAGCTGCTCGTCGAGATGGACGGCTTCGACGTCAAGGGCGGTGTGATTCTCATCGCTGCGACGAACCGCCCGGACATCCTCGACCCGGCGCTGCTGCGCCCCGGCCGCTTCGACCGCCAGATCGCGGTCGACCCGCCGGACCTGCAGGGCCGTCTGGAGATCCTCAAGGTTCACCAGAAGGGCAAGCCGGTCGCTCCGGACGTCGACCTCGCCGCCGTCGCCCGCCGTACGCCGGGCTTCACCGGCGCCGACCTGAGCAACGTCCTCAACGAGGCCGCGCTGCTCACCGCCCGCAGCGACAAGAAGCTGATCGACAACTCCATGCTGGACGAGGCGATCGACCGCGTGGTGGCGGGCCCGCAGAAGCGGACCCGGATCATGTCGGACAAGGAGAAGAAGATCACCGCGTACCACGAGGGCGGTCACGCCCTGGTCGCGGCGGCCTCCCCGAACTCCGACCCGGTCCACAAGATCACGATCCTGTCGAGAGGCCGTGCCCTCGGCTACACGATGGTCCTGCCGGACGAGGACAAGTACTCCACGACCCGCAACGAGATGCTGGACCAGCTGGCCTACATGCTGGGCGGCCGCGCGGCCGAGGAGCTCGTCTTCCACGACCCGACCACGGGTGCCGCGAACGACATCGAGAAGGCCACCGCCACGGCCCGCGCGATGGTCACGCAGTACGGCATGACCGAGCGGCTCGGCGCCATCAAGTTCGGCGGCGACAACAGCGAGCCGTTCCTCGGACGTGAGATGGCTCACCAGCGCGACTACTCGGAAGAGGTCGCCGCGCTGGTGGACGAGGAAGTCAAGAAGCTCATCGAGAACGCGCACAACGAGGCCTGGGAGATCCTGGTCGAGAACCGTGACGTCCTCGACAACCTCGTCCTGCAGCTGCTGGAGAAGGAGACGCTGGGCAAGGAGGAGATCGCCGAGATCTTCTCCGCCATCGTCAAGCGCCCGGCCAGGCCCGCCTGGACCGGCTCCTCCCGCCGCACGCCGTCCACCCGCCCGCCGGTGCTCTCCCCGAAGGAGCTCGCACTGACGAACGGCGCCAACGGCGCGACCCCGGCGATCAGCACGGCCAAGTCGACGTCGACGGAGTCCGCTCAGGCGATCGAGACGGCCCCGGAGGACCGCCCGGAGAGCTGACCACCGCTCTCCCGGCGGCCACGTCGGCCCGGAATGAACGCCGCACCCCCCAGGTTCTAGCCTGGGGGGTGCGGCATTTCAGCCAGGTCGCAGATGAGCCGCGTGGCCACACGCGTGACCCGCACAGGAACGAGGCACCACATGACCGACCCCGTGACGCTGAACGGCGAGGGCTCTATCGGCGAGTTCGACGAGAAGCGCGCCGAGAACGCCGTACGCGAACTGCTGATCGCGGTCGGCGAGGACCCTGACCGGGAGGGGCTGAGGGAGACACCGGCACGGGTGGCGCGGGCGTACCGGGAGATCTTCGCGGGTCTGTGGCAGAAGCCCGAGGACGTGCTGACGACGACGTTCGACCTGGGGCACGACGAGATGGTCCTGGTGAAGGACATCGAGGTGCTCAGCTCCTGTGAGCACCATCTCGTGCCCTTCGTCGGGGTGGCCCACGTCGGGTACATCCCGTCCACCGACGGCAAGATCACGGGGCTTTCGAAGCTGGCCCGGCTGGTGGACGTCTACGCCCGGCGCCCGCAGGTGCAGGAACGACTCACCACGCAGATCGCCGACTCGCTGATGCAGATCCTGGAGCCGCGCGGGGTGATCGTCGTCGTCGAGTGCGAGCACATGTGCATGTCCATGCGGGGTGTGCGCAAGCCCGGGGCGAAGACCATAACGTCGGCGGTGCGTGGCCAGCTGCGTGATCCCGCGACCCGCAACGAGGCGATGAGCCTGATCATGGCGCACTGACGCCGGACGGGCGGACAGGCGGACAGGCGGCCATTCGGAGAGGCTCTGCTCCCTCAGGCCGCCGACGCCGCCCCGTTGTTGTGCTCGTCGTCCTCCGGGAGTCTGCACACGCGCTCCAGGAAGATGGCCGCCACTATCACCGCGATCCCCGCCACGACCGAGAAGCCGGCGTAGATGGCCTGGTCGCGGCGGGCCGGGATGTCGAGGAGCTCCAGGAGGAAGACGCCCGTGCCGCCGTACATGCCGGCGACCAGGGCGGCCACCAGGGCGCTGGCCTGACCGAAGACGACCGCGCGGGCCGCCATCAGCGGGTCGACGCCCTTGGCCTCCGGGCGGCGCTCGCGCTGGGCCTTGAGACGGCCGCGCAGGGAGAGCGCCGTGGCCGTCAGGACCACCGCGATCAGCGCGAGGACGATGGGGGCGGCGAGGGGGACGCTGGGGAGGGTCCCGATCGAGTTCCAGAGGCGGGCGCCCGCCCAGGACAGGATTCCGGCCACGACGAAAACTCCGGCCAGCACCCTGATGCGCAGCTCTCTCACTGTGTCCCTTCAACTCCCCCGGGTCCTGCGGACCGTCCCGCGGACAGTGGTCGTCCTGACCTTAACGACTACTCGGGCAGGTGGAGTTCCAGGTCCTTGCGCGCGGTCACGCCCTCGCGGGTGACGGTGTCGAGGAGCGCGGCGACCGCGCCGCGGCCGGGCAGCTGCGCCTCCGGCTCCATGTCGTGCCAGGGGGCGAGGACGAAGGCACGCTCGTGGGCGCGCGGGTGGGGGAGCGTGAGGTGCGGGTCGTCGTCGATGACGTCGGCGTACGCGACGATGTCGATGTCGAGGGTGCGCGCACCCCAGCGCTCGTCCCGTACCCGGTGGAAGGCCTCCTCGACCGCGTGAGCCCGCTCCAGCAGCGAGGACGGCGGCAGGGTGGTCTTCAGGACGACGACCGCGTTGAAGTACGAGGGCTGGCTGCCGGGCTCGACGCCCCACGGCTCCGTCTCGTACACCGGGGAGACGGCCTTGATGCGGACGCCCGGCGTGTCCTCCAGGGCGTCGATGGCGCCCTGGAGGGTCTCCAGGCGGTTGCCCAGGTTCGCGCCGAGCGAGATCACCGCCCGTTTCGGGTTGTGGAGCGTCGTGTCGGCGGCGTCCACCTGTGCCACGACGGAGGCAGGCACCGGCTGTACGGTCGGGTCGCTCGAACCCGTGGCGAAGGACGCGGTCATACTCGGCTCCGGGTGATGGTGACGGTCACGTCGTCGAAGGGGACCGTGATCGGGGCGTCCGGTTTGTGGACGCAGACCTCGACCTCCTGGACCCCGTCGTGCTTCAGACAGGCCTGGGCGATGCGCTCGGCGAGCGTCTCGATGAGGTTGACGGGCTCGCCCTCGACGACGGCCACGACCTCCTCCGCCACGATGCCGTAGTGCACCGTCTTCGCCAGGTCGTCCTCGGCGGCGGCCGGGCGGGTGTCCAGGCCGAGGACGAGGTCCACGATGAAGGTCTGGCCCTCCTCGCGCTCCTTGGGGAACACCCCGTGGTGCCCACGGGCCTTGAGGCCGCGCAGCGCGACACGATCCACGCGAATCACTCCTGCAATCGTCGGTGACGGCCGGTCGATGCCGTGTGCGGGCGGCACACCGGCCTCGAACGAATCTACCTGCGGGCACTGACAGGACCGGGCCACCGGGGCGCGGCCCGTGCCGGGACCAGGAGGGTTCATCGTGTGTTTCCCCTGGGGAACCCGGCGGCTCATGGGCTGGTAGCCGCCCCTACCCAGGGGTCCGTGATTCCAACCACTTCTTGGTCCTCAAGGGGGCGCCTACCCACTCAGGAGGGTGTGTCGTCGCCTTCTTCCTCGTCGTTTTCGGTCATCACGGGGGAGGCGTGGTGGGACCAGAGTTTCCAGCCTGCCGGGGTGCGGCGGAAGACGTTGGTGGCGACCACCAGCTGGCCGACGAGCGGGCCGAGTTCCTCGCTGCCCCTGGGGGCGGGGCCGCCGCTGAGGATGTTCTCGGTGCAGGTCACCAGGGCGGTGTCGCCGGTCACGGAGACATGCACGTCGGTGAGGAAGAACTGGATGTAGTCGGTGTTCGCCATGATCAGCGCATACGACCTCAGGACCTCGCCGCGGCCGATGAGCGCGGGCCAGCCGGGGTGCACGCACGAGATCACACCGGTGTCGGCCGGGTCGTGGTACTCCTCGTCGACCCCCAGGTCGGACGGCGCGAGCCAGAGCGCGGACAGGTCCTCGAAGTCGCCGCGTTCCATGGCCTCGTAGAAGGCGGTGTTGGCGGCTTCCACCTGCTCGACGTCGGTGTGGGGGGCGCTCACCGGGCTCCTTCGGCAGCGCGCGCGCCCTCCACTGCGCGCGCGACCCGTACGGCGTCCGCCGTCGCGCGCACCTCGTGCACGCGCACCGCCCATGCGCCGGCGTGCGCGGCGAGTGCGGAGACGGCGGCCGTGGCGGCGTCGCGCTCGCGCGCGGGCGGGGGCGCTCCCTCCGGTCCGGCGAGGACCCGGCCGAGGAACCGCTTGCGGGAGGCGGCGACGAGCAGGGGATGGCCGAGCCCGAGCAGCCGGTCCAGGTGGGCGAGCAGCACCAGGTCGTGCTCGGCGTCCTTGGAGAAGCCGAGACCGGGGTCGACGACGATGCGGTCGGGGGCGACGCCGCCGGCCAGGACGGCCTCCACGCGTGCGTGCAGTTCGCCGGCGACTTCGGTGACGACGTCGCCGTACACGCCCTTGACGTTGCCGCCCTCCAGGAAGCCGCGCCAGTGCATGACGACGAAGGGGGCTCCGGCCGCCGCCACCACCGGGATCATCGCGGGGTCGGCCAGGCCGCCGCTGACGTCGTTGACGAGCGCTGCGCCGGCGGCGAGGGCCCGTTCGGCGACGGAGGCGCGCATGGTGTCGACGGAGACGCTGACGCCCTCCGAGGCGAGGCCGCGGACGACGGGAATGACCCGCTTGAGCTCCTCGGCCTCGTCGACGCGGGTGGCGCCCGGCCGGGTGGACTCGCCGCCGACGTCGACCAGGTCCGCGCCCTCGGCGACCAGTTCGAGGCCGTGTTTGACGGCGTTCGTCGTGTCGAAGAAGCGGCCGCCGTCGGAGAAGGAGTCGGGCGTGACGTTCACCACTCCCATGACCGCGCAGCGGTCCCACTCCGGAAGGCCCGCGACGCGCCCGCGTCCGCTCTGCTTGCTCATACGTTCAGCGTAGGCCCCGGCCGCGGCCGCGAGACGCCACGGCCCGGACGGAAGCCTCCCGGTTGGAGGGGAGTTTCCGTCCGGGCCCGTTCTGCACGGTGTCCGGCGTCCGGTGCCTCGGTCAGGCGGTCATGCCGCGCGTACGCCGCGCTCCGCGACTGCGTGCGTGCACACGCGCGGGGCGGTCCTGCGGCGGCGCAGGAAGCGCGGCAGCGGCAGGGCGAAGTTGACGAAGCCCTCCGCCTGCATGGCGGCGAAGCCGATGCGCGGCAGGTCGGCCGATGCGCGGTAGACCACGAAGCGGGGCTCCCAGCGCGGCTGGAACTTGGCGTTGAACTTGTACAGGGACTCGATCTGGAACCAGCGGGACAGGAAGACCAGCAGGCCGCGCCAGGCGCGCAGCACGGGGCCCGCGCCGATCTTCTCGCCACGCGCGAGTGCCGAGCGGAACATCGCGAAGTTGAGCGACACGCGCGTGATGCCGAATTTCGGCGCCGCCTGGAGGGCCGCGACGATGAGCAGTTCGTTCATGCCGGGGTCGGCCGAGCGGTCGCGGCGCATCAGGTCCAGGGAGGCGCCGTCGGGGCCCCACGGGACGAAGTGCAGGATCGCCTTCAGGTCGCCGTACTCACCGGGCTGGTCGTCCGCCTTGTGGGCGGTGGCGATCAGGCAGTCGCCGTCGGCGGCGTCGCCGATGCGGCCCAGCGCCATCGAGAACCCGCGCTCGGTGTCGGTGCCGCGCCAGTCCTCGGCAGCGTTGCGGATCCGCTCCAGCTCGGCGTCGCCCAGGTCACGAATACGTCGTACGCGGGTTTCGTAACCGGCGCGCTCGATGCGCTTGACCATCTGGCGCACGTTGCGCATCGCGCGGCCGGCGAGGGAGAAATCCGCTACGTCCACCACCGCCTCGTCGCCCAGTTCCAGGGCGTCGAGGCCGGTCTCGCGGGTCCACACCTCGCCGCCCGTCTCCGAGCAGCCCATGACGGCAGGCGTCCAGGAGTGGGCCCTGGCCTCGTCCATGAACCGCTCGATGGCGCCCGGCCAGGCCTCGACGTCGCCGATGGGGTCGCCACTGGCGAGCATCACGCCGGACACGACCCGGTACGTGACCGCCGCCTTGCCGCTGGGCGAGAAGACGACCGCCTTGTCGCGGCGCAGCGCGAAGTGGCCGAGGGAGTCGCGGCGGCCGTGCTTCTCCAGCAGGGCGCGCAGGCGTGCCTCGTCGTCCTCCGTCAGCCGGGCCGCGGGGTGTTCGGGCCGGAAGGCGAGGTAGATCGTCGTGACCGCCGTCAGCAGGCCGAGGGCGCCCAGTGAGAAGCCGACGGTCCAGGAGGTGTCGCCCTGGTAGTCGACGGGGCCCTCGAAGCCGAACAGGCCGTACAGGACGTGCGTGATGCGATCGGCCAGGCTCGGGTCGCCGACCATCCGGTTCTGGTGGGCGCTGACGATGACCAGTCCGAGGGCGAGGGATCCTGCGCCCATCAGGACGAAGTTGGCGAGCGCCCGCCACCTGCTGCGCGGGTCGGGCAGCGCCGCGAACTGGTCGCGGTGGCGCAGCAGCGGTGCGAGCAGTGCCAGCGAGATGATCACTCCGAGGAGGGAGTGGCGATATGTGAACTGCGCCACAGCGCCTGCCGGCAGCAGCGCCACCGCGGCGCGCCACGCCCGGCGTTTGCCGCGCCTCAGGCCGTGTGCGAGCAGCAGCAGGATGCCGGCGCTGAGCGAGAGCGCGGCCGCGAACGGGCCGAACGACCCGGGCAGCACCTCGGCGATCGTGTGCATACGGCTGTGCCTGAAGCGCGGGAAGACGCCCGCGGCGATGTCCAGCACGCCCACGAGGGTGCAGGCTCTGGCGACGAGGACGGGGACCGCCTCGGGGCGCGGACCACGGAATACGCGCCGCGCGCTGCGTGATGGGGTGGGAACCCCACCCGACATTTCCTCATCTGTCCTGACAGACATCGCATCCCGTAGTTCTGCGAGAGACCTTGGATCCGGGCCCGATTCGGGCATCCGGCGACATTGCGCCCTCTAGGACGGTGTCTCGGGGAGCGAGGTTCCAATCTCTCCTCAAAGCCGGTTCAAAGGCCGAGGAAAGTTCCGGACAAGCTCTCGCGAAGGTGCGCGGGATCCGGGTGGAAACCGCAGGCAGGAAGCAGGTCATGGGTCTTACGAGCAACAAAGTGCTGCTGCTGGCAGTGATGTTCGCCGTACTGCTGTTCGTAGGCACGGTGTGGGTGTGGCCCCGTCTGGCACGGCGCAACTGGCGCGCCGTGAGCGGACGCGTCGGGCTGTTGTTCGGCACCCAGCTCGCCCTCTTCCTGTCGGTCGGCCTCGCCGCGAACCAGGCCTTCGGTTTCTACGCCA
Source organism: Streptomyces sp. NPDC001604 (assembly GCF_042893475.1). Taxonomy (NCBI): domain Bacteria; kingdom Bacillati; phylum Actinomycetota; class Actinomycetes; order Kitasatosporales; family Streptomycetaceae; genus Streptomyces; species Streptomyces sp. NPDC001604. The sequence continues at coordinate 57,097 of NZ_JBIAUY010000002.1, read as the reverse complement.
GCTGGGCGGACCTCTTCGGTCAGGAGAAGGCCCAGGGGGTGGTCGTGAACCACACGGCGTCCGGCGCCGTCGGCGGCCCGCTGCAGGTGATCGACACGGCACACGTGCATGGAGCCGGCGGTCCCGAGCCGCAGGCGGGCGGCCAGATCCAGAAGGTGGACATCGTCGGCCGTACGACGAACATCGCCACACCCGCGTATGTGTATCTGCCGCCGGAGTACTTCCAGCCGCAGTACCGCACGCGTACCTTCCCCGCGGTGGTCGTCCTCACCGGATATCCGGGCACCGCCCAGGCGCTCGTGGACAAGCTGCACTATCCGAGTACGGCACAGGGCCTCGCGAAGAACGGCCGTATGCAGCCGATGATCCTGGTGATGCTGCGGCCGACGGTGGCGCCGCCGAGGGACACGGAATGCGTGGACATCCCGGGCGGCCCGCAGACGGAGACGTTCTTCGCCAAGGACCTGCCCGATGCCGTACTCGCGCACTACAGGGTGGGCAAAAAGCCGGGCAGCTGGGGCATCATCGGCGATTCCACAGGCGGCTACTGTGCGCTGAAGCTCGCCATGCACCACCCCGGTGTGTATGCCGCAGCGGCGGGTCTGTCGCCGTACTACAAGGCGCCGACCGACCCCACGACGGGCGATCTCTTCCAGGGCGACAAGGGGCTGCGCAACCGCGCCAGCCTGTGGTGGTGCCTCAAGCACCTGCCCGGTCCGGACACTTCACTGCTCGTCACCAGCAGCAAGATCGGGGAATCCAACTACAAGTCGACGCTGAAGTTCATAGAGGCCGTGCGGGCCACGAACCGGACGCGGATCTCGTCGATCATCCTTGACAGCGGCGGCCACAACTTCAACACCTGGCGGCGGGAGATTCCCGCGACTCTGCAGTGGATCAGCGGACGGCTGAGCGAGCGGTGACCGGGGTTCCCTCAGGTGATGATCTTGCTGAATTCGGCAAAGGCCTATTCCTGATGCCCTGTGAACGTTTCGGTATGGCTGTGTTTTTACGGGGCGGGGCACCAACGCTCGCGTACGCGCGGTAAGTTTCTGGCCATGCCACGTGGACGTCACCGCCATTCCCCGCCCTTGCACAGACTGCTGCCACCGTCGGCGATCGCAGGCGTCTCTTTCGTCTGCGCCTTCGGTCCGTGGGTGTTCTCACAACAGGCCGTGCTCCGTGTCATAGCCGCGGGCGCCGCGGCGACGGCGGTCGTCGGCGCGGCCGTCATGCGCCGTTGGGACACCCAGGCCGGCAAGCAGGTCGCCGACCTCACGCGCGCGCGTGCGAGCGACGAGTGGCGGCACGAGGAGCGGGTCGCCGAGCTGGAGACCGACCTCGAGGAGTCGCGCGAGCTGCGCGCCAAGCTGGAGCAGCGGCTGCGGGCCAAGCGCGCCGAACTGGCGGGACTGCGCAACGAACACGCGGCGCTGCTGCGGCGGTACGCCACCGCCGAGACCGAGCGTGCGAGCGCCCTGGAGGGCCGCCGCCTGCTCGAGATAGAGACCGGGGCGCCGGCCCGCGCGCTGCCGCCCGTGCCGGCGGCCGACACGGCGACTGCGAAGACGGCGCCCGTGGCGGAGGAGACCGGGGCTGTGGCTGCCTCGGCGGACGTCTCCGAGGGCACTGCCGACGAACCGGCGGCGCCGGCGATCTTCTCGCCGGAGGGTTCCAAGCTGTTCCTGCGGGCGCAGGCGGCGCTGAAGAAGTTCGACGAGGACGGTGACGGTTCTCCGAAGGACGACGGCGGCGCGGACGGTGCGGCGGACTCGCAGGACGACGCGGGCGCCGAGGCCGAGGCCGAGGACGACACCGACCCCGAGGGCGACGATTCGCCGAAGGGCGGCGGCTCTCCCAGGGGTGACGAACCTGCGAAGGACGTCTCCCCGAAGAGCGAGCCGGTGACGGTGAAGGCCGGTTCGGACTCAGCGGCGGCTGAGGCGGCCGCGACCGGGACCGTCGCCGCCGATCCCGCCGCCACCGGTGAGGCCGAGGCCGCGGCGCAGGAGGATGAGTCGCAGGGGCAGCCCCAGGCGGTCGACGGGCACGAGCACGCGGCCGCCACCACTTCGGCCAGTCAGGTCCCGGCCGCCCGGCCCGTGCAGCAGCCCGCCGGTCACTTCGTCGCACCGACAGCGGTGGCCGTCGTACCGGCCGCCCCCGTGCGGCGTCCGGCGATCGAGGGCGGATTCGACTTCTTCGGTACGAAGAGCGAGGGGGCGCGGGACGCCCTGGAAGCCGTGCAGAACGAGGACCTCGCCGATGTCGTCGGCCAGGAGGCGCTCGCCGTCCACAAGGCCGAGGCCGAGGCGGAGTTCAAGCCGGCCGACAAGGAGGCGCGCGGTGAGGGCCAGGTCATCGACCTGACGGCCCACGACGAGACCGAACAGATCAACGTGCAGGGGCTGCGGAGCGCGGTTTCCTGAACTTTCGGTCCCCTGACGGCCCCGGGCGCTTACTGACGGCCCGGGGCTTCCGCTTGCCCGGTCCTCGCGTGCCAGGGATCCTCGCGTGCCCGGGATCCTCGCTTCCGGGCACTTGGATTCTGGGCCCTGGGATCCCCGGGCTCCGGCTTTCGCGGAGCTCCGCCGGGGCATTGCCTGCCGCCGTGGTCTTGTCGTTCGGTGGGCTGTCACGGCCGTTTCCAGGGCTGCTGGACCAGCCGCGCGCTGTCGCCGGGGCGTGGTCCTACGTCGCCATCCACTGGTCCGGCGGTGGGTCTCGTCGCCCAGTCCGTGACCGCTCGGCCTGTCCTTGCAGGAGTTCGCTGCGTCTTGGGCGTGTGGCTCGGTTGGGGTCGTCGTGGTCTTGTCGTTCGGTGGGTCGTCACGGCCGTTTCCAGGGCTGCTGGACCAGCCGTGAGCTGCCGCCGGCGCATTGCCTATCGCGCCATCCACCGGTCCGGCAGCGCGTCCCGTCGCCCGGTCCGTGAGCGTTCGGCCTGTGCCTGCAGCAGGTCCGACGCCTCTTGGGCATCTCTCAGCCGGGCCGTCACGGTCTTGTCGGCTCCCGTGTCCACATGGACGTCGGCGAGCCGCCACAGCCGTTTCCAGGGCCCCTGGACCAGCCGCACGCTCTGCACCTTCGCATGGGGTACGAGCGCCAGGTTCCGGCGCAGCAGGCCGTGCCGGGCGGCGAACACCGTGTCGGTGACGGCGATTGCCCGGCCCCGCCACCACACCGGCAGACACCAGCCCGCCCGCCGAGGCGGCCGTGACAGCGCCTCGGACGACGGCACCGTCACCCCGGGCAGCACGCGCGCGACGACCGTCTCGGCGACCGCCCGCGGAGCGACCGGCACCAGCACGGAGTTGGACGAACCGGCCACATCCAGCTCCACCCGCACCCAGCCGAGCCGCCGCCACAGCAGCGGCTCCACGATCCGCACCGTCTGCACCCGGCCGGGCGGCACCGTCTCGTGCGTACGGTCGAGGAGCCCGTGGTCGATGCGCAGCCCGTCCGGTGACTCGCCCACCGTCCAGTCGTACTCGCCGACGAACCGCCCCGCGCTGCTCGCGCCCGCCGCACCCAGCAGCGGCAGGCCCGTCGCGAGGACCGTCCACACGCTGTGGGTGGCCAGCCAGAGCACCGGCGGGACGACGAGCGCGGCCGCCAGGGAGCCCCAGGTGGCTCCCGTCAGCAGGACGGAGATCGCGAGATCGCGCGGCGGCGTGCGCAACAGCTCGCGCGACGGCGCCTCACCGACCTCGTGCGCGGTCTCGGGCGCGAAACCCGCGGCGCGCGCCAGCAGTTCCGCGCGCAGCGCACGCGCCTCGCGCTCCCCCAGGAAGGAGAGCTCGTCCTTCTTGTCGGTCCCGACGACGTCGAGTTTGAGCTTGGCGACGCCCGCCACGCGCGCGAGGAGCGGCTGGGTGACGTCGACGGCCTGGATGCGTTCCAGCCGGATGTGCGCGGTGCGCCGGAACAGCAGACCGGTCCGTATCCGCAGCTCGGTCTCGGTCACCGCGAAGTGCGTGAACCACCAGGTCAGAAAGCCGTACAGGGAGGCGGCCGGGACGAGGACGGCGAGTGCTGTCAGGAGGGTCGTGGTGGTCAGCCGAGTCAGCTGCTGCTGCGCCTGGTCGGGATCGTGCAGGGCCCACCCGATGATCACGGCCACCGGCGCCCACGCCCGCCTCAGGGGCGTCACAGGGTGCAGCCGCCGCTCGACGACGGGTTCCTTCGCGGCTACGGCGTCCTCGACGCCCGGCGCGGTCACAGACCCGCCGATCGGGCCTCGCCGAGCTCGGTGAGCCGGTCGCGCAGCCGCTCCGCCTCGGCCGGGTCAAGGCCCGGGATGGTCGCGTCGGTCGCCGCGGCCGCCGTGTGCAGCTGCACGCTGGCCAGCCCGAAATGGCGCTCGACGGGCCCCGACGTCACCTCGACCAGTTGCATCCGCCCGTACGGCACCACCGTCTCCTCGCGCCACAGCACACCCCGGCTGATCAGCAGGTCGTCGGCCCGCTCGGCGTACCGCCAGGAGCGCCAGTTGCGGCCGAGCAGCACCCAGCCCCAGGCCGCCAGTGCCAGCGGCAGCAGCGCGAAGGCGGCCCAGCCCGGTCCGGCGAGCAGCCCGAGCAGCAGGCCCAGGGCGAGGGCCAGCAGCCCCAGCCACACCACCAACAGCAGTCGGCGCATCCGCAGCAGCCCGGGCGGCAGCCCGATCCACACCGGCTCCGCCGACCCGTCCCCCGTCGTCCCCGTGTTGTGCGGGCTCCCCGTCTCCATGCGGCCAGCGTACGTAGGAGAGACTGAGTCCATGACTCCTACGACGGAGACCATGGTCGGTATCGGCGGCGCCGCGGAGAGCACCGACATGGTGCTCAACATCGGGCCACAGCACCCGTCCACGCACGGCGTGCTGCGGCTGCGCCTGGTGCTGGACGGTGAGCGCATCATGCGCGCCGAGCCGGTCATCGGGTACATGCACCGCGGCGCGGAGAAGCTCTTCGAGGCGCGCGACTACCGCCAGATCATCATGCTCGCCAACCGCCACGACTGGCTGTCGGCCTTCTCGAACGAGCTCGGTGTGGTCCTCGCGGTGGAGCGCATGCTGGGCATGGAGGTCCCCACGCGCGCGGTATGGACGCGCACGCTGCTCGCGGAGCTCAACCGGGTGCTCAACCACCTGATGTTCCTGGGCTCGTACCCGCTGGAGCTCGGCGGCATCACGCCGGTCTTCTACGCCTTCCGGGAGCGCGAGGTCCTCCAGAACGTCATGGAGGAGGTCTCCGGCGGCCGCATGCACTACATGTTCAACCGCGTCGGCGGCCTCAAGGAGGACCTGCCGGCGGGCTGGGCCACGCGCGCGCGTGCCGCCGTCGCCGCCGTGCGCTCGCGCATGGACGTCTACGACGACCTGGTGCTCGGCAACGAGATCTTCCGGGGGCGCACGCGGGGCGTGGGCGCGCTGGCGCCCGAGACGGTGCACGCCTACGGCGTGAGCGGGCCGATCGCGCGCGCCTCGGGCGTCGACTTCGACCTGCGCCGCGACGAGCCCTATCTCGCGTACGGCGAACTGCAGGACACCCTGAAGATCGTCACCCGGCAGGAGGGCGACTGCCTCGCCCGCTTCGAGGTGCTCCTGGAGCAGACCCACGTCGCCCTCGACCTCGCCGACGCCTGCCTCGACCGGCTCGCCGAGCTGCCGCCGGGGCCGATCAACCAGCGGCTCCCCAAGGTCCTGAAGGCGCCCGAGGGGCACACCTACGCCTGGACCGAGAACCCGCTCGGCATCAACGGCTACTACCTCGTCAGCAAGGGCGAGAAGACCCCGTACCGGCTGAAACTGCGCTCGGCCTCGTACAACAACATCCAGGCGCTCGTGGAACTCCTGCCGGGGACGCTGGTCGCGGACATGGTGGCGATCCTGGGGTCGCTGTTCTTCGTGGTCGGGGACATCGACAAGTAGCGCGGCGGGCCAGGGACGGGCGCGGTCAGCCGAGGAGTGCGTCCGGAATTCCCACCGGCTGCAGCAGCCAGCCGAAGTCGCCGAGGCCGCCCGGTGCGGTGAGTTCGGCGGCTTCACCGGCGCTCGCGAGGGCTCGTACGTAGGCGGCGGGCTCGCTGGACGCGAGTGCGAGCGGGGGGCGTGCGCCGGTGAAGCCCAGGGCGCGCAAGGCCTCGCGCTGGGGCAGAAGGCGCGCGCCGGAGAGCATCCGCGCCGACCCGTGCGCCGCGCACGCGTCCAGGGCGACATGTGCCGTGATGTCGCACGACCCGTCCGGCACGGGCGCCGTCTCGCGCCCCGCGCGGAAGCCGGTGAGCGTACCGAACGGGGGGCGCGTGTCCAGGGTGTGCGCGTAGTCCACGGCGACCGCGAGCCCCCGGTCGAGCGAGGAGACCGCGGCCGCCCAGGCCTCGTCGCGGGGCAGCCCGATCTCGGCCCGCAGCCCCTCCTCGGCCGGCAGCGGCCACCACCGGGCGAGCCACTCCGCTTCCGCACCGCCGACCGGCGCCCCGAGCCGTTCGGCCCCGTCCTGCCGTACGAGCACGTGCCGCGGTACGCCCGCCGCGTCCACCTCGGCGACGTCCAGCGGCACGTTGTCCAGCCACTCGTTGGCGAACAGCAGCCCGGTGACCTGCCGTGGCGGCTCGGCGAGCCACTCGATCCGGTCGTCGAGGCCCGCCGGGCGGCCGGCGATCTCGACGGCGTACGCACGCGTGCGTGCCGCCACCTCGGCGGGCAGCGCGGCCAGTACACCGCCGGCCAGCTCACCCCGGCCCGCCGCCATGTCGACGAAGGCCAGCGCGCCGGGCCGCCCCAGGGCCTCGTCGACCCGGCACAGCAGCCGCGCCACCGCCTCGGCGAACAGCGGGGACGCATGCACGGACGTACGGAAGTGCCCGGCCGGCCCCTCCGGCCTGCGATAGAACCCACCGGGCCCGTACAGCGCGTCCTGCGCCGCCGCCCGCCAGCCCTGCCACCGGCTCGATGTCTCTTCCGTCACCGGGCCAGGCTAAGCGCGCAGGAGAGGGGGGCCTCCACCTTGGGGAGTATGTACGCCGGGTGTGGATCGGCCCTCCGGTTGACCCCTGCATGCATCTCGCTTCCCTACGCTGGGTTACGTGCAGCGCCTCTATGACTTCCTCCGCAGACACCCGACAGGGGTCGACACCCTCTGGGCCGTCTTCCTGTTCGGGATCTCGCTGCTGAGCGGAACCGCCAGTTCGGCCGTCCGGGGCACCGACTCACCGGCGCTGATCGTTCCGATCGCGTTTCTGCTGTGCCTGGTGATCGCGCTGCGCCGGCGCATGCCGGAGAAGATGCTGCTGCTGACGATCGGGCTCGGTCTGGCGCAGCTGGCGCTGAACGTCCAGACGATGGCCGCCGACTTCGCGATGCTGGTGATCGTCTACACGGTGGCCACGACGGGCAACCGATGGGCCTCCAGGCTCGCGCTGGCCGTGGGGCTGTGCGCGGCGCCGATGGCGCAGACGCGCTGGCCGCTGGACGGAAGCGCGCTGGGCAATGCCGCGAAGGCGGTCTTCCTGACCGTGCCGTTCGCGCTCGCCTGGGTGCTCGGCGACTCCATCCGCACCCGCCGCGCCTATTTCGCGCAGCTGGAGGAGCGCGCCGCCCGGCTGGAGAAGGAGCGGGAGGCGCAGGCCAAGGTCGCGGTCGCGGCCGAACGGGCCCGGATCGCCCGCGAGTTGCACGACGTCGTCGCGCACAACGTGTCGGTGATGGTGGTGCAGGCCGACGGCGCCGCCTATGTCCTGGACGCCGCCCCCGACCAGGCCAAGAAGGCCCTGGAGACCATCTCCTCCACCGGCCGCCAGGCCCTCGCCGAGATGCGCCGCCTGCTCGGCGTACTGCGCACCGGCGAGCACACGGAGGCCGGCGAGTACGTTCCGCAGCCCGACGTCGACCAGATCGACGAGCTGATCGAGCAGTGCCGCACCTCCGGTCTGCCCGTCGACTTCAAGGTCGAGGGCACCCCGCGCCCGCTGCCCAGCGGCGTCGAGCTGACCGCGTACCGCATCGTGCAGGAGGCGCTGACCAACACGCGCAAGCACGGCGGTCCGAACGCGGGCGCCAGCGTGCGCCTGGTCTACTTCGACGACGGCCTCGGCCTGCTCGTCGAGGACGACGGCAAGGGCGCCCCGCACGAGCTGTACGAGGAGGGCGGCGCCGACGGCCAGGGCCACGGCCTGATCGGCATGCGCGAACGGGTCGGTATGGTCGGCGGCACGCTGGACGCGGGGCCGCGGCCCGGTGGCGGGTTCCGGATCAGTGCGCTGCTGCCGCTGAAACCCGCACACTGACGTCTACGTACGCACCTCGTTGACACCTGTAACGACCGCGGACAGCAACTGCCGCAAACGGAAACCGCCGTAAAGCGGAAACCGCCGCAACGGAAGAGAACGGAAGAGGTCCCGATGACGATCCGCGTGATGCTCGTCGACGACCAGGTGCTGCTGCGCACCGGGTTCCGGATGGTGCTCGCCGCCCAGCCGGACATGGAGGTCGTCGCGGAGGCGGGGGACGGCGTCGAGGCCCTCCAGGTGCTGCGCGCGACCGCCGTCGACGTGGTGCTGATGGATGTGCGCATGCCGAAGCTGGACGGCGTGGAGGCCACCCGTCGTATCTGCTCGGAGCCCGACCCGCCGAAGGTGCTGATCCTGACCACCTTCGATCTCGACGAGTACGCCTTCTCAGGGCTGAAGGCGGGTGCCTCCGGTTTCATGCTCAAGGACGTGCCGCCCGGTGAACTCCTCGCCGCCATCCGCGCCGTGCACAGCGGCGACGCGGTGGTGGCACCCTCGACCACGCGCCGCCTGCTCGACCGGTTCGCGCCGATGCTGCCGAGCGTCGGGCAGGAGCCCCAGCACAAGGAGCTGGAGCGGCTCACCGAACGCGAGCGCGAGGTCATGATCCTGGTCGCGCAGGGCCTGTCCAACGGTGAGATCGCGGCCCGGCTGGTGCTGTCCGAGGCGACCGTGAAGACCCATGTGGGCCGCATCCTGACCAAGTTGGGGCTCCGGGACCGGGTGCAGGTGGTGGTCCTGGCGTACGAGACGGGTCTGGTGCGCGCGGGCGGGCACGGCTGAGCCGCCGGGCACGTGATTCCCGCGTAACCGGCGCCCACTAGGGTCTGCGCATGCTCCTGTGGATCAACGGCCCTTTCGGCGGCGGCAAGACACAGACCGCACACGAGATCCAGCGGCGCCTGCCCGGCAGCGTCATCTGCGACCCCGAGCACCCCGGCTTCGGTCTGCGCCGGATGCTCCCGCCCGAACTGCGCGGCGACTTCCAGGACCTGGCCTCCTGGCGGCAGGGCGTCGTCGAGGTGCTCGACCTCGCCCTCACCGAACGGGAAGGGGTCGTGATCGCGCCCATGACGGTCACCGACCCGGTCTGCTTCGAGCAGACCGTCGGCCGGTTGCGTGAACTCGGCCACGACGTACACCACTTCACTCTCCTTGCTCAGCGCGAGACAGTCCTCAAGCGGTTGCGCGAACGCGGTTTCGGACACCTCCTTCAGTACGTCACCGGGAGAAACTCCGGCCTGGGCAGGGAGAGCTGGGCCGTGCAGCAGCTCGACCACTGCCTGGAGCGGCTGCAGGAGCCGGAGTTCGCGGAGCACCTGTGGACGGACCACTCGACCGTGCCGAAGACGGCGGACCGCATCGCCGTACTGGCCGGACTGAGCCTCCGGCCGAACAACGAGGGCGCGCTCAGGACGCGGATGCGGCAGATGCAGGTGGGAATCCGGCACATCCGCTTCGACTGACGGCCCTCCGCAGGAGGTGCTGCCGCGCTCCGAAGGCAGGCCCTAGCGGAGTATCCCTTCGAGGAAGTCACTGCCCAGCCGGGCCACGACCGCTATGTCCAGCTGGTGCTGGACGTACCGGCCACGGCGGCGCGTGGTGATCAGGCCCGCCTTCTTCAGGACGCTGAGGTGCCGGGATATCTCCGGGGCCGTCATGCCCTGCGTCTGCGCCAGCTCGCTCGTGGTGTGGGCGCTGCGGGCCAGATAGCGGCAGAGGCGCATCCGGACGGGGTGGGACAGGGCCGTCATGCGCAGCGCCAGCTGCTCGACGGAGGGCGGCGCGGTGAGTTCGGGGGAGCCGACCGGGTAGTGCAGCGCCGGCTGCCAGCCGTGCCGGTACAGGACGGACAGGTGGGGCCAGCCGAGGCTGGTCGGGACGAGGAGGAGGCCGCCGTCCTGCGTTGCCGTACGGCCCACGCTCAGCTTGTCGACCGTGATCCTTCCGGCGGCCTCGTCGAGCGTGACCACGGGGGAGACGGCGGCCAGCGCCTCCGCGAGGCCCTTGTGCCGCAGGAGGTCGGTCTTGTGGCGGGCGTCCGCCGCCAGTTGGTGGCGCAGCCGGGACCAGGCCTCCGCGAAGAACGCCTCGTCGCAGTCCTGGAGGAACTGACGCAGCCAGCGCCGGATCCTCGGCGGGTCGGTCAGCAGCAGCTCGCTGAACCGCACCTGCCCCGGGCCCCGCGCGGCGGCCAGCTCAAGGGCGCGTCGCCGCAGCCCGGCGTCGACAAGGGGGCTCGGCCCGTCGCCGTAGGGCATCGCGCAGCCGAACTCCAGGGCGGCGTCCACGAACTGTTCGTCCGTCAGCTTGTCCAGCAGGTCGAGCTCCTCGGCGAGCGTGGCCCCGGGGAGTGCCGCGCCGCCCGGGATGCCCGCGCAGGGCAGGAACAGGTCCGAGAACGTCGTCCGCCACAGGAAGTCCGCCTCGCACATCCGGTCGGCGAGATGGGAGTCGAGCCGGGCCGTCACCCCCGTCACCCAGCCCTGCAGACCGGGATGGTGCCCCGGCTCGGACAGCGCGTGCAGCGCCATGCCGAGCTCGGCCAGGGGTGAGGGGACGACGGCGACCCTCTCCGGCCGCAGCCCCGCGATGTCGATGTGCACGCTCATGACCTCATGGTGCACCGCGCCACTGACAACGCCCGTGTCGATTGACGGCGGCCGTCAATCGACGCGACTCCACGGCCGCGGCGGCGCAGTCTGGGAGCACCGGGGCAGCCGCGGAACCCGCCGAAACCCTCTCCACGTCCCGAGAAGGCGAACAGCCATGAGCATCACGCAGCAGTACCTCCTCGACACCTACCGGGCCCGGAAGCTCGGCGAACCGGATCCGCCCGCGCCCGGGGCCGAGGACTGGCAGGTCGTACGCGAGGTGCGCGAGCACCGGCAGTTCCGTGCGGTCCTCGCCGGACGTCCGGCCCATGGGCGGACACGGCAGACCCTGGGCCGGTGGCTGCACCTGCGGCCGCGCTCTACCTGCTGACCGCCCCCGCCGCGCCGACGGCTTCCGCCTTGCCGGCCTCCTCATCGAGCCGGGACACGAACTCGGCGACCGCCGACTTCACGTCCTCGGCAGTCCACTCCAGGCCGGCGGCCCGGACGGACACCTCGGTGAACGCCAGGCCCGGGCCCTTCGGGTCCCAGGCGTCCGCGAACAGGAGGGTGCCCGTCTCCTCCCCGTGCCGGATGGCGGCCTCCGCGAGCACGTCGGGGTCGTACGGCAGCCAGACCTGGAACTCGTTGGTGTGCGGCACCTCGGGGAGGACGCACGCCCAGGGCACCCCGGCCGCCGCGAACCCCTCGCGCAGTGCGTCGGCCACCACACGCGCGTGGGCGACGTACTCGGGCAGCCGGGGCAGCTCACGCTCCAGCCCCGCAAGGGCCGACAGCACGGTCGGGAACTGCTGGAAGATCTGGCCGCCGTACCGGTGCCGCCAGGCCTTCGCCTCCTCGATGAGGGTCTTCGGGCCCGCGAGCGCGGCGCCGCCGAAGCCGTCGAGGGACTTGTAGAAGGACACGTAGACGCTGTCCGCGAGGTCCGCGATCTCGTCCAGCGGACGGCCGAAGTGGACGGTGGACTCCCACAGGCGTGCGCCGTCGAAGTGCACGACGGCGTCCCTTTCGCGGGCGGCCGCCACGACCTCGGTGAGTTCGTCCCAGGACGGCAGCACGAAACCGGCGTCCCTGAGGGGCAGTTCGAGCATCAGCGCCCCGAAGGGCTCCTCGAAGTCGCGCACCTCGTCGGCGGTCGGCAGCCGGGGCCCGCCCGCCACCCGTACCGGGCGCAACCCGCTGACCTGGCTGAACGCGTTCCGCTCGTGCACCTCGGGATGGGCCAGTGCGTGCAGGGCGACGGTGGGGCTGCCGGTGCGGCCCGCCCAGCAGCGCAGTGCCACCTGCTGCGCCATGGTGCCCGTCGGGAAGAACGCGGCGGCCTCCTTGCCGAGCAGCCCCGCGACCTTCTCCTCCAGGGCCTCGACGACGCCGTTGCCATAGATGTCCGCCGGCTCGTCCAGGTCGTACACGTCCTGCACGCCGTCCAGCGACTGCAGGCGCTCCCGGAGCGTGCCCAGGAAACCGGGGCGCGCGAGGACACGCTCAGCGCTCCGGTGCACGCCGATGCGCCGCTTACGGCGCCGCTTGCGCCGCTCTTCGTCTGATATCTGGTCTTCGTCCGATGTCGGGTCGGAGTGCCGCTCGACCTGCTGCGCCGCATAGCTCATACCCCGGATCATGCCTGGCGCGAGTAGGGGCGGGCACGCGGTTTTCCCCAGGCTTGCCAGGGGCGGCGGCGCCGTGGCGTAACCCACAGCCTGTGGACAACCGGACGCCCTTCGAACCGATCGCGTTAACATGACGAGAAATCGTCCGGTACCCGGAGCGGACTGGAACGGGAAGGCCGCCGTCGCGTGAGTACAAGCCAACAGCCAGACCCCAGGGACCGTCCCGCGCGGCTCACCGTAGGCGTCGTCGGCGCCGGTCGTGTGGGTCCCGCGCTGGCCGCGTCCCTCCAGCTCGCCGGGCACCGTCCGGTGGCCGTCTCCGGGGTCTCCGACGCCTCCAGGAGGCGCGCCGCGCAGCTGCTGCCCGACGTGCCGCTGGTGCCGCCCGCCGAGGTACTGGAGCGCGCCGACCTGGTCCTGCTGACCGTCCCCGACGACACCCTGCCCGGCCTGGTGGAGGGGCTCGCCGAGACCGGTGCCGTACGGCCGGGGCAGCTGCTCGTGCACACCTCCGGGCGGTACGGCGCCAAGGTCCTGGACCCCGCCCTGCGCGCGGGCGCACTGCCGCTGGCCCTGCATCCGGCGATGACCTTCACCGGCACTCCCGTGGACGTCCAGCGCCTCGCCGGGTGCTCCTTCGGGGTCACGGCGCCCGAGGAGCTGCGGCTGGCCGCCGAGGCGCTCGTGATCGAGATGGGCGGCGAGCCGGAGTGGATCGCCGAGGAGATGCGCCCGCTGTACCACGCGGCGCTCGCCCTCGGTGCGAACCACCTGGTCACGCTGGTCGCCCAGTCCATGGAGCTGCTGCGCGAGGCGGGCGTCGCGGCGCCCGACCGGATGCTCGGCCCGCTGCTCGGCGCCGCCCTCGACAACGCCCTGCGCTCCGGCGACGCGGCCCTGACCGGCCCCGTCGCGCGCGGGGACGCCGGCACGGTCGCCGCGCACGTCGCGGAGCTGCGCAAGCACGCCCCGCAGACCGTCGCCGGCTATCTGGCGATGGCCCGCGCGACCGCCGACCGGGCGCTCGCCCACGGCCTGCTGAAGCCGGAGCTCGCCGAGGACCTCCTCGGGGTACTCGCCACCGGGACCAACGGCGCCGAGGGAGACGCCCGATGACCACCCTGCTGCGCACCGCCGACGAACTGCACGCACGCACGCGTGCCGGCCGCCGCGCCGTGGTGATGACCATGGGTGCCCTGCACGAGGGCCACGCCACGCTGATCCGCACTGCGCGCGAGCTCTCCGGGCCGGACGGCGAGGTCGTCGTCACCGTCTTCGTGAACCCCCTGCAGTTCGGCGCGGGCGAGGACCTCGACCGCTATCCGCGCACCCTGGACGCCGACCTCGAGCTCGCCGAACTGTCCGGCGCGGACGTGGTGTTCGCGCCCTCGGTGGACGAGGTCTACCCGGGGGGCGAGCCCCAGGTCCGCATCAGCGCGGGCCCCATGGGGGCGCGCCTGGAGGGCGCCTCGCGCCCCGGCCACTTCGACGGCATGCTCACCGTCGTCGCCAAGCTGCTGCACCTCACCCGCCCCGACCTCGCCCTGTACGGCCAGAAGGACGCCCAGCAGCTCGCCCTGATCCGCCGCATGGTGCGGGACCTGAACTTCGGCGTCGAGATCGTCGGCGTGCCCACCGTGCGCGAGGAGGACGGCCTCGCCCTCTCCAGCCGCAACCGCTACCTCTCGCCCGAGCAGCGGCGCACGGCGCTCAGCCTCTCGCGGGCGCTGTTCGCGGGCAGCGACCGGCACGCGGCACAGGAGGCGCTGCGCGCACGGGCCCGCGAGGTGCCCGCCACGCACGCGCGTGCCGAGGCGCTCAGCGCCATAGGGGAGTCCCGCGCGGCCGCCGACGCGCACGCCGTCGCCAAGGCCCTCCCGGGCGCCCCGACGGCCGTCCGCGCGGCCGCCCGGCTGATCCTCGACGACGCAGCGCGGCTCACGCCGCCGCTCGAACTGGACTACCTGGCCCTCGTCGACCCCTCGGACTTCACCGAGATCGACGACGACTTCACCGGCGAGGCCGTCCTCGCCGTCGCCGCCCGGGTCGGGACGACCCGGCTGATCGACAACATCCCACTCGTATTCGGAACCCCCGGAGCCGCCTCGTGACCAGCACAGGCATACGACTGCACGCCCCCGCCCCAGGGTGGTCCATCGCCGCGGACGTCGTGGTCGTGGGCTCCGGCGTCGCCGGCCTCACCGCGGCCCTGCGCTGTGACGCCGCCGGCCTGAAGACGGTCGTCGTCACCAAGGCCCGCCTCGACGACGGCTCCACCCGCTGGGCGCAGGGCGGCATCGCCGCCGCCCTCGGCGAGGGCGACACCCCCGAACAGCACCTGGAGGACACCCTGGTGGCGGGCGTGGGCCTGTGCGACGAGGAGGCCGTACGGATCCTCGTCACCGAGGGCCCGGACGCCGTGCGCCGCCTCATCGCGACCGGCGCGCACTTCGACGAGTCCGAAGCGGGCGACCTGGAGCTCACCCGCGAGGGCGGCCACCACCGCCGCCGCATCGCGCACGCGGGTGGCGACGCGACCGGCGCGGAGGTCTCCCGGGCGCTCGTCGAGGCCGTACACGCGCGTGGGCTGCGCACGATCGAGAACGCGCTGGTGCTGGACCTGCTCACCGACGCGGAGGGCCGCACGGCGGGCGTGAGCCTGCACGTCATGGGCGAGGGCCAGCACGACGGCGTGGGCGCCGTGCACGCCCCCGCGGTCGTCCTCGCGACCGGCGGCATGGGCCAGGTGTTCTCCGCGACCACCAACCCCTCGGTCTCCACCGGCGACGGCGTGGCGCTCGCCCTGCGCGCCGGCGCGGAGGTCTCCGACCTGGAGTTCGTGCAGTTCCACCCGACCGTGCTGTTCCTGGGCGCCGACGCGGAGGGCCAGCAGCCCCTGGTCTCCGAGGCCGTGCGCGGCGAGGGCGCGCACCTGGTCGACGCCGACGGCGTGCGCTTCATGCTGGGGCAGCACGAACTGGCCGAACTCGCGCCCCGGGACGTCGTCGCCAAGGGCATCCTGCGCCGCATGCTGGAGCAGGACGCCGAGCACATGTTCCTCGACGCCCGGCACTTCGGCGCCGACATGTGGGAGCACCGCTTCCCGACGATCCTCGCCGCCTGCCGCGCCCACGGCATCGACCCGGTCACCGACCCCATCCCGATCGCCCCCGCGGCCCACTACGCCTCCGGCGGCGTCCGCACGGACTCCCACGGCCGCACGACCGTCCCCGGCCTGTACGCGTGCGGAGAGGTCGCCTGCACCGGCGTGCACGGCGCCAACCGCCTCGCCTCCAACTCCCTCCTCGAAGGCCTCGTCTACGCCGAGCGCATCGCGGAGGACATCGCCGCCGCCCACGCGGAGAACGGCCTCCACGCGCGCGTGCCCGAACCGGTCGAGCACCCCGAGGTGCCCGCCCACCCCCTCCTCGCCCCCGAGGACCGTTTCGCGATCCAGCGGATCATGACGGACGGCGCGGGCGTCCTGCGCTCCGCGGACTCCCTCGCCAAGGCCGCCGAACAGCTGAGCCAGCTGCACGCAGAGGCCCGCGACGCCCTCGACGAGAACGGCAAGACGTCCGAGCCCGGCGTCGACACGTGGGAGGCCACCAACCTCCTGTGCGTGGCCCGCGTCCTGGTCGCCGCCGCCCTGCTGCGCGAGGAGACGCGCGGCTGCCACTGGCGCGAGGACCGCGCCGAGCGCGACGACACCGCCTGGCGGCGCCACATCGTCGTACGGCTGAATCCCGACCGGACGCTGGCCGTGCACACCACGGACACCGCAGACTTCCCCCCGACCCGGCAGCAGCACCGTCCCCAGGAGCAGTGACAGAAGTGAGCACCCCCGACCTTCCCCTCGCCTCGTCCGGAGGCTGCGGCGACGGCTGTGCCTGTGGCGCGGACGCCGACGCGGAGTACCTGGAGTGCGGGCTCGACCCCGCGCTCGCGCAGCTGCTGGCCGACGCCGGACTCGACCCCGTGGAGGTCGAGGACATCGCCAATGTCGCCATCCAGGAGGACCTCGACCACGGTGTGGACGTGACGACCGTCGCCACCATCCCCGAGGAGGCCGTCGCCACCGCCGACTTCACCGCGCGCGAGGCGGGTGTCGTGGCGGGCCTCCGGGTCGCCGAAGCGGTGCTCTCGGTGGTATGCACGGACGAGTTCGAGGTCGAACGGCACGTCGAGGACGGCGACCGGGTGGGGGCCGGGCAGAAGCTCCTGTCGGTCACCACGCGCACGCGTGACCTGCTCACTGCCGAGCGCAGCGCGCTCAACATCCTGTGCCGGCTGTCGGGCATCGCGACCGCCACGCGCGCGTGGGCGGACGTTCTCGAGGGCTCGAAGGCACGCGTGCGTGACACCCGGAAGACGACCCCGGGTCTGCGCTCCCTGGAGAAGTACGCGGTCCGCTGCGGCGGCGGCGTCAACCACCGCATGTCGCTGTCGGACGCGGCCCTGGTCAAGGACAACCACGTGGTCGCCGCGGGCGGGGTCGCACAGGCCTTCAAGGCCGTACGGGAGGCCTTCCCGGACGTCCCGATCGAGGTCGAGGTCGACACGCTGCACCAGCTGCGCGAGGTCGTCGACGCCGGTGCCGATCTGATCCTCCTGGACAACTTCACCCCCGGTGAGTGCGAGGAGGCGGTGGCCCTGGTGCACGGCCGCGCGGCCCTGGAGGCCTCGGGCCGGCTCACCCTGGAGAACGCGAAGGCGTACGCCGACACCGGCGTCGACTACCTCGCCGTAGGAGCCCTGACCCACTCCTCGCCGATCCTCGACATCGGTCTCGACCTGCGAGCGGCGGAGTAGGTACCGGCCATGCTGCTGACGATCGACGTAGGGAACACGCACACCGTCCTCGGGCTCTTCGACGGGGACGACATCGTCGAGCACTGGCGCATCTCCACCGACGCGCGCCGCACGGCGGACGAACTGGCGGTGCTGCTGCAGGGCCTGATGGGCATGCACCCGCTGCTCGGCGACGAACTGGGCGACGGCATCGACGGGATCGCGATCTGCGCGACCGTGCCGTCCGTGCTGCACGAGCTGCGCGAGGTGACGCGCCGGTACTACGGCGACGTGCCCGCGGTGCTGGTGGAGCCGGGCGTGAAGACGGGCGTGCCGATCCTGACCGACAACCCCAAGGAGGTCGGCGCCGACCGCATCATCAACGCGGTGGCGGCGGTCGAGCTGTACGGAGGGCCCGCGATCGTCGTGGACTTCGGCACGGCGACGACCTTCGACGCCGTCTCCGCGCGCGGGGAGTACATCGGCGGCGTCATCGCGCCCGGTATCGAGATCTCCGTCGAGGCGCTCGGTGTCCGGGGTGCACAGCTGCGGAAGATCGAGGTGGCCCGGCCGCGGAGCGTGATCGGCAAGAACACGGTCGAGGCGATGCAGTCCGGGATCATCTACGGGTTCGCCGGCCAGGTCGACGGGGTCGTGAGCCGGATGGCGCGGGAGCTGGCGGAGGACCCGGACGACGTGACGGTGATCGCGACCGGCGGACTGGCACCGATGGTGCTGGGCGAGTCCTCGGTGATCGACGAGCACGAGCCGTGGCTGACCCTGGTCGGGCTGCGGCTGGTGTACGAGCGGAACGTGGCGCGCATGTGAGACCGGTCCCGCGGGGCAACCGGGTGGCTCGGCCGCGCCACACCCGTCCCCTGTAGCGAAATATGTCGAATTTGTCTGATTAGCGCGTATCGTCGCCGCATGCCCACGCCATACGGATCACGCGGCGGCATGGCGTTCGGTGTGGAGGAGCTGCGTGTGCTCCGCCGCGCCCTCGCCCTCGCCCTTCAGCCAGGCCCCACTCCTGCCGGGGACGTCCAGGACTGCCTCCGTCTCGCCGAGTCGCTCGACGAGGCGATGCGCGAGGGCGCCAGACTGCGTGCCTTCCTGGTGGCCGACCTCGCGCGCTACCGCGCCGCCCTGCCCGGCACCACCGCCGACTACCTGGTGCTCCTCGAGGAGGCGCTGGGCGCCGGGTACCGGCCGGACCCCGACGACCTCGCCGCCCTCCGGGCGCTGCGCGGCAACCCGGCGGCCTCCGTCCTCCTGGGGCGCTGCCGGATGCTCGCCGAGCAGGACGTGCGCGCCCGCCTCGCGCGCGATCCGGCCCGCCCGGCGGCCCCGACCGTCCCCGCCGCCCGCAACCGCCTCACGGCCCTCCAAGGCGGCCTCAAGGGCGCCGAGAGGCACCTCGGGCCGGACGTCGACCGGGACCCCGCCAGGAAGCCCGAGAAGAAGCCCGCCGAGAAGCCCGCGGCTCCCAAACCGGCCCCTGCTCCCGCCGCCCCGAAACCGGCCCGCCCCATCCCGACCCCGGGCGAGGTCTTCCCCCGCCGCAAACCGACCCCGCCGTCCGGCTCCAACCCGCCCCGGCACCTCGCCGCCGGCTGACCCGGCCCGAACCGTCCGGAACCACCCCAACCCCGCCCCGCCCGCCCCGCCACCCCGTGGCTACCCTGGACGCATGGACTACGTCTCCGCGCTTGTGCCCCCGGTCGTCATGGCCGTGTTCTTCATCGGCGTGATCAGGGTGATCGTGAAGACCCAGGGCGGGGCCAACAAGGCCAAGGAGGACGCGGCCGTCGACGCCGCCATCGCGGGCGCCGAAGGGGTCCGGCAGGGCCCCGCCAAGACCGACGGCTGAGTCCCTCCGGGGCGGCGCCCCCTCGGCGTACGGCTTCCGCGCGTCCCTGCGCCTTCGAGCCGTACGCCCCTTTTGTTGCCGTACGGCAGTAAAAGTGCCCCTCCGGGGCGCCAATGGCGAGTTCTCCCACTATTGTGCTGAGGTGTGCCTCGCCCATTGGGAGAACTCGAAGACGCGGTCATGACGCGGGTGTGGAAGTGGAACCGCCCGGTGACCGTTCGAGAAGTCCTGGAAGACCTTCAGCAGGAACGGTCCATCGCGTACACCACGGTGATGACCGTTTTGGACAATCTCCATCAGAAGGGCTGGGTGCGCCGGGAGGCGGAAGGCCGCGCCTATCGATATGAGGCCGTCTCCACCAGGGCCGCCTACGCGGCTGCTCTGATGAACGATGCCTGGTCGCAGAGCGACAACCCCGCAGCCGCTCTCGTCGCCTTCTTCGGGATGATGAGCGATGAACAGCGAGGGGCCCTCAGTGACGCCGTGCGCATCGTCCAAGGGCCGGAAACACCCGAAGCGGCCCCCGATACCGGCAGCGATACCGTCGCCGAGAACCCCGGCTCGGCACAGGAGGCCGACGGGCGATAGCGTCCGCTCATGTCAGCAGTCAGTCCCGAAGGTCCCGAAGGCCCCGAAGTCAGCGCTAAAGCCATCACTGTCCGGCGGGCCCGCACCAGCGATGTCGCCGCCGTGCGCCGTCTCCTTGACACCTACGTACGCGGCCGCATCCTGCTCGACAAAGCGACGGTCACCCTTTACGAGGACATCCAGGAGTTCTGGGTCGCCGAACGGGACGACAACGCCGAGGTGGTCGGCTGCGGTGCGCTGCATGTGATGTGGGAAGACCTCGCGGAAGTCCGCACTCTTGCTGTGAAGCCCGGCCTGAAGGGCGCCGGTGTCGGACACCAGTTGCTGGAGAAGTTGCTGCACACCGCGCGCTGGCTGGGCGTTCGTCGCGTTTTCTGTCTGACCTTCGAAGTGGAGTTCTTCGCCAAGCACGGCTTCGTCGAGATCGGGGAGACACCCGTCGACACCGATGTCTACGCGGAGCTACTGCGTTCCTATGACGAAGGCGTAGCAGAGTTCCTGGGTCTCGAACGGGTGAAACCGAACACCTTGGGCAACAGCCGGATGCTTCTGCATCTGTGATCGCCGATCACCGAGACGTATTCCGCCCACCCATGCCCTGGTTCCCTATGTCCGAAACGCGTATGTTTCCGGACGGGATGGGTCTCTGCCCGGGAGTCGGCCCGCACTGGGTCTCGCGCCGGCTCTCTCGCTCAGTCTCTCGATCGGTCTCTCCAAGGGGTTTGTGTTTTTCCGGCAAAAGCGGTTTGCTTTCCGACGTACTGCAGTACTGCATATAACAGGGGACGGCGAAACGGCGGACGCCGCAGGCCCCCGGCCCTCAAGTTATGGATGAAAGGAAATCCGGTGGCACAGAAGGTTCAGGTCCTTCTTGTCGACGACCTCGACGGCGGCGAGGCGGACGAGACCGTCACGTTCGCGTTGGACGGCAAGACTTACGAGATCGATCTCACGACCGCCAATGCGGACAAGCTCCGTGGCCTTCTCGAGCCGTACGTGAAGGGTGGTCGTCGTACCGGAGGCCGCGCTTCGGGCGGACGCGGAAAGGCACGCGCCGCTTCCGGTGGCAGCCAGGACACCGCGCAGATCCGCGCCTGGGCGAAGGAGAACGGTTACGAGGTCAACGACCGCGGCCGTGTCCCCGCGTCCATCCGCGAGGCCTACGAGAAGGCCAACGCCTGATCCAAGGCCTACGGCAGGGCCAACGGCTGGGCGCACGCGCGCCGCAGCCGCAATCGGTGGCAGTGCGTTGCCACCGTGTCCACAAGTCGCACGAGATCGGGGGCGCCCCCACCGCCCCTCACAGCCGACAGCGTCGGCAGCGAGGCCTCGACCGCGCACCCCGGCTCGGGGGGCCGCAGCCATACGGCGGCCCCCTGCACGCCCGAGCGGCCCACCGGCCGTACACCCGCCGGCTGCATCCCGGGCGGCAGCGGCGCGTCCATGACGCAGCCCGCGCCGAGCGCCCTCAGGTCGAGCGGCAGCGCCCCCCACTCCAGCCAGTCCAGCAGCCCCGGCAGCTCTTCCGCGCTGCCCGCGGCCACCAGCAGCCGCATCCGGCCCCGCTGCAGGGCCACCGGAGAACCCGGCGCGAGATGGCGCAGGCCCGCCCGGCCCGCCTCGGCCGGGACGTCCAGGACGTCGAAGCGGTCGCCCACGCGGAGCCGTACCGGAGACCCGGGGCCTCCCGTGCGTGCGGGCACTGTCGCCCAGCCCAGTTCGTTCTCGTAGAACCGGGTGACCCGGTCGCCCGGATCGAGCGGCCGACGGGGGAGCGGGACCGTGGGGAGGCTGCCAACCATGCCAAGGGCAACCGCCCGAAGAGCTTGCAAGTTACGCTGGGTGCACTGATGAATGCGCAGAGTGTCCAAAAAGGGGGCGTGCGGGGGTGCGGGGTAGCGCAAGGTTGTTCGCCCATAGCGGAGGGAACCGGTGCGCGCGGCATGGAGTGTCAGTCCCAGCGGGTAAGACATCCCTAGTGGGAGGGGGCGACACGCAGGCAAGCTGGTCTCACGTTCGCCATCGGCGTACTGATGGTGAGGGTAACCACCTGGCCTGCGGGAACATCGTCTCGCACCATCGGGTTGGAGCAGATGTCGGCGTCACGGGTCAGGAGGCCATCGACGGTGTCGGCAGTTGGAATGAGCGGTCCCCGCTTGCGGGACTAAGCTGCGGAAGGACAGGGAGGGGAAGTTCCCCCCACTGCCTGACCGCTCTGAGGAGCGATTAACGATGTTCGAGAGGTTCACCGACCGCGCGCGGCGGGTTGTCGTCCTGGCTCAGGAAGAAGCCCGGATGCTCAACCACAACTACATCGGCACCGAGCACATCCTCCTGGGCCTGATCCACGAGGGTGAGGGTGTCGCCGCCAAGGCCCTTGAGAGCCTCGGGATTTCGCTCGAGGCGGTCCGCCAGCAGGTGGAGGAGATCATCGGCCAGGGCCAGCAGGCCCCGTCCGGGCACATCCCCTTCACCCCCCGTGCCAAGAAGGTCCTGGAGCTGTCGCTCCGCGAGGCCCTTCAGCTGGGCCACAACTACATCGGCACGGAGCACATCCTGCTCGGCCTGATCCGTGAGGGCGAGGGCGTCGCCGCCCAGGTCCTGGTCAAGCTGGGCGCAGATCTCAACCGGGTGCGGCAGCAGGTCATCCAGCTGCTCTCCGGTTACCAGGGCAAGGAGACCGCCGCCGCCGGCGGGCCTGCCGAGGGCACCCCCTCGACGTCCCTGGTCCTCGACCAGTTCGGCCGGAACCTCACCCAGGCCGCTCGTGAGTCCAAGCTCGACCCGGTCATCGGGCGCGAGAAGGAGATCGAGCGGGTCATGCAGGTGCTGTCCCGCCGTACCAAGAACAACCCGGTCCTGATCGGTGAGCCCGGCGTCGGCAAGACCGCCGTCGTCGAGGGTCTCGCCCAGGCCATCGTCAAGGGCGAGGTGCCCGAGACCCTCAAGGACAAGCACCTCTACACCCTGGACCTCGGCGCGCTGGTCGCCGGCTCCCGCTACCGCGGTGACTTCGAGGAGCGCCTGAAGAAGGTGCTCAAGGAGATCCGCACCCGCGGCGACATCATCCTGTTCATCGACGAGCTGCACACGCTGGTCGGTGCGGGTGCCGCCGAGGGCGCCATCGACGCCGCTTCGATCCTGAAGCCGATGCTGGCCCGCGGTGAGCTGCAGACCATCGGTGCGACCACGCTGGACGAGTACCGCAAGCACCTGGAGAAGGACGCGGCCCTCGAGCGCCGCTTCCAGCCGATCCAGGTCGCCGAGCCGTCCCTGCCGCACACGATCGAGATCCTCAAGGGTCTGCGCGACCGGTACGAGGCCCACCACCGCGTCTCCATCACCGACGAGGCGCTGGTCCAGGCCGCCACCCTGGCCGACCGGTACATCTCGGACCGCTTCCTGCCGGACAAGGCGATCGACCTGATCGACGAGGCCGGCTCGAGGATGCGCATCCGCCGGATGACCGCGCCGCCGGACCTGCGCGAGTTCGACGAGAAGATCGCGGGCGTGCGCCGCGACAAGGAGTCCGCGATCGACTCGCAGGACTTCGAGAAGGCCGCCTCCCTGCGTGACAAGGAGAAGCAGCTCCTGGCCGCCAAGGCCAAGCGGGAGAAGGAGTGGAAGGCCGGCGACATGGACGTCGTCGCCGAGGTCGACGGCGAGCTGATCGCCGAGGTCCTCGCGACCGCCACCGGCATCCCGGTCTTCAAGCTGACCGAGGAGGAGTCCTCGCGTCTGCTGCGCATGGAGGACGAGCTCCACAAGCGGGTCATCGGCCAGGTCGACGCCGTCAAGGCGCTGTCGAAGGCGATCCGTCGTACGCGCGCGGGCCTCAAGGACCCGAAGCGTCCCGGTGGTTCGTTCATCTTCGCCGGCCCGTCCGGTGTCGGTAAGACCGAACTGTCCAAGGCCCTCGCGGAGTTCCTCTTCGGTGACGAGGACGCGCTGATCTCCCTCGACATGTCGGAGTTCAGCGAGAAGCACACGGTGTCGCGTCTCTTCGGTTCGCCCCCCGGATACGTGGGCTACGAGGAGGGCGGCCAGCTGACCGAGAAGGTCCGCCGCAAGCCGTTCTCCGTCGTCCTCTTCGACGAGGTGGAGAAGGCCCACCCGGACATCTTCAACTCGCTGCTGCAGATCCTGGAGGACGGTCGTCTGACCGACTCCCAGGGCCGGGTCGTGGACTTCAAGAACACGGTCATCATCATGACGACCAACCTCGGCACCCGGGACATCTCCAAGGGCTTCAACCTGGGCTTCGCGGCCCAGGGTGACACCAAGTCCAACTACGAGCGCATGAAGAACAAGGTCTCGGACGAGCTCAAGCAGCACTTCCGGCCCGAGTTCCTCAACCGCGTCGACGACGTGGTCGTCTTCCCGCAGCTGACCCAGGCCGACATCCTCGCGATCGTCGACCTGATGATCAGCAAGGTGGACGAGCGCCTCAAGGACCGGGACATGGGCATCGAGCTCTCCCAGTCCAGCAAGGAACTGCTGTCCAAGAAGGGTTACGACCCGGTGCTGGGTGCGCGGCCGCTGCGCCGCACCATCCAGCGCGAGATCGAGGACACGCTCTCCGAGAAGATCCTCTTCGGTGAGCTGCGTCCCGGTCACATCGTGGTCGTGGACACCGAGGGCGAGGGCGACAGCCAGACCTTCACCTTCCGCGGCGAGGAGAAGTCGGCGCTGCCCGACGTCCCGCCGATCGAGCAGGCGGCCGGCGGTGCCGGGCCGAACCTGAGCAAGGAGGCGTAGGCCTCACGGCGACGCCAGAAGGGGCCGGTGCTTTCGAGCACCGGCCCCTTCGTCATGTCCGCCCTCGGGTTACGACAACTGCCCGTTGTAGTCCGGGAGCTTGAACGCCTTGTCGGCGTGGCCGCCCGAGAGGTCGGTGGCGCTGTTGCCGATGTTCGCGATGATGTCGTAGCCCTTGTTCTCGATGTCGACGCGCTGGGCGGTCTTGTAGGCGGCGACGTCCTTGAACAGGTCGAAGAAGCCGCGGACGTACAGGCCGGAGACGTCGTAGCCGTCGTGCTCGAGGTTCCACTCGGTGGGCGCGTAGATGATGCCCGGGCGAGCGGTGACGAAGAAGAGCGAGACGCCGTGCTCCTGGGCGTACTGGGCGACGTCCAGGACGGGCTTGTTGGCCGGCTGCGGGAAGCTGAAGCCGAAGTCCGTCTCCAGCGTGGTGTTGTCGATGTCGAAGACGATCGCCTGCTTCTCGCCCGGCTGGGCCGCTGCGATCCGCTCCTTCAGATACGGCAGCGCCTGGTCCATCACCGCCTGGCAGTCCTTCTGCCAGGTCGCGTAGTCGACGCCCGAGGTGCTCGTCGCCGCGTCGGCGGGGGTGGCCAGCGCCACGAGGGCAGCTGCGGAGACTGCGGTGACCACTGCGCGGAGCGCCCAGGGGCGTCTGCTCGTCATGGTGGGGGGTCCTCTCACGTCCGTATGCCGTTGTCCTGTGCATGTTCGGCGCCGAGGGTGGCGTGAGGGGAACCGTAGGGTTACTGGGTGGTAAGTGGCCAGAGATGTGCGTCACATGACGGTTGTTCTGGAAGGAGGGTGGATCTTGTCGGTCGGTGACATGACGCACAGGCGATTCGGCCGGTACTAGGGCGGATAGTGGGCGGCGCGACGGGAAGGCAAAGAGGTCGCTTTTCTGGAATTTCCTCGGAACCCGAAGGGGGATTCCGCCGTCGCGTTCCGAATCGTCCGTTATTGGCGCTGTGTCAAGAAGAGGGAAGTTTTGGGGTGAAGTACTAGGGGCCGTCGTACATCACATGTTTTGGGCTTGGCGGGTCTCGGGGTTACCAAGGGATGGTCCATCCGGCAGCCGCTTGTGCGCCGGGTGGTTTTCTCTGCCCCCGTCTTTCCGAGGTTTCCATGTCTTCGCGTGTCACGTCCCGCTCCTCCCGTACGTCCCTGCTGCGCAGCCGCGCGGCCGTCCTGGCCGCCGGCCTCGGAATGTCGGTTGTGCTGGGGGCAGGGGTCGCGGCCGCAGCCGATGCCACCTCCGCGTCCAGTGCTGCGAGCGCCGTGAAGGCGCAGGCCGCCGCGCAGGCCAAGGCCGCCGCGAGCGCGAAGAAGGCCGCCCGGGCCGCCGCTGCCAAGAAGGCGGCCGCCGAGAAGGCCGCCAAGGCCGCTGCCGCCCGGAAGGCCGCCTCCTGGATGCATCCGGTGGAGAAGTACCGGCTGTCCGCCAGCTTCAACCAGGCCGGCGGCATGTGGCAGTCCCGGCACAGCGGGCAGGACTTCGCGGTGCCGAGCGGCACGGACGTCGTCGCCGCGCACGGCGGCACCGTCGTCAAGGCCGGCGGCAACGGCGCCGGTGACGGGCCCGCGTACGGCAACGCCATCGTGATCAGGCACGGCAACGGGACCTACTCGCAGTACGCCCATCTGTCGCGGATCGACGTCAGGGTCGGCCAGGTCGTCGCCACCGGACAGCACATAGCCCGGTCCGGGAACACCGGTAACTCCAGCGGCCCGCATCTGCACTTCGAGATCCGTACGACCCCGAACTACGGGTCGGCCGTCGACCCGGTCGCCTTCCTGCGCTCCAAGGGTGTGACCGTCTGAGGCCTGCCGGCCGCCTAGGACGGGTGTGAGGCCTGGTGCGCCCGCGTCACCAGGTCGGTGGCGACCTCGAGGACCGCCTTGCGCTTGTCCTCGGGGTCGGCCTCGATGTCGTTGAGAGCGAACATCCCGGCATGGAGCGTGAACATCGCGCTGACGCAGCGCACCTGGTCGATCAGCTCGGCGTCCGGGTCGATGAGGATGTCGCGCATGCCCATCATGCGGTTGCGGAAGATCTCGCCGATGCGCAGTTCCTTGACCGTGCTCTGGTTCTCCTGCATGAAGCGGAAGAGCGGGGCCGCGCCGGCCAGGGTGTCGCTGTAACGCCGGATGATCTCGTGCTTGGTCTCCAACGACTGCGGCTGTCGCCTGCCCCACTCGATCAGTTCCACGATCGGCTGCGAGAGGTCGTCGAAGATGCTGACGAGGATCTCTTCCTTCGTCTTGAAGTGGTAGTAGAGCGCCGCCTTGGTGACGTCGAGGCGCTCGGCGATCTCGCGCAGTGACGTCTTCTCGTACCCCTGCTCGGCGAAGAGTTCGAGCGCCACGTCCTGAATGCGCTGGCGGGTGTCTCCGCGGCGCTGCTGCTTGGTGCCGTCCATGGTGCCGCCCATCCTCGCACTCCAGAGAAACTTACTTGACGCCCGGCTAGTTACGGGGCTACCTTCCCAGTGTAGTCAACTAGCCGGGCGGCAAGTAAGTGGCCGACCGGGGGGAGATGCCCAGGGGAGTGGGGACGATGGCGGACACACAGACGGCCGAGACGAAGCCGGACAAACAGCCGAAGAGCATACGGGTCGTGCTGCTCGCGCTCATGATCACCATGATGCTCGCGATGCTCGACAACATGATCGTGGGCACCGCGATGCCGACCATCGTGGGCGAGCTCGGGGGACTCGAGCATCTGTCCTGGGTGGTCACGGCGTACACGCTGGCGACCGCGGCCTCCACCCCGATCTGGGGCAAGCTCGGCGACATGTACGGGCGCAAGGGCTCCTTCATGACGTCGATCGTGATCTTCCTGATCGGCTCCGCGCTCAGCGGCATGGCGCAGAACATGGGCCAGCTGATCGGTTTCCGCGCGATCCAGGGGCTCGGCGCGGGTGGCCTGATGGTCGGCGTCATGGCGATCATCGGTGATCTGATACCGCCGCGGGAGCGGGGCAAGTACCAGGGCATGATGGCCGGCGTCATGGCGCTCGCGATGATCGGCGGTCCGCTGGTCGGCGGCACCATCACCGACAACTGGGGCTGGCGCTGGTCGTTCTACATCAACCTGCCGCTCGGCGTGGTGTCGCTCGGTCTGATCAGTGCCGTACTGCATCTGCCGAAGAAGCGGGCCAAGGCGGGTATCGACTACCTCGGTGTCGCCCTGCTGACCATCGGCATCACCTCGATCGTGCTGGTCACCACCTGGGGCGGCACGCAGTACGCGTGGACGTCCGCGCGGATCATGGAACTCATCGGGATCGGCGTCGCCGCGCTCATCGGGTTCGTGTTCTGGCAGACGAAGGCCGCGGAGCCGATCGTGCCGCTGCACATCTTCCGCAGCCGTAACTTCACGCTGATGTCTCTCATCGGCTTCATCACCGGGTTCGTGATGTTCGGCGCGACGCTGTACCTGCCGCTGTACCAGCAGTCCGTGCAGGGTGCGTCCGCGACCAACTCCGGGTTGCTGCTGCTGCCGATGCTCGGCGCGATGCTGGTGACCTCGATGGTGGCGGGACGGGTGACCACCAACACCGGCCGCTACAAGGTCTTCCCGGTCGTCGGCAGTGTCCTGATGACCGTCGGGCTCTACCTGCTGTCCACGATGGACACCGGCACCTCGCGGTTCACGTCCGGTGTGTTCATGGCGGTCGTGGGGCTGGGCATGGGCTGCCTGATGCAGATCACCATGCTGGTGGCGCAGAACAGCGTGGAGATGAAGGACATGGGTGTGGCGTCCTCCTCGACCACCCTGTTCCGTACGCTCGGTTCGTCCTTCGGTGTCGCGATCATGGGCGCGCTGTTCAACAACCGGGTCCAGCACGTCATGGCGGAGCGGGCCGGCTCGCTGGGGGCGAAGATCACCGAGAAGTCGGCGGCCCTTGACGCCAAGAGCCTGGCGAAGCTGCCGGCCGTGGTGCGGGAGGCGTACCAGCACGCGGTGTCCGCGGGTACGCACTCCGCCTTCCTGCTGGGGTCCGTGGTGGCCGTGGGCGCGCTGGTCGCAGCGGTCTTTGTGAAGGAGGTCGCGCTGCGGGGGACCGGGCCGGCTGCACCCAAGTCCGGCGACGAGACGGTGGCGCAGGCGCCGATCGTCGAGGCGGTCTGATCCACGAGTGAGCCGAAGGTCCCCCGGTGGGTGTCCGCCCCGGGGGGCCTTCGTCGTGCTTCCTCGCCCCGCCGCCTCGTCCCGTCCCAGGGGCTCCGCCCCTTCGACCCCGGCCGAGGCTGTGCCCTCTCGGCCTCGATCGGGAGGCAGCCTGCGCGCCTTCGCGGGGACGGGCGGCCTGCGGCCGTCAAGAGGGGAGGCGCTGCTGGTCGCCATCACCTGACCCCGAAAGCCCTCGATGCCGAAGGCCCTACGGCAGAGGAAAGCCCTACGGCAGCAGCGGGTAACTGCCCGTGTTCGTCGGCGCATGCTCCGGCAGCCACAGCACCGCCACCGCGCCCTCCGCCGGCACATGATCGGGTGCGCCCGCCGGGCGTACGTTGCGGAAGGTCAGGCGGGCTCCCAGCACGCGGGCCTGTCCGGCGGCGATCGTGAGGCCGAGGCCGTGGCCGTGGCCGGCGCGGTCGGCGCTGCCCGTGCGGAAGCGGCTCGGGCCCTCGGCGAGGAGGTCGGACGGGAAGCCGGGGCCGTGGTCGCGGACCCGGATGACCCGGCCCTCGACGGTGACCTGGATCGGCGGCTTGCCGTGCCGGGCGGCGTTGGCGAGCAGGTTGATCAGCACGCGCTCCAGGCGGCGCGGATCGGTCGTGACCATCGACTCGTGCACCACCCGTACCTCGACGGCCGGGTCCTTCGCCGCCACCCGCCGGGTGACGAACTCGCCGAGCAGGATGTCCTGCAGCTCGGCCCGCTCGGAGGCGCTGTCGAGGCGGGCCACCTCCAGGACGTCCTCCACGAGGGTGCGCATGGCCTTCGCGCGGTCCAGGACCAGCTCCGTCGGCCGGCCCGGCGGAAGCAGTTCGGCGGCCGTCAGCAGGCCCGTCACCGGGGTGCGCAGCTCGTGCGCGATGTCCGCGGTGACCCGGCGCTCGGCCTCGAGCCGCTGCTGCAGCGTGTCCGCCATGGCGTCCACCGCCCGCGCCAGGTCGTCGGTCTCGTCCCGTACGACCCCGCCGATGGCGTCCCGCACCCGTACGTCCGACTCGCCCCTGGCGACCTGGTTCGCCGCGGCCGCCGCCTTGCGCAGTCGGCGCGAGAGCTGGCCGCCGATGAGCACGCCCAGCGCACTGCCGCCGAGGACGACCGCGATGGAGCCGATCACCAGGGCCTGGTCGAGGTCCCTGAGGATGTCCGTGCTGCGGTCGGTGAACCCGGTGTGCAGCGACAGCACATGCCCGTCCTTGACCGGCATGGCCGCCCAGATGTCGGGCGCGCCGCCCGGCCGGTCGGTCACGTACGTCGCCACCCGGTTCTCCTCGACCTTCGCCCGCAGCGCCGAGGGCAGCCGCGGGTCGTCGATCTTGATGTTGGGGAAGAGGGTCCGGCTGGGGATCTCGTAGTTGCGCGCCGCGATCCGGATGCGCTCGTCCGCGAGATCGCGCGCGTTGTCCAGCATCGAGACCCGGGCCGCGTTGTGCACGACCAGGCTCAGCGCGATCGCGATCAGCGCGCCGACCAGGGCGATGGCCGCGCTGAGCTTCCATCTGAGGCCCGTGCGCATGCCCGTACCGTCTGCAACGCTCGCAGCGGCCGGGCTTCTGAAGATCCCCCGCATGTCCCTGGTGTCCCCGCTCAGGCCTTCAACTTGTAGCCGAAGCCGCGGACCGTCTCGATCCGGTCCTGGCCGATCTTCGTGCGCAGTCGCTGCACGTGGACGTCCACCACGCGCGTGTCCCCGCCCCAGCCGTAGTCCCACACCCGCTCCAGCAGTTTGTCGCGCGACAGGACCGTGCCCGGCGCGGAGGAGAACTCCAACAGGAGCCGCATCTCGGTCGGCGTCAGCGCCACCGGCTGCCCGGCCCGGCGCACCTCCATGCCCTCGGTGTCGATCTCCAGTTCGCCGAAGCTCAGCACCCCGCCGGCCACCTCGGCAGGCCCCTCGTCAGCCCGGTCGCCGCCGCTTGCGTGCCCGAAGCGCCGCAGCACCGCCCGGATGCGCGCGACCAGCACGGCACCGTCGAACGGCTTGGTCACATAGTCGTCGGCGCCCGCCTCCAGGCCCAGTACGACGTCGATCGAGTCGGCCCGCGCCGACAGCATGATCACCGGCACGGTCGACTCGTCACGGATTCGGCGGCACAGGCTGACGCCGTCCAGTCCGGGCACCATGACGTCGAGCAGCGCGATGTCGGGGCGGTTCGCCCGGAACGCCTCCAGGCCGGACAGCCCGTCGGGCATCGCGGTGACCGCGAAGCCGTCCCGCTCCAGGGCGAGCTGGGTGGCCTCGCGGATGACGTCGTCGTCCTCGACGAACAGGACGTGGGTCTGGTCTGCCATCCCGCTGCTCTCAGTTCTCGTGTCGGTCGTGGCGTACGCACTGCTGCCGGGTGATCGGTCCGAGCGGCCCGAACGGTTCACGAAGACGGCGTCGCGTCGCCCCCGACGGCGTTGCTGTAGTCGTTGCGCGTGATGAACCGCTTGACGAAGTGGCCCGAGGCCCAGATGTACGTGGTCACGATCTCACCGGACGGACTCGTCATCGGATCGTCCTTCTGGTACACCTGCTTGGTCACCACCAGGTCGCCGCGGTCTATCTCCGCGTAGACCGGGGGTTCCTCGGTCCGGAAGACATTCTCGTACCGACCGCCGTGTTCGCGATACACGTACGAGCCGACTCCGATCTCGTCCCCGCAGGTCAGCACGTTCACCACCACGTCGTCGGAGTATCCGCCGGTCAGTCTGCCGTACGACACCTCGATCGGGTACTTGTCCGCGACGCACGGCTTCAGGCCGTGTTTGACCTCCGCCGAGACCATCGGATCGTCCTTGACGAGCTTGGCCGCGTCCACATGCACCGTCTTCGACGGGCTGGGCATGGGCGAGGCGGTGGGCGTGGCAGCGGCGCCCAGCACCGAGTCGGCGTGCGCCGGGCCCTCGTCACGGGCTCCGGTGCCGCCGGTACCGCAGGCGGAGGCGAAAAGGGCGAGGGCGGCGAGCACGGCCATCGCCGTGTACGCCGCCTGCAAGGTCCCTCGGCCCGAGTCGGTCAGACCGCGCAACGCTCCTGCTCCCCACGCTCCAGCGCGCGTGCGTCCAGATCGCGGCTCTCCAGCTCCTCACGGAGCCGGGCGAGCGCCCGGTGCAGCGTGCTCTTGACCGTTCCGGCCGACATGCCCAGGGCCGCGGCCGTCTCCTCCGTCGACATCTGTTCCCAGTGTCGCAGGACCACGACGCTTCGCTGCTTGGGAGCCAGCACCTTCATGATGTCCATCAGCAGGGCGCGGTCCGCGTGCTGCTCGGTGGAGTCGTCGACCGAGGCGTCCGGCAGCTGCTCGGTGGGGACCTCCTCCAGTTTCCGGGCCCGCCACCACTCGGTCCGCGTGTTGATCATCACGCGCCGCAGGTAGGCGTCCGCGAGCCGCTTGTCCGCGATGCCCTCCCAGCGGCCGTAGGTCCGCACCAGCGCGGTCTGGAGCAGGTCCTGCGCGTCCACGGGGTCCGGGACCAGCCGGCGGGCGCTGCGCAGCAGCGCGTCCTGCCGCGTGCGGACATACTCCTCGAACTCGAGCACCTCGCCCTGCGCCATGTCGAACCGCCTCCTGATCCCCGTTGCCCGCCGGCTTGATCGCCGTCGGCCTGCTCCGTAACAGCCCGCTTCTGCCGGGCACGCAAATGAAGCTACGGAGGTGTTGTCACGGCGCTGTCCGAGACAACGCTCGGCTAGCAATCGGCTGTACGTCGGTTGTGTAACGGACGTAGGAACGGGGTAAACAGCTACACCGAATTGCGCTGCTATGGGGCGATTTGGCAGGTCGGGTGTATGTAATCCGGCGTGACGTTACGAGGGGTTACGTCAACGGCAGCCGATACAAACCACCGGACAGCGGCTCCACGAGACCGTCCGCCACGAGCCCGTCGAGCGCCCGCGCGCGCTGCACCGGCTCGTGCCACACCCGGTCGAGGGCCGACTGCGGCACGGGCGCATGGGCCTCACGCAGGACGGCGAGCAGCTTGCCGCGCACCTGCCGGTCCGTCCCCGCGTACGTCTGGCCGCGCCGCGGCGGCCCCTCGTGCTCGGGCTTGCCCGCGAGCCGCCACGCACACTGCGCGGCGATGGGGCAGCGGTGGCAGGTCTCGTTCTTGGCGGTGCAGACCAGCGCGCCGAGCTCCATGGAGGCGGCCGCCCAGCGCGCCGCGGTCCTCTCGTCCTCGGGCAACAGCGCGCGGGCGAGCTTGCGTTCGGCGGCGGTGGTCGCGTTCGGGGGGTACTGGACGCCGGTGACGGCACGCGCGAAGACCCGCCGGACGTTGGTGTCGAGCACCGCGTGCCGCTGCCCGTACGCGAAGGAGGCGACGGCCGCGGCCGTGTACTCGCCGATGCCGGGCAGTGCGAGGAGCTGGGCGTGGTCGGTCGGGACGTCGCCGCCGTGCCGTTCCGTTATGGCCACGGCGGCGCCGTGCAGCCTGAGGGCGCGGCGCGGGTAGCCGAGCCGGCCCCAGGCGCGGACCGCCTCACCCGGTGCCTCCCGGGCCAGGTCGGCGGGGCGCGGCCAGCGGGCCAGCCACTGCTCGTAGACGGGCAGCACACGGCTGACCGGCGTCTGCTGCAGCATGAACTCGCTGACCATCACACCCCAGGGGCCGGCTTCCGGGAGCCGCCACGGAAGGTCGCGGGCGTGTTCGTCGAACCAGTCGATGACAGGGGCGTGAAGGTCCTCACCGAGAGGGGAGCCGGCGAGCGTGTCGGCCGGGCCGTCGGCGGGGCTGCTGTGCGGGGGCTTCGTGGGCGCAGTCATGGCGTTTCCGATCCTGCCATGGCCCCGGTCGGTTGGGCCGCCGTCCCGCGCGCGGTGCGTCGTGCGGACCGGAATGATGATCCGGAAAAGTTGACGAACCGGCGGCGGGTGGGGCCAGCGAACCGCCCGATCTCTCGTACAGTTTGCGCCGTGGGATCTCTGCGCAATCCTGTCGGGCCGCTCCCCTCCTCCATCTACTGGCGCCGGAGGGCCGTACTCGTGTCTGTGGTTGCCTTGTTGGCGCTGCTGATCACGTGGATCGTCCTGTCGGGCGGTGGCGGCGGCAAGAAGGACGACGGGGCGAACGGCCACACCCCCGCGCCCACGATCACTGCGGGGCCGTCGAGTTCGGGTCCCGCGATCAGTCAAGCGCCGGGCGGGCGGGACGAGTCGAGCGGCGGGGGCTCCAGCGGGTCGGATTCCGGGGGCAGTTCGGGGTCCGGTTCCGGTTCAGGTTCCGGGTCCGGGGGCTCCGACGGGTCGGCCGGCGGCGGTACGGCCGGTGCCGGCTCCGGTATCGGGGTCGGCCGGGGCGACACGATTCCGGCGAGTTCCTCCATCCCCAACTGCACCACGAGCGCAGTGACGTTGACGGTGCGGAGCCTCCACAACACGTACTCGCCCGGCCAGACGCCGACTCTGCTGCTGACCGCGACGAACACCTCGGGGCTCGACTGCAAGATCGACCTCGGGCCGAAGAGTGCCGTGCTGACGATCACCGAGGCGGGCAGCGACAACAACTACTGGTCGTCCGCCGACTGCCCCCAGGGCCCGGGCAGCCTGGTGTTCCGGGTGCCCAACCGCAGCAGCATCACTTACACCGTGAAGTGGGACCGCAAGCCGAGCGCCCCCCAGTGCGCGACGCCTCCGGCGGGGTCGGCCGGGGCGGGTACGTATCTGGTGGAGGCGGCGGCGCCGGGGTTCGCGAAATCGAAGATTTCGTTCATGCTCAAGGACGACTAGGCGCTTGGGCGCTCCGCTGGGGTGCGCCGCGATGGGCCGTCGTTCGTCTGCGGCCGCGTCGTGGCTGGTCGCGCCCGCGCGGCGGAGCCGCATGTCGACACAGCCCCGCGCCCCTGAGGGACGCGGCCGAACCGCAGCGGTCTCAGTGCGGCTTGGCTAGACGTACCGCTCCAGGATCGACGACTCCGCCAGCCTGGACAGGCCCTCGCGTACGCTGCGGGCGCGGGCCTCGCCCACGCCGTCGACCGTCTGGAGGTCGTCGACGCTTGCGGCGAGCAGTTTCTGCAGGCCTCCGAAGTGCTCCACGAGACGGTCGATGATGGCGCCCGGGAGGCGCGGCACCTTGGCCAGGAGGCGGAAGCCGCGGGGCGAGACCGCCGAGTCGAGTGCCTCCGGCGAGCCCGTGTAGCCCAGCGCCCTTGCCACCGTGGGCAGTTCGAGGAGCTCGGCGTGGGTGAGGGCGTCCAGCTCGTAGAGGGCCTCGTCGACGGTGCGGGAGCGCTTGGCGGTGGGCTCGGGGACGTAGTCCCGGACGACCAGCTCGCGTTCGGGCTCCACGCCTGCGATCAACTCGTCGAGCTGCAGGGCGAGGAGACGCCCGTCGGTGCCCAGTTCGACCACGTATTCCGCGATTTCGGTGGCGATGCGGCGCACCATCTCCAGGCGCTGGGCCACCGCCGACACATCGCGGACCGTCACCAGGTCCTCGATCTCCAGCGCCGACAGGGTGCCCGCGACCTCGTCCAGGCGGAGCTTGTAGCGCTCCAGGGTCGCGAGGGCCTGGTTCGCGCGGGACAGGATCGCCGCGGAGTCCTCCAGCACGCGGCGCTGACCGTCGACGTACAGGGCGATCAGACGCATCGACTGGGACACGGAGACGACCGGGAAGCCGACCTGCTTGGAGATGCGGTCCGCGGTGCGGTGCCGGGTGCCCGTCTCCTCGGTCGGGATCGTCGCGTCGGGCACGAACTGCACGCCCGCCCGGAGGATCTTCGACAGGTCGGAGGAGAGCACGATGCCGCCGTCGAGCTTGCACAGCTCGCGCAGGCGGGTGGCCGTGAACTCGACGTCCAGCACGAAACCGCCGGTGCACATGGTTTCGACGGTCCTGTCGAAGCCGAGCACGATGAGACCGCCCGTGTTGCCGCGGAGTACCCGCTCGAGTCCGTCGCGCAGGCCCGTGCCGGGAGCCACGGCGCTCAATGAGGCGCGCATCAGGCCATCGGCACCGGAACTCCCGCCGGACTTTCCGGGAGCTGCCGCCCGGTCGTTGGCTGCCACTGCACTCCTCCGGTCGCAGGTTCTGGGGCGCCCCCGTGTCACACATTCTGTTCGTACGGACGGGCGAGACCAGGGCAAAGTCTACCGGCGGTCCTCCTCGTCCCGTGGGGCCTCTCGGCGACGGGAGCGTGGAAGGACTCTCAGAGCGTCCCCTATGTCGGCGACTTCCAGGACCTTCATCCCCGGAGGGATCTTGCCCGGGTCGCCCGGAACGAGCGCGTGTGTGAAGCCCAGACGGTGTGCTTCGGCGAGTCGCCGCTGGACGCCCGTGACCCGTCTGACCTCGCCCGCGAGGCCGACCTCGCCGATCGCGACCAGGTTCTTGGGCAGCGGGGTGTCGCTGGCCGCAGAGGCCAGCGCGAGGGCGACGGCGAGGTCGGCGGCGGGCTCCGAGAGCTTCACCCCGCCGACCGTCGCGGAGTAGATGTCCCGCTTTCCGAGCGCGCTGATCCGGCCGCGCTGCTCCAGGACGGCGAGCATCATCGAGACGCGGGAGGTCTCCAGGCCCGAGGTGGTACGGCGCGGCGAGGGGATCTGCGAGTCGACGGTGAGCGCCTGGACCTCGGCGACCAGGGGGCGGCGGCCCTCCAGGGTGACCGTCAGACAGGTACCGGGGACCGGTTCGGCACGTCTGGTCAGGAAGAGTCCGCTCGGGTCGGCGAGGCCCGTGATGCCCTCGTCGTGCAGTTCGAAGCAGCCGACCTCGTCCGTGGCGCCGTAGCGGTTCTTGACGCCCCGGACCAGCCGCAGGCGCGCGTGCCGGTCGCCCTCGAAGTGGAGGACGACGTCCACGAGGTGTTCCAGGAGCCGGGGCCCGGCGATGGCCCCGTCCTTGGTGACATGCCCCACAAGGAGGGTGGACATCCCGCGCTCCTTGGAGGCGCGGATGAGAGCGCCGGCCACCTCGCGCACCTGCGCCATGCCGCCGGGGGCGCCGTCGATCTCCGGCGAGGCCACGGTCTGCACCGAGTCCAGGATCAGCAGCGACGGCTTCACCGCGTCCAAGTGGCCGAGCACGGCGGCCAGATCGGTCTCGGCGGCGAGATACAGATGGTCGTCGATGGCCTTGATGCGGTCGGCGCGCAGCCGCACCTGGCTCGCCGACTCCTCACCGGTGACATACAGCGTGCGGTGCTCGTCGCTCGCCGACTTCGCCGCCACGTCCAGCAGCAGCGTCGACTTGCCGACGCCCGGCTCGCCCGCGAGCAGCACCACCGCGCCGGGCACCAGCCCGCCACCGAGCACCCGGTCCAGCTCGGGCACACCGGTCGAGCGGGCGGTGGCCTGGCGCCCGTCCACCTGGCCGATGGGCACCGCGGAGGTGGTGACGCGCCCCGGTGTCGTCGTACGGACCGCGGGCGCGCCGTACTCCTCGATCGTCCCCCACGCCTGGCACTCGGGGCAGCGGCCGAGCCACTTGGCCGTCTGCCAGCCGCACTCGGTGCAGCGGTAGGACGGGCGGTCCTTGGTGGACTTGGTACGGGCAGCCATGCGGAGAACCGTAACCGAGCCCACTGACAACGCGGGACGGTCCGGGCGCGGACGCTGGCCGCGCGCCCACCGAGCACATGATCCGACACTCCACGAACCGGCCATCACCGTCGGTAATCAGCCACGGAACACGCGGTTCCTGTACCCGATTGAGGGATCGTTTCACCCGTATGGATTAAAAGTGCTCAAGGTGGAAGAAGGGTTCATCCCGAGCCGCCTACGGTCCACGGATGAGCAGCAGCCCGGAGACCTCGCCCCGTATCACCGGCGCAGACCAGGCGCGCCGGGAGGCACGTGACCGTGCCGCTGCGCGCACGCTCGCGCAGCGGCCACCCGGCCGTTACGAGCCGTATCTGGACGGACTGTTCACCTACTGCCTGTCGGTGCTGTGCGACCACGACGCGGCGACCGCCGCCCTGGGCGAGGCCCTCGCGCTCGCCGAGAAACGCCGTGGGCCCCAGGCGCCGGGGGACCGCCGCGCCTGGCTGTACGCACTGGCACGCTGGGCCTGTCTGCGCAAGCTGGCAGAGGCCAGGCAGAAACGTCAGGGCACGCACGCGGCGGGCCGGCGCAGCACCGACAAGCAGCGGTCGGCAGAGCCCCCCGTCGCCGACGAGATCCAGGAGGAGCGCCGCCGCGAACTCGCCCTGCTGGCCTGGCCGGAGGCCGCCGGCACCAGCCCGGAGCAGCGCGAGGCGCTCGAACTCGCCGTACGCCACCACCTCGCCGCCCACGAGGTCGCCGCCGTACTGGGCCTCGGCCTCGCCACCGCCCGCGAACTGCTGGCCTGTGCCGCCTGCGAGGTGGAGCGCACGCGCGCGGCCCTCGCCGTCGTCGAGACCGGCGGCTGCCCGGACGTCGCCCGGCTCACCGGTGACAACCAGCTCGTGCTCAGCTCGGCCCTGCGCAAGGAGCTCGTCCGGCACGTGGACGACTGCCCGCGATGTCGCCGCAGCGCCGAGCGTGCCATCCCCGGCCGCTGGCCCGGTGCGACGATCACCCCCGCCGAGCTGCCCGTCCTCGAGGCGCCCCGCGCGGCCCTGCACATGGCGGTCACCCATCAGCCACGCGCGCGTGGCGGCGCTCTTCCCCGGTTCGACCGGCGCGGCTTCCCGATGGACCCCAAGGACCGCGCCGCCCGCCGCGACCGCCTACGCGCGCGTGCCGTCACGACGACGGTCGTCGCGACCGTGGTGGCGGCCCCCGTGTTCGCCCTGTGGGCCGCCTACCGGGGCTCACCGGCCGAGGGCGCGGACGGCCGCTCGGCCACCGCCGGCGAGGCGCACGGCCCGGTCAGCCTGGGCGGCGAGGCGTCCGGCGGGGGCTACGAGAACGCCGGCAACGCCGGCCCCCGGCCCGGCGGCGACTTCGGCAGAGGCCACAGACGGCCCGACATCTCCGTGGAGGTCATCAGCGTCACCGGCCTCAGCGGGAAGAGCGCCGGGCACCTCCATGTGTCGGCAGGCCATCACGGCGACACCACGCTCGTGACCCTCACCGCGACCGGACCCGCGCCCGTGCACTGGTCCGCGTCGACCGGAGCCGCCTGGCTCTACCTCAGCCAGTCCTCGGGAACGCTCGCACCCGGCGAATCGTTGACGATCAAGGTGTACGTCGACCATCTGCGCGAGCCGTCCGGACCGTGGAGCGCACACGTGGCCGTCTCACCGTCCGGGGCCGTCGTCTCCATCGAGGGCTACGGCGCCGCACCCAGCCCGACCGCCCCCGGACCGAGCAGCCCCGGCACCCCGCCGCCCCCGCCGGACCCGCAACCGACCCCGACCGCCTCGGACCCCACCCCGAGCGCCCCGCCCTCGTCCCCTGCCCCCGATCCCACGCCCACCGACACCGCCCCGTCCGACCCGGCACCACCGCCCGCCGACAGCGGGAACCCCAGCCCTACGGCGTCGTGAGCGCAGCCCGCGTCAGTCGACCGGGTCCGCCGGATGCGGCGCGACCAGCGGCAGCTGCGCGGCCAGGCGCTGCTCGCACAGCTCCACGAGGCGGTCGTAGCCGGCCTTGCCCATCAGCTCGGTCAGCTCCGGCCGGTAGGACACGTACACCGGGTCGCCAGCGCCGTGCGCCGAGGTCGCCGACGTGCACCACCAGTGCAGGTCGTGGCCGCCCGGGCCCCAGCCCCGGCGGTCGTACTCACCGATCGACACCTGCAGCACACGGGTGTCGTCGGGCCGGTCGATCCAGTCGTACGTCCTCCGCACCGGCAGCTGCCAGCACACGTCCGGCTTTGTCTCCAGCGGCTCGCGGCCCTCCTTCAGCGCCAGGATGTGCAACGAGCAGCCCGCGCCGCCCGCGAACCCGGGCCGGTTCTGGAAGATGCAGGAGCCCTGGAAAGGACGGGTCTGACGGTCGCCGTCCTCGTCCTCGGACACCCAGCCGTGCTTCCTGCCCTCGTCATGGTGCTGCCAGATGTCGGGCGTGAGCCTCGCCACATGCCCGGCGACGCGCTTCTCGTCGTCCTCGTCGGAGAAGTGGGCGCCCAGCGTGCAGCACCCGTCGTCCGCGCGGCCCGCCTGGATGCCCTGGCAGCCGCTGCCGAAGATGCAGTTCCAGCGAGAGGTGAGCCATGTCAGATCGCAGCGGAAGACCTGCTCGTCGTCCGCCGGATCAGGGAACTCCACCCACGCGCGCGCGAAGTCGAGGCCCTTCTCGTCCGCTTCCCTGGCCTTCTTCGACAGCTTCGCCGACTGCGGTGGCTTCACCTGCGAAGAACCCTTGGCGGACTCGGCAGCCTTGGCAGCCTTGGCTGCCTTGTCGTCCTTCGCCCTTTTCGTCTTTGGCACAGGACCAGCGTACGGGTCTCTCGGCGCCATCCCATACGGAGGACCGCCCAGGTGGCAGTAGCGTTCCGTACATGAGACTCGGTGTCCTCGACGTGGGATCGAACACGGTGCATCTGCTGGTGGTGGATGCGCACCCGGGCGCGCGCCCGCTGCCCGCGCACTCGCACAAGGCGGAGCTGCGCCTTGCCCAACTGCTCGACGAGAGCGGAGCGATCGGCCCCGAGGGGGTCGACAAACTGATCGCCGTCGTCCACGAGTGCCTGCAGGCCGCCGAGGACAAGGGCGTCGAGGACGTGCTCCCCTTCGCGACCTCCGCCGTCCGCGAGGCCGGCAACGCCGACGACGTCCTCGCGCGCGTGCAGGCCGAGACCGGCGTGGAGCTGCAGGTCCTCTCCGGTGAGGAGGAGGCCCGGCTCACCTTCCTCGCCGTCCGCCGCTGGTTCGGCTGGTCCGCGGGCAAGCTGCTCGTCCTCGACATCGGCGGCGGCTCCCTGGAGATCGCGTACGGCATCGACGAGGAGCCGGACGCGGCCGTCTCCCTCCCGCTCGGCGCCGGCCGCCTCACCGCCGGCTGGCTGCCCGGCGACCCGCCGGACCCGGAGTCCGTAAGGGCCCTGCGCCGCCACGTGAGGGCGCAGATCGCCCGCACGGTCGGCGAATTCAGCCGCTTCGGCGCGCCCGATCACGTCGTGGCGACCTCGAAGACCTTCAAGCAGCTCGCGCGTATCGCGGGCGCGGCCCGGTCGACGGAGGGCCTGTACGTCCAGCGCGATCTGAAGCGCGAGTCCCTGGAAGCGTGGGTCCCGCAGCTGGCGGGCATGTCGGCGGCCCAGCGGGCGGAACTCCCGGGCGTGAGCGAGGGCCGAGCGGGCCAGATACTGGCGGGCGCCCTGGTGGCGGAGGGCGCCATGGACTTGTTCGGCGTGGAGAGCCTGGAAATCTGCCCGTGGGCACTCAGGGAGGGCGTGATCCTCCGCAAACTGGACCACATGGGCTCGGTGTGAGCGCCCCGGTAGGGGCGCGGGGCTGTGACATCAGCGACTCCGTCGCGGGGCGCGACAAGCCGCAACGAAAGCCGCACCCGCCAGTGGCGAACCCCACAACGGCGAACAGGCGCACCGCAGACGACCCACCGCACCCCGTAACCTGTCGGCATGGCGGAGCCAGTCTGCATCCCGGATGCGAAGGTCGCGCTGTCCACGGCCTCCGTGTACCCGGAGTCCACGGCAACGGCCTTCGAGATCGCCGCGCGCCTCGGGTACGACGGTGTCGAGGTCATGGTGTGGACCGACCCGGTCAGCCAGGACATCGAGGCGCTGCGCAGACTCAGCGACTACCACCGCATCCCGATCCTCGCCGTGCACGCCCCCTGCCTGCTCATCACGCAGCGGGTGTGGTCCACCGACCCGTGGACCAAGCTCCAGCGCGCCCAGGCGGCCGCCGAGAAGCTCGGGGCGACCACGGTCGTCGTCCACCCGCCGTTCCGCTGGCAGCGCCAGTACGCCCGTGACTTCGTCACCGGAATCTGGCGCATGGCCGACGAGACGGACGTGCGGTTCGCCGTCGAGAACATGTACCCCTGGCGCTACCGCGACCGCGAGATGCTCGCGTACGCCCCCGACTGGGACGTGACGAAGGAGGACTACCGTCACTTCACGATCGACCTCAGTCACAGCGCCACGGCCCGCTCCGACGCGCTGCACATGGTCGACCGCATGGGAGACCGCCTCGGCCATGTCCACCTCGCCGACGGCAGGGGATCGGCCAAGGACGAGCACCTCGTCCCCGGCCGCGGCAACCAGCCCTGCGCCGAGCTGCTGGAACGTCTCGCCCTGACCGGTTTCGACGGTCACGTCGTCATCGAGGTCAACACCAGGCGCGCCATGTCCGGCGCCGAACGCGAGGCCGATCTGGCGGAGGCGCTGGCCTTCACCCGCCTCCACCTCGCCTCCGCGGTGCGGGTGCCCAGACCGTGACCGAGGCCCCCGACCCGACCGCACGCCGCCGTGGCCGGCGCCCCCGTACGGAGTCCGCCGACACCCGCGACCGCATCCTGACCGTGGCCCGCGAGGAGTTCTCCGAGCGCGGGTACGAGAAGACCTCCGTGCGCGGCATCGCCAAGGCGGCCGGCGTGGACTCGGCGCTGGTGCACCACTACTTCGGCACCAAGGAGCAGGTCTTCGAGGCCGCGATCGAGGTCGCCTTCGCGCCCGCGCTGAACGCGCCGGAGGCGCTCGCCGACGGTCCGCCGGACGGCGTCGGCGAGCGGCTCACCCGCTTCATCTTCGGCATCTGGGAGAACCCCACCACCCGTACGCCCCTGCTGGCGATCGTGCGCTCCGCCGTCAACAACGAGGCCGCCGCGGCCGTCTTCCGCCGGCTGGTCGCCTCCCAGCTGTTGCGCCGCGTCGCCGCCCAGCTGGACCGGCCGGACGCGGAGCTGCGCGCCGAGCTGGCGGCGGCGCAGCTGGTGGGGTGCGCGATGCTGCGATACGTGATCAAGGTGGAGCCGCTGGCGTCGGCAGACGTGGAGCAGATCATCGCGCGGGTGGCGCCGGTGGTGCAGGGGCACCTGACCGGGCCCTGACGCCCCGATGCGAGGTCCTGCCCTGTGTGCGAGACGCACGTCCCGCATTCCGGACACGGTGTCCATCCCTTGGAGCAACGGGCGTACGCTCGACTCAGTCAGAACTCTCCGAACTCTCTGACAGCAGACTCTGAAGGAGCGAGCGACGATGCCCGAGCTGAGGTCCCGCACAGTCACCCACGGCCGCAACATGGCGGGCGCCCGCGCCCTTATGCGCGCCTCCGGTGTACCCGGCGCGGACATCGGCCGCAAGCCGATCATCGCGGTCGCCAACTCCTTCACGGAGTTCGTGCCGGGCCACACCCATCTGCAGCCGGTCGGCCGGATCGTCAGCGAGGCGATCACCGAGGCAGGCGGCATCCCGCGCGAGTTCAACACCATCGCCGTGGACGACGGCATCGCGATGGGGCATGGAGGAATGCTCTACTCGCTCCCGTCCCGCGACCTGATCGCGGACAGCGTGGAGTACATGGTCGAGGCGCACTGCGCCGACGCCCTGGTCTGCATCTCCAACTGCGACAAGATCACGCCCGGCATGCTGATGGCGGCGCTGCGCCTGAACATCCCGACGGTCTTCGTCTCCGGCGGCCCCATGGAGGCCGGCCGCGCCACCCTCGTCGACGGCACGGTCCGCACGCTCGACCTGGTCGACGCGATCTCGGATGCCGTGAACGACAAGATCTCGGACGAGGACATCCTCCGTATCGAGGAGAACGCCTGCCCGACCTGCGGCAGCTGTTCCGGCATGTTCACCGCCAACTCGATGAACTGCCTGACCGAGGCCATCGGCCTCTCCCTCCCGGGCAACGGCTCGGTCCTGGCCACCCACACGGCCCGCAAGCAGCTCTACGTCGACGCTGCCCGCACCGTCATGGACATCACCCGCCGCCACTACGAGCAGGACGACGACACGGTCCTGCCGCGCTCGATCGCGACCTTCTCCGCCTTCGAGAACGCGATGGCCCTCGACATCGCGATGGGCGGCTCGACGAACACGATCCTGCACCTGCTGGCCGCGGCTCAGGAGGCGGGCGTCCCGTTCGGCCTGGAGGAGATCAACGAGGTCTCGCGGCGCGTGCCGTGCCTGGCGAAGGTCGCTCCGAACGTCGCGAAGACCCGCACGTACTACATGGAGGACGTGCACCGCGCCGGCGGCATCCCGGCCCTGCTGGGTGAACTGCACCGGGCCGGTCTCCTCAACGAGAACGTGCACGCGGTGCACAGCCCGTCCCTGGCGGACTGGCTGAAGACGTGGGACGTGCGAGGCGGCTCCCCGTCCCCCGAGGCGGTGGAACTGTGGCACGCGGCCCCCGGCTGCGTCCGCTCCGCCGAGGCCTTCTCCCAGTCCGAGCGCTGGGAGGCGCTGGACGAGGACGCGGCGGAGGGCTGCATCCGCTCCGCCGAGCACGCGTACTCCAAGGACGGCGGCCTCGCGGTGCTCAAGGGCAACCTCGCCGTGGACGGCTGCGTGGTCAAGACGGCCGGCGTCGACGAGTCGATCTGGACCTTCGAGGGCCCGGCCGTCGTCTGCGAGTCGCAGGAGGAGGCCGTCGAGAAGATCCTCAACAAGCAGGTGACCGACGGCGATGTCGTGGTCATCCGCTACGAGGGCCCCAAGGGCGGCCCCGGCATGCAGGAGATGCTCTACCCGACGTCCTTCCTCAAGGGCCGCGGCCTCGGCAAGACCTGCGCCCTGATCACCGACGGCCGCTTCTCCGGCGGCACCTCTGGCCTCTCGATCGGCCACGCCTCCCCGGAGGCGGCCTCCGGCGGCACGATCGCGCTCGTCGAGGACGGCGACCGCATCCGCATCGACATCCCGAACCGCACGATCGAGCTCCTGGTCGACGAGGCCGAGCTCGCCCGCCGCGAGCAGGCCCTGGGCGGCGTGTACGCGCCCAAGAACCGGGAGCGCAAGGTGTCGGCGGCCCTGCGGGCCTACGCGGCAATGGCAACCAGCGCGGACAAGGGCGCGGTGCGGGACGTTTCGAAGCTGGGCTGAGCACTGCACTTCCGAGAGGGCCGTCCCCTGCGGGGCGGCCCTCTCCGCGTCACCAGTCCGAGGGCTTGCGGGCGTCGACGGCGAAGACGGTGCCGTCGGGGGCGGTGGCGTAGACGTGGCCGTCGGCGAGGACGGGTGCGGGGATGGTGTCCATCACCTGGTCCTGGTTCCTGCCCAGACGGGCCGGAGTCTGCCCTTCCAGGATCCCCTTGCGTGCGTCGACCGCGAGCAGCCGTCCGTCGGCGGCGCTGACGTAGACATGGCGGCCGTCGGAGACCGGTGCCGAACCCCGGCTCACCGAGGTCTCGATGGTCCACAGCTGCTTGCCCGTGCCCGTGTCCACGGCTTCCAGGGACCCGCCGGTGGCCAGCAGCTGGACCACGCCCTCGCGCACGCCGGCACGGGCACTCGTCAGGGG
Organism: Streptomyces sp. NPDC001604; assembly: GCF_042893475.1. Taxonomy (NCBI): domain Bacteria; kingdom Bacillati; phylum Actinomycetota; class Actinomycetes; order Kitasatosporales; family Streptomycetaceae; genus Streptomyces; species Streptomyces sp. NPDC001604. The sequence goes on along the minus strand of NZ_JBIAUY010000002.1, from coordinate 12,114 downwards.
GAGGGAAAGCGCCGCTCTCCGCGCCGACCCGGACCGCGGGTCGTAGCGAACCACCGCCTGTGTGTCGCCGTAGACCCCGTCGACGGCCGTGAAGAAGACGAAGCCGCCCGAGGAGCCGCAGGGCTGCAGAGCGCCCTTCAGCCGGGCGTCCCACCGCACCTCACCCGTGACGGGATCCACGGCGCTGACACGCGTGTGCGCCCCGTCGCCGGAGACGCTCGCCAGGTACGCCAGCGGATCACCGGCGAAGGAGGAGAAGGCCAGCGCCTTGTGCCCACGTATCGCTCGGGACCACCTGGTGGTCCCGGACGCGCTGTCCACGCCGGTGACCGTGCCGTCCGCACGGACCAGCAGAAGCATGTTCCGCGCCGGCTGCACCGAGTCGTACGCCGGCACCTTCCGCTCCCAGCGCACCTTGCCCGAGGCAGGATCGAGCGCTTCCAGATGCCGGCCCCGGTCGGTGAGAGGCAGCTGCACGAGACCGCCCGACAGGACCGGCGGAGCGATCCAACGGGTCGTGTCGGTGCGGTGCCGCCACAGCAGACCGCCGTCCGAGGCGTCGAGGGCGAACACCAGACCGGGCTGGGCGCAGAGCAGCTTTCCCGCTCCGTACGAACACCTGACCGGCCCGGCGCCCCCGGACACGGGCTTCGCCGTCCACGCACGGAACCTCGCGGGGGATGCGGTGGGCGCCGTGCCGTGCGACGGGGCGGGTGCGTCACCGAGCAGTTGAACCGTGGTGAGCAGCCCACCTGCCACGAGCACGAGTGCCCCGGCCGCCAGCAGCACCTTCTTGCGCAGGTGCCGCTCGGACGGCCGCTGCGGCTCCGACTCCGGCTCCTCGACACGGGGTTCCGCAGACGGTGGGGCCTCGAGCGTCCGCCGCTGCGCCGGTATGAACGCCTGCGTGTCGTACGAGGCCGCGACCGACCGCAACTCCCGCATCAGTTCGTCCGGGGTGGGCCGGTCCTCGGGCTCCTTGGCGAGACAGCGCAACACGAACGGCGCCAGGTCCTTCGGTACGCCGGTCAGGTCCGGCTCGTCGTGCACGACCTGGTAGGCGACCACGTACGGACTGTCGGAGTCGAACGGGCCGCGGCCCGTCGCCGCATGCACCAGCACGGACCCGAGCGCGAAGATGTCGGCAGCCGGCCCGACCTCCCGGGGCCGACGGAACTGCTCGGGCGCCATGAACGGCGGCGTACCGATCAACTTCCCGGTCTCGGTCCGCAGTTCGCTGTCCTTTGGCCGAGAAATACCGAAGTCGATGACCTTGGGACCGTCCTCGGCGAGCAGCACATTGCTCGGTTTCAGGTCCCGGTGCACCACCCCGACCCGATGGATGTCGCGCAGTGCCTCGGACAGTCCCGCCATCAGCCGACGCAGCTGCGCCGGGGGCATCGGCCCGTTCCGCTTCACGTGTTCGGAGAGGGTCGGGCCCGGAATGAACAGTGTGGCCATCCACGGCCGTTCCGCTTCCGGATCGGCGTCGACGACGGAGGCCGTGAAGGCACCGCTCACCCGCCGAGCCGCCGCCACCTCCTGCCGAAAACGCCCTCTGAACTCGGGGTCCTTGGCGAACTCGGTGTGCACGACCTTCACCGCGAGCTTCATGCCGGAGGTGCTCCGCGCGAGGTGCACGACACCCATGCCGCCCGAGCCGAGACACGACTCCAGACGGTAGTGACCGGCGTACTCGGGAAGTTCCGCTTCCGCGCCCGCCCCGGTGTTCTGATGCGGCGCCATGGAACCACCCCCGTACTGTTCGTCCGCGCGCGCGACGCACGGAGCCTAGTCGATGACTCGTGCGATACGGAGGCGGCTTGCTAGCGTTCGCGTGCCAGTCGCGTACATGTGTTTCATGGCGTGTTTTAGGGGAATGAACGGGACCCCATGGCTTTCATGGGGCACAACGGGGGAGGTTTTTCATGTCTGTTGACCGCATCGAAGAGGCCGCGAGAGACGAGGGGGAGGCCGTCACGACGGCAGCCGCCGTGACGGCGTCCGTGCGCTACTACTCGGTGGCACCGGGCGTCCGCCTCAATGTCCGCAGCGGCCCGGGGACCCAGTACAGCATCGTCCGGATCCTGCCCGAAGGCGCGAAGGTCCCGATCTACTGCCAGACCCCGGGGACATCGGTGTCGGGTCCGTACGGCACCTCGAACATCTGGGACAACATCGACGACAGCCAGTTCGTCTCGGACGCCTACGTCCTCACCGGCAGCGACGGCTACGTGGCTCCGCGCTGCGGCTGACGCCCAACCTGAGGGATCCTGATGACTTCCCGTAGACGTAGATCTGCCCTTTTGGGGGGCGCCGCCGGTGCCCTTCTCATGGTGATGGGTTCGGCAGCCACGGCGGACGCGACGACCGTACCCACTTACCCGACGGCTCCAGGGTCCGGCTGAACGTTCGCAGCGGACCCGGCACGAACTACACCATCGTGCGGGTGCTGCCCGCGGACACGAGGGTCCCGATCTTCTGCCAGACCACGGGCACGACGGTCTCCGGCTACTACGGCACGTCGAACATCTGGGACAACATCGACAGCGGCGAATACGTCTCCGACGCCTACGTCAACACCGGCACCGACGGCTACGTAGCCTCCCGCTGCGGCTGATCCCCGAAGGGAGCCCGCGCCGCCCCGGAGCCATAATCGTCCCGTGAGCGACGAAACCGGCACCGACGGCACCGCGGGCTCCCCCGGCGGCCCCCGCCCAGAACCCCTGCGCTTCTTCGGCACCACCTGGGTGAACCACGACAGCGGCTACACATCCCGCCGCATCGGGGTGGCCGCCGGTTCCCTCCTGACCGCCGCCGCCTCCTGCGTGGTCCTCCGCCTCGCCTACCAGGGCCTCCAACTCGCCGACAGCGGCGCCTTCGTGACCGTCCTCGTCGTCGCCATGTTCGCGATCTGCAGCGCCCTCGCCTTCCGCAACACCTGGGACGGCTTCGGCAAGCGCCCCGACCCCGCCCGCCAGGCCTCCCTCCGCGGCCTCCTGGCCATCGGCTTCGTCGGCTCCCTGCTCGCCTACTTCTTCCGCTCCCTCACGGAGGCCCCCGGCGAAAAGCTCCACCGCGAGGAGTACGAGGCAGCCCTCACCCGACAGAGGAACCGCACCACCCGCCGCACAGGCAACCCGTCGAAGAAACGCCGCCGTTCCTGAGCGGTGCGTCTCCGCCGCGCCGCGGTTGGGCTGTTGGGCCTGTGGGCTCGGCTTGGCTGGAGGCCGATGGGTGGCTTCGGCTGGGGCTGGCTGACCTGCAGAGTTCGGCTCAGCCCGGGGCGATCGGCCGGGCGGTGCCGGGCTTGGTTCGGCCGGCGTCGATCGGCTGGGCGCTGCTGCTCTCGGCTCGGCCAGGTCAGGTCCGGTCCGGCCCGCGCCGCAGGGCCGCAAGCAGCGTCGTCGGCACGCGCACAAGGTTGCCGGATCGTCGAAGCCGCGGCTGTCATCGGCCGCCGCCCCGCGCTGCAGTCCGGCCCGCGGCCCCGAGCCAGGCGCCGCACAGCTCGGCGCGCAGCACAGACCACCCGCCGGAGCCTGGTTCTCTCACCGAAAACTCGCTGCCCCCTGCACCCAACCCACGCCACCATGGCCTCATGACCGCCCCCTCGCAGTCCACCCGCGCCCACTCCTTCAACGCCGCCGCAGCCCAGTACGCCGCCAACCGCCCCTCCTATCCACCGGCCCTCTTCGACGTCATCGAGGATCTGACCGGCCGGCCCATCCAGGGCGCCCGCGTCGCGGACATCGGCGCCGGTACGGGCATCGCGACCGCGCTTCTGGCTGCCCGCGGCGCGAACGTCGTCGCCGTGGAGCCCGGCGACGGGATGGCGGTCGAGTTCCGCCGCGCCCACCCCGGCCTCCCGATCGTCCGGGGCAACGGCAACGAGCTGCCGCTCGCCACCGCCTCCGCCGACCTCCTCACCTACGCCCAGGCCTGGCACTGGACCGAACCCGCCCGCTCGGTCCCGGAGGCCCTGCGCGTGCTGCGGCCGGGCGGAGCGCTGGCCCTGTGGTGGAACACCACCGACCTCGGCGTCCCGTGGCAGGCTGCCCAAGCCGGCCGCCTGGAGCGCCACTTCGGCATCAGGCGCGAGGTCGACCGGACCGGCAACGGAGCCCCCACCGCCCTCGCCGACCCGACCGGCACCCTCGACTTCACCCGCCGCCATGTCCGCTGGAGCCGCCCGGTCACCATCGACACGCACCTCGCCAACATCGGCAGCCACTCGGCGTTCCTCGTGCAGACCGAGGAACGCCGGGCGGCCATCCTCGGCGACGAACGCGACCACCTGCTCGCCGCCTTCCCGGACGGGATCCTGGAGGAGACCTACGTCGTCGACCTGCTCGTGGCGATCAACTCATGACCGCGCGCGGCGGCCCACCCCTCCAGGGCCGCCGCACACGCATGGTCCACATGCCGCAGCCCGCCCAACTCCAGCCGCACCTCCCGGTCGTGCGGCAGTGCGTCCAACGCGTCCAGCAGCTTCGGCAGCCGCAGGAACGTCGCATGCCCCAGCACCCGTACGACGATCCCCGCCTCTCCCCGGTCCTCGGTCTCCACATGCACATGGCTGATGTCCCACGCCGTCTTCGCCACGGCCAGCGTCAGCCCCACCAACACCCCCTCCAGCAGATTCCCCAGCACGATCGCCCCAGCCGTCACCGCCAGCACCACGACCTCCCCACGGTGCTCGCGCCACAGCACCCGCGCCTCCCGCACCGGCAGGAGCCTGCACCCGGCGTGCACCAGCAGCGCGGCCAGCGCCGCCACCGGAATCAGCCCGAGCACACCGGGCAGGACGACCGTGAACAGCAGCAGCCACCCCCCGTGCAGCACCCGAGAGGCCTTGGTCCGCGCCCCCGCCTGAACGTTGGCCGCGCTGCGTACGATCACCGCGGTCATCGGCAACGCTCCCAGCACCCCGCACACCGCGTTCCCCGCGCCCTGTGCCATCAGCTCCCGGTCGAAGTCCGTCCGCGGCCCCCGGTGCAGCCGGTCCACCGCCGCCGCGCTGAACAACGACTCCGCCGACGCGATCAACGCGAACGCCACAACGGTCCCGATCACCCCCACTTCCGTAAGCCGCCCGAAGTCCGCCGCCCCCGGCACCCGCACCGCATCGACGAGCCCCCGCACCTCGACCCGCCGCACATCCAGGCCGCACACCCCGGTCACGGCCGACACCACCGCCACCGCGACCAACGGCGCAGGCACCACCCGCGCACCCCTGCGCCAACGCGGCCACAGCAGCAGTACGGCCATAGTGGCACCCGCCACTGACAACGCCCCCGCATCCACCCGCCCGGGCAGCCACACCAGCCCGGCGATCTTCCCCGGCCCGCTCGCCGGCGCGGCCGCATCGCCCATCGCATACACCTGCCCGGCGACCAGCAGCAGCCCGATCCCGGCGAGCATCCCCTGCACCACGGCCACGGACACGGCCCGGAACCACCGCCCGAGCCGCAGCGCCCCGAGCCCCAGCTGCAGCAGCCCGGCCCCCAACACCAGCACGCCGAGCGCCTGGACGCCGTACGTGTCGACGGCCTCGTAGACGAGCACCGTCAGGCCCGCCGCCGGCCCGCTCACCTGCAGGCTGCTGCCGGGCAGCGCCCCGGCGACCAACCCGCCGACGATCCCGGTGACCAGCCCCAGCTCGGCGGGGACTCCGGAAGCGATGGCCACGCCCACACACAGCGGCAGCGCGACCAGGAAGACGACCAGCGAAGCGAACAGATCGGCCTTGCGTATGCGACAGCGCATGACAACAGCACCTCCATCGGTGAGGGGAGATGCGTGGGCGCCGAGCCGGGGGAGGGCACGGCGAAGTGAAATCCATTGTCAGGAACGGGAGTTGGTTCCGCATCCGGTTCGCGTTTCCGACCGGTGAACGCGGAGGCGCGCAGACCGGACTCTCCCCCTCCGATCGCGCCGCCACGCGCCTGCGCTGCCGAACGCACCCCCCGACGGAATCGCTTGACGGCGCTACCGCCCCGGAGCATTATTCATCGCATGATGAATTACTCCGAGGGCGGCACCGCGGACCCCCCGCCCCCCGCCGTCCGGGCCAAAGGCCTCACCGTCACCCGCGGGCCCCGCACCGTCCTGCGCGGCCTCGACTTCACCGTCCCGCGCGGCCAGATCACCGGCCTCCTCGGCCCCTCCGGCTGCGGCAAGTCGACCCTCATGCGCTCGATCGTCGGCACCCAGGCCAAGGTCACCGGCACCCTGGAGGTCCTGGGCAGCCCGGCCGGCCACCCCACCCTCCGCACCCGCATCGGCTACGTCACCCAGGCCCCCTCCGTCTACGACGACCTGACGGTCCGCCAGAACCTCGACTACTTCACGGCGATCCTCGCCCCGGGCCGCTCCACCTCCGACCGCCGCAGCGAGATCGACCGCGTCCTCACCGACGTCGACCTCACCTCCCACGCCGACGCCCTCGCCGGCAACCTCTCCGGCGGCCAGCGCAACCGAGTCTCCCTGGCGGTCGCCCTGCTGGGCGCCCCCGAACTCCTGGTCCTCGACGAACCCACCGTCGGCCTGGACCCGGTCCTCCGCCGCGACCTGTGGGCCCTCTTCCACTCCATCGCCGCCGACCGCGGCGCGACCCTCCTCATCTCCTCCCACGTCATGGACGAGGCCGAGCGCTGCCACCGCCTCCTGCTGATGCGCGAGGGCGAGATCCTCGCCGACGACACCCCCGAAGCCCTGCGCACCCGCACCGGCTCCGAAACGGTCGAGGCGGCCTTCCTGCACCTGGTCGACGAGGCGGCCACCGCCGCCCGCGAGAAGGAGACCACCCGATGAGCACGACGACCCCGACCGGTACGGCGACGACACCCGCCCCCACCGGTGCCCTGAACGCCTCCCGCACCGCCGCCACCGCGGCCCGGGTCCTGCGCCAGCTCCGCCACGACCCGCGCACCATCGCGATGATGATCCTCATCCCCTGCGTGATGCTGTTCCTGCTCCGCTACGTCTTCGACGGCAGCCCGCGCACCTTCGACAACATCGGCGCATCACTCCTCGGCATCTTCCCCCTCATCACGATGTTCCTGGTCACGTCCATCGCCACGCTGCGCGAACGCACCTCGGGCACGCTCGAACGCCTCCTCGCCATGCCCCTGGGCAAGGGCGACCTGATCGCGGGCTACGCCCTCGCCTTCGGCACCCTCGCGATCATCCAGTCCGCCCTCGCCACGGGCCTCGCGGTCTGGTTCCTCGGCCTGGACGTCACGGGCAGCCCCTGGCTGCTCCTCCTGGTCGCCCTCCTGGACGCCCTCCTCGGCACCGCCCTCGGCCTCTTCGTCTCGGCCTTCGCCGCCTCCGAATTCCAGGCGGTCCAGTTCATGCCGGCCGTGATCTTCCCCCAACTCCTCCTCTGCGGCCTGTTCACCCCGCGCGACAACATGCACCCGGCCCTGAAAGCGATCTCCGACGTCCTGCCCATGTCCTACGCCGTGGACGGCATGAACGAGGTCCTCAAACACACCGACATGACCGCCAACTTCATCCGCGACGCCCTGATCGTGGCGGGCTGCGCCCTGCTGGTACTGGGCTTGGGGGCGGCAACACTGAGGCGAAGGACGGCATGAACCTCGTCACCGCGGCCCGTTCCCTTTTCCTGGGCGGTCCGCATTGTCAGCCCGTCCGGCGTTTGAGGACGAGGCCGTTCAGGCCGATGGGGGGTGCAGGGGGCGGAGCCCCCTGGCGGGGTCGAAGGGGCGGAGCCCCTGGGGATGGGATGGGTAGGGGCGGCGGGGGCGAGAAACCCGACGGGGACCCACCCGCCAACGTCCCGCCCACCGGACACCCGAGCCACCCACCCACCCCCGGTGCGACGATGTACCCCGGACGACGCACCCCCGGAGGGCACCCCAGCCATGACCCAGAAAGTCGCAGTCCTCGGCACCGGAAAGATCGGCGAAGCCCTGCTCAGCGGAATGATCCGCGGCGGCTGGCCCCCCGCCGACCTCCTGGTCACCGCCCGCCGCCCGGAGCGAGCCGAAGAACTCCGCACCCGCTACGGCGTCACCCCGGTCACCAACCCGGAAGCCGCCAAGACCGCCGACACCCTGATCCTCACGGTCAAGCCGCAGGACATGGGCACCCTCCTCGACGAACTCGCCCCCCACGTCCCCGCCGACCGCCTGGTCATCAGCGGAGCCGCCGGCATCACCACCGCCTCCATCGAGGACCGCCTCGCCACCGGCACCCCGGTCGTCCGCGTCATGACGAACACCCCCGCCCTCGTCGACGAGGCCATGTCGGTCATCTCCGCCGGCAGCCACGCCACCGCCGACCACCTCGCCCACGCCGAGGAGATCTTCGGCGCCGTCGGCAAGACGCTGCGCGTCCCCGAGTCCCAGCAGGACGCCTGCACCGCGCTCTCCGGCTCCGGTCCGGCGTACTTCTTCTACCTGGTCGAAGCCATGACGGACGCCGGCATCCTGCTCGGCCTGCCCCGCGACAAGGCCCACGACCTGATCGTCCAGTCCGCGATCGGCGCCGCGACGATGCTCCGCGACAGCGGCGAACACCCGGTCAAGCTCCGCGAGAACGTCACGTCCCCCGCGGGCACGACCATCAACGCCATCCGCGAACTCGAGAACCACGGCGTCCGAGCCGCCCTCATCGCCGCCCTCGAAGCCGCCCGCGACCGCAGCCGCGAACTCGCCTCCGGCAAGAAGGACTAGTACCTGTCGTTCGGCTCCGCGCCGCCCGCCGCGGCAGCGGCTGACGTCACAGCCTCCTCCGCCTTGCAGCTGCACGCGCCCCCTCGGCTTTGCTCGAGCGGGGGGACCCCCATGACCCCGCTCTGGGCAGCCGGGAAGCGCCGTCAGCTACAGCGGACCTGACCCGAACGACAGACCCCAGCGCCCACCGGGGGCGGTCACCCCGCCGCGTCCACCACCTCCTTCGTGGCCACCACACGCGCAAAACCGCCCCCGTGCAGCGACACCGCCGACGCCTGCGCAACCTCGTCGGCACTCCGCCGCCAGCCGAACGGCCCCTCCAGATCGAAGGTGTACGTCGCGTCATACGCGACCAGCACGTCGTAGCCCAGATTGCCGCCCATCCGAGCCGTCGTCTCCACGCACATATTGGTCTGGATCCCGGCCACGACGAGCTGCGAAATCCCCTCCGCCTTCAGCCAGGCATCCAGATCCGGCGTCCCGTAGAACGCCGAGTTCACGCTCTTCGTGATCAACAGCTCGGCCCCACCGGCGCCCTTGCCGCGCCGCTGCTCCACGTACTCCTTGAACGCGTTCCCCTCGTACCCCGGCCGCAGCGGCGACCGGGGCTTCGGCGAGTCATGCCGTACGAAGACGACCGGCCGTCCCGTCACCTGCCACGCGTCGATGAGCGAAGCGATGTTGTCATCGGCCTCCGGGTTGTTCCGCGGCCCCCAGAAGTCGGCCTCGTCGAAGCCCTTCTGCACGTCCACGACCACCAGCGCTGCGTTCTCTGCGATCTCCATGCCCACGATCCTGCCGCCGGGAGCACCACCACCCCAGAGGGTGAAAAGCCAGCGATCGATGGTTTACTGCCACCCATGGGAAACGCGGAGAACGCAGCAGAGGACACATACCGCGTCGCCCTCGTCGCTTTCCCCGGCATCCGCGCCTTCGACGTCTCCGTCATCACCGAGGTCTGGGGCACCGACCGCACCGACCGTGGCGCCCCCGCCTTCGACCTGCGCCGGGTCGCCGCCGACGCCACCACCCCCGTCCCCATGCGCGGAGGCATGACCCTCCACCCCGACCGCACCCTCAGCTGGCTGTCCCGCGCCGACCTCATCGTGATCCCCGGCCTCGACGACCACCTCACACCCGCACCCACCCCCGTCCTCGACGCGCTCCGACGCGCACACGCCCACGGCACCACCATCGCGGCCCTCTGCGGCGGCGCCTTCACCCTCGCCCAGGCCGGCCTCCTCGACGGCCGCCGCGCCATCACCCACTGGAACCTCGTCAGCCTCCTCCGCGCACACCACCCCCAAGTCACCGTCGTCCCCGACGCCCTGTTCATCGAGGACCACAACCTCTGGACCGCAGCCGGCACCGCGGCCGGCATCGACCTCTGCCTCCACCTCGTCCGCCGGTCCCACGGCGCCGAAGCCGCAGCCACCATCGCCCGCTCGATGGTCACCGCCCCCTTCCGCACCGGCACCCAGGCACAGTTCATCGAGCACCCCACACCCCGTGCGGACCGCGACGCCGACACCCTCGCCGCCGTACGCGAGCACGCCCTGCGCCACCTGCACGAACCGCTCACCGTGGCCGACCTGGCCGCCCACGCAGGCATGTCCCCGCGCAGCTTCGCCCGCCACTTCACCGCGCAGACCGGCACGCCCCCGCTCCGCTGGCTCCTCGACCAGCGCATCGCCGCAGCGCAGAAACTCCTCGAACGCACCGACCTGCCCATGCCCGAAGTGGCCCGCCGCGCCGGCTTCGGCAGCGAGGTCACGATGCGCCAGCACTTCGCATCGCGCCTCGCCACCAGCCCGCGCGCCTACCGCGCAGCGTTCAGCACCACACCCGCACCGGTATCAGAAGCAGCCGGCAGCAACCCGATCGCGCGATAAGCGGCATCCACGGTCGGCCGGGCCAACGCCCGCGCCCTCTCCGCACCATCCCGCAGCACCCCCTCCACATAGCCAGGATCAGCGCACAGCGCCCTGTGCCTCTCCTGTACGGGCCTGAGGAGCTCGACCACGGCCTCTGCGGTGTCCTTCTTCAAGGACCCGTACGACTCATATACACCGCTCAAGGTCTCCGGGTTCCCACCCGTGCAAGCCGCCAGGATCTCGAGCAGATTCGTCACGCCGGGCCGTTCCTCCCTGTCGTACACGATCTCCCGCCCACTGTCGGTCACTGCGCGCATGATCTTCTTCCGCACCACGTCCGGCTCGTCGAGCAGATAGACGATCCCCGGCCCGCGGTCGTCCGACTTCCCCATCTTCGACGTCGGTTCCTGCAGATTCATGACCCGCGCCGCGACCGCAGGAAGCGTGGCCTTCGGCACCACGAACGTATGTCCGTACCGCTGGTTGAACCGCACCGCCAGATCCCGCGTCAGCTCCACATGCTGCGCCTGGTCGTCCCCCACCGGCACCTCGTCCGTCCCATACACCAGGATGTCCGCCGCCATCAGCACGGGATACGTCAGCAGGGACAGCCGCACACTCCCACCCCGCTCGCGCTCACGCGCAGCCTTCTCCTTGTACTGGATCATCCGCCGCATCTCACCGTCGGTCGCCACACACTCGAGGACGTACGACAGCCGCGCGTGCTCATCGACATGACTCTGTACGAACACGGTGCACAGCGCCGGATCCAGACCCACTGCCAGCAACAGCGTCGCCGCCTGCCGACTGAGCCTGCGCACCCGGGCCGGATCGTGGTCCACGGTCAGCGCATGCAGATCGACGATGCAGAACAGCGCATCCGCCCGGTGCTGGTCCACCGCGGCCCACTGCCGCATGGCTCCCAGGTAGTTCCCCAGCGTCAGGTGCCCGGTCGGCTTGATCCCGCTGAAAACCCGCGTCATCTCTTCTCCACCTCCTGGTCGAGACCGCCGTCCCGGCGGCCGACCCTCAGGAGCTCTGGAGGGAGAAACGAGAACGGCCGCCGAGGCGGCGGCCGTTGAACGCATACGTCAGTACGGCCGCCGTCAGGCGGCCCACCACTGCTGGGTACACGTACGCGTAGTCATGCCGTTCAGGGTACGCCTCCCGGGTGCCGCCGGGAGGCAAGTTGACACACCCCCGCGCGCTACGTAGTGTTCTCCGAGTTGTCCGACGTGAGCGCCGACTGCGGTCGGTCCCCGGACAGCCACTTCGCAAGTACCAACCACTACTCGACGACCAGTCGATCTGTCTGGCGTCGCTTTATTGGCATGCGTATTTGCGAAATGAGGAATCCACGTTCGAAAGGACGCGGACCCCGATTAGCTCGGGGGCCGGGAATCCGCTAAAGTCTCACTCGTCGGAACGGCCCAACGGCCAGGAGGACAGCCCCTCTGACTGGGAGTCAGGCCCGAAAGGATCTGATAGAGTCGGAACCGCCGGAAAGGGAAACGCGAAAGCGGGAACCTGGAAAG
>NZ_JBIAUY010000001.1:445719-1122716 GCF_042893475.1 Streptomyces sp. NPDC001604 | reverse complement strand
GTTGATAGGCCGGATCTGGAAGCACCGCAAGGTGTGGAGGTGACCGGTACTAATAGGCCGAGGGCTTGTCCTCAGTTGCTCGCGTCCACTGTGTTAGTTCTGAGGCAACGACTGTGTTTTTCCGGTCGTAACTTCATAGTGTTTCGGTGGTTATAGCGTGAGGGAAACGCCCGGTTACATTCCGAACCCGGAAGCTAAGCCTTACAGCGCCGATGGTACTGCAGGGGGGACCCTGTGGGAGAGTAGGACGCCGCCGAACAATTTTTGAGAAAACCCCCGCACCATTCGGTGCGGGGGTTTTCTGCGTTTCAGGACTTAAGTCTCGGGCCCTTCAAAAAGAGGGCCCTCCTCTCACAGACGTCCCGCCGCCTTCAGCGCCAGATACGCATCTGCCAGTGCCGGCGCCAGTTCCTCCGGCGTCTCGTCGACGACTGTGACTCCGTGACGGCGGAGCTGCTCCGCGGTGCGGTGGCGTTCACTCTGGGCCTGGGCAGCGGCTGCAGCTTCGTAGACGGACTCCGTGGTTCCACGGGCGTTCGCCATACGGGCGATATATGGATCCGCTACTGATGCCATCAGAACTGTGTGGCGCTGGGTGAGTTGGGAGAGCACGGGAAGCAGGCCTTCCTCCATGGGTGCCGCATCCAGGCTTGTGAGCAGCACGATGAGTGAGCGGCGGGGGGCCGTGCGGAGTGCGGTCGCCGTCAGGCCTCGGGCATCCAGTTCGACCAGTTCGGGTTCGAGCGTGGCCATCGCGTTGACCAGGGACGGGAGGACGTCGCGTGCTGTGCGGCCCTGGACGAGGGCGCGTACCCGGCGGTCGTAGGCGAGCAGGTCCACCCGGTCGCCGGCGCGTGAAGCGAGTGCTGCCAGGAGCAGGGCCGCGTCCATGGAGGCGTCGAGGCGTGGGGCGTCGCCCACGCGGCCTGCTGAGGTGCGGCCGGTGTCCAGGACGATCAGGATGTGACGGTCTCGTTCGGGACGCCACGTGCGTACGGCGACCGCGGACTGGCGTGCCGTCGCACGCCAGTCGATGGAGCGGGTGTCGTCGCCCGGTACGTACTCGCGCAGGCTGTCGAATTCTGTGCCTTCGCCGCGGGTGAGCACACTGGTGCGGCCGTCGAGCTCGCGGAGGCGGGCGAGTTTGGAGGGCAGGTGCTTGCGGCTGGTGAAGGGGGGCAGCACGCGTACTGTCCAGGGGATCTGGTGGCTGCCTTGGCGTGAGAACAGACCGAGGGGGCCGTAGGAGCGGATCGTCACGCGGTCTGCTTGACGGTCGCCGCGGCGGCTGGGGCGTAGACGCGTGGTGGCCCGGCGGCGTTCGCCTGCCGGCACGGTCAGGCGGTGGCGTGAGGCGGCGATTTCCGTGCCGGACTGCCAGCTGCTGGGGGGCCAGGCGTCACGTAGACGGGCACGGAGGAGACGGCGCGACGGATTGGCGACGGTGAGGGTCACGTCGGCGGCCTCGCCCAGGCGGACGGACGTGTCGCCGGAGCGGGTCAGGCCGAGGCGCCGTACCGGTGCTGCGAGGGCGAAGTCGCAGGCGCAGGCCAATGCCAGGGGGCCGTTCACGGCGAGGATGCCCGTCCAGCTGGGGTCCCAGATACCGACGGGGAGGGAGCCGAGGGCCGCGAGGAGCGCGGCGCGTCCGGTGAGTGGCATCAGCGGGGAACGGGGACGTGGGCGAGGATCGCGTTGATGACGGAATCCGCTGTGACGCCTTCCATCTCGGCCTCGGGGCGGAGTTGCACGCGATGTCGGAGAGTGGGGAGAGCCAAGGCCTTGACGTCGTCGGGGATGACGTAGTCACGGCCCGTGAGCCATGCCCATGCGCGCGAGGTGGCAAGGAGGGCCGTGGCGCCGCGTGGGGAGACGCCCAGGGTGAGGGACGGCGACTCGCGGGTGGCCCGGCAGATGTCCACCACGTAGGCGGTGATTTCCGGGGAGATGGCCGTCTTGGCGACCGCGGCGCGGGCGGCCTCCAAGTCGGCCGCGCCGGCCACGGGGCGTACGCCGGCGGCGCGCAGGTCGCGCGGATTGAAGCCCTCGGCGTGGCGGGTGAGGACGTCGATCTCGTCCTGGCGGGAGGGGAGAGGGACCGTCAGTTTGAGGAGGAAACGGTCCAGTTGGGCTTCGGGGAGAGGGTACGTGCCCTCGTACTCGACCGGGTTCTGGGTTGCGGCGACCAGGAAGGGGTCGGGGAGCGGGCGCGGAGTGCCGTCGACCGTGACCTGGCGTTCCTCCATGGCTTCCAGGAGGGACGACTGGGTCTTCGGGGGCGTGCGGTTGATCTCGTCTGCCAGGAGGAGGTTGGTGAAGACCGGACCGGGCTGGAACGAGAACTCGGCGGTGCGAGTGTCGTAGACCAGGGAGCCGGTGACGTCGCTCGGCATCAGGTCAGGGGTGAACTGCACGCGCTTCGTGTCGAGTTCGAGGGCGGAGGCGAGGGCGCGTACGAGCAACGTTTTGGCGACCCCGGGGACTCCTTCTAGTAGTACGTGTCCGCGGCAGAGGAGGGCGACGACAAGGCCGGTCACGGCAGGATCCTGGCCGACCACGGCTTTGGCGATCTCGGCACGCAGGGCCTCCAGGGAGGCTCGGGCTTTGCCCGGATCCCCGGTGTGCGCGGCGTTGTCAGTGGTCGGGTCCATCATGGACGGCGTACCTCTCTTTCGAGGGCGTCGAGTTGGTCGGTGAGGGCAATGAGGGCCGCGTCGTCGCCTGGCGGCGGGCCGAAGAGGAGGGGGTGTAGGGCCTGTCCGTCGCCGTGGAGATGGGCGGACAGGGCGGGGAGCAGGGCCTCGGGCGCGTGCGCCTGGGTGACGGGGACGCCGACGAGGGGGGCGAGGCGGGTGCGGGTGGTGGAGCGAAGAGCGGCGGCCGCGCGATCGCGGGCGTTCGCCTTGCGGTAGAGGCG
The DNA here is from genome assembly GCF_042893475.1 of Streptomyces sp. NPDC001604. NCBI lineage: Bacteria > Bacillati > Actinomycetota > Actinomycetes > Kitasatosporales > Streptomycetaceae > Streptomyces > Streptomyces sp. NPDC001604. The sequence goes on along the minus strand of NZ_JBIAUY010000001.1, from coordinate 1,119,799 downwards.
GGCGCGGCCTTCGACGGTTTCCGAGGCGCGGATCGCCACGGGGAGTTTTTCTGGCACGAGGGGGCCCAGTCGGCGTGCCCGCCAGAAGGCGGCGAGGGCTGCCGCGAGGAAGAGTTGCAGCGTGCCCCAGCGCCAGCCGGAGGGGAGCAGGTCGAAGAAGCCTTTTTCGTCGCCCGTGTCGGCTGCGGAGTTGTCGGAAAGTGAGGGGAGGTACCAGACCAGATGGGGGCGGGAGCCGAGGAGTTGGAGGGCGAGCGAGGCGTTGCCCTCCTTGTCGAGGCGGTCGTTGAACAGGATGTCGGGCGCGCCGAGGACGACGGTGTCGCCGTCTCCGGGGGTCTCCGGAATGCGCAGGAGGGTGGCCAGACGCTCGCTGCGGTAGCACTCGTCGGTGCCGAGGCGTGTGGTGGTGTAGCGGATGCCGCCCGTGTCTGCGGTGCCCGCGCGGCGGGCGGCAGACAGATGGCAGTCGGGCGGCAGCGTCGAGTCGAGGCTGGTCGCGGGGTCCGCGGTGACGCCGGGGACAAGCTTTTCGACCGACGAGCCGCCTGGGGCGATGAGGACGGTGCGGCCACCGGATTGTGCGGTCGCGGAGTGCAGCCGGGTCTGTTGACGGGGTGTCAACAGGTCGGGGACGGCGACCAGGAGGGTTGTGTCCGGAGCGGCTGCGGCGCGCGCTCCGTCCAGAGTGGTGACCACGCGTGTGGAAACACCGCGGTCGGCGAGGAGTTCGGCGACGGCGCGACTGCCGTGGGAGTCGACGGAGCGTGGGTCGAGTTCACCGTGCCGGGTGTCGGAGCGGATCACGGCGATCACGACGGCCGCGGCCAGGAGGAGCACTACGGCGAGTGCAATGCCGCGTGCGCGGGTCCACACCTGGCGTGCGGTGGGCGAGGCCGAGGTGGACGGGAGCATGACCTCGGTCGTCATCCGGCGGCCCCCTGGCGGGCGTTGTGGGCTGTGCTGGGGTTGTTGCCCGCGAGCTGGGGCTTGGTGCGTTCGAGGTCGCGGTCGAGTTCGGCCATGCGGTGGTACGACTGCTCGCTCGCCCTTCGGCCGCCGTATGTCACGTCGTCGAAGTCCCGGGCCGCGGCGTGCAGTCGGTCTCGGTGGTCTGGCAGTGCGCGGCCTGCTTCGGCGGCTGCCTCGTCCGCGGTGCGGCCGGGGCGGATGTCGAGGAGCGCGCGTTCCTCGAGTGAGCGGACGATGCCGCGCATGCGTTCCTGGACCGCTTGGTTCCAGTGGCCCTGGGCGGCGTGGGCCTCGGCGGCCGCGCGGTGTTCGGCGGCGCTGCGGGGGCGATCGTCGAACAGGGTGGCGGACGAGGAGGGTTCACGCCGTGGTGTGCCAAGCCGCCACCACAGTGCGCCCAGCAGTGCGAGGACGGCCACGATGACGACGACCAGGCCGAGTGTGCCTCCAGGGGTCGCGGTCGCCGCCGAGCCGAACAGCTTGTCGACCCAGTCCCAGAAGGCGTTCAGGGCGCGCTGGAACAGGCTGGGGTCGTTCTCGTGGTACATGCGCTTCGACAGCTCACGACGGGCTGCCTCACGTGCGGGATCCCGGGGGATCGTCACCGGCGGTTCGTTGCCGGAGTGCGTCGCCGACAGGACCGATGTGTTGCCGGCGCGCAGCAGCGCCCGTACGGCCGATTCTGCGGCGCGCGGCAGGACCGTCGGCACCGCTGTGAGAACTCCCCCCGTCATGCTCACCGCATCAGCCCCCCGAGCCGGCGTCGGCCCCGTAGCCCTGGACGCCGGCGGCGCGGGCCAACTCGAGATCCAGGGCTTCGCGGCGGATGCGCTGGTCGATGTAGAGGAGCACGGTGACGCCGGCGTTGATCGGGAAAGTGATCATGGAGCCGATCACCGAGCCGATCCCGCTGATGATGAGGAAGGTCCAGCCGAGGTTGTTCCCCTCACCGTTGAGGAAGCCGACGACGCCTTCGCCGCCGAGCGCTGCGGCGAGGAAAGTGAAGGGGATGACGACGATCGCCGAGATGATGTTCGCGATGATTCCGGCGAGCAACTGGATACCGAGGACACGCCACCAGGAGCCTCGGACCAGCTTCGCGGATCGGCTCATCGACTTCAGGACGCCCTGTTTCTCGAGCATCAGTGCGGGCGAGGCCAGGGAGAAGCGGATCATCAGCCACAGGGCGACGACGCCGGCGGCGAGACCGCCCAGGACAGCGAGTGCGACACCCCCGTCGGCGTTTCCGAAGACCGCCACGAGGATGCCGGGCAATGCGCCCAGGAAGACGATGGTGACGGCGATGAGCGGCAGCAGCAGGATCAGGCCGAACAGCTTCACGACCTGAGGGCGGGCATCGCGCCAGGCCTCGCCCGTGGTCACGGGACGGCCGAGGACGGCGCGGCTGGTGACGGTGGTGAGCAGGGCGGTCGCGGCGACTGTGGCGATCAGAGAGATCAGGAAGACCGCGCCGGAGCTGAGCATGACCTCGCCCATGGCGCGGGTCAGTTCGCTCGCGGTGGCGCTCGGGTCGTCGAGGGCCGTGGTGCTGGTGTCGTTGAGGACCAGGCCCTGGAGCAGGATGACGAGGACCTCGGTGACCACCGCGACGGTGAGGGAGATGCCCAGCACCGTGCGCCAGTAGGTGCGCATGGTGGAGACGGCGCCGTCGAGGATCTCGCCCACGCCGAGCGGGCGGAGCGGGATGACGCCGGGCTTGGCGGCGGGTGGAGGTCCACCCCAGCCGCCGCCCCACGCGGGGTATCCGGGAGTGCCATGAGCCTGGAAGCCGCCGGGACCGTGGCCTCCGGGGCCGGGGGGAGGCTGTGTGCCCCAGCCGGAGCTGGGCGGAGGGGATGGCGGAGCAGGCCGGCCGGAGCCTGCCGGATCGGCGGGCGCGGACCACTGGCCGGGTGGCGGCTGCTGCTTGGACCACTGCGGGCCGGAGCCCTGCGGGTCAGGCGTGTCCTGCGGGTCGGAACCGGGCTGGTCCGCTGGCTCCGCGGGGCCGGGGCGGTCGGTGGGCCCGGCAGGGCCGGACGTGCCGGGCTCCTGCCCGTCGGACGGGGCAGATCCGGGCGAGGCCCAGCCCGGAGTGTCTTTCATCGTCGCTCCTTCACGGTGCCCGTCCGCGGTCGCGGCGGCAGGTTGGCAGCCATCGTGCCATGGGGTGGTCGCCGAGGTACCGGCCGCGGTATGGGCTGCACACCTTCAATTGTCTGCGGGATAAGGGGCAGACTGATCGCATGGCTGATCAGTACGTGCAATCCGGCGAAGACAGCAGTCCGAGCGAGATACCGGCGATCCGCTGGGAGGAGCCACCAGAAGGGCCCGTACTGGTACTTCTCGACCAGACGAGATTGCCCGCCGAGGAAGTCGAGCGGGTTTGCACGGACGCGCCCGCGCTGGTGGAGGCGATCCGTTCGCTGGCTGTGCGTGGGGCGCCGCTGCTCGGCATCGCCGGAGCGTACGGTGTCGCGCTCGCCGCCGCGCGCGGCTTCGACGTGGACGAGGCCGCAACCGCGCTGGCGGGTGCCCGGCCCACTGCGGTGAACCTCGCTGTCGGTGTGCGCAGGGCTCAGAGTGCCTACCGGACCGAGTTCGCCAGGAGCGGCGATGCCGGGCAGGCCGCGGCGGCAGCGCTTGCCGCGGCCCGTCGGCTGCACAAGGAGGACGCCGAGGCCAGTGCCCGTATGGCCGAGTGCGGGCTGGCACTTCTGGACGAGCTGCTGCCCGGTGGCGGGCACCGGATCCTCACCCATTGCAACACCGGGGCGCTGGTGTCGGGCGGGGAGGGGACCGCCTTCGCGGTGGCGCTCGCGGCGCACCGAGCGGGGAGGTTGCGGCGGCTGTGGGTGGACGAGACGCGTCCGTTGCTGCAGGGCGCTCGCCTGACCGCTTATGAGGCGGCCCGCAGCGGCATGGCGTACACCTTGCTCACGGACAACGCGGCGGGCTCGCTGTTCGCGGCCGGCGAGGTGGACGCGGTGCTGATCGGGGCGGACCGCATTGCGGCCGACGGTTCGGTGGCGAACAAGGTCGGGAGCTATCCGCTCGCGGTGCTCGCGCGGTACCACCATGTGCCGTTCATCGTGGTGGCACCGCTGACGACAGTGGATCCGGAGACTCCCGACGGGGCCTCCATCGAGGTCGAGCAGCGGCCCGGCCATGAGGTGACGGAGGTCACCGCACCTCAGGTGCCGGTGGCAGGAGCGGAAGCGGGAGGCGGGGTTCCGGTGGCGCCCCTCGGGACCCAGGCGTACAACCCGGCGTTCGATGTGACGCCGCCCGAGCTGGTGACCGCGATCGTCACGGAAGCGGGTGCCGTCTCGCCCGTGACCGCTGAGGCTCTTGCGGAGATGTGTGCCAGGTCGCGCGAGGTGACGATCAGCTGAGGGGGAGCTCGGCTTGAGTGAGGTTGCCCGGTAGAGGTTCGAGGGCGGCAAAGAGTGCTTCCCCACTCGTCCGGCAGTGCGGGGATCGGGTGGGCATGCCACGTTCGTAGCGGTGTCGTAGCAGTCCGGCCGGGAGTCACTGGGCCGACCGTATGGTCAGCCTGCGCCTACCCTGGGTAGCTGACATCCGTGTCTGACATCGACGTCCCGGGACAGGGGCAGACAGTGACGGCCGGGTACGACTATCGTCACGGGCCAGTGACGCTGCTCACCTGCACCTTCGCCACCGTTATGAGAATGGGATGCTCCCAGCCTGATCAACGGAAACGGCCCCTCTGCCTGCGACGATGCGCGAGGCGAGGGGCCGTGACATCCAACGGCTACATCAAGCGGCGCTTTCCAGGTCGGTCCCGGCCTCCAGTTCCCGGATCCGCGCCGGTTGCCGGAGCAGGCGGTCGAGCTGGCCGACAGCTTCCACGACGTCCGGGTCCAGAGCCTCAGCGTAGATATCCATCGTCGTCGCGATCCGACTATGCCGCAAGATCGTCTTGACGATGCGAGGGTGCACCCGAAGATGGACCAGCAGCGTGCCGCACGACTTCCGGAGCCCCTTCGGGTTCATCTTGCTGAGCCCCTCCACCCTGATGATCCGCTGCAACACGATGTAGAGATGATCAGGTGTGAGCGGCCGACCGGTCCGCGTCACGAACACGTGACCGTCGGGGTCCTCGAACCACGGCCGTCCCTTGCTGAGTGCGCGCTCCCGCAACATGGCCGTGCGTATCCGGGTCCAACGCAACGGCGCGATGCACTGGGCAGGCAGAGGCAACGGCGCCTTGGACGTCTCGGTCTTGAGTTCGGCGTCGATCGTTCCGGCGCTGGCCCTTTGGTGCTGCTGTTCCACCCAGATGACCCGGTTGTCCAAGTCGATGTTCTCCCAGCGCAGCCCGCACACCTCAGCCCGGCGCAGCCCGAGGAGACAGAGCAGGAGGAACGTCGGGTAGTACGGGGTGAGACGCCGGGCAGCGGCCAGGAAGCGGAGCACGGTCACCGCATCCCAGCTCTTGCCGCTATCCGTGGTCGCCCGCACGTGAACGAGCTTGCTCACGTTCCGGGTCAGCCCGATGTCCTCGACCATCGCGGCCGTGAGAGCCGCCGAGAGGACCCGCAAGGCCCGCTTGGCGGTCTTGGCCCCCTCATCCTGCGCGAGCGCCTGTATGACCCCGCGAAGCTCCTTGACTCCGAGCTTCACCATGACCTTCGAGCCCAGACGCGGACGCAGATGATGCCGCACGGCAGTCTCGTACGCCCGGTAGCTGTTCGCTGCCAGGTTGGGTTCCACGATGATCGCCAACCAGTAGTCGAACCACTGACCCAAGGTCATGTCCCGCGTCGGAGTCGGGATGCCGCCGTTGGAACGGTCGATCAACTCACGGCGCTTCTGGTCGCATTCCTCGTAGGTCTTGCCGTAGGCGAACTTCCGCTTCATGGTGCCGTCCGGCTGCGGCACGTACACGGCTGCCTGGTAGCGGCCGTCAGCCCGCTTGGTGACTGTGCCCGACCCATTGGGGTTCCGCTTGCGTGGAGGCATCAGGCAGCCTCCTCAAGCTGGGCACGGATGTAGTCCTGAAGCGCACTCTCGGGGATGCGTCGGCACCGCCCCTCGGTGAAGGAGACAAGCCGCTTCGAGCGGATCAGGTCGTACACCTTGCTCCGTCCGTACTTCAACCGCGCCATGACCTCCGAAACGGTCAACAGCTCTACTGGGGCAGTCGTCATGCGGTTGCCCCTTCCAGAACGCCTTGGTCGTGGAGGGCTTCGCGGGCGGTTTCGCGGTTGAGCTGAAGGCCGCGGGCGATGGTGGCGGCGAGGGCCGATTCGCCGGGCGTGTGGCCGTGTCCGGCGTACTGCCAGTCGGCCAGGACCAGGACGGTGTCCGGCTCGCGCTCATCCAGGCCGAGGGCTTCGCGCTCTTGGGCGGCGCGGTAGTCGGCACGTGTCTGGCGGAGGGCGCCAAGGGTGGTCGAGTAGCGGCGGGACTTGGAACTGAAGTGACCGCGAAAGCCGAGCATGTGAGCCCAGCGGGCAAGGTGACGGTCGGGATAAAGCGGTTGCAGTTGCGCGCAGGCAGCCATGAGGCGGCGTGCATGATCGGGGACGTCCAGCCGGGCAAGGTCTTCGCCCAGGCCGTTGCCGTGGCAGGTGGCGCACTGACTGAGGGCTGAACCATCGCGGTCGTACACGCGAGATCGGCCCGTTCCCCGGCACGAGCGGCAGTAGACGGCCGTGTCAGGGGTGCCGGTGTTCTCCGCGGCTTTGGTGGCGTACTTGGCGACGTAGGAGGCGACGGCCTGTTCGGTCAGGTCCGATCCGTCCCCGAACGCCTTGACGGGGCGGACGTCGAGCTGTCGGCCCCACTGGAAGGTGCGGGCGGGCTGGTCCCCGGCGGCCGGGACCGAGACCGAGGTGTACGAGTGCCGGGCGGCGGCCCGGATCGCCTTGGTGAGCAGGTTGGTGCTGGCCCAGGAGGGCGGCGCCGACTCGGGGCCGTCCGGGCCATCGAGACGGATCACGGCATGGAAGTGGACGGCGCCCCGCTTCTGGAACTCAGCGACCTTGCCGTACGAGACCCGGCAGACCTCTTTGAGTTCACGCTGCGTGAGCCCGGCCCGCTTGGCGATCTCGCGGCGCAGCCGATTGGCGAAGCGCACCCACAGGTCGCCCGCGAGGTTGTTGAAGAGCACCGCGGCCGCGTAGTCGTACGTCGCCGGATCGAGGGCCGTGCCGAGGGCGGGGTCATCCTGTGCGTGGCGTGCCCCGCAGCGGCAAGTGCCGCGGTCGGGCCGGTTGTGAACCGGACCGAACGAGGGCGCTGTGAAGGTCGCGAAGACCCGCGGGTGATCCCGGACAGTGGCCGGGATGTCCTTGTCGGCGTCTCCGGCGAGTCCGGCGCGCATCAGGTGGTAGGTGTCTCCGGCGTAGGTCCAGGCGCAGGACGGGCAGCGGGAGGCCCGCCGGTTGCCGCAGGCGATGCGCAGGCGCTCGCCGGGCTCGTGCTCGGTGGTGTAGTGGTGCAGGGTCTTGCCGGTCGCTTTGTCCTTGTGCAGGACCCAGCCGGTCAGGTGGATCGGGTCGGCGCAGCCGCCCGTGCGCTTGATCTGGTCTTGCCAGCGCTCGAAGCCCTCAGACCCGGCCACCCTCAGCGCGTCGCCGAGGGTGATCGGGTCCAGGCCCGCGAAGGTCGCGGTGTCCATCAGGCGGCAACCTCCACATCCGCGGCGCTCAGGCGGGGACGCAGCGGCAGAGTGCCGGTGCCGTGGCAGTCCGGGCAGTCGACGGCGATGGTGGGCAGCTGGCCGGAGGCGTCGCGGGCGCCGGAGGATACGGCGGCGGCGCCGAAGCCGTCGCAGTCCGGGCAAATCCGCGCGTTGGCGATGGTGGCCGGGGTCGGGCCGGTCATGATGGAGGTTCCTTCCGGTTGAAAGATCGGGTAGGGACGGCGCCCGGAGCGGACGAGACTTGGCGGTTGAGGCCGCTCCGGGGGCCGGTCAGCGTCGCTTGGCTTCGGAGGCGAGCAGAGAGCGCAGGACGACCGCGACCACGGCCACGGACATGCCGGTGATGGCGACCGCGAGCAGCATCGAGACGAGGACGGCGCCGACGACCAGGACTACGGCAGTGCCGCCGCCGACGAGGGCGATCACGGTGCCGGGGGTGAGCTGGACGACTGGCCGGGACGGCGCCGGGGCCACCGGAACGGGCTGAGGCGGGGTCTGGGTGGCCGGGACGACGGCGGTGGGCTCGACGACGACGGGCGGGGAGACGACGCCGGTCGGGGTCGGCATGGTCGGGATCTTCGGGCGGAGCATGGTGAACTCCCTTCAGCAGTGGGCTACTTGGCGAATGGGTCGATGGCGGGGGCGAGCAGGCTGTTGGCGAGGAGGTAGCCGCCGATCAGCAGGACGATCACGAGCCAGAGGGGCGGGCGGAGGGTTTTGACGCCGACGACGGCGAGGCAGGCGATGAAGAACCACAGCGGCACGGACATGGCGTCACCTGTTCCGGTTCTCGTGCTTGCTCTTGATCTGGCAGCGGTGGCCCTTGGCCGCGATGCAGACGGCGCCGTAGCTGGTGTATTCGGCCGACCAGCCGCACTGATCAGAGGTGCAGGAGGCGATGAATCCCTTGTCGCCGCTCTTGGTCAGGGCGCGGCCGATCTCCACGGGGCCGTAGCGCACCAGGCGCTGGAAGAGGAAACCCATGGCTTCAAGTCCTTTCTGTGTCAGGCGAGTTGGGTGGCGATGGCGTCGGCTATGGCGGGCGGGACGCCGAGGCGGGCGCGCAGCGCACCGGGGTCGATCTCCTGGCCGGTGCGGGCGCGGTGCTCGTCGGCGACCTTGCGGGCGTGAGCGACCAGCGCGGGCGGAACCGGCACGGCCGGGGCCGCGGCGGGGGCAGGGGCGGGCAGGGCCGGGGTTTCCTCGGTCGTGAGGGCGGCGGAAGGCTCCGCGGCGGGGGTCGGCTCGGGTTCGATGTCGGGTGCGGGGGCCGGGGCTGCGGGCGCCGGCGGAACCGGCACCCGGTCCCCGGCCGGAGTCGGCGAGTGCGCGAGAAGGGTGCCGCCGAGGAAGGCGAGGGCGGGCCATCCGGCCACCCCGAGGCGGAGCAGGGCGGGCGGATTGGCCAGGTCAAGGAACCCGGCGGTGGCGACGTTGGCGCCGAGCGAGGCGACCAGCGCGACGAGGAACCAGCACCAGGCCAGCCGGGACGGGCCATCACTGCGGAGCCGACGCCACGCGGCCACGAGCAGCAGGTCAACGCTGATCGGGTAGGCCCAGGCCTTCCAGCCGGTCTGTCCGGCCGCGGCGGCAAGGTCATGCAGGTGGGCGAAGGACAAGGCTCCGGCGATCACAGCCTGAATCAGGACGGCGTCCGGGCGGATCGAGCGAGTCATGTCCTCACCTCCTTCAGGTGGGTTGGGCCAGGGCGGGGCGGGGAACGATGTCCGGCCGCCCCGTCCCAGCGGGGTTCAGTCGGTGGGGGCTTCGCCGGAGCCCCAGCAGGTCAGGCACAGACCCGCCTGCCGGTGGTCGGTGATGCGGCCCTTGCGGGCGCCGACCTTGACGGCTTCGGTGATCTCGCCGTTGCCGTCACAGTCCGGGCACTTCGCGGGTTCCGGCTTGGCCGGGGCCGTGCGGCGGCGGGTGGCGGGCTTCTTCGCGGCGGTCACGGCGTCCACCCCTCGCCGGGGTACTCCGGGCCGTCGGTGGGGTCGTAGCCGGGCGGGAAGGTGCCGGGCGGCGGCTCCGGCAGCGACGCGGCCAGGCACGGGCCGACGGCCTCGATGAAGTCCTGGTCAGCGCCGAAGGTGTCGGCGTAGAGGGCGAGTTGACCGAGCATGAAGACGGTGCGGGCGAAGTCCTCGCAGCGGGGGCACATGGCCGGTGATCTCCTTCTTCGGGCATGGCTCGGGTAGGGACCTGGCGCGAGACGGTCACGCCGACCGTGGAGCAGAGGGGTGATCAGGCGGCCGTGGCCACCGCGGGCGCCTCGACCGGCGCGAGATCCACCAGCGGGCGGAAGCGGGCCAGCTCCGGAAGATCCGGCGTCAGATCCGCGTACTTGTTGCAGGCGGTCACGGCCTCGCGCATCGAGGTATAGGCGGAGCGGATCCGGGTCCAGTCGCCGTTGGAGTAGCCGACCACGGCCATGCCGGGCCGGTCGTTGCGGATCTGCGTGGCCGCGAACACCGCATGCGGGGAGACGTCCCCGAACGCCATCTTCGAGCTGGACTCGTCGTTGACCCGGTGCGACATCCGCCCCGTCAACTGCGCGCGCAGCATGGTGATGCCATCGCCCAGTTCGGAGCCGAAGCGCTGCCCGTAGATGTCCACGAAGATCCCCGCGGCGCGGCCGAGCTGGGCCAGCCGAACCAAGGCGACCACGGCCCGTTCCCGGCGCTTCTTCTCCGCCGCGGTAGTGAACAGCGCCAGTTCCGCGATCTCGTCGATGGTGAGCACCACCGGCACCGGGCGCAGGTGCTCGGGCAGACCCCAGATGTCCGCGGTGATCTCCGCATCCGGGGTGTCCGCACTGATCCGCTGCTCCCGCCGGATGGTCTGGTAGGTCGCCTCCATACGTCGCACCAGGGCCTCAAGAAGGTCGGCGGCATCGTCGGCGTTGTCGGCCAGGGCCGAGAACCGGCGCGCCAGCGGAGCCAGCTCCACGCCGTTCTTGCAGTCGATCCCGACCAGGGCAACCCGCTGCGCGGCGAGTTCCTTGATGACCCGGCGCTGCGTGACCGACTTGCCCGAGCCGACCGCGCCCAGGGTGATCGAGTGCGGAACCTCGCGGTAGTCGCGGTAGTGGACCGAGCCGTCCTCGCGCAGCGCGATCGGGATACGCAGCATGCTGCGGTCGAGGCGGGCGGGCATCTGCACCCGCTTGAGGACGTCGTAGCCGGTCATAGCGATCTCAACGGTGCCCGGCTTGATCTCGCGTGAGGTGACCTGGTGGACGCCGAAGGCGTGCCGCAGCCGGTCGACCGCGGCCGAGTAGTCGAAGGCATCCTGACCCGGCCGCATCCGCACCCGCAGCCGCAGACCGGTACGCGTCGGCTTGATCCACAGCAGCCGGGGCACCCGCTGCTGCGGGGTGTCCCAGCCGAACCAGCGGGCCAGGGTGAGCCGGAACCGCGAGGCCGCCACCGTGAGGTCACAGGCGTCCATCACGGACGCGTACCGCAGCCGGACCTTGGCCGTGGCGAACAGGACACCGAAGGTCATCCAGTACCAGGCGGGGCGGCGCCACCGCAGCAGCAGCGCCAGCCCGGCCACGATCACCAGGGCGATCATTAACCACGTCATGACTCAGGCCGCCTTCGACTTCGAAGAAGCGTCGACGAGCGAGGTCACGGCGACCGCGCGGAAGGCGATGCCATGCCGCTTCTGGCCGTTGAACTCGTTCTCCCACGGCCGAGCGATCAAGCCGGTGAGCGCGACCGGCGTGCCCATCACCAGGTCGCCGGAGATACCCGGCTCGGGGACCGTGATCGTGAGGATTTCGACCTCGTCGTTCGCCGCGAACATCACGTCCACGGTCATCATCGTGGCGCCCGTGTCGGCGTCGGTGGCGATCTCGCCGGTACGGCGGTCCTTGACCTTGGGCTGCGGCGTCTTGGCGACCATCACGGTGGCGGTGGAGGTGTCGACGGGGATCTGACGCATGATGGAACTTCCCTTCGGGGACGAGGAGGGCGGCAGTCTGCTTGGCGGTAGAAGGGCCGCCCTCCAAGCTCTGTGGCTAACCAGCCACATGACATAGCTTGCTCTAGTGCACGCTAGAGCGCAAGGGGTGGTGCGCAATAGGCCGCACTATTTCGCTCTAGTGGATACGCTCGACGCATGACCGTTGCCGACCACGACCCGCGCCCAAAGAAGGTCCAGATCGCAGACAAGCTGCGCCGGGAGATCTCAACGCTCCCGAGCGGCCACCGGCTTGCGTCCCTGCGAGAGATGGCCAACCGGTTCGACGTCACGAGCGTCACCGTGAACAGCGCACTCCAGATCCTCATCGACGAGGGGTTGATCAAAGCCGTACCCACACGCGGGTACTTCGTCCAGTCGTCAACGGTCAGTGACGGCGAAGACGCGGAAGCTGGCCCCGTCAGTCGAGAAGAGATCAACGCTATCCACTCCGAGCTTCGGCAACTTGCCGCCCGCGTAGCCGAGTTGGAGAAGCAGTCCGACGGTGCGAGCGGCGTCTGACATGTACTCCACCGTGCGCTGAGAGTGAGACCTCAACCAGTGACAGGGGTGGTGTCACGAGGTGACAGCCTTGGTGTCACCCGCCTGTCACCCCCCGTGTCACCGGCTTATGAGATGCCAGACTCGAAGCAGACATCCCGACGGGAGGGCAGCACATGAGCGACGAACGACCGGCATGGGCGCGACGCATTGCGGCCGAGCGAGAGGCGCGGGGTTGGTCGCAGACGGAGGCTGTCGCGATCCTTCGAGCGCATGCCCCCCAAGAGCTTCCCGCAGGGCCAAGCATGATCCGGCAGTGGAAGCGGTGGGAGTCCGGCGAGGTCACCCCGAGCGACTTCTACAAGCCGATCATTGCGTCTGCCTTTGGCACCGTGACGCATGCGATCTTCCCTGTCACCGGACGCCGTGACGGAGATGCCGAGATCGCAACAGCGACGGGCATGCAGACCCTCGACATCATCAGCCGCATGCAGGCTTCCGACGTCGACAATGCCACGCTGGATGCTCTGAAGATCACGGCTGACCGGTTGTGCTCGGAGTACCCGTATCTTCCTAGCGATCAGCTCGCCATGGAAGGACGGGAGTGGCTCAGGCGCGTAGCCGGTCTTCAGTCCCAGCGCCTCACGCTGGCCCAGCACCGAGAAGTGTTGACGATCTCGGCATGGCTTGCACTGCTCGTCGGATGCGTTGAGTACGACATGGGCGATCGAGCAGCGGCAGAGAGCACACGCCGCGCTGTGCTGTCACTCGCCAACGAGGCCGAGAACACCGAAGTGGCTGGCTGGGCTCACGAGATGCGCGCGTGGTTCGCTCTGACCACGGGGGACTACCGCGGGATCATCGCTGCCTCGCAGACCGGAACCGAGATCGCCCCGAACCATGGCGTAGCCGTTCAGCTCGCCGCGCAGGAGGCCAAGGCGTGGGCCCGCCTCGGAGATCGCCGCAAGACTGAAGTGACGCTAGATCGCGGGCGCAAGTTGCTCGAAGCTATGCCCTACCCGGACAACCTTGATCACCACTTCGTGGTGGACCCCGCCAAGTTCGACTTCTATGCGATGGACTGCTACCGGCTGCTCGGCGAGGACGCTCTCGCTGAGACACTGGCCAACGAAGTGATTCGGGTGGGAACCGACTTCGACGGTACGGAGAAGTCGCCCATGCGAATGGCGGAGGCGAGGATCACTCTGGGGGTAGTCGCCGCACGGCAAGGTGACCTTGAACAGGCTGTGGACTACGGGGAGTGGGCCCTTAAGGGGGAGAGGAAGTCTCTGCCGTCGCTCCTCCTGGTCAGCCGGGAGTTGGCGTCGATCGTGAACCGCGACTTCTCGGATGCACCCACGGGCCGGGATTACCTCGACCACCTGAACGCGCTTAGCCGCGCGCACTAGTCGTGATCGCGGTGCGGTGGGAGTTTCCCTACTTCATCAAGGCTCGCTGCGCTCGCTCGACCAGCGGCCGACGGCGCTTGTCGATCTTCGGGCCGTAGGCTCCGCTCAGGCGCATCAACGGCCGCTCTGGCCCGCACACCACCGCCACCACGATCCGGCCTCTGGGATGGAAAAGATCAACGGCAGCTAGACCCCAAACGCCCCGTCTCAGGGGCCACGTCGTACCCCTTTCCACCCGGTTGCCTACAGAAGTAGGTCGGATCAAACCGAGGGCCGCGCCAAGCGCGGCGGCGCCGGTCGGTCGCCGCCGCGCCGCCTCCATGTCTCCGCCACCGGCGCACGCCGCCGCCCGCCCGTCGCCGCACGCAGCGGCCAAAACCCAACACGGGCACGGGGGCGAGCGATGAGCCCCAACGGTGCAGGTCAAAGACGCTTTGTTTACCGAAAGAGGCCGGATCGTGGTGGCGGCGGTATGCCGGCCGACGCTGCCAGATGCGCGGGCGTTCGAGCGGCCCGCTGATCCCGCACCAGGCCACCGGTCGGACGGCGGACGCGGCCATGCACGCGAAGAACGCCCACACAGCCCGACCTCGGGCCAGCGCAGGCCCCCACGATCCGCAGCGGGCAAGCATCCCCCGGCATGCGACCGCCATAGACGCAAGCCACCTGACGATGGCGCGAAGGGCGAAGGTGGGGGGTGGGGGGGTGAGTGGGGGCTGGGGCGGTCGGCTCCGCGACTTTAGCCAGCCACTTTGGGGGGAGCCTCGAAGATCATGGCCCCAACGTCGTGCTTTAACGGGCAGGTCCACAGACTGCCCGACGCGCCGGAAGCTTACGGGGCCATGATCACTCCCCCCAAAGCAGCTCCCGGCCAAAGTCGCTCCGCCGACCTCGTGGTCATGCTCGCGGAGCCACCTGGTTAGCCCACTCGCCTGACATCCATGGCTGACATCAGTGACATCTAATCTGACATCAACGGCAGCGGACGAGGGCAGACAGTGACGGCGCAGTACGACTAAGGTCACTGGTCAGTGAGTCTGCTCACCTGCACCTTCGCCACCGTTATGAGAATGGGATGATGTCGTTTATGAAGGGACGAGTCCTTGTCGTCGACGACGACACGGCACTGGCCGAGATGCTCGGCATCGTGCTGCGTGGTGAAGGTTTTGAGCCGTCTTTTGTAGCCGACGGCGACAAGGCGCTGGCCGCATTCCGTGAGAGCAAACCCGACCTGGTGCTGCTCGACCTGATGCTGCCCGGGCGGGACGGCATCGAGGTGTGCCGCCTGATCAGGGCGGAGTCGGGCGTGCCGATCGTGATGCTCACGGCCAAGAGCGACACCGTCGACGTGGTGGTCGGGCTGGAGTCGGGTGCCGACGACTACATCGTGAAGCCGTTCAAGCCGAAGGAGCTGGTCGCCCGGATCCGGGCGAGGCTGCGGAGGTCGGAGGAGCCCGCGCCGGAACAGCTGGCCATAGGTGACCTCGTCATCGACGTGGCCGGTCACTCCGTGAAGCGGGACGGGCAGTCGATCGCGTTGACGCCGCTGGAGTTCGATCTGCTGGTGGCGCTGGCGCGCAAGCCGTGGCAGGTGTTCACGCGTGAGGTGCTGCTCGAGCAGGTGTGGGGATACCGGCACGCCGCGGACACCCGGCTTGTGAATGTTCACGTGCAGCGGCTGCGCTCCAAGGTCGAGAAGGACCCGGAGCGGCCGGAGATCGTGGTGACTGTCAGGGGCGTCGGTTACAAGGCAGGGCCCAGCTGACATGTCCGGTGACAGTGCCGCTTCGGCGCCGGGGCCGGACAGGGTCGGCGCGGGACGGCCTGTCGGCCGGAAGACGACAGGATCGCGCTGGGGCCGGCTGCTGGAGGGCGGGCTGCTGCAGGGCGGCGTCCAGGGCAGCCCGGTGCTCCGCTTGTTCATGCGCTGGGTCCGTCGGCCGTTGCTGCCCGTCATGCGGCTGTGGCGGCGGAACATCCAGCTCAAGGTCGTCGCCACCACGCTGCTGATGTCCTTGGGCGTGGTGCTGCTGCTCGGATTCGTCGTCATCGGTCAGGTGCGCAACGGGCTGCTGGACGCCAAGGTGAAGGCCTCGCAGAGTCAGGCCACCGGTGGGTTCGCCGTGGCCAAGCAGAAGGCCGACGAGGCGGCGACCGTGACCAGCGACGACGGTACGGCGGGGGACGGACGCCAGTCGCAGAACCTCACCTCGTGGATGAGTGACCTCGTGGAGTCCCTGTCCAGCGGTGGACAGGGTGCCTTCGACGTGGTGACGCTGCCCGCGGGCGACGACAACAGCGGCGGCGGGCGCGGACCGCGTGCCTCCGGGTACGTCGATCCGACGGCCAGCGTGCCCGAGGACCTGCGCGCGCGGATCAACGACGACACGGCGGCCGCCCAGAGCTACACCCGCATCCTGTACAGCAACAACAAGGAGTCGCAGCCGGCGCTCGTCATCGGCAAGCAGGTCAACGACCCCAACGGCGAGCCGTACCAGCTCTACTACCTCTTCCCGCTCACCCAGGAGGAGAAGTCACTGAGCCTGGTCAAGGGCACGCTGGCGACCGCGGGACTCTTCGTCGTCGTACTGCTCGGGGCCATCGCCTGGCTGGTGGTACGGCAGGTCGTCACGCCCGTGCGCATGGCCGCCGGGATCGCCGAGCGGCTGTCCGCCGGGCGGCTGCAGGAACGTATGAAGGTCACCGGTGAGGACGACATCGCCCGCCTCGGCGAGGCCTTCAACAAGATGGCGCAGAACCTGCAGTTGAAGATCCAGCAGCTGGAGGACCTGTCGCGGATGCAGCGGCGGTTCGTGTCGGACGTGTCGCACGAGCTGCGGACGCCGCTGACGACCGTACGGATGGCGGCGGACGTCATCCACGAGGCGCGGGAGGACTTCGATCCGGTGACCGCGCGCTCGGCGGAGCTGCTCGCCGACCAGCTCGACCGGTTCGAGTCGCTGCTCGCGGACCTGCTGGAGATCAGCCGGTTCGACGCCGGCGCGGCGGCGCTGGAGGCGGAGCCGATAGACCTCAGGGAGGTCGTACGGCGCGTCGTCAGCGGGGCCGAGCCGCTTGCCGAGCGCAAGGGCACGCACATACGTGTGCTGGGCGACCAGCAGCCCGTCGTCGCCGAGGCGGACGCGCGGCGCGTGGAGCGGGTGCTGCGCAACCTCGTCGTCAACGCCGTGGAGCACGGCGAGGGCAAGGACGTCCTCGTCAAGCTCGCCTCGGCCGGAGGAGCGGTCGCCGTCGCGGTGCGCGACTACGGCGTCGGGCTCAAGCCCGGTGAGGCCACGCGCGTGTTCAGCCGCTTCTGGCGGGCCGACCCGGCACGCGCGCGTACGACCGGTGGTACGGGTCTGGGGCTGTCCATCGCCCTGGAGGACGCCCGGCTGCACGGTGGCTGGCTGCAGGCCTGGGGGGAGCCCGGCGGAGGATCGCAGTTCCGGCTGACGCTGCCGCGGACCGCGGACGAGCCGCTGCGGGGCTCGCCGATACCCCTGGAGCCCAAGGACTCGCGGCGCAACCGAGGACTCAACGACGCCGGGCTGCCGCGCGGTGACAAAGCCGCCACGGTGCCTGCGCAGCCGGTCGCGGACCAGATACCGCCCAGGGCTCCCAGGCTGGGCGGTGCGGCCGCCACAGCCGACCCGACGGCACTGCCCGGGAACGGCGCGCG
Organism: Streptomyces sp. NPDC001604; assembly: GCF_042893475.1. Classification (NCBI taxonomy): domain Bacteria; kingdom Bacillati; phylum Actinomycetota; class Actinomycetes; order Kitasatosporales; family Streptomycetaceae; genus Streptomyces; species Streptomyces sp. NPDC001604. Next base: position 1,102,596 of record NZ_JBIAUY010000001.1, on the reverse strand, counting down.
CGTGGTGCCCCGTCCGACTTCCGGAGCCAGGCGGCAGGACGAGACGCCCGGTGAGGACGGGGCCGTGACCTCGAGCCGCCCGGACACCGGGCCGGAGGAGTCGAAGAAACAAGGGGAGGCATTTCGTGGGCGCTGACCGCGAGGGGGGCGCCAGGCGCAGATCGATGCGCGCGGCGGCGTACGCAGCCTGTGGTGCCGTACTGCTGGCGGGATGCGCCTCGATGCCCGACAGCGGCGACCTGAGCGGTGTCGACTCCACACCGCGGCAGGACACGCAGGTGCGGGTCTTCGCCATGCCGCCCCAGGAGGACGCCCAGCCCTCGGACATCGTCTCCGGTTTTCTCGAGGCGCTGACCAGCGACGATCCGAACTATTCGACGGCGCGGCAGTACCTGACCAAGACGGCGTCACAGACATGGAAACCGGGGCAGTCCAGCACGGTCCTCGCCAACGGGCCCGGCATCGACCCCAACCGTCTGGGCAGCCGGGAGGGTGCCGACGACCTCTCGTTCACCCTGACCGGCACGCGGGTCGCGAACGTGGACGAGCAGCAGGCGTACTCGCCCGCCGAGGGGCCCTATGACGCGCCGGTGCATCTCACGCGCGACAAGAAGACCAAACAGTGGCGCATCGACAGGCTGCCGCAGGGCATCGTCATGGGTAAGTCGGACTTCCAGCGCAACTACATGTCCGTCAACAAGTACTACTTCGCCTCGAACGCCGCGGCCGGGAGCACGGCACAGCCGTCGGCCGTCGCCGATCCCGTGTACGTACGCCGGCGCGTGGACCCCATGACGCAGATGGTCCGCTCACTGCTCAACGGGCCCACGAACTGGCTCGAGCACGTGGTGCGGACGAGTTTCCCGAAGGGTACGGCCTTGAAGGACGGCGTCACCGCGCTGACGCCCGACGACCAGAACACGCTGACCGTGCCGCTGAACGAGAAAGCCCGCCGGGTCGGCCAGGGCCAGTGCAACGAGATGGCCGCCCAGCTCCTGTTCACCGTGCAGGACCTCACCCCCGCGGTGGACCAGGTCGAGTTGCAGTCCGGCAACTCGCGGCTGTGCTCGCTCCGCGAGGCCGATGCCGCCACCGCGCGCGGCTCGGCGCAGCAGCCCGGCTACCTGTACTTCATCGACAGCAAGAATCGGCTCGTACGGATGGGAACCGGCAACAACCCCAGCCCCAAGGCCGAACCGGTGGCCGGGGCGCTCGGCGAGGGCGAGAAGGAGCTGCGCTCGGTCGCCGTGTCGCACGACGAGGACAAAGCGGCTGCTGTCTCCGGCGACGGCAAGGAGTTGTACGTCGCGTCGCTGGTGTCCGGCGATTCGCTCGGCACCCCCGTGCTGACCAGCCACGCCAAGTCGGATCAGGACCGGCTGACGGCACCCAGCTGGGATGTCCACGGCGACCTCTGGGTGGCCGACCGGGACCCCGGCAATCCCCGGCTGCTCCTGCTGGAACAGGGCAGGGGCGCACCGCTCACGGTGAAGATCCCGGAGCTGGACGGCCGGATCAAGGACGTCCGGGTGGCCGCCGACGGCGTGCGCATAGCGCTCGTGGTGGCGAAGGGCAGCACGAAGTCCCTGCTCATCGGGCGGATCGAACGGCGGCAGGAAGCCGCGCAGGGTCGGCCCACGGTCTCGGTGCTCGGACTGCACACCGCCACACCGGAGTTGCAGGACGTCACGGCCATGTCGTGGGCCGGGGACAGCCGGCTCGTGGTGGTCGGGCGTGAACAGGGCGGACTGCAGACCATGCGGTACGCGCAGGTCGACGGGTCCACACCCGAGGGACCGGCACCCGCGGCCCTGTCCGGGATCAAGGAGATCACCGGGGCCGAGTCCGACCGGCTGCCGTTGGTGGCCGGCTCGGAGGACGGGATCGTACGACTGCCGTCCGGCGGCCAGTGGCAGAAGGTCACGGACGGGGTGGCGCCGGTCTATCCGGGGTGACGCGGTCGGGCGCGGGAGCAGGCGAGGTTGCCTTGAGGGTGGCCGTTCGGGCCGCGTCAAAGGGGCGGTTCGCGCCCGATACGACTTGTCCACAGGGAGTTGTCCACAGGGCTGGCCGGGGAGCTCGGGTGTTGGCAGAGTGGTGGGCATGCGGGGGTGGTGGCAGGACCTCACCGACCTGGTGCTGCCGGCCGAGTGCGGAGGCTGCGGAAGGCCTCGCACGGTGCTCTGCCCGGAGTGCCGTGCCGTCCTGAGCGGGACCGCACCGAGCCGGGTGCGACCGGTGCCGGAGCCGCCCGGGCTGCCCGTGGTGCACGCGGCCGCCCGGTACACCGACGAGGTGCGGGCCACGCTGCTGGCCCACAAGGAACGGGGCGCGCTGGCCCTCGCAGCTCCGCTCGGCACGGCACTGGCAGGTGCCGTGCAGGCGGCGCTCAGGGAGGCGGCCGGCCCTGCGGCTGCGGGCGGTGGAGTGCCCGTGCTGCTCGTTCCCGTTCCGTCCGCTCGTGCGGCGGTGCGGGCGCGTGGCCACGACCCGGCTCGGCGGATCGCGCTCGCGGCGGCGGGCGAACTGCGGCGGACCGGAACCGCTGCCCGAGTCCTCGCCGTGCTGCGGCAGCGGCGCGCCGTGGCCGACCAGTCGGGTCTCAACTCCCAACAACGGCTGGACAATCTCGCGGGCGCCCTGGCGGTGGCTCCCGGCGCAGACCGGCTGCTGCGCGGCGGTTCGGTCGTGCTCGTCGACGACCTGATGACCACCGGCGCGTCCCTGGCCGAAGCGGCGCGGGCCGTGCGGGCGGCGACGGAGCCGGAAGAAACGGCGGCCGCCTGCGGGAGGAGAGAACAACGGGCGGTTGCGCAACGGCAGTTCTCGGGGCTGGTTTCGTACGGCGAAGCAACTCCGGCCGTGTACACGGCGGCCGTTCGGGAAGGCACAGGAGAACAGATCGCCGGCTCGGCGGTCGGGTCGCCCGGTCGTATGCACTCAGTGCCAGGAATGGCGGGTGCGGGCGGCGCAGGTGACGTCATCTGCGCAGCCGTGGTCGCAGCGCCCCCAGATTCTTTCGGAATAAACCGGAACTGACTGCCAACTTGCATCGTTGCAGGTAATGAGAGGGTCAATTCACCTGAACGGAGGTACGGCTCGGTAGAGGGTGACGACATCCGTCCGGGCGAGATATGTTCGGTTGTGAGAGAAAGGCGCAGGCCATCGCTCTCGTACCCGAATGCCGTGCTGCGGGTTTTTCACAATCACCCGTCGCGGTGGAGTGGAGATCTTGTCCGCGGGGGAGGAGGTGGAAGTCACCGAGTCCGTAGGTTCCGGAGCTCGCCGGAACCTGGTGCAAAAGGGAGATGCTCCGCCAGTGGAGCGGAGTGATCCGGGAACGGAGTTCTGCGTGGACATCGTCGTCAAGGGCCGCAAGACCGAGGTGCCCGAGCGGTTCCGCAAGCACGTGGCCGAGAAGCTGAAGCTGGAGAAGATCCAGAAGCTCGACGGCAAGGTGATCAGCCTCGACGTCGAGGTGTCCAAGGAGCCCAACCCCCGACAGGCCGACCGTTGTGACCGAGTGGAGATCACGCTCCGCTCCCGCGGTCCGGTGATCCGGGCGGAGGCAGCGGCCAGCGACCCCTACGCGGCGCTGGACCTGGCAGCGGAGAAGCTGGATGCCCGGCTGCGCAAGCAGCACGACAAGCGGTTCTCTCGCCGCGGCGCGCGCAGGATCTCGGCCGCCGAGGTCCCCGACCACGTTCCGGGCGCGGCGACGCTCAACGGGAACGGCCACCCCGTGCACGAGGAAGACCAGGACGGTGTGCCCACCAAGAAGATCGGCTCACTGGAGGTCAAGGGCGAAGGCCCCCTCATCGTCCGCGAGAAGACCCACGTCGCCTCCCCCATGACCCTCGACCAGGCCCTCTACGAGATGGAACTGGTCGGACACGACTTCTATCTGTTCGTCGACTCCGAGACGAAGGAACCCAGCGTCGTCTACCGGCGGCACGCCTACGACTACGGCGTCATCCACCTCAGCACCGACCCGATGGTTGCCCAGGCGCAGTCTCCCGCGCCCGGCGGCACCCTGGGCGGCTGACCCGCACGGCTGACGGCTGAGCCGGTGCCCCTGGAGCGCCTGTGCGCCCCCAGGGGCATCGGTGTGCGACCCCTTCACGAGCAGCTCTGTCACCGCGTTGTCGCCCGGGCATGGAATCATGGCGGCAATGGCCCAACCGGTGGGTCATTGCCTTGGGTTGGCGATGGCACAGCACCACAGGCCACAGCCTTCAGGGGGAGGAACGATGGCGGACAGCTTCGGACCGATGCGTGACGAGGATGCCGACGGCGGCGTCGTCGGCATGGGCCCGGAGGCGGGCTCTCCACGCAAGGAGCCGATCAGAGTCCTTGTCGTGGACGACCACGCCCTCTTCCGCCGGGGCCTGGAGATCGTGCTCGCGGCCGAGGAGGACATCCAGGTCGTCGGGGAGGCCGGGGACGGTGCGGAGGCCGTCGACAAGGCGGCCGACCTGCTGCCGGACATCGTCCTGATGGATGTACGGATGCCGAAGCGGGGCGGGATCGAGGCCTGCACCTCCATCAAGGAGGTCGCCCCCAGCGCCAAGATCATCATGCTGACGATCAGCGACGAGGAAGCCGACCTCTACGACGCGATCAAGGCGGGTGCGACCGGTTATCTCCTCAAGGAGATCTCCACGGACGAGGTGGCCACCGCCATTCGCGCGGTCGCCGACGGGCAGTCCCAGATCAGCCCCTCCATGGCGTCGAAGCTGCTCACCGAGTTCAAGTCGATGATCCAGCGGACCGACGAGCGCCGGCTGGTGCCCGCGCCGCGGCTGACGGACCGCGAGCTGGAGGTCCTCAAACTCGTCGCCACCGGGATGAACAACCGGGACATCGCCAAGGAGCTGTTCATCTCCGAGAACACCGTGAAGAACCACGTCCGCAACATCCTGGAGAAGCTGCAGCTGCACTCCAGGATGGAAGCGGTGGTGTACGCGATGCGGGAGAAGATCCTCGAGATCCGCTGACGGGCCGGCTGCCCCCTGGTCAGCGCATTGCCGCGACTAGTGCCCGGCTCACCTCCTTGGTGAGCGGCTTGTGCAGCTCCGGGGCGTCCACGCGCTCCACTCGTACGCTGGTGCAGTTCACCCAGCCGGCTGCCTCGACCAGCGCCTCCGCCACGGCCGGGACCGCCTTGGGGCCGTCCAGGGTGACCTGCTTGGCGACCAGGGTGGCGCCGTCCCGGGCCGGGTCCACCCGGCCGACGAGGCGGCCGCCGGCGAGGACCGGCATCGCGAAGTAGCCGTAGATCCGCTTCGGCTTCGGCACGTAGGCCTCCAGGCGGTGGGTGAAGCCGAAGATCCGCTCCGTGCGTGCCCTCTCCCAGATCAGGGAGTCGAAGGGGGACAGGAGCGTGGTGCGGTGGCGGCCGCGCGGCGGCGTGTCCAGGGCGGCCGGGTCGGCCCAGGCGGGTTTGGACCAGCCCTCGACCGTGACCGGGACCAGGCCCGAATCGGCGATCACCGCGTCGACCTGCTCGCCCTTGAGGCGGTGGTAGTCGGCGATGTCCGCGCGCGTGCCGACGCCCAGGGACTGGCCCGCCAGGCGGACCAGACGGCGAAGGCACTCCGTGTCATCCAGCTCGTCGTGCAGCAGCGCGTCCGGGATCGCGCGCTCGGCGAGGTCGTACACCCGCTTCCAGCCGCGGCGCTCCACGCACACCACCTCCCCGTACATCAGAGCGCGCTCCACGGCGACCTTGGCGCCGGACCAGTCCCACCACTCACTGGTGCGCTTCGCGCCGCCCAACTCCGTCGCCGTAAGAGGGCCTTCGGCTCGGAGCTGCTTGATGACCTGGTCGTAGGTGCCGTCGGGGAGGTCGTGGTTCCAGTGCGGGCGGCTTCGGTATGCGCGGCGGCGGAAGGCGAAGTGGGGCCACTCCTCGACGGGGAGGATGCACGCGGCGTGCGACCAGTACTCGAAGGCGTGCGGGGCGGCGGACGGCGCCTTCCAGTACGCGTCCTCCACCTTTCCGCGGCCCACCGGACCGAGGCGGGCGTACGCGATGAGCTCGTGAGAACGCGCCAGCACCGAGATCGTGTCCAGCTGGACCGCGCCGAGATGGCGCAGGACACCGCGGACGCCGGCTCTGCGGTCGGGTGCGCCGAGAAAGCCCTGGGCGCGGAGGGCGATGCGGCGGGCTTCGTCTGCCGAGAGTTCGGTTTCGGGGCGCGGGGACGTCATGGTCGGCACGATAGACGGCGGCACTGACAACACGGGATGAACTGCGAATTCATCACTGGACGCCCGATGTTGAGGCGGGTGCGGGGAGATACGGCGCCGTCGAGGCCAGCCCCAGGTCCGAGGGCAGCAGGGCACCCACCCAGGAGTCCCGGCGCACGCCCCGGTGGATGATCGCGGAGCGCAGGACGCCCTCGATGACGAAGCCGGCGCGCTCCGCCACCGCTCGGGAGGCGTCGTTGCCGACTTCCGCACGCCATTCCACGCGGTCCACCGACAGTTGGGTGAAGGCCCAGCGGGAGACCTCGACGACGGCCTCGGTGACATAGCCGTTGCCGCGGTGCTCCTTCGTGGCCCAGAAGCCGATCTCGGCCATGCTCAGAGAATGCATGGTGAGGCTGAGCATGCCCACGAGTTCCTCCCCTTCGGGGAGGAACAGAGCGAAGGTGAGTATGGAACCGTTCGCCCACCCCTTCGGGGCGAGTTCCTCGGTGAAAGTCCGCGCGTGCTCGGCGAGGTAGGGCGAGGGAATCGTCGTCCAGCGCTGGATGTCGGGATCCTGGGCCGCGGCGTACACCGCGTCGGTGTCCTCGGGGCCGACCGTGCGCAGGAGCAGCCGGGAGGTCATGAGCGTGACGGGTTCCATCGGCTGATTCTCCTCGCAGGCCCGACACGGACGCCATCCTTTTGCCGTGCGTGAGCGCGTGATCACAATTCGCGCAATTCGTGGACGTCATGCGGCACCATCCGCAGGGCCCGTCCGTTGTCCCCTTTGAAGAAGATTTGAAGCGGTGCGCCAAGCCTTCGGCGGTCGTCGTACCGGCGGGCCTCCCGGCTTGGTGGGGTCCTCGCATACGATGGCCGTTGCTCAGCAAGTCAAATGGAAACCGACCGTCCCAGGCCCGACCGGCAAGGAGACCAACCCCCGTGTCCGTCCTCTCGAAGATCATGCGTGCAGGCGAAGGCAAAATCCTGCGCAAGCTGCACCGCATCGCGGACCAGGTCAACTCCATCGAAGAGGATTTCGTCGACCTCTCCGACGCCGAGCTGCGGGCCCTCACCGATGAGTACAAGCAGCGGTACGCCGACGGCGAGAGCCTGGACGACCTGCTCCCCGAGGCGTTCGCCACCGTGCGCGAGGCCGCCAAGCGCGTCCTCGGGCAGCGTCACTACGACGTGCAGATGATGGGTGGCGCGGCGCTCCACCTCGGCTATGTCGCCGAGATGAAGACCGGTGAGGGCAAGACCCTGGTGGGCACGCTGCCGGCGTATCTGAACGCCCTGTCCGGGGACGGCGTTCACCTGATCACGGTCAACGACTACCTGGCCGAGCGCGACTCCGAGATGATGGGCCGCGTCCACAAGTTCCTCGGCCTGAGCGTCGGCTGCATCCTCGCCAACATGACGCCGGCCGAGCGCCGCCAGCAGTACGAGTGCGACATCACGTACGGCACGAACAACGAGTTCGGCTTCGACTACCTGCGCGACAACATGGCGTGGTCGAAGGACGAACTGGTGCAGCGCGGCCACAACTTCGCCATCGTCGACGAGGTCGACTCCATCCTCGTCGACGAGGCCCGTACGCCGCTGATCATCTCCGGTCCGGCCGACCAGGCCACCAAGTGGTACGGCGACTTCGCCAAGCTGGTCACGCGCCTGAAGAAGGGCGAGGCGGGCAACCCGCTCAAGGGTGTCGAGGAGACCGGCGACTACGACGTCGACGAGAAGAAGCGCACGGTCGCCATCCACGAGTCCGGCGTCAGCAAGGTCGAGGACTGGCTGGGCATCGACAACCTCTACGAGTCGGTGAACACGCCTCTGGTGGGCTACCTGAACAACGCCATCAAGGCCAAGGAGCTCTTCAAGAAGGACAAGGACTACGTCGTCATCGACGGCGAGGTCATGATCGTCGACGAGCACACCGGCCGTATCCTCGCCGGCCGCCGCTACAACGAGGGCATGCACCAGGCGATCGAGGCGAAGGAGGGGGTGGACATCAAGGACGAGAACCAGACGCTCGCCACGATCACCCTGCAGAACTTCTTCCGCCTCTACAAGAAGCTCTCCGGCATGACCGGTACGGCGATGACCGAGGCGGCCGAGTTCCACCAGATCTACAAGCTCGGCGTCGTCCCGATCCCGACCAACAAGCCGATGATCCGCAAGGACCAGTCGGACCTGATCTACCGCACCGAGGTGGCCAAGTTCGAGGCGGTCGTCGACGACATCGCCGAGAAGCACGAGAAGGGCCAGCCGATCCTCGTCGGTACGACGTCGGTCGAGAAGTCCGAATACCTCTCGCAGCAGCTCTCCAAGCGCGGCATCCAGCACGAAGTGCTGAACGCGAAGCAGCACGACCGTGAGGCGACGATCGTCGCCCAGGCCGGCCGCAAGGGCGCCGTGACCGTCGCCACCAACATGGCCGGCCGTGGTACGGACATCAAGCTCGGCGGCAACCCCGACGACCTCGCCGAGGCGGAGCTGCGCCAGCGCGGCCTCGACCCCGAGGAGCACATCGAGGAGTGGGCGCACTACCTGCCCGAGGCCCTGGAGCGTGCCGAGAAGGCCGTGAAGGCGGAGTTCGAAGAGGTCAAGGAGCTCGGCGGGCTTTACGTCCTGGGCACCGAGCGGCACGAGTCGCGGCGTATCGACAACCAGCTGCGTGGTCGCTCCGGCCGTCAGGGCGACCCGGGCGAGTCCCGCTTCTACCTCTCGCTCGGCGACGACCTGATGAGGCTCTTCAAGGCCCAGATGGTCGAGCGCGTGATGTCGATGGCGAACGTCCCGGACGACGTCCCGATCGAGAACAAGATGGTCACGCGCGCGATCGCGTCCGCGCAGTCGCAGGTCGAGCAGCAGAACTTCGAGACCCGTAAGAACGTCCTGAAGTACGACGAGGTCCTCAACCGCCAGCGTGAGGTCATCTACGGCGAGCGGCGCCGCGTCCTGGAGGGCGAGGATCTGCAGGAGCAGATCGGCCACTTCATGGACGACACGATCGACGCGTACATCGCCGCGGAGACCGCCGAGGGCTTCGCCGAGGACTGGGACCTCGACCGGCTGTGGGGCGCCTTCAAGCAGCTCTACCCGGTGAAGGTGACCGTCGAGGAGCTGGAGGAGGCGGCCGGTGACCGGGCCGGTCTGACCGCCGAGTTCATCTCCGAGTCCATCAAGGACGACATCCACGAGCAGTACGCGGCGCGCGAGGCGCAGCTCGGCTCCGAGATCATGCGTGAGCTGGAGCGCCGGGTCGTGCTGTCGGTCCTGGACCGCAAGTGGCGCGAGCACCTCTACGAGATGGACTACCTCCAGGAGGGCATCGGCCTGCGCGCTATGGCGCAGAAGGACCCGCTGGTCGAGTACCAGCGCGAGGGCTTCGACATGTTCACCGCCATGATGGAGGGCATCAAGGAGGAGTCCGTCGGCTACCTGTTCAACCTGGAGGTCCAGGTCGAGCAGCAGGTCGAGGAGGTCCCGGTCGAGGACGCCGCACCGGTCGACATGGAGAAGCAGGACGTGGTGCCGGCGCAGGCGGGCAGCCGTCCGGAGATCCGCGCCAAGGGGCTGGACGCTCCGCAGCGCCGGAACCTGCACTTCTCCGCGCCGACCGTGGACGGCGAGGGCGGCACCATCGAGGGCGACTTCGTGGGCGACGAGGAGCCGGTGCGCTCGGAGGCCGACGGTCTCACGCGCGCGGAGCGGCGCAAGCAGTCCCGGGGCGGGCGTCGCCGCAAGAAGTGAGCAGCGCGTCGTAGCGGCTTGAAGGGCCGGGTCACCTCGGGGTGGCCCGGCCCTTCCGCGTGCAGCGGTGCGCGCCGGGCGGCAGCACCGCTGGCCGTCTAGTCGTCGCCGGTGGGGCGCGGTGGGCGGGGGCCGCCGAGTTCCACCGCCGTGCAGCGCCAGCGCAGGTCCTGGCCCCGTTCCAGGCGGAAGGCCATGGCCCGCAGCTGGTCACCGGCGCCGATGCGGGCGAAGGCCTCGACGGCACCGGGACGGGCTTCGTAGTAGCCGATGTCGCGGACGACCGGGCGTGTGCCGCGGGTGCGCAGGGGGCCGCGTTCGGCGAGCCAGGCCAGTTCGTCGTAGGCCCGGCCCGCGGTGTGCCGCAGCATCGAGTGGACGGGGCGCTGACCGCTCAGCACGGCGAGGAGGAGGTCGGCGAAGACGTCGGTGGGGCGGGGCTGGGGGATCGGCCGGGTGTGTCCGGTGGGGCAGGGCGGGTGGCCGCCTGGCTTCCCGGGGGCAAGGGCGGTTTCTTCTGGGGCGGAAGCCGTGTGGGGCGGTGCCTGTGTGGTGGGGCGGGTCGCGGTGGCGGTGCGCGCGCCCGGAGCCGTCGTCGCCGTCGGCGGGCGGTTGTCGATGGGCCCTGTGCTCGGGGAAGGACTGTCCGTCCGGGAGCCCGGTGGGCGGCCGCCGCCCGGGGCGGTGCGGGTCGGGGTTCCGCCCGGGGTGCGGGGCGGGGCGCCGCCGGGGCGGCGGGAGTCGCGGCGGCCGGGAGGGCGGGCGCCCGGCTGGTGCTGTGCCCTGGTCATGATCTTGTGCATGTGCGTCCCCGTTCGGTGAGACGAGTTGATACCCGTCGGTAACTTGGTGTTGGGGATCTTGTACGGGGCCGCGGGCGACGGCAGCAAGCACATGGGGAGCGGGGCCAGGGTGGTCGGAATCTTCACCTATCAGGGTGATGGAGGGGGCGCGGAACCCCGTGATCACTGGGGTGCGCCGGGTGAATTCCGAGGCCTGAAGTGGACGCCTCCGGGCTTGCGGGCAGGGACTCGAAAGGGGACTCCCGCACGTATCCTGAAGGCCCTTCACAAGGCGCCTGAGCGCGCCCAGCCACCGACCACGAAAGCGGCCAGCCATGCGCGTCTACGTCCCCCTGACCCTCTCCGGTCTCGCCGAGGCGTACAAGACGGGAGAGCTGGGGTCAGGGTCGCTCGTGGCGTACGCCGTCACGCCCGCCCTGCGCGAGTGGTACCTCTCGGACGACATCGAGGAACTGGAGTACGCGGCCTTCAACCGCGCCGCGCTGGCCTCGCTCCGGCTGCTGGCCGCGGACCCCGGGGCGGTACGGCGCCGGGTGGTGGTCGCCGTCGACGTGCCCGACGGCGCCGCGTCCGCCGACCCGGACCGGGGCCTCGACCCGGCTGCGCTCGGCGAGGTGCGGGTGACCGGGGCCGTGGCGCTGGCGAAGGCCGCTGCCGTGCACGTCGACCTCGACGACGCGGAGGAGGACGTGGCCGCCGCGGCCGAGGCGCTCGAAGCGGCGGACCGCGGGGACGACGACGCCCAGTTCGTGGTGGACGGTGCCGAGGACCACGAACTGCTGTGGTACGCGACGCAGGAGATCCCCAACCTGGTCGGGCTCGGGGACTGAGCCCACCGTCTCTTGATTGTCAGTGGCGGCGGGTACGTTTTTGGCATGGGGAAGCAGACAGGGGCGCACATTGTCTGGGACTGGAACGGGACGCTGTTCCACGACAATGACGCGATCATCGGGGCGACGAACGCGGCGTTCGCCGAGCTCGGCCTTGAGCCGATCACGCTGGAGCGGTACCGGGCGCTGTACTGCGTGCCGGTGCCCAAGTTCTACGAGCGGCTCATGGGCCGGCTGCCCACGGACGCCGAATGGGAGGTCATGGACGAGACCTTCCACCGGTACTACGCCGAGCACCGGATCGGCTGCGGGCTGACCGAAGGGGCGGCTGAGCTGCTCGCGGGGTGGCGGTCGGCGGGGCGCAGCCAGTCGATCCTGAGCATGTACACGCATGACGAACTCGTCCCGTTGGTGCGGGGGTTCGGGATAGAGGCGCACTTCATACGCGTCGACGGGCGGACCGGGCCCTCGGGGGGCAGCAAGGCGGAGCACATGGTGCGGCACCTTGGCTCACTGGTCGGTGTGGACCCGGCTCGTACGGTGGTGATCGGGGACGCCGCCGATGATGCGGTGGCCGCGCGCTATGTGGGGGCGCGGGCGGTGCTGTACACCGGCGGGTCGCATGGGCGGGCCAGCCTCGAGGTGGTGGGGGTGCCGGTGGTGGACACGCTGGGGGAGGCGGTTGCTGAGGCGGAGCGGTTGGCTGCGTAGGAGGGGCTGCAGGGCGGGGCTGGTTTCGTGGCGCCCGGCGCTGGGGCTGAGCCGGGGGTGGGTTCCGCTTGCCCGCGCTTGCGGGGTGCCGCCTGCGCCCACCCGTGCCGCCCCTAGCGGCACGACTGCCCGCAGGCGGGACGGCACGGCATGGTGGGGCACGACTGCGCGCAGGCGGGGCGGCACGGCATGGTGGGCATGACTGCCCGCGGGCGGGGCCAGGCCGCGGCTGAGGGTCAGGTCACCGGGGCCTTGGCCCGTAGCACCGTCAGGAACTCCCGCATCCACGCCGAGTGGTCCGGCCACGCACGGGACGAGACCAGGGTGCCGTCGACCACGGCCTCGGTGTCCTGGAAGGTGGCGCCGGCGGCCTGCATGTCGGGTTCCAGCGCGGGGTACGCCGTGACGCGGCGGCCGCGCAGGCCCTCGACCGCGGCGGTGAGCAGGGGACCGTGGCAGATCTGGGCGACCGGCTTGTCCGCGTCGAAGAACGACTTGAGGATCTTGCGGAGTTCGGGGTCGTTGCGGAGGTACTCGGGGGCGCGGCCGCCCGGGATGACGAGGGCGGCGTACTGGCCGGGATCGACCTCGGCGAAGGCCAGGTCGGCGGGCCAGGTGTAGCCGGGCTTCTCGGTGTAGGTGTCGAAACCGGGCTCGAAGTCGTGGACGACGAACTGGAGCTTCTTGCGGGAGGGGGCCGCGATATGGACGTCGTAGCCCTCCTCGCGGAGGCGCTGGTAGGGGTACAGGACCTCGAGTGACTCTGCTGCGTCGCCGGTGACGATGAGGATTTTCGCGGTCATGTCGGACGGCTCCCCTCGGGCGGGTGTGCGCTGTCATGGGCAACGTGCCTCCTCGGGGGTGGCTTTGCCAAGGGGTCCGGTCGTATTCGGGCAAGGGGGATCAGATGAGGCGTTCGTTTCGTCGGGCCGCACGACTGTGGGGCCTTTGCCGCTGTGCAGAGTGTCAAAGTTCCACCCCCGGTTTTGTACACATACGGCTCATGACGGGCCCCCCGTACTGAGCGATAGCCTTGTGGCGTGATCAGCGCGATAGCTCGCGGGGGCACCGTTGCCCCTGCCCTGCGCCCGGCGAGCACGGACCACCTCCGTGACCGGGCGGCGGTCGCTGGTCTTCGCGGGCAGGAGGGGGCCGGAAGGGCTCCCGGGATGCCATTCACCCCCTGGACGCTGCCGCTGCGGAGAGCAGCGTCACACCTTCGGGGCAGCTCAAATATGGCTCATATCTTCCCGCTCATCTCACCTTGCGGCATAGCGTCGGAGCAGACCGGAGAACCCGGGCCGTGGCGTCGAGCCGCAGGGGAAGAGACCGTACTTCCTTCTACGTCACGCAACGGCGCGCGACAGGAGCCAGAGGACAATGCAGACCAAGCTGGACGAAGCCAAGGCCGAGCTGCTCGAGAGGGCCGCCCGGGTAGCTGAGAACAGCCCGGTCGGGGGGCACCTACCGACCGGGACGACGGACGAGAGCACCCCGGACCGGGACACCGTGCTCGCGTTCCTCCAGCGCTACTACCTGCACACCGCCCCGGAGGACCTCACCGGCCGCGACCCGGTCGACATCTTCGGAGCCGCGCTCTCGCACTACCGGCTGGCCGAGAATCGCCCCCAGGGCACGGCCAACGTGCGGGTCCATACCCCCACGGTGGAGGAGAACGGGTGGACGTGCAGCCACTCCGTCGTCGAGGTCGTCACCGACGACATGCCCTTCCTGGTCGACTCCGTCACCAATGAGCTGACGCGCCAGGGACGCGGGATCCACGTCGTCATCCACCCGCAGTTCGTCGTCCGCCGGGATGTCACCGGCAAGCTCATCGAGGTGCTCAGTGTGCAGCCGGGCGGCGAACTGCCGCACGACGCGCACACCGAGTCCTGGATCCACGTCGAGATCGACCGCGAGACCGACCGTGGCGACCTCAAGCAGATCACCGCCGACCTGCTGCGTGTGCTGTCCGACGTCCGCGAGGCCGTCGAGGACTGGGACAAGATGCGGGACGCGGCGATCCGCATGGCCGACGAGCTGCCCAAGGAGCCCGTCGCCTCCGACCTGCGCGAGCAGGAGATCGAGGAGGCCCGGGAGCTGTTGCGCTGGCTGGCCGCCGATCACTTCACCTTCCTCGGCTACCGCGAGTACAGCCTGCGCGACGACGACTCGCTGGCCGCCGTGCCCGGCACCGGCCTCGGCATCCTGCGCTCCGACCCGCACCACGCCGGGGACGACAGCCACCCGGTGAGCCCGTCCTTCGAGCGGCTGCCCGCCGACGCCCGCGCCAAGGCCCGCGAGCACAAGCTCCTCGTCCTGACCAAGGCGAACAGCCGGGCCACCGTGCACCGGCCCTCGTACCTGGACTACATCGGCGTCAAGAAGTTCGACGCGGACGGCAACGTGGTCGGTGAGCGCCGCTTCCTCGGGCTGTTCTCCTCCGCCGCCTACACCGAGTCGGTGCGCCGGGTCCCGGTCATCCGCCGCAAGGTCGAGGAGGTCCTGGAGCGCGCCGGCTTCTCGCCCAACAGCCACGACGGGCGCGACCTGCTGCAGATCCTGGAGACCTACCCGCGCGACGAGCTCTTCCAGACGCCGGCCGACGAGCTCGAGTCCATCGCCACCTCCGTCCTGTACCTGCAGGAGCGCCGGCGGCTGCGCCTCTACCTGCGGCAGGACGAGTACGGGCGCTACTACTCCGCCCTCGTCTACCTCCCGCGCGACCGCTACACCACCGGTGTGCGCCTGAGGATCATCGACATCCTGAAGGAGGAACTCGGCGGCACCAGCGTCGACTTCACGGCCTGGAACACCGAGTCGATCCTGTCCCGGCTGCACTTCGTGGTCCGGGTCCCGCAGGGTACCGAGCTGCCGCAGCTGTCGGACGCCGACAAGGAGCGCATCGAGGCCCGCCTGGTGGAGGCCGCCCGCTCCTGGGCCGACGGCTTCGCCGAGGCGCTGAACGCCGAGTGCGGCGAGGAGCACGCCGCCGAGCTGCTGCGCCGCTACAACAACGCCTTCCCCGAGGGCTACAAGGCCGACCACACCCCGCGTGCCGCGGTCGCCGACCTCGTCCACCTGGAGCAGCTCAGCGAGGCACAGGCCGACAGCGGCCAGGACTTCTCGCTCAGCCTGTACGAGCCCGTCGGCGCCGCCCCGGAAGAGCGCCGGTTCAAGATCTACCGCAAGGGCGAGGCGGTCTCCCTGTCCGCGGTGCTGCCGGCCCTCAGCCGGCTCGGTGTCGAGGTGACGGACGAGCGGCCGTACGAGCTGCGCTGCACCGACCGCACCTCCGCGTGGATCTACGACTTCGGCCTGCGCATGCCCAGGTTGCAGAACGGCGGCGGCGACTACCTCGGCGACGACGCCCGCGAGCGCTTCCAGGAGGCCTTCGCCGCCACCTGGACCGGCAAGGCGGAGAACGACGGGTTCAACGCCCTGGTGCTGAGCGCCGGACTGACCTGGCGGCAGGCGATGGTGCTGCGGGCGTACGCCAAGTACCTGCGCCAGGCGGGGTCCACCTTCAGCCAGGACTACATGGAGGACACCCTCCGCAACAACGTCCACACCACCCGGCTGCTGGTCTCGCTGTTCGAGGCGCGGATGTCGCCGGACCGGCAGCGGGCCGGGCACGAGATCGTCGACGCGCTGCTCGAAGAGGTCGACGCGGCCCTCGACCAGGTCGCCTCCCTCGACGAGGACCGGATCCTGCGGTCCTTCCTGACCGTCATCAAGGCGACCCTGCGCACGAACTTCTTCCAGGAGGCGGCGGGCGGCAAGCCGCACGCGTACGTGTCCATGAAGTTCGACCCGCAGGCGATCCCGGACCTGCCGGCGCCGCGCCCGGCGTACGAGATC
The DNA here is from genome assembly GCF_042893475.1 of Streptomyces sp. NPDC001604. Classification (NCBI taxonomy): domain Bacteria; kingdom Bacillati; phylum Actinomycetota; class Actinomycetes; order Kitasatosporales; family Streptomycetaceae; genus Streptomyces; species Streptomyces sp. NPDC001604. The sequence continues at coordinate 1,086,440 of NZ_JBIAUY010000001.1, read as the reverse complement.
TGGGTGTACTCGCCGCGCGTGGAGGGCGTGCACCTGCGCTTCGGCAAGGTCGCCCGAGGCGGTCTGCGCTGGTCCGACCGGCGTGAGGACTTCCGCACCGAGATCCTCGGCCTGGTCAAGGCGCAGATGGTGAAGAACACCGTCATCGTGCCGGTCGGCGCCAAGGGCGGTTTCGTTGCCAAGCAGCTGCCGGACCCGGGCGTGGACCGGGACGCGTGGCTGGCCGAGGGCATCGCCAGCTACAAGACGTTCATCTCGGCGCTGCTCGACATCACCGACAACATGGTGGCCGGCGAGGTCGTGCCCCCCGCCGACGTCGTGCGGCACGACGAGGACGACACCTATCTCGTGGTCGCCGCCGACAAGGGCACCGCCACGTTCTCGGACATCGCCAACGGGGTCGCGGAGACCTACAACTTCTGGCTCGGTGACGCCTTCGCCTCCGGTGGCTCTGCCGGTTACGACCACAAGGGCATGGGCATCACCGCCCGCGGTGCCTGGGAGTCCGTCAAGCGGCACTTCCGGGAGCTGGGCGTCGACACGCAGAGCGAGGACTTCACCGTCGTCGGCATCGGCGACATGTCCGGTGACGTGTTCGGCAACGGCATGCTGCTGAGCGAGCACATCCGCCTGGTCGCCGCCTTCGACCACCGGCACATCTTCATCGACCCGAACCCGGACGCGGCCACCTCGTACGCCGAGCGGCGCCGTATCTTCGAGCTGCCGCGCTCCAGCTGGGCGGACTACAACACCGAGCTCATCTCCGCCGGTGGTGGCGTGTTCCCGCGTACCGCCAAGGCCATCCAGCTCAACTCGCACATCCGCGAGGCCCTCGGCATCGAGGGCAAGGTCTCCAAGATGACCCCGGCCGACCTGATGAAGGCCATCCTCCAGGCCCCGGTGGACCTGCTGTGGAACGGCGGCATCGGTACCTATGTGAAGGCCAGCACGGAGAGCCACGCGGACGTCGGCGACAAGGCCAACGACCCGATCCGGGTCGACGGCGCCGACCTGCGCGTCAAGGTCGTCGGCGAGGGCGGCAACCTGGGTCTGACCCAGCTCGGCCGGATCGAGTTCGCACGGCACGGCGGCAAGATCAACACGGACGCGATCGACAACAGCGCGGGCGTGGACACCTCCGACCACGAGGTGAACATCAAGATCCTTCTCAACGGCCTGGTCGCCGACGGCGACATGACCGTCAAGCAGCGCAACAAGCTGCTCGCCGAGATGACCGACGAGGTCGGCGCGCTGGTCCTGCGCAACAACTACGCGCAGAACACGGCGCTCGCCAACGCCCTGGCCCAGTCCAAGGACATGCTCCACGCGCAGCAGCGGTTCATCCGCCACATGGTGCGCGAGGGCCACCTCGACCGGGCGCTGGAGTTCCTCCCCACCGACCGCCAGATCCGCGAGCGCCTCAGCGCGGGCCAGGGTCTCACCGGCCCCGAGACGGCCGTCCTGCTGGCGTACACGAAGATCACGGTCGCCGAGGAACTGCTGCACACCTCGCTGCCGGACGACCCGTATCTGCGTGGTCTGCTGCACGCGTACTTCCCGACGGCGCTGCGCGAGCAGTTCGCCGACCGTATCGACGGTCACCCGCTGCACCGCGAGATCACCACGACCGTCCTGGTCAACGACACGGTCAACACGGGCGGTACGACCTATCTGCACCGCCTGCGCGAGGAGACCGGCGCCTCCCTGGAGGAGATCGTGCGGGCGCAGACCGCGGCCCGGGCGATCTTCTGCTCGGCCCCGGTGTGGGACGCGGTCGAGGGCCTGGACAACCGGGTCGAGGCCGCCGTCCAGACCCGTATCCGGCTGCACTCGCGCCGGCTGGTGGAGCGCGGCACGCGCTGGCTGCTCAACAACCGGCCGCAGCCGCTGCAGCTCGCCGAGACGGTCGACTTCTTCGCCGAGCGCGTCGAGCAGGTCTGGCAGCAGCTCACCAAGCTGCTGCGCGGCGCGGACCTGGAGTGGTGGCAGCAGATCCACGACGAGCTGACCGGCGCCGGCGTCCCGGACGAGCTCGCCACCCGGGTGGCCGGGTTCTCCTCCGCCTTCCCGGCGCTCGACATCGTCTCGGTGGCCGACCGCATGGGCAAGGAGCCGCTGGACGTCGCCGAGGTCTACTACGACCTCGCAGACCGTCTGCACATCACCCAGCTCATGGACCGCATCATCGAACTGCCGCGGGCCGACCGCTGGCAGTCCATGGCCCGCGCCTCCATCCGTGAGGACCTGTACGCGGCGCACGCGGCGCTGACCGCGGACGTCCTGGCGGTGGGCAACGGCACCTCGACCCCGGAGCAGCGCTTCAAGGCCTGGGAGGAGAAGAACGCGGCGATCCTGGGCCGGGCGCGCACGACGCTGGAGGAGATCCAGAGCTCGGAGACGTTCGACCTCGCCAACCTGTCGGTGGCGATGCGCACGATGCGGACGCTGCTGCGGACGCATTCGTAGCAGGCGGTGCACAAGCGAGGTGCCCCGAGCCGACCGGCTCGGGGCACCTCGCTTTCGTGGCGTTGTTCAGGCGGCCTTCGGCTTGTCCGCGCCGCCGGTGAACTCCTCGTACGCCGCCATGACCTCCTCGGTCGGGCCGTCCATGCGCAGTTCGCCGCGCTCCAGCCACAGCACGCGTTCGCAGGTGTCGCGGATGGACTTGTTGTTGTGGCTGACCAGGAACACCGTGCCGGCCTTCTCGCGCAGCTCGCGGATGCGTTGCTCGGAGCGCTTCTGGAAGGACCGGTCGCCGGTGGCGAGCGCCTCGTCGATGAGGAGCACGTCGTGGTCCTTGGCGGCGGCGATGGAGAAGCGCAGCCGGGCGCCCATGCCGGAGGAGTACGTCCGCATGGGGAGGGTGATGAAGTCACCCTTCTCGTTGATGCCGGAGAAGTCGACGATGCCCTCGTAGCGGTCCCTGATCTCCTCGCGGGACATGCCCATGGCGAGGCCGCCGAGGTAGACATTCTTCTCGCCGGTCAGGTCGCCCATCAGGGCCGCGTTGACGCCGAGGAGGGAGGGCTGGCCGTCGGTGTAGATGTGGCCGTTCTCGACCGGCAGCAGGCCCGCGACCGCCTTGAGCAGGGTCGACTTGCCGGAGCCGTTGGTGCCGATCAGACCGACCGCCTCGCCCTTGTAGGCGACGAAGGAGACGTTCTTGACGGCGTGCACCGTGCGTACGCCGGCCGCCTTCTCGGCCTGCTGGCGGCGCAGCATGCGGTTGAGGGCGGCGGTCGCGGAGCCGCGTCCGGCGCCGGTGCCGTTGACCCGGTAGACGATGTCGACGCCGTCGGCGACGACGGTGGGGATGCGTTCGCTGGTGTGCTCAGCCACGGCCGTACGTCTCCTCAGCCTTCCAGAAGTAGATGAAGCCGCCGACTCCGGCGAGCAGGGCCCAGCCGATCGCGTACAGCCACACATGGTGCGGCAGCTGCTTGGCGTGGAAGCTGTCGATCAGGGCGAAGCGCATCAGGTCGATGTAGACCGCGGCCGGCTGGGCCTGGAGCACCGGCTCCACCCAGTGCGGCAGGTTGCTGTGCTTGCCGGCCAGCTTGTCGATGCTCCACATCACGCCGGACACGTACATCCAGGTGCGCAGGATGAAAGGCATCAGCTGGGCGATGTCCGGGGTCTTGGCGCCCATCCGGGCCATGATCAACGACATGCCGGTGTTGAAGGCGAACTGCAGGACCAGCGCCGGGAACGCCAGCAACCAGGAGAACGCGACCGGCACCCCGAAGCAGAGCAGGATGACGACCAGCGCGGCCATCGAGAACAGCAGCTGCTGCAGCTGCTGGAGGCAGAAGGAGATCGGCAGCGCGGCCCGCGGGAAGTGCAGCGCCCGGACGAGGCCCAGGTTGCCGGAGATCGCGCGGGTGCCCGCCATGATCGAGCTCTGTGTGAAGGTCCAGATGAACACGCCCGTGACCAGGAACGGGATGTAGTCCGGCACATGCCGCTTGGTGCCGAGCAGGACACCGAAGATGAAGTAGTACACCGCCGCGTTCAGCAGCGGGGTCATGACCTGCCAGACCTGGCCGAGCTTCGCCTGGCTGTACTGGGCGGTGAGCTTGGCGGTGGCGAAGGCGGTGATGAAGTGGCGCCGGGCCCACAGCTGCCGCACGTACTCGGGCAGGGAGGGGCGGGCGCCGCTGACCGAGAGGCCGTGGCGGGCGGCGAGGGCCGCGAGGTCGTCGTCGGCCGGGGCCGGCGTCGGGGGCGGTGTGTCGAGGACCTGGCTCACATCCGCTGCTTTCACTCGGGGGAGGGGGTGCTGGCGTCGTTCGGGCCCGTCGGCCGGACGGTCCGGTGTCCGGCGTTTCCTTACGTTTCTCTTCACGTTTTCTTACGTCGGGACGGGACCGTATCGTCGCAACGCGAGCGTAGGACACGTTGACGTCGGAACGCAACCGTTTCGTCGTAACGTGCTCGTCGAATCGGGCCGTAACGACGCAACCGTTTCGTCGCAACGCCCCTATGCTGGTCCGCATGACGACGAACGCCGAGGAGCCCCAGACGCGTCCGCGCCGCCGCACCCCCGCGGGGGCGGCCGTACTGCGTGAAGACGTGACGGAAGCCATCCGTGCGGCCGTCTTCGAGGAGCTCGCGGCCGTCGGCTACGCACGGATGTCCATCGAGGGGATCGCGCGCCGCGCGGGCGTCGGCAAGACCGCGGTCTACCGGCGCTGGCGCTCCAAGCTGCACCTGGTCCTCGACGTCGTCTCGGCGATCGCGGTGCTGGGGCTGCCGACGCCCGACACGGGCTCTCTGGAGGGTGATCTGCGGCTGCTGTACGAGGTCACCTCGCGCGCCCTGAGACACCCGGTGGCCTCGCAGATCATCCCGGACCTGCAGGCCGAGGCGGCCCGCAACCCGGAGATCGCCGAGGCCATGCAGAAGACCCTGCGCGAGGGGCAGGAAGGCGTGGCCCTCAAGATCATCGTGGCGGCGGCGCAGCGCGGGGAGATCGACGGGGAGCTGGACGAGGACCTGGCGCTCGACCTGATCTCGGGGCCCCTCTACTGGCGCTCGGTGGTCATCCGCAGCCCGAAGCTGCCGAAGGACTACCTGGCGGGGCTGGCGCGGGCCACCGCGGAGGCACTCAAGGCGCTGTGAGTGTGCCGCGGCGCGACCGCCGGTGGCCGACGAAAGCGAGTCGCCGCCCGCGGTGACCGGAGTCGCGGCGGAACTGCCGGCCGTGATCGCGGAGGGCGACGCCCTGCTGTGGGAACTCGGCCACTAGAACCCCATCTGTGTGTCGTCGGTCGCCTCGCCGGGGGCCCAGCCACCGCCCCCGCACATCTCGCCGCCCTGCCCCGGTTCGGGGAAGCGCGCTGAGAAGGCTCCCTCCGGGCCGAACTCGAACGGGGCGCCCAGGGCGTCGCCCACGGCGGAGCCGATGACGGTGCCCAGGGCGCGGTCGGCAGCGGTGATCACCCGGGCAGGCTAGCGGCCGACCGCCTCGTGCGGGTTCGGTGGGCGGTCGCGCCGCGGAGCCACAGATCGAAACAGCCCCGCGCGGACTGGTCGCGGCCGCCGTGCGCCGTCTTCAGCGGCGCGCCGCCTCCGGATGCACCCGTACCCAGCCCTCCCAGGCCGACGTGATCATGTCCTCGACGTCGTGTTTGGCCTTCCAGCCGAGTTTGGTGGCCGCGCGGTCTGCGGAGGCGACCACCCGGGCCGGGTCGCCCGGGCGGCGGGGCGTGGTCGTCGGAGGGCGGTCGTAGCCGGTGACGGCGTTGATGCAGTCGATCATTTCGCGGACCGAGACGCCCTCGCCGCGGCCGATGTTGAGGGTGAGGTGGCGGCCCGGTGAGGACTGGAGCGTGCGGGCGGCTGCCACGTGGGCTTCGGCCAGGTCGACGACGTGGATGTAGTCGCGGACGCAGGTTCCGTCGGGGGTTTCGTAGTCGTCGCCGAAGATGCGCGGGGGTGCGCCGTCCGTGAGCTTCTCGAAGACCATGGGGATCAGGTTGGAGACGCCCGTGTCCGCGAGTTCGGGCGTCGCGGCGCCCGCCACGTTGAAGTAGCGGAGGGAGGCGGTGGAGAGGCCCGTCGCGCGGGCCGTCGCGCGGACCAGCCATTCGCCGACCAGCTTCGTCTCGCCGTACGGAGACAGGGGCCGACAGGGTGTCTCCTCCGTCACCAGGGGCTCGTCCGGCATGCCGTACACCGCCGCCGAGGACGAGAACACGAAGGACGGGACGCCGGCCTCCGTCACCGCCTCCAGGAGGACGCGCAGGCCCTCGACGTTCTCCCGGTAGTAGTGCAGCGGCAGGTCCATCGACTCGCCCACCTGCTTCTTCGCCGCCAGGTGGATGACCCCGCTGACGTCGTGGACCGCCAGGGCACGCGCGACCCGCTCGCCGTCCAGCGTCGATCCCACCACCAGCTGCACACCCCGCGGGACGCGCTCGGCGACGCCCGTCGACAGGTCGTCGTACACCACGGTCCGCTCGCCCGCCTCGATCATCGCCCGGACGACGTGCGCCCCGATGTATCCGGCGCCGCCGGTGATCAGCCAGGTCATGTGCGGCCGTCCCCTTCGTCAGTTGGCCCGTGGTGGTGCGGTATCGGTGAAGCAGGCGGTGGAGTCCCGCCGGCACTTGCTATGCGCCGGAGTGCTGGGGGAGGCGGCGGGTGACCGTGTCGGGTCCGGGCGTGGGCCCGGGAGTCGCGATGGCCGGGCGGGTGGAGCCCCACAGCCGGACCAGGGACAGCACGGCGGCCGTGGCGAGCAGCCCGTTGCGGGCGAGCATCAGCACGCAGCCCGTCCAGGTGCAGGCCATGACCTGGCCGTACAGGGCCGGGTAGGCGACGGAGCTGAGCGCGGTCGCGGCCAGCACCAGCGCGGCCACCGGCCGCTGCACGGTGTGACGCGAGGTCAGGCACACGGCGGCCAGGCCCAGCAGCCAGATCATGTACTGCGGGCTGATCACCCGGCTGGTGACGGTGAACAGCAGCACGGCGCTCAGCGCGGCGTCGTACGGCGTCGCGGGCGTCCAGCGACGGGCCCGCAGCCGCCACAGGAGCAGCAGTGCGAAGGCGACCGCCGTGAGGGCGAGGGAGAGGTAGGCGACGGTCCGCACGTGCGGGCCGGTGAACTCCATGGCGCCGTACTGGTAGCGCACCTCCCCCGGCCACCCGGCGTGTGTCGCGAAGGCGAGCGCCGTACCGCCGAGCGACTCGATCTGCACGCCCCGCCCGCCCTGTTGGCGCAGGAAGGCGAAGGGGTTGGCGAACAGCGCCGCGAGGACCGCGAGCGACCCCGCCCCGGTGACGGCGGCCCACGCCCACGCCGAACGCGTCGTACGCCCCCTCGGCGTGCCCAGCAGCACCAGCGCCGGCCACACCTTCACCAGGGCGCCGAGTGCCGCGAACACCCCGCACGCGCGCGTGGAGCGCGGCAACGTCAACAGGGCGATGACGGCGAAGGCCGTGACCTGCACGTCGTAGCGGGCGAGCGGGACGTGCAGGAGGAGCGGGAGGCCGCCCACCCACATCGCGGCCCCGAGGAGCCTGCGGCCGGGGCGGCTGCCCGCGACGGCCAGCGCAAGGGTGATCCCCGCGTCGGCGGCGAGGGTGAGCACGACGAAGGACTGGAAGTACGTCAGGCCCGGCAGCAGCGCGGGCGACAGCAGCACCGCGCCGGCCCCGGGCGGGTACTGCCACAGCGGGTCGTGCGCGGGGAAGGCGCCGTGCGCGAGGACGCCGTACCAGTCGTGGTAGAGGTGCCACACCTCCCGTGCGACCGAGCCACCGCCGAGCCGGGGCGCCGCGTCGTGTGCGAGCAGCCACAGCATCAGGGCCCGGGTGGCGAGCCAGGCGGCGGCGAGGGCGAGGAGCCGGCGTTTTCCGGCGGTGGACATCACGGCGTTCGTCACGGCGTTCATCACGGCGGATCGTAAGCCGGGCGTATGGTGTATGCCTGCTAATACACCGTCAATGCTCGGTAAGAGCCTCTCCACGGGAGAAAATCAGCCGTGTGCTGAGCGAGGACGCGGGGCGGGCGAACCGTCGGTGGGTGCGTGCGGAGATCGTGGCCCTGGCGGTTCCCGCCGTCGTCATACTCGCGATCGGTCTGTGGGGACTCGACCGCGGCGGCATGTGGGGCGACGAGAGCGTCACCTTCCTGGTCGGGCGGCGCACGGTGCCGCAGATCTGGCAGCTGCTGCACGGCCTGGACGCCGTGCACGGCCTGTACTACCTGTTCATGCACGTCGTCCTCGCCGTACACCCCGGTGAGGTCCTCCTCAGGCTGCCGTCCGTGCTCGGGGCCGCCGCGACCGCCGGCCTGGTCGCGGCCCTCGGTGTACGGCTGGTCCGTCCGCGGGTCGGTCTTTGGGCCGGGCTGTTGTACGCGATCACCCCCATGACCGGCCACTATGCGCAGGAAGGGCGCTCGTACGCACTCGTCGCGGCGGGTGTGGCGGCGGCGACACTGCTGCTGGTGCGCGCGGTGGAGGGGCGCTCGCGGCACGGTTGGCGCTGGTACGGGGGCGTCCTCGCCGCGACCTGTCTGCTGCACGAACTGGTCGTCCTGGTGCTGTGCGCGCATGCCCTGACGCTGGCGCTCATGCGGGTGCCGAAGCGGGTGTGGCTGGGCTGGGGGCGGGCGGCGGGGCTGGTGGGGGTCCTTCTGCTGCCCCTGGTGTGGGTGTCGCACGAGCAGGCGGGGCAGGTGGGGTGGCTGGTGACACCCGGGTGGGACCAGGCGGGGCAGCTGGTGCGTGACTTCGCCTTCGCCCCGGACGGGGCGGTGTTCTGGGTGGCCGTCGTGCTGATGGTGCTGGGGCTGGGGGCGGGCCGCCTTGCGGCGGTGGCACTCCCGCTGCTCGTGCTGCCCCCGTCGCTCCTGATCGCCGTGTCGCAGATCCGGCCGCTGTTCCACGAGCGGTATGTGCTGTACGCGTTGGCCGGGGCCCCCTTGCTGGTCGCCGCCGGCGCCGAGTGGGTGGCCGGGGCAGTGGGGCGCCTGCGGCTGGGCGGTCGTCGTGTGCCCACCCGTTCCGCCCTGCGGAACGACTGCCCACACGACGACGTGCGGAACGACTGCCCGCGTGACGACGTGCGGAACGGTCGCCCGCGCGACGACGTGCGGAGCGGCCGTCCACGTGACGACGTGCGGAGCGGCCGTCCACGTGACGACGTGCGGAGCGGCCGTCCACGTGACGACGTGCGGAGCGGCTGCCCGCGTGACGACGTGCGGAGCGGCCGTCCACGTGACGACGTGCGGAGCGGCTGCCCGCGCGACGACGTGCGGAGCGGCTGCCCGCGCGACGGCGTGCGGAGCGGCTGCCCGCGCGACGACGTGCGGAACGACTGCCCGCATGACGGCGTGCGGAGCGGCTGCCCACGTGACGACGTGCGGAACGACTGCCCACGTGACGACGTGCGGAACGACTGCCCACGTGACGACGTGCGGAACGACTGCCCGCGCGACGACGTGCGGAACGACTGCCCGCGTGACGACGTGCGGAACGGCCGTCCACGTGACGACGTGCGGAGCGGCTGCCCATATGACGACGTGCGGAGCGGCCACTCGCACCACGGCGGCCGCCGGTGGAGCAGTCACCGTCTGCCCTACGGCCGGCTCGGCACCCTCACCGGTGTTCTGGCCGTCGCGCTCGCCTTCGTCCAGTGCCTCCCCCTCTACCGGCAGGACCGCTCCCCGGCGCACCGCCCCGAGAACCTCGGTGCCGTCGCCGCGCGGGCCGCCCGGGACATCCGTCCCGGCGATCCGGTGCTGTTCCTGCCGTCGAACTGGCGGCTGACGGCGCTGGCCTATCCGAAGGCGTTCCGCCGGGCCCGGGACATCGCGCTGCGCGAGTCCGGGCCGCGGTCCGGGACGCTGAGCGGCATCGAGACCACACCCCAGGAGCTGCGGCGCAAGCTGGCCGGCGTGGACCGCGTCTGGGTCGTCGCCCAGTCGAGGCTGCTGAGCTCGGGGCTGCTGCCGGCCGACCCGACCGAGCGCGTCAAACTGGCCGTCGTGGAGGAGCAGTTCACCGCCCGCGAGAGATATGTCAGCGGCCGGGTGACCTTCCTCCTCTACGTCCGCCGCTCCGCCGCCTCGGCCTCCGCCGCCGTGGCCGCGTCCAGCCCCCGGGTGAGCTCGTCGAGCCGGGACCTCAGCTCCCGGATCTCCTCCACGTCGAAGCCCGTCGCCGCGACGATCCGGCGCGGTACCTGAACCGCCTGTTCGCGCAGGGCGGTGCCCTCCGCGGTCAGCCGGACCTCCACCGAGCGCTCGTCGCGGGCGCTGCGCTCACGCCGTACCAGACCGGCCGTCTCCAGCCGCTTGAGCAGCGGGGACAGGGTGCCGGAGTCGAGCCGCAGATGCTCGCCCAGCTTCTTGACCGGCAGCTCGCCGTGCTCCCACAGCAGCAGCATCACCAGGTACTGCGGATAGGTGAGCCCGAGGTCCTTGAGGATCACCCGGTAGATGCCGCCGAAGGCGCGCGAGGCGGCGTTCAGGGAGAAGCAGATCTGCTGGTCGAGGCGGAGCCAGTCGGTGGTCGGGGTGTCGGGCGCGGTCGTCATGCGTCCAGGATAGCTCTTGCGAGCCATTTAGTTGTGCACAATTGAGTTGTGTGCTCTACTTGTGGTCGTGAGGCGGCCGCCAGAAGGGCCGCCGGAACACGACTTCGAGAGGGATGGTCATCCATGGACGCGCTCTACACCGCTGTCGCCACAGCCACCCACGGCCGCGACGGTCGCACCTTCACCAACGACGGCAAGGTCGACCTCAAGCTGGCCCCGCCGGTGGAGCTGGGCGGCAACGGCGAGGGCACCAACCCCGAGCAGCTGTTCGCCGCCGGTTACGCGGCCTGCTTCGGCAGCGCCCTCGGCCTCGTCGGCCGCCAGGCGAAGGTCGACGTCAGCGACGCCGCGGTCACCGCCGAGGTGGGCATAGGCAAGCAGGGCGAGGGCTTCGCGCTCAAGGTCACCCTCCGCATCGAGCTGCCGGACACCGTGGACGAGGCGACCGGCCGCAAGCTGGTCGAGACCGCCCACCAGGTGTGCCCGTACTCCAACGCGACCCGTGGCAACATCGACGTCGACCTCGTGATCGAGTAAGGCCGGGCAACCGTCAGCTCAGCGAGTGCGCCCGCTCCGCCGCAGGAGCGGGCAGCACGGCGGCCGTCTGCGGCGCCGGCATCTGCTCGCCGAGCAGCACCGTCCGTACCACCCGCTCGGCGGCCCGCCCGTCGTCGAACTCGCAGAACCGCTCCCGGAAGGCGGCCCTGAGTCCCGCCGACTCCTCGTCCCGCCAGGTGTCCGAGGCGAACAGCCAGGCCAGCTCCCGGTAGGAGCGCGACACATGGCCCGGCGCCTCGGCGGTGATGTCGAAGTAGGCGCCCCGGCTGGCCGCGTAGGCACCCCAGTCGTCGGCGTGGATCACGATCGGCCGGTCCAGGTTGGCGTAGTCGAACATCAGGGCCGAGTAGTCGGTGACCAGCACGTCGGAGGCGAGCATCAGATCCTCGACGTGCGGCTCGTCCGTCGCGTCGACGAGCACGCCGCGTGCGTGCAGATCGGCGAGGCCCAGCCCGCGCGCCGTGCCGGTGGCGAGGGTGGGGTGCAGCCGTACGACGAGGGTGTGCCCGGCACCGAGGTCCGCGGCGAACCGCGCCAGGTCGATCCGGTCGACGTGCCCGCCCCGGCGGTAGTCACGGCGGGTCGGCGCATACAGCACGACCGTGTTCCCGGCCGGAATGCCGAGCCGCGCACGCACGGCCGCACCGTGCTCCGCAGGCTGCTCGACGAGCACGTCGTTGCGCGGACTGCCGGTCCGCAGCGAGGTGAAGTGGCACGGATAGGCCCGGTCCCACACCAGCTCGGAGTGCCGGTTGGCGACCAGGCTCAGATCCCAGCGGTCGGCGCGGTGCAGCATCTTCGGCACGCTGAAGCCGTGCCGCGCACCCGGCTTGGTCAGCAGGTCGGCACCCATGTACTTGAGCGGTGTGCCCTGGTGGGTGTGCACATGGATCTGGCCGGGGCGTTTGACCAGGGAGCCCGGCCAGTTCACGTTGTTCACCCAGTACGTGGCCCGCGCCATGACCGTGTGGTACTCCCGCGAGCCCGGCGTCACATAGTCGGTGCCCGGCGGCAGCGAGTCCACCGCGTCCTCCCGGACCACCCACACCCCGCGGATGTGCGGCGCGAGTTCGCGGGCCTTGGCGTGGATCGCGGCCGGGTCGCCGTGCACGCCCGCATGGTGGGTGGCCGAGTAGACGGCCAGGCGCGGATCGAGGGGGAGCCTCGACTGGGCTGCGTACCAGGTGCGTTGGACCACCGCCGATGCCTTGCCGACCGTCCGCCGCTTGCCCGCCCCGGCGATCCTGCGCAGACCGCGGACCCCGCGCAGGGCCGCGTACGACAGGTAGGGCGAGCCCGCCAGGAGCCGCATCTCGGTGCCGCGCGGACCGTCCGGCGGGGTGAAGTCCTCAGGGCAGTGACGGCGGTGGAAGGAGCGCATCTCGCGGTAGAACGCGGAGCGGTCCGACGCTGTCACGCGGTCCTCGCGGGCGATCACGAACAGCATGTGGTCCAGGGCCCGTTCGAAGAGAAGGGGCCGCGCCCAGGCGAGGTCCTCGCGCTCCTCCAGGAACGCGAACAGGCCCTCGTACTGCGGAAAGATGTCGAAGTGCCTGCGCCCTGGTGTCTTGGTGATCGCGCCCTGCCGACGTTGCCGGTACTCGACGCCGATCCGGTTGAGGCAGGCGATGCGGTCGGCCAGCACCATCGAGCGGTAGGTGACCGGCGCGTCCTCGTACAGGCCGGACGCGTACTGCAGCCCCTGCTCCTGGAAGAAGGCCCTCCGGTACGCCTTGTTCCAGGCGACCAGGAACAGCTGGACGTACTCGGGGCTCTCGCGGAGGCTGAAGACGTCCTGGCCGGCGGCGGCCAGCAGTGCGGAGGCGTCGCTCGGGCCGCCCCGCCCCCACCAGTGGGTGCGTACATGGTCGAAGACCAGGATGTCCGGGTCCTCGGCCGACCTCAGCCGGTCGGCGACCGCGGCAAGCAGACCGGGCGTGTAGAAGTCGTCGCTGTCGAGGAAGAGGACGTAGTCGCCGCGCGCCTCGGCCAGCCCGGCGTTGCGGGCCCGGCCGAGACCGACGTTCTCCGGCAGGTGCAGCACACGCACCCGCTCGTCGCGTGCCGCGTACTCGTCGAGGATCGCGCCGCAGCCGTCGGGCGAGCGGTCGTCGACGGCGATCACCTCGAAGTCGGGGTACGACTGCCCGAGCACCGAGTCGATGCACTCGCGCAGGAAGCCCTGCACCTTGTAGACGGGGACGATGATGCTGAAGCGGGGCACGGGTTTCAGTTCCTCACAAGGGCGGGGACCGGGGCAGGGGTGCGTTCGGCGAGCGGGATCACGGGCGGGATCGACTCGGGCGGCTCGCCCAGCAGCACCCGGCGTACGACGCGCTCGGCGGCGCGTCCGTCGTCGAACTGGCAGAACCGCTCACGGAAGGCGGCCCGTGCCGCCCTCGACTCCTCACCCGCCCAGGAGCCGTCGCGGAAGATGCGGGCCAGCTCCTCGGGCGTGCGGGCGACCGGCCCCGGCGGGTGTTCCATCAGGTCGAAGTAGACGCCCCTGGTCTCCCGGTAGACGTCCCAGTCGTCGGCGTACACCACGACGGGCCGGTCCAGGTTGGCGTAGTCGAACATGATCGACGAGTAGTCGGTGATCAGGGCGTCCGCGGCGAGGCACACGTCCTCGGAGGAGCGGTGCGCGGTCACGTCGATGATCCGGCCGGTGCTCCGCGCCCCGCCCTGGTCGTAGAAGTAGTGGGCGCGCAGCAGCACGACCACGTCCTCGCCCACCTCCTCGCAGAAGGCCTCCAGGTCCAGACCCGTCTCGAAGCCCGTGTGGTAGTCGCGGTGCGTGGGCGCGTACAGGACGGCCGTCTTCCCCTCGGGGACCCCGAGCTCCCGCCGGATGCGGGCCACGTCGTCCGCCGTCGCCGTGTAGTAGACGTCGTTGCGCGGATAGCCGTACTCGAGCGTCTCGTGCGCGCCGGGGAAGGCCCGCTCCCACATCTCGGTGGAGTGGCGGTTGGAGGTGAGGTTGTAGTCCCAGCGGTCGATACGGGCCAGCAGCTTGGCGAAGCTGCCGGTCGCCGCGGCCACCACGGGATAGGTCGCCTGGTCGACGCCCATCTTCTTCAACGGGGTGCCGTGCTGGGTCGACAGGTGGACGCTGCCGGGGCGCTTGACGACGGCGTCCGCGAAGTTGGCGTTGTTGACGAGGTACTTGGCGGCGGCCAGCACGTCCCAGTACTTCGTGCTGCCGATGACCGCGTACTCGATGCCCTCCGGCATGGTGTGCTCCTGGTCCGGTTCGACCAGGAACACCGAGCGCAGATGCGGGGCGAGTTCGAGGGCCTTGGCGTGGATCGCGGCCGGGTTGCAGGCATAGCCGCGGCCCCAGTAGGCGCAGTAGACGACGAGGTTGGGGTCGAGCGGGCGGCGCAGATTGCGCGCGTACCGCAGGCGGGTGCGCACCATGTGGGGGCGCGGCAGCCGCTCGGCCGCCTTCACCGCCGCCTGGTTGGCCTCCCGCAGGGCACGGAACGCCGTGTACGCCCCGGCCGCCAGCAGCCGGTGCTGCAGGCCGAGGCTGCCGGGCGGGGTCCGGTGGCCGACCGGGCGGTGCCGGCGGTACAGCGTGCTCGCCAGCCGGAAGAAGGCGCGGCGCCTGCCGGACAGCCGCTTGGGATGGGCGGCGGTCTTCAGCACGGCCGCGAAGAGCTGCTCGAACAGCGCGTTCAACCGGTCGCAGGGCAGATCCAGTTCGGTGGCGCGGGTGAGGACCAGGTCGGTCTGGGCGAGGAGCTCGAGGTGGTGCTCGCCGGGAAGGGCGAGCCGGCTGCCCTGTCTGCGCGCCAGATGCCGTACGACGACCTGGCGCAGCACCGCGGCCTTCTCGGCCGCCAGCGTGACCAGGCCGCCGAAGCCCACATCGGTGAAGTGGCCGTCGGGGAAGCCGATGCACTGCTCGACCAGGAAGGCCCTGCGGTAGGCGGCGCTCCACGCCGGCAGCTGCACGCCCGTCAGCTCGGGCACCTCGTCGGGGGAGAAGGCGCCCGCCGGTGTCCTCGGCAGGAGCAGCGCCGCCGGATTGGTCGGCTCGCCCTCCCACCAGGGCACCCGCTCGTGCTCGACGTACAGGACGTCCACCTCGCCCGTCTCGGCCAGGCGTGCGTCCAGCGCCGCCAGCGCCCCGGGGACGAGGGCGTCGTCGCAGTCGAGGAACAGCAGATAGCTGCCGGTCGCCGCCCGCATCCCGGTGTTGCGCGCCCCGGACAGACCGGCCGTGGGCGGGGAGTGCACCGCGGTCACACGGGAGTCCCGCTCGGCGTACCCGTCGACGACGTCCGCCGCGGGCGTGCCGGGGCCGTCGCAGACCGGGATCAGCTCGAAGTCGCCGAAGGACTGCGCGAGCACGGAGTCCAGCGCCTGGGACAGCCGGCCTGCCACCCCATGGGACGGGACGATGATGCTGAAGCGGGGCATGCTGCTCTTTCTGTCGATGTGCGTGCGGGGACCCGGGTACGTCTCAGGCTCTGCGGCGTCCCGGCCGCCCTGTGGGACGCCAGGTGGACGGTCGGCTCGGTGTGGGCCGCGACGGGCTGGAGGGCATGCGAACTCCCCGGAGTGAGAACGGCGTTCAGAGGCTGTCGGTGACGGTCAGCGGGCCGCCGGGTTGCGGCACGGTCGCCTGCGGGGAGTGCGCGAGGGCCGCGGCCGTCGAGGGCACGGGGTGGCGCTCGGCGAGCGGGGTCACCGGCGGCAGGTCGGTTTCGCCCAGGACGACCCGGCGTACCACGCGCTCGGCGGCGCGTCCGTCGTCGTACGGGCAGAAGCGCTCGCGGAACGCGGTCCGCAGCTGGGTCGAGCGGGAGCCGCGCCAGTGGCCGGTGGCGAAGATGTCGATCAGCTCGTCCTCGCTGCGGGCGAGGGCGCCCGGCGGGAAGGCGCGCACGTCGAAGTAGGTGCCGCGGACCGCCTCGTACGCCGCCCGGTCCTCGTCGGCCGAGTGGAGCACGATCGGGCGGTCCAGGCCCGCGTAGTCGAACATCAGGGACGAGTAGTCGGTGAGCAGGACGTCCGAGGCCAGGCAGAGGGACTCGACGCCGGGGTGGCCGGTCACGTCGATGATCCGGGCGGCCTTCGGCACGGGGCCGTGGGTGCGGGCGAGGACGACGTAGCGGGGGCCCAGGCGGCGCAGGACGCGCTCCAGGTCCAGGGGGGAGCGCTGGGTGCGGCAGTGGTCACGGCGGGCGGGGGCGTACAGGATCGCGACGCTGTCCTCGGGGATGCCGAGGGACTCACGGAGGCGGGTGACGTCGTTCGAGGTGGCCTTCTGGAACACGTCGCTGCGCGGGGAGCCGTATTCGAGCGTGGTGTAGCCGCCCGGGTAGACCCGCTCCCAGGTGAGGGTGGAGTGGCGGTTCGCCGACAGGACGTAGTCCCATTTGTCGACGTCGTCGAGGAGCCCCTCGAAGTCCAGGTCGCGTGCCGCGGCCGGGCGTTCCTGGAGGTCGAGGCCCGCGTGCCCGAGCGGGGTGCCCTCCAGCGTCTGGACCAGGATCTGGTGGGGCCGCTTGACCAGGCGGGGCTCGAAGCCGGTGTCGCTGACCAGGTACTTGGAGCGGGCCAGGGCCGTCCAGTACGCGGCCGTGTCGGGCCGGGGGAGCCAGGTCGTGCGGATGTGCGGCGCGAAGGTGCGGAAGGCCTCCTCCAGGGCGCCCGGGTTGCAGCCCTGGTCGTGGCCGTCGTACGCGGTGAAGGCGGCGCGGTCGGCGCGCAGCGGCAGCCGGAGCTGGATGCGGTAGTGCAGGCGCAGCGCCGTCGCCCTCGCGGTGCGCAGGAGTTTGACGGAGAGCTTGACCGTCCTGCGGTGCAGGGCAGCGGCCAGCTGCAGTGAGCGGTAGGTGCGGTGCAGACCCCAGCGGATCAGGGTGTGGCGGAGGCGGGAGCCCAGCGGGACGGGCGGGCCGGGGGCGCGGTAACGGCGGTAGTGGGAGCGGGCCTTGCGCAGGAACTCGGCGCGGGAACCTCGGGGGAGGCGGTTGCGATGGGAGAACACCTTCGTCAGGTGGTTGATCATGCGGAGGAACAACAGCGGCCGCCAGTGGGCGAGTTGGGGGCGCGCGTCGAGGAACGCGAAGACACGGTCGTACTGTTCGAAGAGGTCGAAGTGCTTACGGCTGGTGGTGGAGAGGATGCTGCCCTGGCGGCGCTGCCGGTAGTGCACGCACACCCGGTCGAGGGTCGTGATGGACTCCGCGGCCATCAGCACCGGGAACGTCCACGGGGTGTCCTCGTAGTAGCCGGGCGGGAAGGTGAAGCCCTCGCGCTCGACGAACTCCCGCCGGTACGCCTTGTTCCAGGCCACCATCAGCAGCTTCAGCAGGCCCGGGCGGTCCTCCAGACGGAAGGGCGCCGGGCCCTGCTCGGTGAGCTGGTCGGCGGCGACGTTGCGGACGGTCTCGCCCGACCAGTAGGTGCGCGCGTAGTCGTAGACCACGACGTCCGGCTCGCCCGTCTCCTTGAGGCGGTCGGCGATGGCGCGCAGCGCGTGCGGGGTGAGGGTGTCGTCGCCGTCCAGGAAGACCAGGTAGTCGCCGCTCGCCCGCGCGAGACCCGCGTTGCGCGCGCGGCCCAGGCCCTGGTTCTCGGCCAGGTGCAGGGGCTGCACGCGCGGGTCGTGGGCCGCGAACTCGTCGATGATCGCGCCGCTCGCGTCCGGGGAGCAGTCGTCGACGGCGATCAGTTCGAGATCGGGATACGACTGCGACAGCACCGATTCCAGGCATTCGTGCAGATATGCCTGAACCTTGTACGCGGGGACGATGACACTGAACCTGGGCAAGGCACATCCATGGGGTCGGCGCGGACGACGGGGCCTTGCCCGGGAACGGCCGATGGAGTGACTTGGTTACGCCGGCTGCGGCATACGGGGGACCTCGGGTGAACGGAAGGGGGCGGGACCGTAACGTCCCACCCCCTGCGGCGCGTTGTCCCCCAGGACTATTTGACAGCGCCCGCCATGACACCCGAGACGAACTGCCGCTGGAACGCGAAGAACACCACCAGCGGGATCACCATCGAGATGAACGCGCCGGGGGCCAGGACGTCGATGTTGTTGCCGAACTGCCGTACCTGCTGCTGCAGGGCGACCGTCAGGGGCTGCGACTCGGCGTTCGAGAAGACCAGCGCCACCAGCATGTCGTTCCACACCCACAGGAACTGGAAGATGCCGAGCGACGCGATCGCCGGCGCGCCCAGCGGCATGACGACGGTGAGGAACAGCCGGGTCTCGCCCGCGCCGTCCAGCCGCGCCGCCTCCAGGAGTTCCCGCGGGATCTCCGCGAAGAAGTTCCTGAGCAGGAAGATCGCGAACGGCAGTCCGAAGCCGACGTGGAAGAGGACCACGCCGATGATGTCGCCGAAGATCCCGATCCTGCCGAAGAGGTCGGCGAGCGGGATCAGGGCCACCTGGACCGGCACGACCAGCAGCGCCACCACGACCAGGAACCACCAGTCGCGGCCCTTGAAGTCCATCCAGGCGAAGGCGTATCCGGCCATCGCGCCGAGCAGCACCACGAGAAGCGTGGCCGGCACCGTGATCCAGACCGTGTTGAACAGCGCGTGCGTGATCGCGTCCTTCTCCAGGAGCGACTGGTAGCTCTTGGCGGTCAGTTGGCTCGGCGCCGTGAACACCTTCCACCAGCCCGAGGTGGCGATGTCGGTCGGGTCGCGGAACGACGAGACCAGCAGGCCGAAGGTGGGCACCAGCCAGAACAGGGCGACCAGGATCAGGAAGATCCGCATCACCCCGCCCGCCGCGCCGCTCGCCACCCGCGTGGCGAAAGAGCGCTTGGCGCGCACGGTCGTGTCGAGGGCGGTCACCGCTGACGCTCCTTCCTCAGCCGGCGGATGTTCACGAACATCACCGGCAGCACGAGCAGCAGCAGGATGACGCCGATCGCGCTGCCGACACCCTCGTTGCCGCCGCCGCCGAAGGACGACAGGAACAGCTGCAGGGCAAGGACGTTGGCGTCGTCCTGACTGGGTTGCGGGGCGATGATGTAGACCAGGTCGAAGATCTTCATCACGTTGATCATCAGCGTGATGAGGACGACCACCAGGACCGGTGCGAGCAGCGGGACCGTGACCCTTCTGAAGACCTGCCACTCGTTGGCGCCGTCCACCCGGGCCGCCTCCAGCAGATTGCGGTCCACGCCCGCCAGGCCCGCCGCGATCAGCACCATCGCGAAGCCCGCCCACATCCACACGTACGCGCCGATGATGGCCGGGGTGACCAGCGTCGGACCGAGCCAGTCGATGCCGTTGTACGGAGCCGAGAAGTTCGAGGCGGGCAACCGCAGTCGGGCCCCGTCTGCCTCGGCCGGCAGGGAGAAGGTGCCGTCGGCGCCGCTCTTGGCGGAGGCGACCACCTTGCCGCCCTTCACGGCCTCCACCTTGACGCCCTTCAGCGCCTTCTCACCCGGGTCGACCCTGCCCTTCGTACCGCCGCCGCCCAGCTTGAAGTCCAGCCAGACGGTGCCGGTGACGCCCGAACCGCTCGCCGTCCTCGCGTTCTCCGGGGTGCCGGGCAGCCTGTTGGGCGCGATGCCGACCAGCGGGAGCAGGGCCGGGGTGCCCGCCTTCACGGTGCCGGTCGTCGTGAACGAGCCGCCGCCGGACGGCTTCAGATCGGTCGCCGTCCCGTTCGGCCGCGCACCCGGGTACACCGACGACGACACGAACGTGTCGTGGATGGACTTGGCGACCGCGTTGGCGGCACCGAGGTTGGGGTCCTGCTCGTAGACGAGCCGGAAGATGATCCCGGCGGCGAGCATCGAGATCGCCATCGGCATGAAGACGATCAGCTTGAACGCCGTTCCCCAGCGCACCCGTTCGGTCATCACGGCGAAGATCAGACCGAGCGCGGTGACGATCGCGGGCGCCACCGCCACCCAGATCGCGGTGTTGCGTACGGCGGTCAGAGTGGCGTCGTTGCTGAAGATGTCGCCGTAGTTCTTCAGCCCGACGAAACCGGAGCCGTCGGCGTCGTACAGACTGCGCCAGACGGAGTACCCGATCGGGTAGACCACGAGCGCCCCGAGAAGCACGAACGCGGGCAGCAGAAACAGCACCGCCACCCACAGCCGGGTCCCCGTGACGCTCTTGCGCGGCGAGACGGAGGGCGTCGGCAGTGCGCCGGCGCCCCCCGTCGAGTTCGCTACGGACGTCATGGCCGCGCCGTCAGCCCGCCGCGTATGCCTTGGCCGCGTCGGCCTCCAGCTTCTGCTGGGCGCCGGCGACGTCCTTCGGGTTCCTCAGGAAGTCCTGCAGGTCCTTCCACTCGCCGATGCCGGCCGTGCCACCGAAGGCGGCCGGGGCCTGGTCGGACATGTCGAAGCGGAAGTTGTCACCGGCCGCGAGGAGCTGCTTGGCGATCTGCGCGGTGATCGCGTCCTTGTACTTGGACTGGTCCATCTCCTTGTTCGGGGAGAGGATGCCGCCCTGCGCCGCCCAGATCTCCGCCGCGTCGGTGGAGGCCAGGAACGTCAGCAGTGCCTGGGCGCCCTTGTTGTCCTTCAGCGCCACGGCCACGTCGCCGCCGCTGACCACGGGGGCCTGGGAGCCGACCGCCGGGAACGGGAACACCTTCGCGTCCGTGCCCAGCTTCGCCTTGGTGTCGCCGTTGATGTTCGCGGCCACGAAGTCGCCCTCGAAGACCATCGCCGCCGGGGTGCTGCCGGAGAAGGTCTGGGTGACCGACTTCGGGAACTCCGTGTTCAGCGCGCCCTTGGTGCCGCCCGCGATCAGGTCGTTCTTGCCCCAGAGCTGGGCGAGCGTGGTGAGCGCGTCCTTGACGGACGGGTCCGTCCACTTGATCTTGTGCGCGGCCAGCTGGTCGTACTTCTCGGGGCCCGCCTGGGAGAGATAGACGTTCTCGAACCAGTCGGTGAGGGTCCAGCCGTCCGCGCCGCCGATCGACACGGCGGGCGAGCCGGCGTCGGAGAGCGTCTGCGCGGTGCTGAGGAAGTCCTTCCAGGTCTTCGGCGTCTGCGTGATGCCCGCCGCCTCGAAGGCCTTGGTGTTGTACCAGACCAGGGACTTGTTCGCGGCCTTGGCGTAGACGCCGTACTGCTTGCCCTTCCAGGCGCCGAGGTCGACCCAGCCCTTGCTGAAGTTCTTGTCCAACTGGGCCTTGGCGTCCGCGCCGAGCGGCTTGAGCCAGCCCTTGTCCGCGAACTGGTGCAACACGCCGACCTGCGGCAGGAACGCGACGTCCGGCGGCTGGCCGCCCTGGATCTTGGTACCGAGGAACGTGGAGGTGTTGTTGCCCGTCGGCACGAAGTTGACCTTCGCTCCGGTGCGCTTCTTGAACTCGTCCATGACCTTCATGAAGTTGTCCTGCTCGGCGCCGGTCCAGACGGCGGCCACTTCGAGGGTCTGGCCGTTCAGCTTGGGCAGCTTGACGGAGCCGGAGCTTCCCGAGCTGCTGCCGCCGCCGTCGCTGCTCTTGTTGTCATTGCCGCCGCACCCCGTGAGTGCCAGCGCGAGTGCCGCCGCCAAGAGGGCGGCTGCGGATTTGGCGGCCCTGCGTGTCCGGTTCTTGCTGCTCGTGCTGCGCATCACTGCCCCGTTCTCCGTTCTTCGTCGAACGTCGAGCGCTGTCCCGTGTGATCTGGTCTACGCCTGCGGGAATGGGTCGGCAAGTGTGCGTCCGCTGTCAACCGGGGGATCGTGACCGCCTCGTGACCAGGCGTCCGGCGGTGGTGTGGCCGTCGACTGGGGG
The DNA here is from genome assembly GCF_042893475.1 of Streptomyces sp. NPDC001604. Classification (NCBI taxonomy): domain Bacteria; kingdom Bacillati; phylum Actinomycetota; class Actinomycetes; order Kitasatosporales; family Streptomycetaceae; genus Streptomyces; species Streptomyces sp. NPDC001604. Next base: position 1,064,602 of record NZ_JBIAUY010000001.1, on the reverse strand, counting down.
CTGCCGCCCCCAGACCCCCTTTCGGCCTGAACGGCCTCGTCCTCAAACGCCGGACGGGCTGAATGGACCTACCGGCGCTAGAGAAGTGACGGGACTTCGGGCGCCGAGACCTCCCGTGCCGCTCGCTCCAGTGCGCTGGCCAGCAACGCCAGGTCCGTCGGGCCGTTGCCGAGTTCTCGTACGGGTCTGCGGGTCGGGGGGTCGCCCATGCGCTGCCAGTCCAGGGGGACGACCGTGGGGCGGAGCGTTGCCGTGCGGGGGATGCGGCCCGTGACGCGGCCGCCCTGGAAGGGGGTTGTCCGGCCGTCGGGGCGGGTCAGGCTGCCGCGGCCGGGTGCCGGGTCGTCAGGGCCGGTGCCCGGGGCGTCGAGGCTCACCCGGAGGGTGGCCTTCCGGGCCGGTTCCGTGTCCGCCGTACGGCCGCCGGGGGCGGTTGCGGCCACCAGGTGGACGCCGAGTCGCTCGCCCTCGCGGGCCACCGCCTCCAGCGCCCGCATGACGGAACCCGCGGCCGGGCGGCCCGGTGAGCCGAGTGCGGGGGAGACCAGGGCGTCCAGGTCGTCCACGACCACCACCAGCCGGGGGAGGGGCGGTGCGGCCTCCGTCTGGCGGCGCGCCGCCCCCGGACGCAGCCGAATGGTCGAGCTGGGCGGGGAGTCCAGATCGCCGGTCGCGGTCGTACCGGTCGCCCGCTGGGCCACCAGGCGGCCCGACAGCTCCCGGCCCGTGTGCCACTCGGCGAAGGTGGAGCGGCCCAGCAGCTCGGCCCGGCGCTTCAGCTCGGCGCTCAGGGACTGTGCGAACTCCCGCATCCGGACGGGGTCGTTGGCGTTGAGGTGGGTCGTGACGTGCGGGACATCCGTACAGACCCGCAGGCCGTCGCCGCTCCCGGAGGACGTACCCCCGGCGCTCACGCCGTCCCGGCCGTCCATCAGGACGATGCCGAGCCGGTCGGGGCGCTCGGCCGCGGCCAGCGAGGCGACCACGGCCCGCAGCAGCTCCGTACGACCGCTGCCCGCGGGCCCCTCGATCAGCAGGTGCGGGCCGTCGGCGGCGAGGTCCGCGCTGACCGGGCCGCGCGGACCGGCGCCGAGCACGGCCCAGGCCCGCCCGCCGAGCGACTCCGCGTCGTCCGCCGCATCCGCCCAGCGCGCCATCAGCGACGCCGGCGTGGCCCTCGCGAGCCCCAGCTCGTCCAGCAGCCGAGCCGCTTGGGGCAACGGCACCGACACGCGTGCGTGCCGCTCGGTCCCGGAACCGTCCGTCCTGAGCGGCGCCAGCGCCCGCGCGAACCGTTCGGCCCAGGCGGGCGAGACGGCGTCCACCGCGGCCACGGTGCCGGGGCCTATGGGGCCGGGGTGCGGATGGGCGGTGTCCGTGGTCACAGGCGCGGGCACGGGCCTGGGCATGGTGTGTGTGTCGGCCGGTGACGCCGCATCCGGGCGGACGGCCGGGTCCGCCGACGTCGGCGGGAGGTCCGCGGCCGCGCCTCCGGGGATCGCGGAACCGGTCCGCGCCACCCGCATCAGCCGCAGCGCCGTCGCCACGTCCCCGCTCAGCAGCGCGACCGCGCCGCAGTCCCGGAACGCCGGTGCCACCGCGCACGCCGCCTCGTACGTCTCCGTCACCGGCGACGCGGGCGAGGCCGACACCGTCTCGGCGAGGCAGACGACATGTATCCCGGCCCGCGGCCCGTCCAGGGCCAGCCGCGCCACCGCTTCCCGCACCGCGGCACCTCCGGGGTCGCCGTCCACGACGACCACGGTGTACGGCCCGGGGAAGCCGTCCGGTTCCTCCGCGCCGTCGTCCGTCCGGGCCCACGAGGGCCTGCGGGCCTGGGAACGGACGTCCGGGGTGCGGGGCGCCGGCCGTGTTCCTTGCCGTGCCTCCGTCTGCTGGTCCTCCAGGCGCCGCAGCAGCTCGTCGGTGCGGGCCGTGGCCTGTTCGCGGTCGTAGGCGAGGAGCAGGCGGCAGTCCTGGCCGTGGCCGGGGCGCAGATGGGGGAGCCAGCCGAGCCAGGACCATTCCGCGGTGCGCTCCTCCAGTGGGCGGGAGCGGTCCGCGGCGATCAGGACGATCTCCAGGGTTTCGGGCGAGTGCAGCGCGGCCAGCTGGGCCAGCACCGCACGCGCCAGCCCGGACAGCCGGGTGCGCGGGCCGGCCAGGCCCAGCGCACCGGCCTCGCGCAGATCCGCGGTCACCGGCACCGCGGGCAGCAGCCCGGAGCCGTCGGGCGCCGCCCGGTCCGCCGTGCCGAGCCGCACCGTGAGCGCCTCCGGGTGCCCCGGCCCGCGCTCCCACAGCCGGGGGCCGGGGCCGAGCGCCGTCAGCAGCAGCGCCGCCGGGTCGGGCCAGGTCTCCGGGAGCTGGGGGCCGGTGCGGGGTGCGGGCACCGCCGTCGGGTCCGGGCCGTCCTCCTCGTCGTACGCGTCATGCCCGGCCATGGCCTGCTCGCCGCGGCCGCCGGCCAGCCGTCGTGCCCATGCGGAGAGCCCCCCGCGCCTGCGCAGGCCCGGTGGTACGTCGGTCCCGCGGAGCGGGGTTCCCTTGCGGCGGCCGGTCTCGGGGGCGTCCGTGCCCTCCGGCGGGTCCCATACGACCGCGCCGAAGTGGCCTGCGTGAGTGTCGCCACCCGCTGCGGATGGTCCCGCGGCCCTCATCTCCATCCGCGGTGCACCGCCCTGCTCGGGTACCAGCGGGGATTCGCCGGAGACGTGTCCCTGGGCGGAGGGCAGGCCGCGGGAGGGGGTGGCAGAGGGGTCGCCGCCGTCGGCCACGCGTGCGTGAAGCGTCGCTTCGGGCGCCGGGGCGCCACTCACCGGGGCCGCCGGTGTCCCGTCGGCGGTCGCCGGCTCGCCATCGGAGACCACCCGGACGTGCCCTTCCCCGTCCGGGGCGGTCGGCACCCGCGCGCCCGGTCCCCCGGCCGGAGTAACCCGCAGCGCCGATTCGCCGATCCGGAGCAGGGCGCCCGGGACGAAGCGCACCGGCCGGTTGCTCAGGCGGGTGCCGTCCAGGGTCGTGCCGTTCGTGGAGTCGAGGTCGGCGACCGAGACCTGGCCGTCCGCGGCGACCGTGACCGCGCAGTGGAGGCGGGAGACGTCCGGGTCGTCGAGCGGGACGTCGGCGTCGGCGGAGCGGCCGATGCGGATCTCGCCGCCGTGCAGGAGATGCACGCCGCCCGCGTCCGGACCTGCGACGACATGCAGCTGGGTCGGGGCGTCGTCCAGCTCGGGGTGCGGCTCCGGCTCGGCCGGGGCGCCCAGGGAGAGCACCGCGCCGTCGATCAACGGGGGCTCGCCGAGCGTGCTGCGGCGGTCGTCCAGGCGCTCCGCGCCCGCGTACAGCACCACCGCGCCGCCCGAGGCCGAGGCGCTCGCGTCGCCGGCGACCGCAGAGGCCAGCGCCGACGCCACCGCGGCCAGGGCCGTACCCGCGGGCGCCGTGACCAGTACGTCACAGCCCGCCGTGCGGCCCCGCGCGCGGTCGTGCGGGCCCAGGGGGTCTACGACGGTCAGCCGGATCTGCATCGCCGTCAGCGGTCCCTTCTGCGCGGGTCTGCGCGGGCGCGGACTACCCCCACCCCACACGAGCACATCGGCCAGTACTGGTACTCAAGGCATCCTCGCATCTGCCACTGACAACGCGCCCGCCGCTCGGGGGCAAGTGATCTTGATTGGTCGGCTCTGCCCGCAAAAGTGCCTGACAGGTGACCTACCGGCGATCGCTTGAGATCGGTCACGTCTGCTTCGGGCAACCGGCGGACCAAGTCGAGCGTCTTTCCTTCGAACATGCACGGGGAGGCGTACGTAAGACGCTGGGACGGCGACAGGTCGGTGCCGCGCACAGCGGCACTACAGTGGGTCGGAACGGTAAGCAAGCAGCAGGGAGCACATGACGTGCGGCCGGTAGGCAGCAAGTACCTGCTCGAGGAGCCGCTCGGTCGCGGCGCCACGGGCACCGTCTGGCGGGCCCGCCAGCGAGAGACCGCGGGGGCCGAGGCCGCCGTGCCCGGTCAGCCCGGCGAGACCGTCGCGATCAAGGTCCTGAAGGAAGAGCTCGCCAGCGACGCGGACATCGTGATGCGCTTCCTCAGGGAGCGTTCCGTGCTGCTGCGTCTGACCCACCCGAACATCGTCCGGGTCCGCGACCTGGTCGTGGAGGGTGATCTGCTGGCGCTGGTCATGGACCTCGTCGAGGGCCCCGACCTGCACCGCTACCTGCGCGAGAACGGCCCCTTCAGCCCGGTGGCCGCATCCCTCCTCACCGCCCAGATCGCCGACGCGCTCGCCGCCAGCCACGCCGACGGCGTCGTACATCGCGATCTGAAGCCCGCCAACGTCCTGCTCAAGCAGGACAGCGGCCAGATGCACCCGATGCTCACCGACTTCGGCATCGCCCGCCTGGCCGACTCCCCGGGCCTGACCCGCACCCACGAGTTCGTCGGCACGCCCGCGTACGTCGCACCGGAGTCCGCCGAGGGCCGGCCGCAGACCTCCGCCGTCGACATCTACGGCGCCGGCATCCTGATGTACGAGCTGGTCACCGGCCGTCCCCCGTTCGGCGGCGGCTCGGCCCTCGAAGTACTGCACCAGCACCTGAGCGCCGAGCCGCGCCGCCCGTCCACGATTCCGGACCCGCTCTGGACGGTCATAGAGCGCTGCCTGCGCAAGAACCCGGACGAAAGGCCCAGCGCCGAGAACCTGGCGCGCGCCCTGCGCGTCGTCGCCGAGGGCGTCGGTGTGCACGCGAACGCCGCGCAGATCGCCGCCGCGGAGGCCGTCGGCACCCTGCTGGCCCCCGACCCCATGCCGGCCGCCGTTCCCGGCTCGGCCGACCCCACGCAGGTCCTGCAGCACGGAGCGGGCTCGTACGACCCGAACGCGGCGACCAGCTTCCTGCCCCACACCGGCGGCGCACCGGGCGCGGCCGACCCCACCGCCGTGCTCCCGAACACGGGGGCCGCGGACCCGACCGCCGTCATGCCGCCGATGCCCCAGGGACAGCCCGGGCAGCAGCCCGAGCAGCCGCATCCCTGGCAGAACCAGCTGCGCGCCGCCCGCGACCGCAACGAGCAGACACAGGTCCAGTACCTCGACCCCGACGAGGACCCGCTGCGCCGCCGCCCCCAGCGGCAGGCCGCCCGCCCGCAGCAGCAGCGCCCCCGGCAGCAGCGACCGCAGCAGGCGTACGGTTATCCGCAGCAGCAACAGCCGCAGCAGTACGCCCCGCCGCAGCACCAGCAGCCCCAGCGGTACGCACCTCCGCAGCAGCCGCAGCAGCCCGCGCGTGAGCCTCGCCGGTCGCGAGAGCCCAGCCCCAACCGCATGAAGATCCCCGGGCTCGGCTGTCTGAAGGGCTGCCTGTTCACGATCGTCATCCTGTTCGTCGCGGGCTGGCTGGTCTGGGAGCTGAGCCCGCTCCAGGAGTGGATCGGCACGACCAAGAGCTACTGGCAGCAGCTGTCCGACATGTTCAGCACCGTGAGCGGCTGGATCGGGAAACTGGGCGACCTCGTCGGCAGCAAAGGCGGCAAGTGAGCAGCGAGCTTGGTGATTTGTCGACACCTGGCGGGTGATTTCCGTCTCTGCGGTGAAGGTTGGCTCCTCGGACGCGTAGTTTTGTCGGCTGGGGGTCTGGGGGTTATCCCCCAGGAAGGCGCAGCAGCGACACAACGCGTCCCGTAGGAGCAGTCTTGGCACGGAAGATCGGCAGCCGGTACACCGCGAACCAGATCCTGGGGCGGGGCAGCGCCGGCACGGTGTGGCTGGGCGAGGGGCCCGAGGGACCCGTCGCCATCAAGCTGCTGCGCGAGGATCTCGCGTCCGACCAGGAACTCGTCGGCCGTTTCGTGCAGGAGCGCACGGCGCTGCTCGGCCTCGACCACCCGAACGTCGTCTCCGTACGCGACCTGGTGGTGGACGGCAACGACCTCGCGCTGGTCATGGACCTGGTCCGCGGCACCGACCTGCGCACCCGTCTCGACCGCGAACGCCGGCTCGCGCCCGCGGCGGCGGTGGCGATCGTGGCCGACGTCGCGGACGGCCTGGCTGCCGCGCACGCGGCGGGCGTCGTGCACCGCGACGTCAAGCCGGAGAACGTCCTGCTCGACATGCAGGGCCCGCTGGGCCCCGGCGGCTCCCATCCCGCCCTGCTGACCGACTTCGGCGTCGCGAAGCTGATCGACTCCCCGCGCCGCACCCGCGCGACGAAGATCATCGGCACCCCGGACTACCTGGCCCCGGAGATCGTGGAGGGCCTGCCCCCACGCGCGGCGGTCGACATCTACGCCCTCGCGACCGTCCTCTACGAGCTGCTGGCGGGCTTCACCCCGTTCGGCGGCGGCCACCCCGGCGCCGTGCTGCGCCGTCACGTCACGGAGACGGTGGTCCCGCTCCCGGGGATCCCGGACGAGCTCTGGCAGCTCCTCGTGCAGTGCCTGGCCAAGGCACCGGCCTCCCGGCTGCGCGCCTCGGAGCTGGGCGCCCGGCTGCGGGAACTGCTGCCGCTGGTCGCGGGCATGCCGCCACTGGACGTGGACGAACCGGACACGGAGCCGACGGAGGAGCCGGAGCCGGCGGCCGGGGAGACCGCGGCCCCGGCCCGCGAACGGGTACGGCGCGGCGCGGTCCCCCTGGTACCGGGCGCCAAGCCGGCCGACTCCAACCGGGACACCCATACGTCGATGAGGGTCCCGGCCCCGGACGAGCTGGCCGGCGGCGCCCGCGGCACGGCCCGGGTACCGCGGCCGACGGGCGCACCGCGGCCGGGTTCCGCCCGGCACCGCGCCGTGACGCGCCGTCGCCGGATGGTGCTGGGGACGGCCGCGGCGCTGCTGGTGGCGGCGGCCGGGGTGGGAACGTGGCTGGCGACCTCGGGGGACGACGCGGGGGCGACACCACAGGACTCGAACCACTCGGCACCGGCTTCACCCTGAGTTCTGTGCTGCCGGTCGGCGATCTCAGCCCGTCCGGCGTTTGAGGACGAGGCCCCTCAAGGGCCGAAGCGGGGGTCTGGAGGCGGCGGCCCCCAGCAGACGGCGCCGACACCCACGGCCAAAGCCCAGCGCAGCGGCCCGGCGCTGCTCGCTTGGCGGAGCCGTTACGCTGGAGGCGTGGCAGTCGTCGATGTATCCGAAGAGCTCAAGTCCCTCTCCTCGACCATGGAGTCGATCGAGGCCGTTCTGGACCTCGACAAGCTGAGGGCAGACATCGCCGTGCTCGAGGAGCAGGCGGCCGCGCCGTCCCTGTGGGACAACCCGGACGAGGCGCAGAAGATCACCAGCAAGCTGAGCCACCTGCAGGCCGAGGTCAGGAAGGCCGAGGCGCTGCGCGGGCGGATCGACGATCTCGCCGTGCTCTTCGAGATGGCCGAGGAGGAGGACGACCCGGACACCCGTGCCGAGGCCGAGTCCGAGCTCGCCGCCGTCCGGAAGGCGCTGGACGAGATGGAGGTCCGCACGCTTCTGAGCGGTGAGTACGACTCCCGTGAGGCGCTCGTCAACATCCGCGCCGAGGCCGGTGGCGTGGACGCCGCCGACTTCGCGGAGAAGCTGCAGCGGATGTATCTGCGCTGGGCGGAGCAGAAGGGCTACAAGACCGAGCTCATCGAGACCTCGTACGCGGAAGAGGCCGGCATCAAGTCGACCACCTTCGCCGTGCAGGTGCCGTACGCCTACGGCACGCTCTCGGTCGAGCAGGGCACCCACCGGCTGGTGCGCATCTCGCCGTTCGACAACCAGGGGCGGCGGCAGACCTCCTTCGCGGGCGTCGAGGTGCTTCCCGTGGTCGAGCAGACCGACCACATCGAGATCGACGAGTCCGAGCTGCGCGTGGACGTGTACCGCTCCTCGGGCCCCGGCGGCCAGGGCGTCAACACCACCGACTCCGCGGTGCGCCTCACCCACATCCCCACCGGCATCGTCGTCTCCTGCCAGAACGAGCGGTCGCAGATCCAGAACAAGGCCACCGCGATGAACGTCCTGCAGGCCAAGCTCCTCGAGCGCCGCCGCCAGGAGGAGCAGGCCAAGATGGACGCCCTGAAGGGCGACGGCGGCAACTCCTGGGGCAACCAGATGCGTTCGTACGTCCTGCACCCGTACCAGATGGTCAAGGACCTGCGCACCGACTTCGAAGTCGGAAACCCCGAAGCCGTGTTCAACGGTGAGATCGACGGGTTTCTCGAGGCCGGAATTCGCTGGCGCAAGCAGCAGGAGAAGTAGCCGAGCGAAGTAACTTTGTCGACTTGCCAACTGCCGCCCCATGGGCGGCAGTTGCTGTTTGTCTGGGTTTTACATCACACTCACAGGTTCCAACTCGCTGTAAACGGCCCGCAAGTGGACATTGCGCACGCAACGCCCTTGACGTTGCTTTGAAAAATGGGAAGGGTAAAGCGCGGCATGCGTATCTCTGGGGCGCATGTGAACCGGGGGAATGTGCAGCGTAGTTACCTCCGTCGATCACGGCCCCCGAGCGCCGCCTCAATGACGATGAGCTACTGGGGGTAGCAACCTTATGACGAAGAAGACGCGGCTCCGCGTCGCGCGGGTAGCCGCTGGCGCAGTGATCGCTGCCGGTGCCTCGCTGACCGCCGCCGGTGCCGCTTCCGCGGTGGGTATCGACGTGAACGTGGCCGGTGTCGGCGTGGGTGTGAACACCGGCGGCGACGACACCGGGGGTACGGGCGGCGGCCCGTGCGACGTCGTGGTCGACCCGACCTGCGACCCCGGCGGCACCACGGGTGGCAGCACGACCGGCGGTGACACCACGGGCGGTGCGACGACCGGCGGTGACACCACGGGCGGCGCGACGACCGGCGGTGACACCACGGGTGGCGCGACGACCGGCGGTGACACCACGGGTGGCGTGATCGGTGGCGTGATCGGTGGCGGCACCACGGGCGGTGACACGACCGGCGGTGCGACGACTGGCGGTGACACCACGGGCGGTGCGACGACCGGCGGTGAGACCACGGGCGGTGCGACGACCGGCGGTGCCACGACGGGCGGCGCGACGACCGGCGGTGAGACCACGGGCGGCGGCAACGGCAACTCGGGTGGCAACGGGAACGGCAACGGCAACGGCAACGGGCACAACGGTGGTGGCAACTCCAACACCAACCCCGATGGCAACGCCGGCACCTCCACCCAGGACCAGGGCTCCTCGGTCCTCACGGACACCGGCTCGAACACCGAGACCCAGACCAAGGGCAACGGTCAGCAGCTCGCCGAGACCGGTGCCGGCCAGACGACCTTCCTGATCATCGGTGCCGCCACCATGATCGCCGGTGGCGTCGGCTTCCGCATTCTGCCGCGCCTCGTGGGCGGCCGTGGCGGTGCGGCTGCCTGACGGTAGCCGTGCGCACACGCCATGTGTGCGACGACGTACGACGAGGGGCCCGGAGCGTGCATCGCTCCGGGCCCCTCGGGCGTCTCGGTGTCCCTGTGACGCGCTCTACGCGGTCTGGTGCGCCAGTAGCGCGACCGCGGCGATCAGCACTGCCAGCAGTGCGATCAGGGCCATGGGGTTGAGCCCCGCGAAGAAGTTCTCCTGCTGCAGCCGCTCGCGGTTCGCACGGCACACGGGGCACCGGCCCTCGCTCACGGGCGCCGCGCAGTTTGCGCACACCAGCCGGTCGTACGTCATGCGCTCGCCCTCCTTGCGAATACGTTCCACTGGGAGAACGGTTTGTGGTTGCCGAACGTTCCCCTCTCTACTGTGCCAGGTTCCTCCGGAGGTCGCGCGGTTCGCTCCCAGAGGGGTGCGTGGGCTTCGTCTCGCGGCTGCGGGCCGGTGGGGGCTTGTCGCGCAGTTCCCCGCGCCCCTCGGGCGGCTGCGCCTAGGCCGCCGGAGAGGTGCTCGGTGGCACAAATCGGCACAAGCCTCACCCAACCCCAACCGCTGCCTGCGCTTGTGCACCCGACTCGCGTATGGTCACGCTCATCTACCCCCGGCGACCCGTGGTGCATCCGTGATCCGATTCGACAACGTCTCCAAGGTCTACCCCAAGCAGACCCGTCCTGCACTCAGGGATGTGTCCCTGGAAGTGGAGAAGGGCGAGTTCGTGTTCCTCGTGGGGTCCTCGGGCTCCGGAAAGTCCACCTTTCTGCGGCTGATCCTCCGCGAGGAGCGGTGCAGTCACGGTCAGGTGCACGTTCTGGGCAAGGACCTCGCGCGCCTGTCCAACTGGAAGGTGCCGCAGATGCGCCGCCAGTTGGGGACGGTGTTCCAGGACTTCCGGCTGCTGCCGAACAAGACGGTGGCGGAGAACGTCGCCTTCGCGCAGGAGGTCATCGGCAAGTCGAAGGGCGAGATCCGCAAGTCCGTGCCCCAGGTGCTCGACCTGGTCGGCCTGGGCGGTAAAGAGGATCGGATGCCCGGTGAGTTGTCCGGTGGTGAACAGCAGCGCGTGGCCATCGCGCGCGCCTTCGTCAACCGGCCCAAACTGCTCATCGCGGACGAGCCGACCGGCAACCTCGACCCGCAGACCTCCGTCGGCATCATGAAGCTGCTCGACCGGATCAACCGGACGGGCACCACCGTGGTGATGGCTACGCACGACCAGAACATCGTGGACCAGATGCGCAAGCGCGTCATCGAGCTGGAGAAGGGCCGCCTCGTCCGCGACCAGGCACGCGGCGTCTACGGCTACCAGCACTGACCGCCACGTCCACGGAAAGGCTCAACCAGTCGCCATGCGCGCACAGTTCGTACTCTCCGAGATCGGTGTCGGTCTCCGCCGCAACATGACCATGACCTTCGCGGTCATCGTCTCCGTCGCCCTGTCCCTGGCCCTGTTCGGCGGGTCGCTCCTGATGAGCGACCAGGTCAGCACGATGAAGGGCTACTGGTACGACAAGGTCAACGTCTCGATCTTCCTCTGCAACAAGAGCGACGCCGAGTCCGACCCGAACTGCGCCAAGGGCGCGGTCACCGACGACCAGAAGAAGCAGATCCTCTCCGACCTGGAGAAGATGACCACGGTCGTCCAGAAGGTCACCTACGAGTCCCAGGACGCGGCGTACAAGCACTACAAGGAGCAGTTCGGCGACTCCCCGCTGGCCAGTTCCCTCACGCCGGACCAGATGCAGGAGTCGTACCGGATCAAGCTGAAGGACCCGGAGAAGTACCAGGTCATCGCGACCGCCTTCGACGGGCGCGACGGTGTGCAGTCCGTGCAGGACCAAAAGGGCATTCTGGACAATCTGTTCGGGCTGCTCAACGGCATGAACTGGGCCGCGCGGGCCGTGATGGCGCTGATGCTCGTGGTCGCGCTGATGCTGATCGTCAACACCGTGCGGGTGTCCGCGTTCAGCCGGCGGCGCGAGACCGGGATCATGCGCCTGGTCGGTGCCTCGGGCTTCTACATCCAGGCGCCGTTCATCATGGAGGCGGCGGTCGCCGGGCTCATCGGCGGGACGGTCGCCTGCGGGTTCCTGGTGGTGGCGCGGTACTTCATCATCGACCACGGTCTGGCCCTGTCCCAGAAGCTGAATCTGATCAACTTCATCGGCTGGGACGCGGTGTTGACCAAGCTGCCGCTCATCCTCGCCACGAGTCTGCTGATGCCTGCGCTTGCCGCGTTCTTCGCGCTGCGCAAGTACCTGAAGGTGTGACGCATGCCAAGAGGGCCGTACGGTCAACCGGCCGTACGGCCCTTCGCGTTGTCCTAGACTCACCGGCATGTCAGGTCGTGACCTGTTCTGCCAGCCCCGCCGCATTCGCCGCGGGGCCGTCCTGACATTGGTCTTCGCGAGCGTGCTCGTCGCGGGTGCGGCGACCGGCTCCTTCTCCGAGAGCGACCGGAAATCCCCGTCCGGCGCGGTCCGTTCGAGCGTGCCGGCCGGTCATCACGAGGACGTGGCGAAGGCGGCCGAGGAAGCCCTGGCCGACGGCAAGTCCCCGATGGAGGCCGCCGAGCGCGCGGTCAGCCGCAGCGGCGACCGCTGGGGCGCCGTCTACTCCGAGGACGAGTACCAGGAGTTCGAGGAGGCCCTCGACGGCCAGTACACCGGCGTCGGCCTGTGGGCCCGGCGTGAGCGGGACGGCCGTATCGAGGTGACCAGGGTGGCCGCCGACTCGCCCGCGGCCGCCGCCGGGATCCGCAGGGGCGACCGGCTGCGCAGCATCGACGGCGAGAAGGTGGACGGGCAGCCCGTCACCGAGGTCGTGTCGTTACTGCGCGGCGACGCCACCGACGCGGCCGCCGGTACGGCGGTGCGGCTGGGCCTGCAGCGCGGCACACGCGCGTGGACCGAGACCTTGCGCCGCGCGCATCTGTCCACCGACTCGGTCACCGTCCGAAAGCTTGCCGACGGGGTCACCGTGATCAGGATCGCCGCGTTCACCAAGGGCTCCGGCGACGTCGTCCGCACCGCGGTACGACGGGCCCCCGCAGGCGCCGGATTCATCCTCGACCTGCGCGGCAACTCCGGCGGCCTGGTCACCGAGGCCGTCACCGCCGCCTCCGCCTTCCTCGACGGCGGCCTCGTCGCCACGTACGACGTCAACGGCGAGCAGCAGGCCCTGCATGCCGCACCCGGCGGCGACACCACCAGACCCCTGGTCGCGCTCGTCGACGGCGGCACGATGAGCGCGGCCGAGCTGCTCACCGGCGCCCTCCAGGACCGCGGCCGTGCGGTCGTCGTGGGCTCGCGCACCTTCGGCAAGGGCTCGGTCCAGATGCCGAGGCAGCTCCCCGGCGGCTCCGTCGCCGAACTGACCGTCGGGCACTACCGCACCCCCTCCGGCCGCAGCGTCGACGGCCGGGGCATCACGCCGGACCTGGACGTCACTGCGCCCGGCCAGGCGGCCGTGGAGCGGGCCGAGACCGTGCTCGACGGACTGGGCGACGCCGACTAGACGCCGGTAGGACGCCGGACGGATGCCGGTTAAAGGACTGGCCCGGACACCCCTGCGTAGTGCGAAAATGGACGGCACTATGAGCAAGGGAATGTACGTACCGAAGGAGTCCCAGCCCAAGCAGGGCGGGGCGGCCGCGAAGGCCAGGGACGGCGAGAAGGGCGGCAAGCGCAAGATCGTCGCCCAGAACAAGAAGGCCCGGCACGACTACGCGATCGTCGACACCTACGAGGCCGGCCTCGTGCTGACCGGCACCGAGGTCAAGTCGCTGCGCGAAGGTCGCACCTCGCTGACCGACGGCTTCGTCCAGATCGACCGGGGTGAGGCGTGGCTGCACAACGCCCACATCCCGGAGTACCACCAGGGCAGCTGGACCAACCACTCCGCGCGCCGCAAGCGCAAGCTGCTGCTGCACCGTGAGGAGATCGACAAGCTGGAGTCCAAGGCGCAGGAGACGGGTCACACGATCGTGCCCCTCGCGCTGTACTTCAAGGACGGCCGGGCGAAGGCCGAGATCGCCCTCGCGCGAGGCAAGAAGGAGTACGACAAGCGCCAGACCCTGCGGGAGAAGCAGGACCGGCGGGAGTCGGACCGGGCGATCGCGGCGGCGAAGCGCAGGCAGCGCGGCGTGTAGCCGGTAGGTCGCGGGGAATACGGTGGCATCCGACCTCGTTGGTTCTGTACGATGGCATCAACACCGGTTGAACCCGGTGTGAGCATTGAAAACACAACATGGGGATGATCGGTTTCGACAGCGGCTGTCGAAGCAGGGGAAGCGTGTCGAGGAAGCGGCAATGATCTCGTAAACCATATGTCGCAAAAAATAATCGCCAATTCCAAGAGCGATTCTCCCGAGCTTTTCGCTCTCGCTGCCTGATCAGGTAGTGATCGAATAGCTCCTTAATGGGAGTGTCAGCCCGGGGCTGTTCCCGACCCGGATCCTGGCATCAGCTAGGGGACTAAACCTTGATCCCGGTCACGGGGTGAAGAGGGAAATCAAACAGTGACTGGGCCCGTCGGCGACTTGTTCGCGTGATCGCCGGGGCCGAGAAAATCACAGCGAACTGCACACGGAGAAGCCCTGATTCCGCACCGTTGGACGCGGGTTCGATTCCCGCCATCTCCACTCATCCCATGTGGGCAAGGCCCCGTCGCTTCCCAGCGGCGGGGCCTTTGTCGTGTACACCTTCACAGATCCCACACATGTGCCATAAGGTGATCGCCGCGCCCGGCGGAGCCCGACCACTCCGCCCTCGTGCGCGTCGACCTGCGACCGGGGGGACCAGATCGTGCGGGAGCAGCTCTGCCCCTACTTCGAGACGTACGACTCCGACTTCGGGCTCAGCGGCCTGACCGAGTTGTTCGCTCTGTCGACGCCGCCGGGCACGGAGGAGAAGGCGCTCGGACTCGTCACCGAGAAGCTCTCCGCATACGACGGTGAGACGCCCGTCGACACCTCGGGCATCGAGCGGCTCAGCGAGGACGAACGGCACATCCTGGGGTTCGACGTGTTCCACGAGGACTTCGGGTATGCCGAGGAACTCCGCAGGGACCTGGGCAAGCTCCTGGACTCCCCGCTCTCCGACGAGGTGCTCGGTGCCGTGTGGCTCGCCGCCACGGGAGGCATGTGGGATCCGCAGGCGCACGGAATCGGCGTGCGCGACTGGCTCGCGCGGATGGACGCGATCTGCGCTGCCCGTCCGCCCCGGGCGGTGGCGGGCCGTGAACCGGGTCCGTCGTGGTCGTACTGGCGGCTGCCGGCCGTCGAAACCGTGCGCGACGCGATCCTGGCGGAGATCCGCGCGTCCGCCGGTGAACTCCCTGGTCTGGCGCCGGCGCTGGAGGAGGTCGCCGCCCGGGCCGACCTCGATCTCGGGTTCCGGCTCTATCTGCGGGCGCTCAAGACGGCAGCGGTGCCGGTCCCGGAGGAGCGCTGCAACAGGCTCTGCGACCTCAGCGAACCGTTCGGATATCCCTTCCCGGTCGTCTACGAGGGGCTCACCGTGGTGTGGCGGCCCCTGGAGGTCGCGCGGCGCCTCTTCGACGGGGACTTCGGGTTCTCCGGGCTCGCCGGGGAGTTCCACCCGCAGTGGGAGCGGGACGTGCCGGCGCCCGAACTTCTCCACCGGACCGTCGTCGCGGACGGCTGTCGCATCCCCGGCGTCCAGGCGCTCGTGCTGTGGGAGGACACCGCCCGGCTGCTCCGTTCCCCGCTGTCCGGCGTCACCCTCACCACGCTCTGGGTCGCCGCCTCGCACACGGACCCCGGCCGCTTCGCAACCGACGGACCGGGCTGGCTGCGCCGGATCGCCGAGGCGTGCCGGGCGCGGCTGACCGAGGTCGCCCCCGAGCACACCCCCGCCCTGCCCCCCGTCCGGGCCGAACTGGCGGACGCGGTCCTGCACGAACTCCGGGAAGCCGCACCGCTGTTGGAGCCCGAGCATGCGACCGCCCTGGAGCAGGTCGTCGTCAAGGTCGACCCCGACCTCGGCTTCCGGCTGCTGCTGAGGGTCCTGCACACGGCGTCCGGATCACTCACCAAGCGGCAGTACGCCCGCTGCCGGGCCCTTGGCGAACGCTTCGGCCACGGCGAGGACCACGTGTCCGATGCGATCGAGTACCTCGTCCAGGACGAGTGACCGCCCGACCCGCCCCGCCCGCACCTCTGCACGGTCGCACGACCTCACCCCACGAAGGACCCCTCCCCGCATGTTCCTCATCCGTCTCCTGCCCAAGCTGCCCCGTGAGATCTGCCTCGCCGTCATCGGGCTCATCGGCGGCGTCTTCCTCGCCGGTCACGGCATCGTCCAGGCCCACGCCGAACTCACCGGCATGCCCGGGACTGTCCAGGTCACCGACTGCCATCGCGCCACCGGAGCGTGGAGCGACCTCTGGGAGGACGGATGGGCCTGTGCCGGGTCGTTCGAGTCCGACGACCACAGCGTGCGGATCCCTGCGGTCGGCATCGACGGCATCCTGACGTCCCCTCCCGGCAAACCCCTCGCCGCCCGCGTCGACGGGGCCTCCGCCCGCACCGCGACCCAGGACAGCTCCGGCCGGTGGAAGTGGCCCGCCCTCACCGGCGTCGTCGTGCTCGCCTTCTCCGCCTGGCGGATCCGCTCCATCCGCGGCCTTCTCCGCGAGCGCCGCGCCGATGCGGCCGTAAGCCCGGTCCCGGCCTGAGGGTCCGGCGCGGCGGCCCACAACCACGGCGCCTGATGTGGTGCCGCGCCATATGTCGACGGACCGTTCACGCTTCTACGGTCCCTCCCCATGACCCAGACCAGAGCCGCACGTCACCTCACCGTCCTCGCGACCCTCCTGGTCGCCCTGATCGCCGCCTTCCTCACCCCGGGCAGGGCGGCCGCCGCCTCCCTCCAGGAAGTCACCGGCTTCGGCACCAACCCCGGAGCCCTGCGCATGTTCCGCTACGTCCCCGACGGGCTGCCCGCCGGGCGGCCCGTCGTCGTAGCGCTGCACGGCTGCACGCAGGACGCCTCCGGCTACGGCACCGGCAGCGGCTGGCTCCAGCTCGCCGACCGGTGGCGGTTCTCCGTCGTCCTGCCGCAGCAGCAGAGCAGCAACAACGCCTCGAACTGCTTCGACTGGTTCCAGAGCGGGGACATCGAGCGGGGCCAGGGCGAGGCCGCGAGTATCGCGCAGATGGTGGACCGGCAGCTCACCGACGTCGGCGGCGACGCCTCACGCGTGTACGTGACCGGGCTGTCCGCCGGCGGTGGCATGACCGCCGTGATGATGGCGGACTACCCGGAGAAGTTTGCCGCGGGCGGGATCGCCGCCGGGCTGCCGTACGGATGCGCGCAGGCCGCCGGATCGCCGTATGTGTGCATGTACGTCGGTGCCACGCAGACGGCGAAGCAGTGGGGCGACCGGGTGCGCGCCGCCAGGCCGGGCTACACCGGCCCCTGGCCCACGCTCACCGTCTTCCAGGGCAGCGCCGACTACACCGTCAAGCCCGTCAACATGACCGACCTGATGAAGCAGTGGACCGATGTGCACGGGGCCGACCAGACGGCGGACGTCAGCGACACCGTCGCCGGCTATCCCCACCAGGTCTTCCGGGACCCGGCGGGGAACGCCGCCGTCGAGACGTACAGCATCACCGGCATGGGGCACGGGCAGCCGGTCGACCCCGGCAGCGGCACCGCGCAGTGCGGTGCCGCCGGGGCCTACCTCCTCGATGTGAACTTGTGCGCCGCGTACCGGTTCGGGCTCGCCTGGGGCCTCAGCGCAGGGTGAACGTCGACAGGCGTACGCCCTTGCTCAGGACCAGGTAGACGTCCGTACGGCCCTTCGTCGCGCCCGACAGCCTCGCGGTCACCGTCGTGTAGTCGTACGGCGACGAGGTGCCCGAGAAGTGCGCGGTGCCGACGAGGGTGCCGGTCGGTGAGCCGAGCCGCACCTCCACCGTGCCGGACGAGGTCCCGGCGACCCGTGCGCCGAACTCGCTCGCGCCCGCGACCGGTCGGGTGTCCGCGAACTTCAGCCACGTGCCGTCGGAGGCCGCCGACACCGCCGTACCGCTCGCCTTGGACTCGTCGACGAGAGAAATGCCGGCGGAGTAGTCGTCGAAGTTCTCCGCGCGGGTCGTCTTCGACAGGTCGCGGGGCGGGATCGTCTCGCCCTTCACCTGCCAGGACGTACGGGCGCGGATGTCGGCGGACGACGAGCCCACAAGGACGTCGTAAGTGCCGCTCTCCACCACCCACTTGGAGCGGGTGACGTCCCAGTGCGCCAGGTCCGACGGCCGTACCTTCAGCCGGACCGTCCGCGTCTCACCCGGCTTGAGCGACACCCGCTGGAAGGACTTGAGCTGCTTGAGCGGCTGCTTGTCGCGGGAGGTGCGCTGGTGGGTGTAGAGCTGGACGACCTCCGCGCCCGCCCGGCTGCCGGTGTTGGTGACCGCGACCTCGTAGCCGTCGCCCACCCGCCGCAGACCGGAGTACGCGAACGTCGTGTACGAGAGGCCGTAGCCGAACGGATAGAGCGCCTGCCCCGTGAAGTACTGGTAGGTGCGGTCCGACTTGATGATGTCGTAGTCGAGGATCGACGGGAGGTCCGCGTCCGACCGGTACCAGGTCTGGGTGAGGCGGCCCGACGGGTTGGCGTCGCCGTAGAGGAGGTCGGCGAGGGCGTTGCCGGTTTCCTGGCCCGCGTGGGTGGTCCAGAGCAGCGCGGGGACCTCCTTCTGCAAGGAGCCCAGCGTGGTCGGGTAGCTGTTCTCGACGATCACGACCGTGTGCGGGTTGGCCGCTCGCACCGCCTTGACCAGGGCTTCCTGGGTCGGAGCCAGGGCCAGGTCCGTGCGGTCGTGGGCCTCGCGGCCGTTGATCGACGGGTCGGAGCCGACCACCACGACCGCCTGGTCCTTGTCCTTGACCGCGGCGACCGCCTCCTCGACACCGCTGCGGACCACGTCCTTGGTGTAGTGGGCCGCCTGGTCCTTGGCGACCAGGCCGAGGGTGCCGTCCGTGCCCGTCGGGCCCAGGTAGACCGGGTTCGACCACCAGGACTCGGAGGTCTCGTAGCCGGCGTAGCGGAGCAGGTACGTGCCGTCGTCCTGGCGTTCCAGCTTGAACTGCTGCTGTACGTACCAGCCGTTCGGCTGTTTCTGGTCGTTGACGAAGTTCGACCAGTTGTAGCCGACGTACTTGCCGTTCGCCGCGGAGCGCAGGGTCACGACGCCGGAGCCCCAGTCGAAGACGTCGAACTGGGCTCCCGTACCGGAGTCCGCCGTCTCCTTCAGGGGCGCGCCCGCCTCTCCCGTCCCCGCCGTCACGTACTTGCCGGTCGCGGTGTCCTTCAGGGCGATCCGGTCCACGCCCTCGCTGCTCGCGACCGGGGTGCCGAGCTTGGACTCGATGCCGTCCTTCGGGGTGACGGCGTAG
This sequence comes from Streptomyces sp. NPDC001604, assembly GCF_042893475.1. Classification (NCBI taxonomy): domain Bacteria; kingdom Bacillati; phylum Actinomycetota; class Actinomycetes; order Kitasatosporales; family Streptomycetaceae; genus Streptomyces; species Streptomyces sp. NPDC001604. Next base: position 1,045,833 of record NZ_JBIAUY010000001.1, on the reverse strand, counting down.
GGGAGGGTGCCGGAGTACCAGTCCGTGTAGAGGGTGTCGGCGAGCGGGCCGACGACGGCGGCACTGCCCGTCTTCTTCAGCGGAAGCGCGCCGTCGTTCTTCAGCAGGACCGCCGACTCGGTGGCCGCCTTGCGGGCCAGGGCGCGGTGGGCGGGGCTGTCGATGACGGACGCGTCGATGGAGCCGTACTTCCCGCCGCCGGGGTCGAACTCGCCGAGGCGGACGCGGATGCTCAGCACGTCTCCCGCGGCCTTGTCGACGTCCGACTCCTTCAACAGGCCTGTGGACAGCGCCGACTTGATCGCCGTGGTCGTCGGGCCGGAGTCGGTGTCGTCCTCGGTGAAGCTGTCGATGCCCGCCTTGAGCGCCGCCGCATCGGCCTCGGTCTGGGTGCCGTAGTACTTCTGGCTGCCGACCAGGTTGCCGGGCGCGTAGGCGTCCGTGACGTTGAGCAGCCGCTCGGGGGTCCAGGTGCGGACGGTGTCGTCGAGGGCCGGATTCACCGTGTTCGGGCGGCCGTTGACCAGGTTGTACGAGGACATCACGCCCGTCGCCGCGTCCGCCTCGATGGCGGGCTTGAAGGCCTGCTCGTCGTACTCCTTCAGCACGCGCGGCCGCAGTTCGGAGCTCGTGGTGTCGCGGTGCTCCTCGTTGTTGTTGGCGAGGAAGTGCTTGATCGTCGGGGCCGTCTTGAGGTGGTCGGGGTCGCCTCCCGTCAGGCCCGTGCCGTACGCCGTGGAGATCGCGCCGGTCAGATACGGGTCCTCGGAGTAGCCCTCCTCGTTGCGGCCCCAGCGCGGGTCGCGCAGCAGGTTGACCACGGGCGCCCACAGGTTCAGGCCCCAGCCCGCGGGGCGGGTCTGCTGGAAGCCGCGTGCCTCGTCGCCGACCGCCGAGCCGACCTGACGGAGCAGGGCCGGGTCCCAGGTCGAGGCAAGGCCCACGGCCTGCGGAAACACGGTTGTCTTGCCGAGCCAGGCCACGCCGTGCAGGGCCTCGGTGCCGGTGCGGAAGGACTGGATGCCGAGGCGCGGGATGGCGGGTTCGTACTGGTGGAGGAGGGAGATCTTCTCGTCGAGGGTGAGGCGGGAGAGGAGGTCGGAGACCCGGGCGTCCACCGACAGGTTCGGGTCGCGGAAGGGGTAGGCCGGGTCGTCGGCGTGGGCGGGGACGGTGGCGCCCAGACCCGCGATCAGGGTCAGGGCCGCCAGCAGCGTGGTCCTCTGTCTTCTTCGCTTGCCCTTCATGTCACGGCTCCTTCAAGTAGGGCCTTGCACAGATGAGTTGGTCAGGCACTGCGTGGAGTGGTGCTCGCCCGCTCCGTCAGCCGCGGCGGCAGCAGCGTGGCCTCGGGCACGGTGCTGCCGCCGAGCTTCTTCATCAGGAGCTCCACCGCTCGCTCGCCCACCTCGGCGGAGGGCAGGGCGACGGAGGTGACGGGGACGCGGACGGACTCGGCGAGTTCGTCGGGGCAGATGGCGGTGACGGAGAGGTCGCCGGGCACCCGCAGGCCCAGCTGCTCGAAGGCCTCGATGAGCGGTTCGAGGATCGGCTCGTTGTGGACCACGACCCCCGTCAACGCGGGGTGTTCGCGCAGCAGTTGCTCGGCCACCAGTCGGGCGGCCGCGGGCGAGGCCTCGCAGGGGTGCACGGAGGAGGACAGCCCGCTGCGGTCGGCGGCGGCCGTGAAGCCCTGCACCACCCGCTGGGCGAACGCGGTCTGCCGTACGTACACCTCCGGCGGCGAGCCGACCAGCGCCACCACTCGGTGGCCGAGCCGCGCCAGATGCTCCACGCACGCCTCACCGGCCGCCTTGAAGTCGAGGTCGATGCAGGTCAGGCCCTCGGAGTCGGCCGGGAAGCCGATCAGTACGGACGGCCGTTCCAGCGAGCGCAGCAACGGCAGCCGGGGCTCACGGAGCTGGACGTCCATCACGATCAGCGCGTCCACCAGCGCCGTGTCCGCGACCCGCCTGAGCCCCTCCTCGCCCTCCTCCTGCGTCAGCAGCAGCACGTCGTGGTCGTGCTTGCGGGCCGTCGTCACCACCGACACCGCGAACTGCATCACCACCGGGACGTGGATGCCCGCCCGTAAGGGGATCACGAGTGCCAGGACGTTCGACCTGCTGCTGGCCAGGGCGCGGGCGCCCGCGTGCGGCCGGTAGCCCAGCTCGCGGGCGGCCGCCTCGACCCGCTGCCGGGTCTCCTCGGAGATCGGGCGCTTGCCGCTGAGCGCGTAGGACACGGTGCTGGGGGAGACCCCGGCGTGCCGCGCCACGTCGGTGATCTTCACCATCAGCCCAGCTCCAGGGAGAGGAATCCGGTACCCGCCCGCGCCCGCGCCGTCCGCTCCCCGGCGGCCAGATTCCACTCCGCCACCGGCTCACTGCACGAGGCCCGCAGCGTGTCCCCTTCGCGTACGACGGTGAAGGTCACGGCTCCCACCTGCACCGTCACCTGCGCGCCCCGCTCCAGGCCGTAGGCCCGCAGGGTGACCCCGTCGGCATGGTCGTAGTCCGGGCGGTCGGCCACCGCGCCCACCGGGATCACCGTGCCCGGCCGTACCAGCAGGGGCACGCTCAGGAAGCCGTGCCGCTCGCGCACCCAGCGCGGGCCGGTCACCGTCCGGCCGCTCAGGAAGTGCGTCCAGGTGCCCTCGGGCACGTAGTAGGACACGTCTCCTTCGTCGTCGAAGACCGGCGCGACCAGCAGGTCCGGCCCCAGCATGTACTGCCGCTCCAGATGCGCGCACCCGGGGTCGTCCGGGAACTCCAGCACCATCGCCCGCATCATGGGCACGCCCTCGGTGTGGGCGGTGCGCGCGGCCTCGTACAGATACGGCATGAGCTGGAGCTTCAGCCGGGTGAACTGCCGCAGCACGTCCACCGACTCCTCGTCGAACAGCCAGGGCACGCGGTAGGAGGAGCTGCCGTGCAGCCGGCTGTGAGAGGACAGCAGTCCGAAGGCCAGCCACCGCTTGAACAGGGCGGGGGTCGGGGTGCCCTCGAAGCCGCCGATGTCATGGCTCCAGTAGCCGAAGCCGGACAGGCCGAGCGAGAGGCCGCCGCGCAGCGACTCCGCCATCGACTCGTAGGTCGCCTCGCAGTCGCCGCCCCAGTGCACCGGGAACTTCTGGCTGCCGGTGGTCGCCGAGCGGGCGAAGAGCACGGCCTCGCCCTCGCCGCGGTGCTTGCGCAGCACGTCGAAGACGGTGCGGTTGTAGAGGTACGTGTAGTAGTTGTGCATCCGCTCCGGATCGGAGCCGTCGGACCACTCCACGTCGACGGGGACCCGCTCGCCGAAGTCGGTCTTGAAGCAGTCGACGCCCTGCGCGAGCAACGCCTCCAGCTTCGAGGCGTACCAGTCGCGGGCGGCCGGGCTGGTGAAGTCGACCAGCGCCATGCCCGGCTGCCACATGTCCCACTGCCAGACGCTCCCGTCGGGCCGCTTCAGCAGATGGCCGAGCGCCTTGCCCTCAGCGAACAGCGGCGAGCGCTGGGCGATGTACGGGTTGATCCACACGCACACGCGCAGGCCACGCGCCTTCAGCCGGGCCAGCATGCCCTCCGGGTCCGGGAAGACCCGCGGGTCCCACTCGAAGTCGCACCACTGGAACTCCCGCATCCAGAAGCAGTCGAAGTGGAAGACGGACAGCGGGAGTTCACGCTCCCGCATGCCCTCGATGAAGGACGTCACCGTCTCCTCGTCGTACGAGGTCGTGAAGGACGTCGACAGCCACAGGCCGAACGACCAGGCGGGCGGCAGGGCCGGGCGGCCGGTGAGGGCCGTGTACTTGCGGAGGATCTCCTTCGGGCTGGGGCCGTAGATGACGTAGTACGTCAGCTCCTGGGTCTCCGCGCTGAACTGGACCCGGGACACCGCCTCCGATCCGACCTCGAAGGACACCTTGCCGGGGTGGTCGACGAAGACGCCGTAGCCCGCGTCCGTCAGATAGAACGGGACGTTCTTGTAGGCCTGCTCGGTGGCCGTGCCGCCGTCGGCGTTCCAGATGTCGACGACCTGGCCGTTCTTGACCAGCGGGCCGAAGCGCTCGCCGAGGCCGTAGACGGACGTACCGACCCCGAGGCCCAGCTGTTCCCGCAGGTAGTGGGCCCCCTCCGCGTTCCGGATGATGCCCATGCCCTTGGGGCCGCTGGAGGTCAGGGTGCGGCCGTCGGCGAGGAAGTCGACGTGCCAGGAGCCGGTACGGGCGACTCGGACGGACAGGGCGCCGGAGGTGAGGGTCGCGTGCTCGTCGTCGTATCCGACCTGCGGGGCGAACCCTTCCTCCGTGAGGTCGAATTCGGGGCCCCGCGGCTGCTCGCCCTCGAAGTGGGTGAAGGTGAGGCCGATGACGTCGGGCATCGGGGTGTGCGCGCTGATCGTCACGACCGGTCCCTTCAGCAGGTCGCCGCGGTGGCGGATGGGCTGGGTCGGCGCATGGACCTCCAGCGAGCCGTCCTTGGCGGTGACGTCGAGGACCTCGACGGGGTGGGCCGCGGTGACTCCCTCGCGCAGCAGCCAGTAACCATCGGTGAACTTCACGTGGGGGGTCCTTACTTCACAGCACCCACGGCGATGCCGCGGGTGAGGGTCCGTTGGAAGACGAGGAAGAACACGATCGCCGGGAGCACGCCGAGCAGGGCCGCCGCATTGGTCATCGTGGCGTCCATCAGGCGCTGGCCCTGGAGGACACCGAGGGCCACCGACACGGTCTGGTTGTCGTTGGAGATCAGCATGACCAGGGGGAGCAGGAACTCGTTCCAGGTCCAGATGAAGAAGAAGACCAGGAGCACGCCGATGGTCGGCCGGCTGACCGGGACGACGATCCGCCACAGCACCTGCCACTTGTTCGCCCCGTCGATACGGGCCGCCTCGATGATCTCGCGCGGGAACTGCCCCAGTACCGACGAGAGCAGATACGTGCCGAAGGCCGCCTGGATCACCGTGAAGACGATGATCACGCTCAGCCTGGTGTCGTACAGGCCGACTTGCTTGGCCAGGTAGTAGATCGGGTAGACCAGCGCCTCCTGCGGCAGCACGTTGGCGAGGACGAAGAAGGCCAGGACCCAGGTGCGGCCCCTGATCCGCCCGATCCCGATGGCGTACGCGTTGAGGACGGACAGGATCACCGCGAGCACCGCCACCGAGCCGCTGATCAGCACCGAGTTGACCAGCTTCTGGCCGAAGTCGACGCGCTGCCAGAAGCTCTTGAGGCCGTCCAGGTACAGGCCCTCGGGCAGGCTGAGCGGGCCGTGCTGGGAGTACTCGGCCGGCGACTTGAACGCGTTGACGGCGACGATCAGGAACGGGACCACCATGAAGAGGGCGGCTATGCACAGCGCGATCAGCACCGGGTAGCGGCGCAGGGCGGTCGTCATGCGCGGTCCCCTTCCTCGTCGCGGGTCTGGAGCTTCAGCAGGACGAGGGAGAGCACCAGGATGATCACCGTGAGGATCGTGGAGATCGCGGCGCCGTAGCCGACCTGGGTCTTCTCGAAGAAGGTGGAGAAGGAGAAGTAGGACGGGACGTCGGTCGCGCCGCCCGGGCCGCCCTTGGTCAGCACGTACACCGCCCCGAACACCTTGAGCGCGGCGATCGTGCACCAGGTCAGGACGACATAGATCTCCGGGCGGATCTGCGGCAGCGTGATGTGCCAGAAGCGGCGCCACCAGCCCGCGCCGTCGAGTTCGGCCGCCTCGTACAGCTGTGGGTCGACGCGCTGCAGGCCCGCCATGAACACCACCAGCGGGAAGCCGATCTGCACCCAGACCATGACCCCCATGACGCTGTACAGCGCGATGTCGGGGTCACCGAGCCAGTCCTGCCGCCAGGAGCCCAGCCCGACCGCCTTCAGCAGCTCGTTGAGAGAGCCGTTGTCGGGGGCGAGGATCCAGCTCCAGACGATCCCGGCGACCGCGATCGGCAGTACCTGTGGCAGGTAGAAGCAGGCGCGCAGCACCGCGGCCCACCTCGATCCGAAGTGCTTGCCGATGTAGTCGAACAGGGCGGCCGCCAGGACGAGGCCGATCACCGTCGGTACGGCCGCCATGGCGACGACCATGAACAGGCTGTGCCGGAACGACGCCCAGAACTCCGAGTCGTCCATCAGCTCGCGGTAGTTGGCGAGCCCGGTCCACTTGGGGCTGCCGATGCCCTGCCACTCCGTGAAGCTGACGCCCGTGTTCATCAGGAACGGGACCACGATGATCGCCGTGAAGGCCAGGATGCCGGGGAGCAGGAACAGGGCGTACGAGTCGCGGGTACGGGGGCGGCGCGGGCCGGCGTCCGGGTGCTTGCCGGCGGCCCGCGCACCCCGTTCGACGGTCACCGTCATTTCGTCGGCGCGCCCTTGTCGTAGGCCTGCTGCAGTGCACTCAGGTAGGCGTCCGGCTTCTCGCTGCCCGTCATCAGCTTCTGCGTCTCGGAGACGAGGACGTCGTAGAAGCCGTTCACCGGCCAGTCCGGGTAGAAGGCCAGGCCGTCACGCCCGCTGAGGGTGTTGAAGTTGGCGATGAGCTGCTTGGACTTCGGGTCCGTGATGGCGGAGGTGTCGGCCGCGACCGGGATGCCGCCCTTGTTGCCGAGCAGGTTCTGGATCTTCTTCGACATGGTGATGTCGATGAAGTCGTAGGCCAGGTCCTTGTTCTTGGCGTTCTTGGGGACCACCCAGATGTTGCCGCCGGAGCCCAGGGTCAGGTTCGAGCCGGGCCACAGGGTGGTGTCCCAGTCGAACTTGGCCTCCTGCTGGAAGCGGCCGTACCACCAGCTGCCGGAGAACAGGATCGGCGACTTGCCCTGGATCCAGGAGACGCCCGCGTCCTCGGCCTTGGTGCTGGTGGACTTCTTGCTGATGTAGCCCTTCTTCACCCAGTCGGCGAAGGTGTTCGCCGCGTACGTCCAGGCCGTGTCGTGGAAGTCGGTCTTGCCCTTGTACAGCTCGTACTTGTCGACCCAGGAGCGGTCGGCCTTGGAGAGGGCCAGCTGGTAGAGGTACTGCTGGGCCATGTACTCGGCGCCCGCGTTGGCGAGCGGGGTGACGCCCTTGGCGACGAACTTGTCCATGGCGGCGGTCAGTTCGTCGAACGTCTTCGGCTCGGTGATCCCGTACTTCTTGAAGAGGTCCTTGTTGTAGAAGACCATCGTGTACTCGGCGTAGTTGGGGACGCCGTACCAGTTGCCGGAGCCCATCACGCCGTTCGTGTCGTACGTGCTGGTCGTACGGACGCCCGCGCTGAGCTTCTTGTCCCAGCCACGCTTGGTGGCCTCGGCGGTGAGATCGGTCAGCAGGCCCTGTTTAGCGAGGACGCCGGCGGTCGCGTTGCCCTTGTTGTACTCCATGATGTCGGGCACGTCCGAGGAGTTCAGGATCATGGGGGCCGTCTTCTGGATCTGTTCGAAGCCCTTCTCCTCGAACTTCACCTTCACGCCCGGGTGCTTCGCCTCGAACTCCTTGATCGCCTCGTTCCAGGCCACGCCCATCGCGCTGTCGGGGCCCTCGTAGTGCCAGAGCTTCAGCGTCTTGGCGTCGGAGGACCCGCTGTCCGAGCCGCCGCATGCCGTGACCAGCAGCGATCCGCCGAGGAGCGCGGCCGTGACCGTCATCACACGCCTTCGTGCCGTCAACATCCCGTGCCTCCAGGAGAGCCGGATGGGTAGTCGGGTGTCACGCGGCGGACGGATCCGGTCGTCGAATCGATTCGATGCGTGACGTCGAAGCGCTTCGACGGGCGAAGGTATGTGCGCCCGGTGGGCGCGTCAATGGCTTGCGCGAGAATCGCTCCGCGGGGTGGGCGGTGAGGGGTTGTCGATTTTCTGCCGGTTAGTCGTGGCTTGTCGCGCAGTTCCCCGCGCCCCTTTGGGGCGCGGTGCAGCACCGGCGATCAACAGTGCCGCGGCGGCGGCCGTCACCGGGACCCCGAATCCTGCCGTCGGGGACAGCTGGTCCACCAGCCAGCCGCCGGTCGCGGAGCCGCAGGCGATCCCGCCGAGCAGGCCGGTCACCGCGAGGGTCATGCCCTCGTTGAGGCGGGCTTCGGGGGTGCGCTGCTGCACCAGCGTCATCGTCGTGACCATGGTCGGGGCGGTCGCCATGCCCGCGACCAGTAGCGCACCCGACAGCAGCAGGAGCGAGCCCGTGAGGGAGGCGGCGAGGAGCGGGGCGGCCATCAAGGCGGTCATCGCGGCGATGCACCACGGCAGTCGGACAGCGGCCGGACCGCTCGGCTCGAGGGCTCCGTACAGCAGACCCGCCGCGCACGAACCCGCCGCCTGCAGCGCGAGCACGAGGCCCGCCGCCGAACGGTGTCCCTGTGCGTCCGCGAACGCGATCGTGACGACCTCCAGGGAGCCGAACACCGTGCCCATGGCCAGGCAGACGGCAAGCAGCGGCGGCATTCCTGGCGCACGGAACGGGGACCTGGCCCTAGCGTGCCGCTGCACGGGCGGCTCGGTCGAGCGCTGCGCGGCGAACAGGAGTATGCCGGTCAGCAGCAGCACCGCCCCGACCAGCGTGCCCGCCTCCGGGAAGAACGTCCCGCACAGGAAGGCCGCGAGCACCGGGCCCAGCATGAAGCAGAGCTCGTCGGCGGCCTGTTCGAAGGAGTTCGCGATGTGCAGCGTACTGTCGTCGCCCTTCAGCAGGTGGGCCCAGCGGGCGCGGGACATGCCACCGGTGTTCGGGGTCGTCGCGGTGGCGGCGTAGGAGGCGAACAGGGTCCAGGTGGGGGCGTCGAAGTGCACGCAGAGCAGGAGGGCGAGGGAGCCGAGGGCTGCGATCACCGTGGCGGGTACGGCGATACGGGCCTGGCCGTGCCGGTCGACGAGCCGCGCGGTCCACGGGGCCACCACGGCCCTCGTCGCGAGGCCGGTCGCGGTGACGGCGCCGGCGAGGGCGTACGAACCCCGCGCACCCGCGATCATCACGACCGCGCTCACGCTGAACATGCCCATGGGGAGCCGGGCCAGCAGATTCCCGAACGTGAAGGCGCAGGCGCCCCGGGTGGCGAAGAGCCGGCGGTAGGGACCAGGCGGGCGGTCGCGGGTGCGGGGACTGAAGTCGATGGCGACGAGGGTGTCGGCGGTGACCGTGAGCAACGGGGCTTTCGTGGGCGTCGGTTGCGGCATGGGCACTACGGTCGCCCGTAGGCGATCAAGGGGTCCAACACCTTCTCCGCGCCGATTCACGCACCTGTGTTGTAAGTCCTGTTGTACGTTCGCCGGATGCCCGCGCCCCGCCATCTCGACCCCCGCCTCCTGCGTGCCTTCCTCGCCGTCGCCGAGGAACTGCACTTCACACGTGCCGCCGCCCGGCTCTACGTCGCCCAGCAGGCGCTCAGCCGGGATGTGCGGCGCCTGGAACGGGAGTTGGGGACCGAACTGTTCGTACGCAGCACCCGGCAGGTGACGCTCACGGCCGACGGTGAGCGGCTGGTGCCGTATGCGCGTCGGGTGCTTCAGGCGCAGGACGAGTTGCTGGCTGCGTTCGGGCAGGCCAGGCCGCTGCTGGTGGACCTCAACTACCGGGGGGCGGCCACCGCGCGCCGCGTCCTGCACCGGACCCGCGAACTCGCCCCCGACCACGAGCTGATGGCGCGCTACGAGAGCGGGCTGACCGGTGCGGCGGAAGAGCTGCTCGCCGGGCGGCTGGACGCGTCGTTCGGCCGCTTCGCAGGCCTGGACCCCGCGCTGCGGGCCCGGCTGGAGCACCAGCCCGTGCGCTACGAGCCGATGGCGGTCGTGCTGCCCGAGGACCACCGGCTGGCGTCGCTGGACGCGGTGCCGCTCGCCGCGCTGGCGAGGGAGACGGTGTATGCGGGGGCGGGAAATCCGCGGACACCGGAGTGGACGGATCTCGCCCGCCGGCTGTTCGACGGGCGGGGCATCGAGATCGCGGCGCCCGTTCCGCTGGCCGTAGGGGAGGAGGAGTTCGAGCGGATCATGGCCAAGACGCGCAACCCGATCCTCGCCGTGGTGGGTTTTCCGGCCATGCCTGGGAGGGTGCTGCGGCCCCTGACCGATCCCGTGCCTCTGTCGCCGGTGTCACTTGTGTGGCGGAAGGGGCTGGGGCACCCCGCATTCGATGCGCTTCGACGGGCGGCGGCCGAACTCGCGGCGCAGGAGGCTTGGCTGCGGGTGCCTTCCGATGGATGGCTTCCGGCCGTCGATGCGGACGTCATGCCCGCCGGGCCCTGGCGGCGGAGCTGACCGGACGCGAACAGGGCGGCGTGTTCCGACGGGTGTCGGTGTACGCCGCCCTGGTGGGGACGGGTTGCGGGGCGTGGCCCGCGCTGTCATGACGGTTACTTCGGATCGCTGTTGAACTTCGACGCCGACCAGAGGTAGCCGAGGACCGCGAGGCCGACGCACCAGGCGATGGCGAGCCACCCGTTGTGGCCGATCGGGGTGCCGAGGAGGAGCCCGCGCAGGGTCTCGATGGCGGGAGTGAAGGGCTGGTACTCGGCGATCGGCTGGAACCAGCCCGGCATGGTGTGCAGCGGGACGAAGGTGCTGGAGATGAGCGGGAGGAAGATCAGCGGCATCGCGTTGTTACTGGCGGCCTCGGCGTTCGGGCTGACCAGGCCCATGCCGACCGCGATCCAGGTGAGGGCGAGTGCGAACAGGGTCACCAGGCCGAAGGCCGCCAGCCAATCCAGCACGGTGGCGTCGGTGGAGCGGAAGCCGATGGCCACGGCGACGGCGCCGACCAGGACCACGCTCATCAGGCACTGCAGCACGCTGCCGAGGACGTGCCCGATGAGCACCGAGCCGCGGTGGATGGCCATGGTGCGGAAACGGGCGATGATGCCCTCCGCCATGTCCGTGGAGACGGACACTGCGGTGCCGATCGTGGTGGAGCCGACGGTCATCAGCAGCAGGCCCGGCACGAGGTAGGCGATGTAGTCGGAGCGGCCGGCGCCGCCGCCGAGGCCCGCGCTCATCGCGTCACCGAAGATGTAGACGAAGAGCAGGAGCAGCATGACCGGGGTGAGCAGCAGGTTCAGGGTGAGCGACGGGTAGCGCCGGGCGTGCAGCAGGTTGCGGCGCAGCATCGTGGACGCGTCGCGCACGGCGAGGGAGATCCGGGCCGGGCGGGCGGGAGCCGCAGGGGTGGTCATCGCAGGGCCTCCTCGGGCCGGGTGCTGTTGGTCAGGGCGAAGAAGACGTCGTCGAGGTCGGGGGTGTGCACGGTCAGCTCGTCGGCCTCGACGCCGGCGGAGTCGAGCCAGTCGAGGATGGAGCGCAGTTCGCGCTGGCTGCCGTCGCTGGGGAGCTGCAGGGCGAGGGCTTCGTCGTCCCGGGCCGCCTCGCCGAGGGCGGAGGCGGCGCTCTGATACGCGGCCGGGTCGGTGAAGCGGAGCCGGACGTGGCCGCCGGGGACGATCCGCTTGAGCTGTGCGGCGGTGCCTTCGGCGGCGATCTGGCCGTCGTGGAGGACGGCGATACGGTCGGCGAGCTCGTCGGCCTCCTCCAGGTACTGGGTGGTGAGGAAGACGGTCACGCCGTCACCCGTGACGAGGTCGCGGATGATCTGCCACATGGTGTGCCGTGAGCGCGGGTCGAGGCCGGTGGTCGGCTCGTCGAGGAAGATGATCCGTGGACTGCCGACCAGGGTCATGGCGATGTCGAGGCGGCGCTTCATGCCGCCGGAGTAGGTGGAGGCGGGCTTCTTCGCGGCCTCCGTGAGGTCGAAACGCTCCAGCAGTTCGGCGGTGACCTGCCGCCCCTCCCGCCTGGAGAGGTGGTGCAGGTCCGCCATCAGGAGCATGTTCTCCTCGCCGGTGATCAGGTTGTCGACGGCGGAGAACTGCCCCGTGACGCCGATCGCGGCGCGCACGGCCTGCGCGTCGGTGGCGAGGCTGTGCCCGCCGACGTACAGGTCGCCGGCGTCGGCGCCGATCAGAGTGGAGAGGATCTTGACTGCGGTGGTCTTGCCGGCGCCGTTCGGGCCGAGCAGCGAGAAGATCGTTCCTTCCGCGACGGCCAGGTCGATGCCGTCCAGGACGGTCTTGTCGCCGTAGGACTTGCGCAGCCCGTTCGCGGCGATGGCCAGGTCGGTCATGGGGAGTGCTCCTTCAAGGGCTGGGAGACCGCGAGCGGTCAGAGGCTGCGGGCGGTGATGTCGCCGGACGAGGTGGTGGCACGGATGTCGAGCTCGGCGCTGCCGTCGTTCTTGAGTGCGTTGCTGATACGGCCGTGGCCGGTGCCGGCGTCCAGGACCGCGGAGACTCCGGCGGCGGCGCCGACCGAGATGTCGCCGGACTGGGTGCTGAGCGTCACCGTGCCGCGCACGGCCTCGGTGATGCGGATGTCGCCGCGTGCGGTGCTGATCTCGGCGGGGCCGCCCAGCCGGCCGACCTCGACGTCGCCGTCGACCGCGGTGAGGCGGAGGCTCGCGGCCTCGTCGATCTTGATCTGGCGGTAGGCGCCTTCGAAGACGACGTCACCGAGCCGGCCGACGGTCCGCAGCTCGGCGCCGGCCGTCCTCGCCTCGATGCGGGAGCCGGCGGGCAGCTGGACGGTGACCTCCACGGATCCGGACGGGCCGAGGTACTGGTTCTTCGCCGGCTTCGCCTCGATCCGCACAACCCCGTCCCGGTAGACGGCCTCCAGCTGTTCGGCCGCCTTCACATCGCGGTTCCGGGAGGCGTTGGCGGGCCGGACCTCGACCGTGGTGTCGGTCCGGTCGGCGGCGATGAACTGGATGCGTCCGGCGGGGATGTCGAGGACGGCGGAGACGGCGGCGGGGGTGTCGAACTTCTGCATGGTGCTCTCCTTCGTGTACAGCGGGCGCTCTGTCGGCCCGCTGTTTCTGATAACGGAAAGCTACGTTGCATTCATGGATCCAGCAACATGCTTGTTGCGTAGAAGAGCAATCAATGCAGGTGAGAGCAGGTAAATCGTTGCAACGGTTCAAAATTTAACGCAACGTCAGCGCTTTGATCGTTGCAATGGAATGAAGGTGAACGCTAGAGTGGGGGCGCCGAAGCGGGCGTACGAAGGAGAAGACGATGCCGGGAGGCAGGCTCACCCAGCAGGACCGCCAGCAGATCGCGCTCGGGCTGGCCGACGGCCTCGCCTACGCGGAGATCGCCCGACGCCTGGACCGCCCGACCTCGACCGTCACGCGCGAGGTGCTGCGCAACGGCGGCCCCACCGCCTACCGCGCCGAGATCGCCCACCGCGCGACGGCACACCGCGCCCACCGCCGCAAGCAGGCCGCACCCCGAAGCTCGCAGGCGTCCCCCCAGCCCTACGGGCGTGACGCCGAGGCGGTGCGCGCCTACGAGGAGACGCTCGCCACCGTGTTCGTGCAGTCGGGCACGCCGCAGATGATGGCCCGGGTACTGGCCGCCGTCTGCCTCAGCGACGCCGGCAGCCTCACCGCCGCCGAACTCGTCCAGCGCCTCCAGGTCAGCCCGGCGTCCATCTCCAAAGCGGTCGCGTTCCTCGAGGAACAGGGCATGATCCGACGGGAACGCGACGCACGCCGCCGGGAACGGTACGTCGTCGACTCCGACGTCTGGTACCAGTCGATGATGGCCAGCGTCCGCGGCACCGCCCAGGTCGCCGAGACCGCACGGCAGGGCGTCTCCGTCCTCGGCGCCGGCACCCCGGCCGCCGTCCGCCTGGAGAACATCGCCCGCTTCCTCGACTTCGTCTCGGAGAGCATCGCCCGCGCGGCGGACCAGGCCCGGGACGTGCTGCATGCGCGGCCCGAAACGGGGTCGGGCGGCAGCGCGGAGCCAAGTTCGGATCGCTGACGGACAAGGTTCGGATCACTCATTGAGGTGAGGCAGCCACGATTCCCCCTGGGTACGCTGAACCGACAGTCGAGACTCCGTCCCATGGGAGCACCGATGAGCGCCGTATCCGACGACGGGCCGGCCGACGAGCTGGCGTACCGCTGGCCGATTCCGCCCGCCGGCGGTTGGACCGCGGACGACCTCGACCGGATTCCGGGCCTCCCGCCGCACACGGAGTTGATCGACGGGAGTCTCGTCTTCATGAGTCCGCAGACCGCATTCCACGTTCGGTGCATGCGCCTGCTTGAGCACACTCTTCTCGGACAGGCGCCGGATCACCTGGATGTCATGCGGGAGATGACGGTCAAGCTGGATACGAAGAACCGGCCTGAACCGGACATCCTGGTCCTCCCCCTGGAGGCGACCACCGGGCCGGACCAGACCTGGTACAAGCCCGAGGACGTCATCCTCGCCGTAGAAGTCGTCTCCGCCGATTCCCGCGAACGCGACCGCGAGGTCAAGCCCCGCAAGTACGCGGCGGCAGGCGTTCCGCACTTCTGGCGGGTCGAGCAGGACGAGGACAAGGGATACCCCGTCGTGTACGTCTACGAGCTCGACCCCGCCACCAAGTCCTACGGCCTGACCGGCATCTTCCACGACAGGCTCAAGGTCTCCGTGCCCTTCGACATCGAGATCGACCTGACGGCCGTCGACCGCCGCGGTCGGTGAGTGTCCGTGACTCGCACCCCTACCCGGTAGCCCTGCGGGTCGTGGACCTACGCGACCACGACCCGGGTCCCGTTGAAGTTGGCAACGATCTCCAACTCCCCGCCCAGGGCTGCGACGTAAGCCGCGACCGTGCCCAATTCTGTTGACGCTGTCCTGCCGCGCTCGATGGCGGAGACCCGCTCCTGCCTCACATGCATGCGGTCGGCGATCTCGCGTTGTGTGAGCCCGAGTTGCCGACGCATCTCAGCCAGTCGGTGGGCTCGCGCCTCGGCCACCATGCGGCGGGCTCCGGCAGCGATTTCGTCGAGGTCGTCGGGGTCGAAGATCTCGTGCTTGCCCTCGTCCCAGGAGTGGAAACTGGTCACTTCTGTGTCCCCTTCTCATGGCGCTGGGCCAGATGAACCAGCCACAAGGCATAGCGTTCTTCGGCGAGCGGGATCGCGTGCCGGTACCACTCTGTCCATCGTCCGGACTTGTCACCCGCGACCAGCAGGACGGCGTTGCGTTCCGGGTCGAAAGCGGACAAGACGCGAATTTCTGTGCTCCCGCTCGACCCGGGACGCAGTTCTTTGAGGTGGTGCAGGGAGGACCCCTTGATCCGATCCACCAGAGGGCGTCCGAGGTCAGGGCCTTCTTCAGTCAGTGCCTCGATCGCCTGACCCACGAGACGTGCTGTGGTGCGGTCCTCCTTGCGGAGCGCGTGCAGCCAGTCGCGCACCTCCCCTGTCATTTCAAGATGCCAGGTCATGAGTGACCTTTGTGTAGTACGTAGCCATACTAGTACCCTGAAGTACTGACGGCATTCGGGCGTGAAACGCCGATCCGAGTCACCCGGTGGGGTGATCTGTGCCGGGACGTGTCCCGCGACCCTTCACAGAGACCTCTCCGTGATGCGGAGCTCTTCGTAACGCACGGCTGCGGAACCTCTCATCCCCCCTCCCGGCGGGGTGAGAGCAACGTTCCCTTCCGGTCACCCAGTGCCACAGGCCGGAAACGCTGCCTCCCTACCTTCGGGACTCATCACCGCTCATCTGCCCCCAAGCACGACCGAGCCCCGGAGCACCGTGGAGGCGTCATGACAGCCCCTAGCACAGCCCCCGCACCCAGCAGGGGAGGCCGCTGGATCCAGCAGTGGGATCCCGAGGACGAGACCTTCTGGAACGAGACCGGAGAGAAGGTCGCCAAGCGGAACCTCTACTTCTCCGTCCTCTCCGAGCACATCGGGTTCTCGATCTGGACCCTGTGGTCCGTGCTCGTGCTGTTCATGGGCCCGGAGTACGGGCTCACCCCGGCCGACAAGTTCCTGCTGACCTCGATGGTGACCCTGGTCGGCGCGGTCGTCCGCGTCCCCTACACCTTCGCCGTCGCCGTCTTCGGCGGCCGGAACTGGACGATCATCTCGGCCAGTCTGCTGCTCATCCCGACGATCGCCGCGTTCGCGGTGATGAAGCCGGGCACGTCCTTCGACACCTTCCTCTGGATCGGCCTGCTGGCCGGCATCGGCGGCGGCAACTTCGCCTCCTCGATGACCAACATCAACGCCTTCTTCCCGCTGCGGAAGAAGGGGTGGGCGCTCGGGCTCAACGCGGGCGGCGGCAACATCGGCGTGGCGGCGATCCAGCTCGTGGCGCTCGCGGTCATCGGCGCGAGCGGCGGGCCGCGCGTGCTGCTCGGGATCTACATCCCGCTGATCGTGGTCGCGGCCGTCCTCGCCGCACTGTTCATGGACAACATCGAGAACGTCAAGAACGACACGGGCGCCGCCAAGGACGCCGTGAAGGACGCCCACACCTGGATCATGTCCGTCCTCTACATCGGGACGTTCGGCTCCTTCATCGGCTACAGCTTCGCCTTCGGGCAGGTGCTGACGAACCAGTTCGGCCGTACGCCGCTGCAGGCCACCTACCTCACCTTCATGGGCCCGCTGCTCGGCTCGCTGATCCGTCCGGTGGGCGGCTGGCTCGCCGACAAGTACGGCGGCGCGAAGATCACGCTCTACAACTACATCGCCATGGGCGCTGCGACCGCCGTCCTGGTCGTCGCCAGCATGCAGAAGTCGCTGCCGCTGTTCGTCGTCGCCTTCGCGGTCCTGTTCTCGCTCACCGGCATCGGCAACGGATCCACGTTCAAGATGATCCCCGGCATCTTCCAGACCAAGGCCCTCGCCAAGGGGCTGGAAGGTGAGGAGGCGGCCAAGTACGGGCGCCGGCTCTCCGGCGCCTCCATGGGCCTCATCGGCGCGGTCGGCGCGCTCGGCGGCGTCGGCATCAACCTCGCCTTCCGGCAGTCCTTCCTCTCCTACGGCTCCGGCACCGGCGCGTTCGTCGCCTTCCTCGGCTACTACGCCCTCTGCTTCGGTGTCACCTGGGCCGTATACCTTCGCCGCCCTGCCGCGGCGGCGCAGTCCGAAGCCGCCGCAGAGGCGAAGCCGCAGCTCAGCTACGCCGAGGTGTGACGTAACACCGGCGACATGAAGCCGAACCGAGCCTGTCACGCACCGTTGACAGGCTCGTTCGGCATGTAGTTACCGCACTACTGCATGTACGACGACTCGAGTTCGGGACGAGAGCCATGTACGAGGAACAGCAGCGACCAGACCCGGGCCGGCAAAGCCCGCTGGCCGGATTCACGGTGGGCGTGACCGCCGCCCGCCGTGCCGACGAGCTGGGCGCGCTGCTGCAGCGACGGGGAGCCGCCGTCCTGCATGCACCCGCCCTGCGCATCGTGCCGCTCGCCGACGACAGCGAACTGCTGGCGGCGACGAAGGACCTGATCGACCAGGCGCCGGACGTGGTGGTGGCCACGACCGCCATCGGATTCCGCGGGTGGGTCGAGGCCGCCGAGGGATGGGGGCTCGGCGAGCCGCTCCTCGACCGGCTGCGGCACGTGGAGCTGCTGGCGCGCGGGCCCAAGGTCAAGGGTGCGATACGGGCCGCCGGGCTGACCGAGGAGTGGTCGCCGTCGAGCGAGTCCATGGCCGAGGTGCTGGACCGGCTGCTCGAGGAGGGCGTCGACGGGCGCCGTATCGCCGTACAGCTGCACGGTGAGCCGCTGCCGGGGTTCGTGGAGGCGCTGCGGGCCGCGGGAGGGGAGGTCGTCGGGGTGCCGGTGTACCGGTGGATGCCGCCGGAGGACCTGGCGCCGCTGGACCGGCTGCTGGACGCGGCCGTCTCCCGGGGCCTTGACGCGATCACCTTCACCAGCGCGCCCGCCGCCGTGTCGCTGCTGAACCGGGCCGAGGAGCGCGGGCTGCTGCCCGAGCTGCTCGCCGCCCTCCACCACGACGTCCTGCCGGCCTGTGTGGGCCCGGTCACCGCGCTGCCGCTGCAGGCCCACGGCATCGACACGGTCCAGCCCGAACGCTTCCGGCTCGGCCCGCTCGTCCAGTTGCTGTGCCAGGAGCTTCCGAACCGGGCGCGGTCCCTGCCCATCGCCGGGCACCGGGTGGAGATCCGCGGCCACGCGGTCCTCGTCGACGGCGACCTCAAGCCCGTACCGCCCGCCGGGATGTCGCTGCTTCGGGCACTGTCGCGGCGGCCGGGGTGGGTGGTGGCCCGGGCCGAGCTGCTGCGGGCGCTGCCCGGTGCCGGACGGGACGAGCATGCGGTGGAGACCGCGATGGCCCGGCTGCGGACGGCTCTCGGTGCGCCGAAGTTGATCCAGACGGTGGTGAAGCGGGGGTATCGGCTGGCGCTGGATCCCGCGGCGGACGCGAAGTACGCGGACGTGTGACCCTGCGCGAGCCTGCGGGCAGTCGTGCCGCTGGGGCGGCTCCCGACCCAAAGAAAGGCGGCACCCCCCGCAGCGCCGGGTTGCGCAGCCTGCCTGTGGCTCACCCCGATGCCGGTACAGGCTCACGCCCGTAGAGAAGCAGCGCCCGCACCAAACACCCCACCGCCACCGTCGACACAACCGCCCGCACCACATTCCACGCCACCCACACGTGCTCGAAGTGCTCCCGTGCCGCCGCCGGATCCTTCATGTGTGCCAGGTCGTCGTTGAGCGGGATGTTGACGGCGACCGTGGTGAGGAAGCCGAGCGTGTAGGACGCCAGGGCCGCCCACACCCACCAGCGGTACGGCATCCCGCGCAGCTGCCACGAGGACACCGCCGTCAGCAGCAGCGCCCCCATGAAACCGAGGAAGAACACCGGGTTCTGGATCACGTCGTTGATGTTCCGCATCACCTCGACGTAGACCCGGTCCTCGCTGCGGGCCAGCGCCGGCATCACACAGCACGCGAAGATGTAGTAGACCCCCGCGATCAGACCCATCGCGACCGTGGCCGCACCCAGTACGAATCCCGTGCTCCTGCTGTGGGTTGTCATGCTCTCCAGTCAACGGACGGCGGCGCGCCCGGAACATCGCCGAGAAGCGCAGCCGCATAAGCGCGCGTCCAGCCGTCGCCCCGCCCACCGCCGGTACGAGGGGTTCCGGCCGCGCGAGCGGGAAGGCACTGTAAGAGGGATCGGTTGCTTCAGCCCTCAGGTTTCCCGAGCCAGGCGGTGACAGGCACATGGCACTGGGTACGGCCACGGTCGCGTACGAGCTGCGGTTCGACGCCGGGCGGATCTGTCTCGACCTCCTCGCCACCACCCACCCCGAGGAGCGGTTCGACTCCCTCGAGGTGCTGTGCGCCTGGATCACCGGGGCAGGACTGGTCCCCGCGACCACCCCGCTGGCCCACGCCGACCCCTCCTGGCTGGTCGGCTTCCGCGAACTGCGCGGACAGATCGGACAGTTGGTGCACGCGGGACTCGCACCGGCAGCGCTTCGGCCGTCGTACGACCTCGCGCTCGCCCGTGTGAACGAGATCGCCCGTGTCTCACCTCCCGCCCCACGCGCCGTGCGCGGCGAGGACGGCTCGCTCGTACGCGAGGTGGACGGCCCGCCCGAGTGCGCGGCGCTGCTCGCCGCCATCGCCCGGGACGCCGTGGAGCTCCTCACGGACCCCGTCGCGCGGGCGGGACTGCGGCAGTGCGAGGGGGACAACTGCCCGATCGTTTACGTGGATTCGTCCCGGGGGCGCAGGAGGCGCTGGTGCTCCAGTGAGGTCTGTGGGAACCGGGAAAGGGTGGCCCGGCACCGTCGGCGGGCGGCTGTGGCGCGCGCCTGACGTCCGGTATGCGGCTTCTGCGAAGGAGCCGTCGAAGTGATTTCGATTACACACCGTTTACCTCATCCGTGACATGGGCAGCGGTTGCGATCTCGCCAATGTGGCGGAAATGTAAAGATCGCGAGGTGGGAATGTGCGCCCATGTCCACCTCGTCACGTCACTCAGAAGAAAACTGTCATCTCACGTTGAACATGACCTGGCCCACATCCGTACCCGTGGAGGAGCGACCGACTGGGGGAACCCCCGGACATCGGAGGTGGGCGTGCGCAAGGATTCCGTCGTGGCCAATGAACGTGGATCGAGGGCCCGACATCGCATGTCCCAGCCCTCGGAACCTGATGAGGAGCTGATGCGTGCGCTCTATCGCGAGCACGCCGGACCTCTCCTTGCATACGTACTGCGCCTGGTGGCCGGAGACCGGCAACGCGCCGAGGACGTGGTCCAGGAGACATTGATCCGTGCCTGGAAGAACGCCGGTCAGCTCAATCGGGCGACCGGATCTGTACGCCCCTGGCTGGTGACGGTCGCGCGCCGCATCGTCATCGACGGCCACCGCAGCCGGCAGGCCCGGCCGCAGGAGGTCGATCCGTCGCCGCTGGAGGTCATCCCCGCGGAGGACGAGATCGACAAGGCGCTGTGGTTGATGACGCTGTCGGACGCGCTGGACGACCTGACCCCGGCCCACCGGGAGGTGCTCGTCGAGACGTATTTCAAGGGGCGTACCGTCAACGAGGCCGCCGAGACGCTGGGCATTCCCAGTGGCACCGTGCGGTCCCGGGTGTTCTATGCCCTGCGGTCGATGAAGCTCGCACTGGAGGAGCGGGGGGTGACGGCGTGATGAGTGTTTACGGGGGAAACCAGGGATTCGGTACAGGTGGTTCGGGTATGTCTGGCTCCATGATGGGATCTCCGGGCCCGAGCGAACACGAGACGGTCGGCGCCTACGCTCTCGGCATCCTCGACGACGCCGAGGCAACCGCTTTCGAGGCGCACCTCGCGACCTGTGAATGGTGCGCCCAGCAACTCGACGAGCTGGCCGGGATGGAACCGATGCTCGCCGCCCTCGCGGATCTGCCGGGGACCGGTTCGCCCGCGATCGGGGAGTCCCTGTCCGCCAGGCCCAGCCCGCGGCTCGCGGAGAAGCTGGTCGACGAGGTCGCCGAGCGCCGGGCGCAGAAGCGCCGCAAGGGCTTCTACCTGGTGGCGGCCGCGGCAGCGCTGATCATCGGCGGTCCGCTGGGTGTCATGGCGGTCAACGGCGGCGGTGACTCGGGTACGACCGCCACACCGCTGGCGGCCGGAGCCAAGGCCGCCTTCGGCACCATCTCCGACAAGGTCTCGGCCACGGACGCGTCCACCAAGGTCAAGGCGACCGTGGCGATGGAGCAGAAGGACTGGGGCACCTGGGGTGTCGTCGAGCTCAGCAACGTCAAGGGCCCGCTGAAGTGCTCGCTCATCGCCGTCGGCAAGAACGGCGAGCGCGAGACCATGTCCTCCTGGTCGGTCCCCAAGTGGGGCTACGGCATCCCGAACGGCAAGACCGAGGAGGCGAAGCAACCGCTCTACGCCCAGGGCGGCGCGGCCCTCAAGCCCAATGAGATCGACCACTTCGAGGTCATGACCTTCCAGGGCAAGAAGCTCGTCCAGGTCGACGCGTAGTTCTCGTGGAGATCGACGCGTAGCTTACGTAGCTTTGCCGGGTCCCCTTCGCGTACGGTTGACGGCTGCCATGCACGTCAGAAGGGGGCCCGGTGGCCGCTCAGGCTCAACCCGAAACCGCCGTCGGCTCGGATCACGACTCCGTACGCGACCGAGAGATCAGCGTCGAACAGGAACACCTCGACCGGGTGTACCGGCGTCTCGAGGAGAAGATCCACGAGGCCGAGTTCCTGATGAACGACGCGGCCAAGCGCGGTCAGGTCGGCACGCCCGGCGCCCTCGCCGAGCGGGACGCGCAGGTCTTCCGGGCGGGAATCCATCTCAACCGGCTCAACAACGAGTTCGAGGACTTCCTCTTCGGGCGCATCGACCTGCTGCTCGGCAAGGACGGCAAGAAGGGGCCCGACGGCGCCTACACCGCCGTAGAGCCTGCTGAGGGCGCCGTGCGGGACGACGACACCGCCGACATCGCCGAGACCCTGCACATTGGGCGGATCGGTGTCCTGGACTCCGAGTACGCGCCGCTGGTCATCGACTGGCGGGCGCCCGCCGCCGCACCCTTCTACCGCTCCACCCCCGTCGACCCCGGCCGGGTGGTGCGCCGCCGTGTCATCCGCTCCAAGGGCCGCAAGGTGCTCGGCGTCGAGGACGACCTGATGCGTCCCGAGCTCAAGGCCTTCCTCGACGGCAACGAGCTGCCCGTCATCGGCGACGGCGCCCTGATGGCCGCCCTCGGCCAGGCCCGCAGCCACACCATGCGGGACATCGTCGCCTCCATCCAGGCCGAACAGGACCTGGTCATCCGCGCCCCCGCCGCCTCGGTGACGTATGTCGAGGGCGGGCCGGGCACCGGCAAGACGGCCGTGGCACTCCACCGCGCCGCCTACCTCCTCTACCAGGACCGCCGCCGGTACGCGGGCGGCATCCTGATCGTCTCCCCGACCCCCCTGCTCGTCGCCTACACGGAGGGTGTCCTCCCCTCCCTCGGCGAGGAGGGCCAGGTCGCCATCCGCGCGATCGGCTCGCTCGTCGACGGCGCGGAGGCCACGCTCTACGACTCCCCGTCCACGGCCCGCGCCAAGGGCTCGTACCGCATGCTCAAGGTCCTGCGGAAGGCGGCGCGCGGAGCACTGGAGCTGGGGCCGACGGCCGACTCCGGACGCGCAGCCTCCGGTCAGCTCGCCTTCGGTGAGGACGACACGGACGCGTCCGCAGCCCCGGCCGGCCCGCCCACCCGTCTGCGGGTCGTCGCCTTCGGCCGCCGTCTGGAGCTGGAGGCCGCCGAGCTGGGCCGTATCCGGCAGGCCGTGCTCGGCGGCACCGCGCCGGTGAACCTGCTGCGCCCCCGCGCCCGCAAGCTGCTCCTCGACGCCCTGTGGGCGCAGTCGGGCGCGGCGAGCCGCCACACCGACCCGGAGCTGGCCGCCGAACTGCGCTCCTCCTTCGACGAGGACGTGTCGAGCGAGGACAGCTTCCTCACCTTCCTGGACGCCTGGTGGCCCGAGCTCACGCCCAGGGCGGTCCTCGCCGCCATGGCCGACGAGCGGCGCCTCGGCCGCTGGGCCCGCCGGATCCTCAACCCGGGCGAGGTCCGCAGGGTCGCCCGCTCGCTGCGCCGCGACGGCCACTCCGTGCACGACATCGCCATGCTCGACGAGCTCCAGTCGATCCTCGGCACCCCGGCCCGCCCCAGGAAGAAGCGCGAACTGGACCCGCTGGACCAGCTCACCGGCCTGGAGGAGCTGATGCCGGTGCGTGAGGAGTCGCAGCGCGAGCGCGCCGAGCGGCTCGCCCAGGAGCGCACCGAGTACGCCCACGTCATCGTGGACGAGGCCCAGGACCTCACCCCGATGCAGTGGCGCATGGTCGGCCGCCGCGGCCGGCACGCCACCTGGACCGTCGTCGGCGACCCGGCCCAGTCCTCCTGGTCCGACCCCGACGAGGCCGCCGAGGCGAGGGACGAGGCCCTCGGCACCCGCCCCCGCCGCCGCTTCGAGCTCACCGTCAACTACCGCAACCCGGCCGAGATCGCCGAGCTCGCCTCCAAGGTGCTCGCCCTCGCCATGCCGGGTGCCAAGTCCCCGTCGGCCGTACGGTCGACCGGTGTGAAGCCCCGCTTCACCGTCGTGCGGGACTCCCTCGCGCAGTCCGTCCGCGAGGAGGCCGCCCGTCTCCTCGACCGTGTCGACGGCACGGTCGGCGTCGTCGTCGCCATGCAGCGCCGCGAGGAGGCAGCCCGCTGGCTCGCCGGGCTCGGCGACCGGGTGGTGGCCCTGGGCAGCCTGGAGGCGAAGGGCCTGGAGTACGACGCGACGGTCGTCGTCTCGCCCGCGGAGATCGCCGACGAGTCCCCGGCCGGCCTGCGGGTCCTGTACGTCGCCCTCACCCGCGCGACCCAGCAGCTGACCATCGTCTCGACCGACCGCGACGCCCCGGACGCGAACGCCGTCCCCGACCTGCTCCGGGACTAGCCCGTGCTCCATCGAAGTTAAGAACCGGATGAACTCTCGGCACGGGAATGGCCTTACGGGATCTGTTTGTTAGCCTGGGTGTGGCACCGGCCCGATCCAAGCCCCCGGGCCCAACCTTCGTCGCTACGAGCGACCACTTGCCGCGAGGCGAGCATGGCGGGTCGGTGCCACTGAGCATCGAGAGGCCCGCGTCACCCTGTGACGCGGGCCTCTTTTGCTGTGAACAAAACGATCGCAACTCGGAGCGGCTAACGCCTACTCGGCAGTAGGTGCGACCATCGGACGGCATACCCAGCGTCACGGTGAAAGCAGAGGAAGTCGGCCATGGCAACGGCGCCCAGCGTCTCCTACTCCATTACGGTCCGGTTGGAGGTGCCCGCGAGCGGAACCGCGGTCTCCCAGATCACCACGGCCGTAGAGTCCCACGGAGGCTCGGTGACCGGCCTCGACGTGACCGCCTCCGGCCACGAGAAACTCCGTATCGACGTCACCATCGCGGCGAGCTCCACGGCCCACGCCGACGAGATCGTCACGCAGCTGCGCGGCATCGAGGGCGTCACCCTCGGCAAGGTCTCCGACCGTACGTTCCTGATGCACCTCGGCGGCAAGATCGAGATGGCGTCGAAGCACCCCATCCGCAACCGTGACGACCTGTCCATGATCTACACGCCGGGTGTGGCCCGCGTCTGCATGGCGATCGCCGAGAACCCGGAGGACGCCCGCCGCCTCACCATCAAGCGCAACTCCGTTGCGGTCGTGACGGACGGCTCGGCCGTGCTGGGCCTCGGCAACATCGGCCCCAAGGCCGCTCTCCCGGTCATGGAGGGCAAGGCGGCCCTCTTCAAGCGGTTCGCCGGCATCGACGCCTGGCCGCTGTGCCTCGACACCCAGGACACCGACGCGATCGTCGAGATCGTGAAGGCGATCGCCCCCGGGTTCGCCGGCATCAACCTCGAGGACATCTCCGCGCCCCGCTGCTTCGAGATCGAGGCGCGGCTGCGCGAGGCCCTCGACATCCCCGTCTTCCACGACGACCAGCACGGCACCGCGATCGTCGTCCTCGCCGCCCTGACGAACGCACTCCGCGTCACCGGCAAGGCAATTGAGAACATCCGGGTCGTCATGTCCGGCGCCGGGGCGGCCGGTACGGCCATCCTCAAGCTGCTGCTCGCGGCGGGCGTCAAGAACGCCGTCGTCGCCGACATCCACGGCGTCGTGCACACCGGCCGCGAGGACCTGCGGGAGGCCGCGGTCGACTCGCCGCTGCGCTGGATCGCCGACAACACCAACCCCGAGGGCCTGACCGGCACCCTCAAGGAGGCCGTCCGCGGCGCCGACGTCTTCATCGGCGTCTCCGCCCCGAACGTCCTCGACGGCGACGACGTGGCCGCCATGGCCGACGACGCCATCGTGTTCGCGCTCGCGAACCCCGACCCCGAGGTCGACCCGGCAATCGCCCGTCAGACGGCGGCCGTTGTGGCCACCGGCCGCTCCGACTTCCCGAACCAGATCAACAACGTGCTGGTCTTCCCGGGCGTCTTCCGCGGTCTGCTGGACGCCCAGTCCCGCACGGTCAACACCGAGATGATGCTGGCCGCCGCAACCGCTCTCGCGGACGTGGTGACCGAGGACGAGCTGAACCCGAACTACATCATCCCGAGCGTCTTCAACGACAAGGTCGCGGGCGCGGTGGCCGGTGCGGTGCGGGAAGCGGCGAAGGCCGCGGCAGCGTCGTAAGGGCTTGCGAGGCCCTTTCCCGGGGCTGTGAGGATCGCCACGGCAAGGCCTTGCACCGGCGCGTCGTGGAACCTGACCCTCCTGGTCGCCGTTTATCGTGTCGGCCAGGCTCAGGCCCTCTTTTCGTGTGACTCCCAAGGGTGTTCTCACGACTCCTGCGGGTGCCGGATTGGCTTTCGCGCCGCAGGTAGGGGCAGGATGCGTCCCTGGGCGCGAGGGGTCTGACCACGGACCCGGGCCCGGGGCCTCTCCGAGGACCCTGGCAGCATCGGCTTCACCGTGCCCGATATGCGGCTCCGCCGCGTGGCACGCCTCAACGGCAAGAAGAACACGGGAGTAACAACATGAACCGCAGTGAGCTGGTGGCCGCGCTGGCCGACCGCGCCGAGGTGACCCGCAAGGACGCCGACGCCGTGCTGGCCGCGTTCGCCGAGACCGTCGGCGAGATCGTCGCCAAGGGCGACGAGAAGGTCACCATCCCCGGCTTCCTGACCTTCGAGCGCACCCACCGTGCCGCTCGCACCGCGCGCAACCCGCAGACCGGCGACCCGATCCAGATCCCGGCCGGCTACAGCGTCAAGGTCTCCGCGGGCAGCAAGCTGAAGGAAGCCGCGAAGGGCAAGTAAGCGCTCCGCTTCGAGCGCCGGGTAACTGCGGGCTGTCTCTCGGCTGACGGGACCGCCGTGGCTGGTCGCGCAGTTCCCCGCGCCCCTTTGGGGCGCTCCCACAACGCCGATGGGGCGGTCACCCGGACTTGGGTGACCGCCCCATCAGCGTTCGTACGACAGCGGCTCAGCCGAGCGCCTTGCCCGGCAGTTCCACCTTCGCGCCGAGCTCCACGAGCTTCTCCATGAAGTTCTCGTAGCCACGGTTGATGAGGTCGATGCCGTGGACGCGGGACGTGCCCTGGGCCGCGAGCGCGGCGATGAGGTACGAGAAACCGCCGCGGAGGTCCGGGATGACCAGGTCGGCGCCCTGGAGCTTCGTCGGGCCCGAGACGACGGCCGAGTGCAGGAAGTTGCGCTGGCCGAAGCGGCAGTCCGAGCCGCCCAGGCACTCGCGGTAGAGCTGGATGTGCGCGCCCATCTGGTTCAGCGCGGAGGTGAAGCCGAGACGGGACTCGTAGACCGTCTCGTGGATGATCGACAGGCCCGTCGCCTGCGTCAGCGCGACCACCAGCGGCTGCTGCCAGTCCGTCTGGAAGCCCGGGTGCACGTCCGTTTCGAGCGCGATGGACTTCAACTGGCCGCCGGGGTGCCAGAAACGGATGCCCTCGTCGTCGATCTCGAAGGCACCGCCCACCTTCCGGTAGGTGTTCAGGAACGTCATCATCGAGCGCTGCTGGGCGCCGCGGACGTAGATGTTGCCGTTGGTCGCGAGCGCCGCGGAAGCCCAGGAGGCGGCCTCCAGGCGGTCCGGGAGCGCGCGGTGGTTGTAGCCGCCGAGCCGGTCCACACCGGTGATGCGGATGGTGCGGTCGGTGTCCATCGCGATGATGGCGCCCATCTTCTGCAGGACGCAGATCAGGTCCTCGATCTCCGGCTCCACGGCCGCGTTCGAGAGCTCCGTGACGCCCTCCGCGAGGACGGCCGTCAGGAGTACCTGCTCGGTCGCGCCCACCGACGGGTACGGCAGCCGGATCTTCGTGCCGCGCAGCCGCTGCGGCGCCTCAAGGTACTGTCCGTCGGCACGCTTCTCGATGCGCGCGCCGAACTGCCGCAGCACCTCGAAGTGGAAGTCGATCGGCCGTCCGCCGATGTCGCAGCCGCCGAGGCCCGGGATGAACGCGTGCCCGAGGCGGTGCAGCAGCGGACCGCAGAACAGGATCGGGATACGGCTGGAACCCGCGTGCGCGTCGATGTCCGCGACATTCGCGCTTTCCACATGGGACGGGTCCATCACCAGTTCGCCCGGCTCCTCACCCGGACGGACCGTCACGCCGTGCAGCTGCAGCAGTCCGCGTACGACACGAACGTCCCGGATGTCCGGAACATTGCGCAGTCGACTCGGTTCACTGCCCAGCAGGGCGGCGACCATTGCCTTCGGTACGAGGTTCTTCGCACCGCGGACACGGATCTCGCCCTCCAGCGGGGTTCCGCCGTGGACAAGCAGGACATCGTCGTTGACGGTCATGTATCTCGCGTTCCGATGAGTGGGGCAGGGGCCAGAAGGGAAAGGGTAATCGCCGCCCACCCCCCTTCTGTAAGCCCAAGGGCGGCCCAGCTACGTCATAGCTGTGTCACAACACGAACGGTTCCCTGGTGGGCACATGGGGTCACCGGCCCTCCCGTGCGCCCGGGCCGCTTCATTCCGCCCTGAGCTGCATTCACCCGGTAACCGCCATTGCCTCCCCACGCGGAGGCAAGATGCGGGATCATGTCTGCCATGACCGAGGTGTCCTCGCTCACAGGGCGGTTGCTCGTGGCAACGCCCGCCCTGGCGGACCCGAACTTCGACCGTGCGGTGGTGCTCCTTCTCGACCACGACGAGGAGGGCTCCCTCGGTGTCGTCCTCAACCGGCCCACCCCGGTGGACGTCGGCGACATCCTGGAGGGCTGGGCGGATCTCGCGGGTGAACCCGGCGTCGTCTTCCAGGGCGGCCCGGTGTCCCTGGACTCGGCCCTGGGGGTCGCCGTCATCCCGGGCGGCGCGACCGTCGACGGGGCGCCGCTGGGCTGGCGCAGAGTGCACGGCGCGATCGGTCTGGTCGACCTGGAGGCACCGCCCGAGCTGCTCGCCTCGGCCCTCGGCTCCCTGAGGATCTTCGCCGGTTACGCCGGCTGGGGCCCCGGCCAGCTGGAGGACGAGCTGGTCGAGGGCGCCTGGTACGTGGTCGAGTCCGAGCCCGGTGACGTCTCCTCGCCGTCCCCGGAGAGACTCTGGCGCGAGGTACTGCGCCGCCAGCGCAACGAGCTGGCGATGGTGGCCACGTATCCGGACGACCCGTCGCTCAACTGATCCGTGTGACCTTCAGTACCCTTGGCACTTATGAGCACTCTTGAGCCCGAGCGCGGGACTGGGACGGGGACCCTCGTAGAGCCGACGCCACAGGTGTCCCACGGCGACGGCGACCACGAGCGCTTCGCCCACTACGTCCAGAAGGACAAGATCATGGCGAGCGCCCTCGACGGGACCCCCGTCGTGGCGCTGTGCGGCAAGGTGTGGGTGCCCGGCCGCGACCCGAAGAAGTACCCCGTGTGTCCCATGTGCAAGGAGATCTACGAGTCCATGGGCGCCGGCGGCGACAAGGGCAAGGACGGCGACAAGTAGTCCTGCCTTCGGCCCGGGGCAGGTGATCCCGCCTCCGGTTCGAGCTCGGCGAGGCCCCGGGCGCGTTTCGGCGCGTTTTCGGGGCCTCGGTTCGTGTGCAGAGGCCCCGGCAGTCGAGCCGCTTCCCGCGAGGACCGACGTGACTTCACAGACGGAACTGATCCCTGCGCCCCGCAGCGTCGTCACCGGCGTCGGGGAGGTGCGGCTGACGGACGCTTCCCGGTTCTGCGCCGGTACGGCGACGGAGGGCGTCGGCCGCTGGCTGCGCACCGTCCTCTGGCAGGCCACCGGGCTGCCCCTGCCGGAGGGGCGGGAACTCGACGACGCACACGGCGACGGCATCGCGCTGCGGCTCGACCCAGGGCTCGGTCCCGAGGAGTACCGCCTCGTCAGCGACCGGAACGGCGTCCTCATCGAGGGCGGCAGCGCAGCCGGTGTCTTCTGGGGCGCCCAGACGCTGCGGCAGCTCCTCGGCCCCGACGCCTACCGCAGGGCCCCGCTCGACCGCGACCGCACATGGGCCGTGCCGCACCTCACGGTCGAGGACTCCCCCCGCTTCCGCTGGCGCGGTCTCATGCTCGACGTCGCCCGGCACTTCATGCCCAAGGAAGGCGTCCTGCGCCACCTCGACCTGATGGCCGCGCACAAACTCAACGTCCTCCACTTCCACTTGACGGACGACCAGGGCTGGCGTGTCGAGATCAAGAGGTACCCACGGCTGACCGAGATCGGCTCCTGGCGGGCGCGCACGAAATTCGGCCACCGGGCCTCACCGCTGTGGGAGGAGAAGCCACACGGTGGCTTCTACACCCAGGACGACATCCGCGAGATCGTCTCCTACGCCGCCGAGCGGCATATCACCGTGGTCCCCGAAATCGACGTACCCGGCCACTCACAGGCCGCCATCGCCGCATACCCGGAACTGGGCAACACCGACGTCATCACCGCATCCTCCAAGGGGGACACCGCCCTCTCCGTCTGGGACGACTGGGGGATCTCCGCCAACGTACTCGCCCCCACTGACAACACCCTGCGTTTCTACGAGGGGGTGTTCGAGGAACTCCTCGGACTGTTTCCGTCGGAGTTCATCCATGTCGGCGGTGACGAATGCCTCAAGGACCAGTGGCGGCAGTCGCCGGCCGCGCAGGCCCGCATCAAGGAACTCGGGCTCGCGGACGAGGACGAGTTGCAGGCGTGGTTCATCGGTCACTTCGACAAGTGGCTGACCGCGCGCGGGCGCAGGCTCATCGGCTGGGACGAGATCCTGGAGGGCGGGCTCGCGCCGGGTGCGGCCGTGTCGTCCTGGCGCGGGTACGGGGGCGGGGTCGCCGCGGCCCGGGCCGGCCACGACGTGGTCATGTGCCCCGAGCAGTACGTGTACTTGGACCACCGCCAGGCGGCGGGCGAGGACGAGCCGGTGCCGATCGGCTACGTGCGCACCCTGGAGGACGTCTACCGGTTCGAGCCCGTTCCACCGGAGTTGACATCCGCCCAGGCGAAACACGTGCTCGGCACGCAGGCCAACGTGTGGACCGAGGTGATGGAGGACCCCGCACGGGTGGACTACCAGACGTACCCGCGGCTTTCGGCCTTCTCGGAGGTGGCCTGGAGTGCGCTCCCGGCCCCGGCGGAACGGGACTTCGCCGGCTTCGAGCGGCGGATGGCGGTCCACTACCGGCGCCTTGACGCCCTGGGAGTGGGCTACCGGCCGCCGACCGGGCCACTGGCCTGGCAGAAGCGTCCCGGCGTGCTCGGGCGGCCGCTGGGCGGGGCGCCCCCGAACAGGTAGGTGAGCCCCCGAACAGGTAAGGCAAAAACGTCGTAAGCATCACCGAAGAGTGGCAATTCGTGCGCACCGGTGATGCCGTACGAAAACGGACCATCTCCCTGGTGAAGTGGGCGAATGCCTCCTAGCGGACCCCCGTCTTCGGGGCTTGCGAAGATGTGCCAGAGTTGCCACGTCCGCCCTGTCAGCACGTACCGTACGGCAGCACAGGTGGGACCAGGTGGGGCAGCGGGAAGGGGCAGCCGGTTTTGACCACGCACGCACCGCAGGCGGCGCAGGCCGTCACGCTGCCCACGACGCTGGACGAGGCCGTGGCGGCACTCACCGCCGTGCCCGCCGCCGTCCCGGTGGCCGGCGGCACCGACCTCATGGCAGCCGTCAACTCGGGGCAGCTCAGGCCCGCCGCACTGGTCGGTCTCGGCAGGATCAGCGAGATCCGCGGCTGGCAGTACCAGGACGGACACGCCCTGCTCGGCGCCGGGCTCACACACGCGCGCATGGGGCGCCCGGACTTCGCGGCCCTGATCCCGGCGCTCGCCGCCGCCGCGCGCGCCGCGGGCCCGCCGCAGATCCGCAACGCGGGCACCCTGGGCGGCAACATCGCCTCGGCGTCCCCCACCGGGGACGCGCTGCCGGTGCTGGCCGCCCTGGAGGCGACACTGATCATCGCGGGCCCGGGCGGAGCCCGCCGGGAGATCCCGGTGTCGCACCTGCTGGCCGCGGTCGACATGCTGCGCGCCGGCGAACTCATCGGGTACGTGCGCGTGCCGCTGCTGCACGCGCCCCAGGTCTTCCTGAAGGCGACCGGCAGGACCGGCCCCGGACGCGCGGTCGCGTCCGTCGCGCTCGTCCTCGACCCCGCCCGGCGCGGAGTCAGGTGCGCCGTCGGTGCCATAGCGCCGATGCCGCTCAGGCCCCTGGACGCCGAGCAGTGGGTCGCCCGGCTCATCGACTGGGACAACGGCCGGACGATCGTCCCGGAGGCGCTGACCGCCTTCGGCGAGTACGTCGCGGCGGCCTGCATCCCCGACCCCGTTCCCGAACCGGACGGCACCGTCCAACAGCTTCCGCCCGCCGTACTGCACCTGCGGCGCACCGTCGCCGCGCTGGCCCGACGAGCACTGGGGAGGGCGCTGTCGTGACCGACGACCAGCACGGAGAGGGCACACCCCACGGCGGCGGCCGCTGGGACCCGCTGCCCCAGGGCGACTACGACGACGGCGCCACCGCCTTCGTGAAACTCCCCGAAGGCGGCATCGACGCCCTCCTGGCCTCCGCCGACAGTCCGCTGGCGGCGCCCGGCCACGGCTATGTGCCGCCGCCGATAACGCCCGATCCCGGCGCGGGCGCGGGGGCCGACCCGGCGGCGACCGGCAACTGGGCCGCGCCCGCCGACGGCGCCCGGTGGCCCGACCCCAACGCCGTGCCGCAGGACACCACGGGCGAGCGGTTCGCGTACAACCCCGCGGCCACCCAGCAGTGGAACTTCGAGGAGACGGCGCCCCAGGAGTCCGCTCCCGCGCCGGGCCACGATGTGACCGGGCAGTGGTCGATCCCCGTGGCCGGAGGCGACCTTCCGGACGAATCGGGCGAGTTCACCACCTCGTCCCTGGTCCAGCAGTGGGGCGGCACTCCGCCGGCCACGCTCCCGGGCGGCGCGCCCGCCCCCTGGGCGACGGAGGCCGCGGGACAGCCCTGGGGGCAGCCGCAGACCGAGGAGCCGGCGGCGCCCGAGGACGGCTCCGGGCGCGCGCGCGAACACGCCGCCGAGCCTGCGGCCGGTGCGGGACACGCGTACGAGCAGGCCCCCGCCCACACCGACGGCCGGTCTGCCGAGCATGCAGGCGCCGCGCACGCGCCCGTGGAGCCGGATGCGGCCGCGCGCGAGTCGGAGAACGCCCGGGCGCACCATCCCGAGCCGTCCGGTGCTCGGGCCGACGAATACGGAACTCCGCCCGCACGCGCCTACACGGAGACACCCGCCGGTGCAGCCGCCTCACGGCCCGCGCACGGGCCCGGTGAGACCGCCGGGGCGGCGGAGAGTGCCCAGGGGGCCGCAGAGGCGCCTGAGGGGGCCGTGGAGCCCCTCGTGGAGCCCGCCGCGGACGCCGGGCCGGACGAGGCCGTATCGTCCCCGCGGACGTCCGCCGAATCAGCCGGCCCCAACGCACCGGACTCTCCGGACACTTCGGGCGCTTCGGTCGCCCCGGACACGGCCGACGCTTCCGGTGCCGAAGCCGCCGACGAGGCCCCGCCGCCCCCCGGCGAGGAGCACCCTCTCGCCTCCTACGTCCTGCGCGTCAACGGCGTCGAGCGCCCCGTCTCCGACGCCTGGATCGGCGAATCGCTGCTCTACGTGCTGCGCGAGCGGCTCGGTCTCGCGGGCGCCAAGGACGGTTGCTCCCAGGGCGAGTGCGGGGCCTGCAACGTCCAGGTCGACGGCCGCCTCGTGGCCTCCTGCCTGGTACCCGCGGTGACCGCCGCCGGCAGCGAGGTCCGTACCGTCGAGGGCCTCGCCGTCGACGGACAGCCCTCGGACGTGCAGCGCGCGCTCGCCCGGTGCGGCGCCGTGCAGTGCGGTTTCTGCGTGCCCGGCATGGCGATGACCGTGCACGACCTGCTGGAGGGCAACCCGGCGCCGACCGAGCTGGAGACCCGCCAGGCCCTGTGCGGCAACCTGTGCCGCTGCTCCGGCTACCGGGGCGTCGTGCAGGCCGTCCAGGAGGTCGTCGCCGAACGCGAGGCGCACTCCGAAGGCGACGCCTCCGAACAGGACGGCGACGAGGCACGTATCCCTCACCAGGCGGGTCCCGGAGCCGGCGGTGTCAACGCGTCGGCGTTCGAGTCACCCGGGTTCCCCGCGCCGTCGGGACCCCATGACCAGGCGTACGGACAGGACGGAGGCCAGGCGTGAGCAACGAAGCCGCCACCGCGACCACCGCCGCGGAGGCCGCACCCGCTCCCGAGCAGCTGCCGCACGGCCTCGGCGCCTCCCTGCCGGCCGCCGACACCCGTGCCAAGACCGAGGGCACGTTCCCGTACGCGGCGGACCTGTGGGCCGAGGGCCTGCTGTGGGCCGCCGTACTGCGCTCCCCGCACCCGCACGCGCGCATCGTGTCCATCGACACGTCCCACGCGCGCGAGATGCCGGGCGTACGGGCCGTCGTCACGCACGAGGACGTGCCGGGCACCGCCCGCCACGGCCGCCGCAACGCCGACCGGCCCGTGTTCGCCTCCGACGTCGTGCGCCACCACGGCGAGCCCATCGCCGCCGTCGCCGCCGACCACCCGGACACCGCGCGGATGGCCGCCGCGGCCGTCATCGTCGAGTACGAAGTACTCGACCCGGTGACCGACCCCGAGCTGGCCTTCGAGGCCGAGCCGCTGCACCCCGACGGCAACCTGATCCGGCACATCCCGCTGCGGCACGGCGACCCGGAGGCGGCGGGCGAGATCGTCGTCGAGGGCCAGTACCGCATCGGCCGCCAGGACCCGGCCCCCATCGGCGCCGAGGCCGGCCTCGCCGTGCCCCGCCCCGACGGCGGCGTCGAGCTGTACCTCGCCTCCACCGACCCGCACGCGGACCGGGACACCGCCGCCGCCTGCTACGGCCTCGAACCCGAACGCGTCAAGATCGTCGTCACCGGAGTCCCCGGCGCCACGGCCGACCGCGAGGACCAGGGCTTCCAACTCCCGCTGGGCCTGCTGGCGTTGAAGACCGGCTGCCCGGTGAAACTCACCGCGACGCGCGAAGAGTCCTTCCTGGGGCACACGCACCGGCACCCGACCCTCCTGCGCTACCGGCACCACGCCGACGCCGAGGGCCGGCTGGTGAAGGTCGAGGCGCAGATCCTCCTCGACGCGGGCGCGTACGCCGACACGTCCTCCGAGGCCCTCGCGGCCGCCGTCGGTTTCGCCTGCGGCCCCTATGTCGTTCCGAACGCCTTCATCGAGGGCTGGGCCGTACGCACCAACAACCCGCCCTCCGGCCATGTGCGCGGCGAGGGCGCGATGCAGGTGTGCGCCGCCTACGAGGCCCAGATGGACAAGCTGGCGAAGAAGCTGGGCATGGACCCGGCGGAACTGCGCCTGCGCAATGTGATGGCCACCGGGGACGTACTCCCGACGGGCCAGACGGTGACCTGCCCGGCCCCGGTGGCGGAGCTGTTGCAGGCCGTCCGCGACTTCCCGCTCCCCCCGCTGCCCAAGGACACCCCCGAGGACGAGTGGCTGCTGCCCGGCGGCCCCGAGGGCGCGGGCGAACCGGGCGCGGTGCGCCGGGGCGTGGGCTACGGCCTGGGCATGGTGCACATGCTCGGCGCGGAGGGGGCCGACGAGGTCTCCACCGCGACGGTCAAGGTCCAGGACGGCGTGGCGACCGTGCTCTGCGCGGCCGTCGAGACCGGCCAGGGATTCACCACGCTGGCCCGCCAGATCGTCCAGGAGACCCTCGGCATCGACGAGGTGCACGTGGCGCCCGTCGACACCGACCAGCCGCCCGCGGGCGCGGGCTGCCGCGGCCGCCACACCTGGGTGTCCGGCGGCGCGGTGGAGCGCGCGGCCAAGATGGTCCGCACGCAGCTGCTGCAGCCCCTGGCGCACAAGTTCGGCATGTCGACCGAGCTGCTCCAGATCACCGACGGCAAGATCACCTCGTACGACGGTGTCCTGTCGACCACCGTCACCGAGGCGATGGACGGCAAGGAACTGTGGGCCACGGCCCAGTGCCGACCGCACCCCACGGAGCCGCTGAACGAGGCCGGTCAGGGTGATGCCTTCGTCGGCATGGCGTTCTGCGCGATCCGCGCGGTCGTCGACGTCGACATCGAACTCGGCTCGGTACGGGTCGTGGAGCTGGCGCTCGCCCAGGACGTCGGCCGGGTCCTCAACCCGGCCCAGCTGGCCGCCCGTATCGAGGCGGGCGTGACGCAGGGAGTGGGCATCGCCTTGACGGAGAACCTGCGCACCGCGCGCGGGTTGATCCGCCACCCCGACCTGACGGGCTACGCCCTGCCGACCGCCCTGGACGCACCCGACATCCGGATCGTCAAGCTCGTCGAGGAACGCGACGTGGTCGCACCCTTCGGCGCGAAGGCCGTCAGCGCGGTGCCGGTGGTCACCTCCCCGGCCGCCATCGCCTCCGCCGTACGGGCCGCCACGGGCCGCCCGGTGAACCGGCTCCCGATAAGACCGCAGGCCGCCGTGGTGACCGACCGGTGACCGTGCCGGGTGGCGTGTACTTCGCGTGAGGGGCGTCGTCGTCATCACCGGCGTGATCGCGTCCGGCAAGTCGGCGGTGGCGCAGGCGCTGGCCGTGGGGGTCCCCCCACGCCTTTGAGGCAGCGTGGGAGGCGCAGCTCCGGGGCGGGAACGGGCGAGGGTGCCTTGAGCGTCCTGTGGTCCGGGGTGTCCTGTGGTCCGGGGCGTTGTCAGTGGCGGGGCGTACTGTTCTGAGCAGTGGGGACGGCCGCCGGAGTCGTACGGCGCGACGACGCCTGCCCGGCCGCGCCCCGCACGGGGACTGTGAGCAGACACATGCGCCGAGGCACATGTGACGAAGCACATTCGGGGGATGCAATGAGCACGACCGGTGCCGCCACGGCGGTGATCACGCTGACCGAGGACCAACTCGATCCGTACGTCACGCACGGGGCGACGCGCCGCTGGCTGACGGGGCCCGGACTGCCGGGCGACAGCGGCCTGTTCACCTTCGAGGAGCTGGTCCGTGAAGGCCTGCGGACGGTCGGGGACTCCACGGGCGACCCCGACCGCCGGCTGGCGGCGGAGCTGCGGGACCAGCTGGTCATAGGTGCGCTGCTCGACCCCCGGGGCCTGGAGACGGAGTCGGTGCTGCTGGACGGCGCGACGGGGGAGATCGCGACGACGTACTTCCTGCACGACCGTCCCGACCTGATGGACAGCCGCCCGCTGGCCCCGTCGCTCGGCACGCTGGTGAGGTTCGCGACGGCGGCGGACGAACTGGCGGGGCTGCGCGGCAAGTTCGCGTCCTACGCCGGCCGCTTCGGCCCGAAGGCGGCGGCGGAGGCGTCCCGTCATCTGCTGGCGGTGTTCGAGGAGGGCACGGACGGCGAGGTGCCGCCGTTCTGGAAGATGGCGGCCCTGATCCGCCCCCTGTCCCTGGTGGCGGGTCCGGGAACGGCCTCCGGCCTCGCTCTCGACCTCCCCGCCCGCCTGCTGGACGGGGAGTTCGGCCACGGCAAGGTGTGGCGCTTCGAGGACGTCGACTTCCCCTCCACCCTCACGCACGAGCCGACCCGCCGCTTCCTGCGCGACACGGGCCTGCCGGAGGACGGCGTGCTCTTCCACCTGGACACGGACGTCCCCCTGCCGACCCTGGCCGAGCACTACGCCTACCAGGGCCCGGACGGCTTCGATCCCGCCCGACTCCCGCACAGGGCTTCCCACTTGATACGGCTCGGCCATCTCATCGAGGACAACAGCCTGGTGGTCGACGGCGAAACGGGCGCGGTCCTCAACTGGAGCGAGCCCGACGCCACCCTGTACCCGCTGAACACGGACGTCTCCACCCTGGCCTTCACCCTCTGGCTCCTGCACCGCGAGAGGGCCATCGACGAGGACCTGGCAGGCGAGCTGACGACCGAGGCCTACGACCAACTGGCCACGACGATGATCCACACCCTGTCGACCATCGACCCGACCACCCTCACGACGGAGCCCGGCCGGCACTACTGGACGGAGGCGTTCCAGGACGAGGCGGGCGGGGTTCTGTGACCGCGAACGGGGAGTGGGCCGGAACACGCTGAGGGCGGCACCCTCAGCGGATGCCGCCCTGTCGTTTTGCCTGGTCAGGCAGGAAGAGGCCGTGGCGGGAATTGAACCCACGTACCTCGCTTTGCAGGCGAGTCCCTAAGCCACTCGGGCACACGGCCGTGTCGATGCGGAGCGCCTGGCTCCGTTCCGAACTCGGTGAAACGACCGTACGGCGGGGCCGGGAGGGGGCTCAAGGGAAACACGGGGGCTGCAACGGGACTGCCATACGGCGTTCATGAACGGGTGGCTGCAGGCTTGGGTGAGTACGCGATTGCGTCGGCCGCCCGTCTGGTACCAAAGTGGCCCCAACAGTGGTACCGTCATGGTATGGCTATGAACCTTCGTCTGCGCGACGACCAGCAGGAGGCGCTCAAGCTGCGTGCCGAGGAGGAGGGGCGCAGCATGCACGCCATAGTGCTTCAAGCGATCGACCGGTATCTGGAGCAGGAAGCGGACCGCGCCACCGTCCGTCGGCTGGGGGCGAAGTACGCGGCGGGCCACGCCGATCTGCTGCGGAGGCTGGGAGAGTAGATGAAGTACCTCACGGTCCAGGAGGTCCTGGACCTGGCGGAGCTGGCGTGCGGGGAGCAGACGCAGGTTGCCGTGCGTGACCTGGGTCTGCTCACCTCGGCCGTCCACCGTCCGCAGTCGCAGATGTTCGGCGTGGAGGCGTACACGGACCTCTTCGAGAAGGCTGCGGCACTGCTTCAGTCGCTAGTTCTGAACCGTCCACTGGTGGACGGCAACAAGCGCATGGGATGGATGTGCACCGTCGTCTTTCTCGACGTCAACGGCACGGAGATGCTCGACGTCGATCAGGACGAGGCGTACAAGCTCGTGATCGAGGTGGCGTCCGGCGGCCTGGAGGACGTGGCGCTGATCGCTCTCCGTCTGAGGGCGCTCCACGACGCGATGTGACGTGAGTCCCACCCGCGGGCGGCCCGGCCATGTTCGCGCGTTGGCTGCGTCGGCCCGCCGGTAGGGTGGCCCGGTTGTCATACCCAGCCGAGCCGCCCCAACCACCCACGGAGACCGTGACTACCACCGCCGCCAGCTCTGCCTCGCACTCCCACCATCTCTCTCCCGCCTTCCCCGGCCGTGCCCCCTGGGGCACCGCCAGCAAGCTGCGTGCCTGGCAGCAGGCGGCGATGGAGAAGTATGTCCAGGAGCAGCCCCGCGACTTCCTCGCCGTGGCCACCCCCGGCGCCGGCAAGACGACCTTCGCGCTGACGCTCGCCTCCTGGCTGCTGCACCATCACGTCGTGCAGCAGGTGACCGTGGTCGCGCCGACCGAGCATCTGAAGAAGCAGTGGGCGGAAGCGGCCGCGCGCATAGGCATCAAGCTGGACCCCGAGTACAGCGCGGGCCCGCTCGGCAAGGACTACCAGGGCGTGGCCGTCACGTACGCCGGTGTCGGCGTGCGGCCCATGCTGCACCGGAATCGGGTGGAGCAGCGCAAGACGCTGGTCATCCTCGACGAGATCCACCACGCCGGTGACTCCAAGTCCTGGGGCGAGGCCTGTCTCGAGGCCTTCGAGCCGGCCACCCGGCGCCTCGCTCTCACCGGTACGCCGTTCCGCTCCGACACCAACCCCATCCCCTTCGTGACGTACGAGGAGGGCAACGACGGGATCCGGCGGTCCGCCGCCGACTACACCTACGGCTACGGGAACGCGCTCGCCGACCACGTCGTGCGGCCCGTCATCTTCCTCTCCTACAGCGGCAACATGCGCTGGCGCACGAAGGCCGGTGACGAGATCGCCGCCCGGCTCGGCGAGCCCATGACCAAGGACGCGATCAGCCAGGCCTGGCGCACCGCCCTCGATCCGCGCGGCGAGTGGATGCCCAGCGTGCTGCGCGCCGCCGACCAGCGGCTGACCGAGGTCCGTAAGGCCATCCCGGACGCGGGTGCCCTGGTCATCGCCTCCGACCAGGACTCCGCGCGGGCCTACGCCAAGCTGATCCGCGAGATCACCGGCAACAAGGCGACCCTCGTCCTCTCCGACGACGCAGGCGCCTCGAAGCGGATCGACGAGTTCAGCGAGAGCAACGACCGCTGGATGGTCGCCGTCAGGATGGTGTCGGAGGGCGTCGACGTGCCACGCCTCGCGGTCGGCGTGTACGCCACCACCATCTCCACTCCCCTCTTCTTCGCCCAGGCCGTCGGCCGCTTCGTGCGTTCGCGGCGGCGCGGCGAGACCGCCTCCGTCTTCCTCCCCACCGTCCCCGACCTCCTCACCTTCGCCAACGAGATGGAGGTCGAGCGGGACCACGCCCTCGACAAGCCCAAGAAGGAGGGCGAGGAGGACCCGTACGCCGAATCCGAGAAGGAGATGGAGGAGGCGAACAAGGAGCAGGACGAGGACACCGGTGAGCAGGAGGAGTTCTCCTTCGAGGCGCTGGAGTCCGACGCCGTCTTCGACCGGGTGCTCTACGACGGTGCCGAGTTCGGCATGCAGGCCCACCCGGGAAGCGAGGAGGAGCAGGACTACCTCGGCATCCCGGGGCTCCTGGAACCCGATCAGGTGCAGCTCCTGCTCCAGAAGCGGCAGGCCCGGCAGATCGCGCACAGCCGCAAGAAGCCGGACGCCGAGGCGGACCTGCTGGAGCTGCCCGCCGAGCGCCGGCCCGTCGTCTCGCACAAGGAGATGATGGAGCTGCGCAAGCAGCTCAACACCATGGTCAGCGCCTACGTCCACCAGAGCGGCAAGCCCCACGGCGTCATCCACACCGAGCTGCGCCGCACCTGCGGCGGCCCGCCGAGCGCCGAGGCCACGGCTGGACAGCTGCGGCAGCGCATCGCCAAGGTGCAGGAGTGGGCCACGCGCATGCGGTGAACGGCCGTTGCGGGCCGAAGCCGTTGCGCCGTACGTATCGGGACATACACAGGTACTCCCTCCCCGTGTGTGCCCGGATTCTGGACGGAGACTTCCGCTCAGCGAACCCCCTTCGCTACTGTCCGGCTACGCACACGCCCCGTGGCAGCGCCGCCGCGGAGCGCAGCCGTGAAGCGACGCGGCCCGGCAGCGGCCGGGCCGCCGGCCGATCGGCGGCCTCTGTTGCGCGTCACCGACGGGACTCGGTGACGCACTGCCGCTCGGAGGTCGCCGACCTCACCACTTGGAGGAGTGGGCGTCGTGACCGCGGAGACCTCTCAGACGCTCGACCGAGGACTGCGAGTCCTCAAGCTGCTGGCCGATACGGACCACGGGCTGACCGTCACCGAGCTATCCAACAAACTGGGCGTCAACCGGACCGTGGTGTACCGGTTGCTCGCCACGCTGGAACAGCATGCGCTCGTACGGCGTGACCTGGGTGGCCGCGCCCGGGTCGGGCTGGGGGTGCTCAGGCTCGGCCGACAGGTGCATCCGCTGGTGCGGGAGGCCGCGCTGCCGGCGCTCCGGTCGCTGGCCGAGGACATAGGCGCGACGGCCCATCTGACGCTGGTGGACGGGGCGGACGCGCTGGCCGTGGCCGTCGTCGAACCGACGTGGACGGACTATCACGTGGCGTACCGGGCCGGGTTCAGGCACCCCTTGGACCGGGGCGCCGCGGGCAAGGCGATCCTTGCCGCGCGGGCCAAGCCTGCGGGGGAGTGCGGGTACACCCTGACTCATGGGGAGTTGGAGGCGGGGGCCAGTGGGGCCGCGGCGCCGCTCCTCGGGGTCACCGGGGTCGAGGGCAGCGTCGGCGTGGTGATGCTGGCCGACGCGGTCCCGGAGCGGGTCGGGCCGCGGGTGGTCGATGCGGCCCGGGAGGTGGCCGAAGCCCTTCGCTGAGCCGCGGGAGGGTTTGGCCGATGCGCCAAAACGCTCCCCTCACCTCTGGCCGATCCTCTCGCCGCTGTCCGCCCGTCCGGCCGCATCATCAGGGGCCAGGCAGTGGAACAGCGGAGAGGGCGACCAGTGGACGCAGTCAGCATTCAAGCCGAGGTCGGGCGGCAGACAGTCCCGCTCGACCTCACCGCCGATGTCGTCGCCCTCACCCGCGCCCTGGTGGACATGCCCTCCGAGAGCGGGCAGGAGGGCCGGATCGCGGATGCCGTCGAGGCCGCCCTGCGGGCCCTTCCCCATCTCACCGTCGAGCGGATCGGCAACTCGGTCCTCGCACGTACCGACCTCGGCCGACCTCAACGAGCTGTGCTCGCCGGGCACTTGGACACCGTCCCGGCCGCCGGGAACCTCCCTTCACGGCTCCACCAAGACCGCGTCCACGGCCTCGGTGCCTGCGACATGAAGGGCGGCGTCGCCGTCGCCCTCCGCCTCGCGGCCACCGTCCCGGCCCCCACCCGCGACCTCACGTACGTCTTCTACGAGTGCGAGGAGGTCGAGGGCGACCGCAACGGGCTGCACCGGATCGCCGCCGAGCGGCCCGAGCTCCTTCGAGCGGACCTGGCGATCCTCATGGAACCCTCCGACGCGGGCGTCGAGGCCGGCTGCCAGGGCACTCTCACCGCCGACATCGTGGTGCACGGCTCCCGCGCCCACACCGCCCGCTCCTGGATGGGCGTCAACGCCGCGCACCTCGCCGCCCCGGTCCTCCAGCGGCTCCACGACCACACGCCCGAGCGCGTCGTGATCGACGGGCTGGAGTACCGGGAGGGCCTGAGCGCGGTCGCGGTACGCGCCGGGGTCGCCGGGAACGTCGTACCGGACGAGTGCGTGATCACCGTCAACTCCCGCTTCGCGCCCAGCCGTTCGCCGCAGGAGGCGGAGGAGTACGTGCGCGGGCTCTTCCCCGAGTACGAGGTCCGTGTCACCGAAGTGGTGCCCGGCGCCCTCCCGGGGCTGGACCGCCTCGACGGCCTCGTGTCCGCTCTCGGCGCCCCGCCCCGCCCCAAGCTCGGCTGGACGGACGTGGCCCGGTTCGCCGCGCTCGGCACACCCGCCCTCAACTACGGCCCCGGAGACCCGACACTGGCGCACACGGCGGGGGAGTACGTACCGGTCGAGCACCTGCGCTCCTGCGAGGAGCACCTCAGGAAATGGCTCCTTCAGTCCCTTTGAGCCCTGTGATCCCTTTGAGCCCTGCCAGTGTCCTCAACTGAAGCCACAGCACCAGCCGTTCGTCGGGGTCGTCGAGGTCGATCCCGACGTGCTGCTGTGCCTGCTTCAAGCGGTAGCGGCAGGTGTTCGGGTGCACGGCGAGCAGCTTCGCCGCGCCCGCCATGTCGCAGCCCGCGTCGAACCAGCTGACCAGGGTGCGCGCATAGTCGGTGCCGTGCTGCTCGTCGTACGCCAGCACCCGCCGCCACGCCCCCGCGCTCAGCTCCCGCCGCTCGCCCAGCACTTCCGCGAGCCGCAGCAGCGTCACCCGCGGGCGCACCTCGTCCACCGTCGCCACCGGCAGCTCAGGTCCGAGCACCCGCAGCACCAGCTCGGCGTCCTCCCGCGACCCCACGACCTCCGCCGGCCCCGCCACCACCTCGCCCAGCGCCGCCCGCACGGGCACCCGCAGCGCCTGCCCGGCCCGCGCCACGATGTCCTCGGCCAGCCGCTTGTGCCGCGCGCCCGGCCCGGGAAGGACCGCGTACACCACCCCGTCGACCAGCACGCACGCGTGCCGCCCGTAACGGGCCTCGCACTGCAGCCGTACGACGTCCAGCAGGCGCAGGGCGGTCTGCTCGGCGTCCGGGAGGCTCGCGGCGTCCAGTACGAAGGCGGCCACCCGGACCGCGCCCTCGAGTCCCAGGCGGTCGAAGGCGGTCGACGGGTCCGCGGTGCCGTCGAGCAGCCGGCGCAGCAGGTCGCTGTTCTGGTGGCGGGCCAGCTCCTGGGCCGCTCGGGCCCGCAGCAGGAGCAGGGCCGCCGTGGACGCGCCCTGCGTCAGGGTTTCCTCGGCGTCGGGTGCGAGCGTGCCGTCGTCGACCACCCAGACCGAGCCGAGCGTCTCGCCGCCCGCGCGGACGGCGACCGCGAGACGCGGCAGGTCGCCGTCCCGGAGTGCGGGCATCCGTACCGGCCCGGGAGAAGCGAACAGCACCCGGTACTGCTCGCTGTTGGGTGTGCTGGCCGGCACCTGCAGGCCGAGGATGCTCTGCCGCCGGTCCTCGTCGACCGGCTGGCCCGGCACGGTGGAGTAGGCGAGGATCCGCTGGCGCGGGTCCTCCACGGCCGTCGCCCCGCCGGTCGCCGCGGCGACCGCGTCCGCGAGCGCGAACAGGTCCCCGAGCCCGTTCACCGACGGTGCGGGCCGGGCCGCGATCGCCGAGGACAGCAGCAGGTGGACGTGGTGCCAGGCCGCGTCCTCGTCGACCGACAGCAGCGCGAGGCCGTGTGCCTCGGCCTCGCCGACCGGCCCGTCCGGGCCGCGTACGACGAGCCCGGTCATCCCGGCCTCCGCGGCCACCCGGACGAGGGGACCGGCCGCCGCCGCCCGCACGCCCACGGCCAGCAGCAGCGCGCCCGGCACATGCGGCAGCGGGGCGTGGGCGTCGTACAGCAGGACCTCGGTCACCTGGGCGGCGAGTCCGTCGGGGGCCGTGTGCAGGCGCAGTGCGGGGCCGCCGATGACGTCCAGGAGGTCGCCGAGGGTGCAGGCGTCCATGGAGGGCTCCTCAGTGCGGGGGCTGTGGTCGAACGGCCGCGATTGGCCGATTCCCAAACGAACGTACGCATCCGTTGTGCAGACGCACAACCCGGAGCGGTCGCCTCCCCTCGAAACTCGACCCATGACCCTCGACAGCCCGCCCGGAGTGAGCATCCGCACCGTCCACGACGTCGCCGGTCTAGCCGCCGTCGCCGACTACTTCAGCGAGGTCTGGCAGACCCCGCGCAGCGCCCCGCCGTACCCGGCCGAGGTGCTGCACAGCCTCGCCCACGCGGGCGGCGCCGTGCACGCCGCGTACGACGGAACGCGGCTCGCGGGAGCGTCGGTCGCGGTGTTCGGGCCGCAGGGGGACGCGTACTCCCTGGTCGCCGCCGCCGACCGGGGGCTCGGGTACACCGTGAAGCAGGCCCAGCGCGCCTGGGCCCTCGGCCTCGGCGCCCGCACCATGCGCTGGACCTTCGACCCGCTGGTCGGCCGCAACGCCCGCTTCAACCTGGCCAAGCTGGGCGCCACCGGCACCGAGTACCTCGTCGACTTCTACGGCCCCATGTCGGACGGCGTGAACGACGGCGACGAGAGCGACCGGCTGACGGTGACCTGGGAGCTGGCGGCGCCGACCCCCACGTACGAGACCAGGGACCGGGACACCGCCCCCGGCACCCACACCGCCCCCGACGGCGCGACGCTCGCCCGCCGGGACCCGGCCGGCCGGCACATCTGGTGCCGGGTACCGGACGACATCGTCCGGCTCCGCGCCGCCGACCCGGAGCTCGCCCTGCGCTGGCGGTATGCCGTCCGTGAGGTGTTCACGGAGGCCTTCGCGCAGGGGTTCAGGGCGACGGGGATGTCCCGTGACGGCTGGTAC
The DNA here is from genome assembly GCF_042893475.1 of Streptomyces sp. NPDC001604. Taxonomy (NCBI): domain Bacteria; kingdom Bacillati; phylum Actinomycetota; class Actinomycetes; order Kitasatosporales; family Streptomycetaceae; genus Streptomyces; species Streptomyces sp. NPDC001604. The sequence goes on along the minus strand of NZ_JBIAUY010000001.1, from coordinate 1,001,114 downwards.
ACCCTTTCGAGAGAGGCAACGGCATGAAGCTGGAGCGTGTGGAGATCGTCCATGTGGAGATCCCGCTGGTCACCCCGTTCCGTACGTCCTTCGGAACGATGACGACGAAGGACACCTTCCTGCTCCATGTCATGACCGACGAGGCGGAGGGCTGGTCGGAGTTCGCCGCCGACCCCGAGCCGCGGTACTGCTCGGAGTTCGTGGCCGGTGCGGAGATCGTGCTGCGGGACTTCCTGCTGCCGCGCATTGCGGCCCTTCCGCAGCTCACCGCGGCCGCGCTCGCCCCGGCCATGGCGAAGACCAAGGGCCATGAGCTGGCGAAGGCGGCGCTGGAGACGGCGGTCCTGGACGCGGAGCTGCGCTCGTACGGCATGCCGCTCGCCACCTATCTGGGCGCGGTGCGCGAGCGGGTCCCCGCGGGGGTGTCCGTCGGCATCAAGGACTCCGTCCCCGAACTGCTGGACGACGTCGAGCGCTATCTCGCCGAGGGCTATGTCCGCATCAAGCTGAAGATCGAGCCTGGCTGGGACGTGGAGCCGGTCCGGGCGGTCCGCGAGCGCTTCGGCGACGCGCTGCCCCTCCAGGTCGACGCCAACACGGCGTACACCCTCGCCGACGCCGAGCATCTGCGGCGCCTGGACTCCTTCGGGCTGCTGCTGATCGAGGAGCCGCTGGACGAGAACAACCTGTACGCCCATGCCCAGCTCCAGCGGCGTCTGCAGACGCCCGTCTGTCTCGACGAGTCCCTGCACAACGCCCGTGACACCGCCTCCGCCATCGCGATGGAGGCCTGCCGGGTCGTCAATGTGAAGCCCGCGCGCGTGGGCGGCTATCTGGAGGCCCGCCGCATCCACGACGTGGCGCACGCCCACGGGGTGCCCGTGTGGTGCGGCGGCATGCTGGAGACGGGAGTCGGCCGCGCCCCCAACCTCGCCCTGGCCGCCCTGCCGGGCTTCACCCTCCCCGGGGACACCTCCGCCTCCAGCCGCTACTTCGCCGAGGACATCACCGAGCCGTTCGTCCTCAAGGACGGCCACCTGCCCGTCCCCACCGCGCCCGGGATCGGCGTCGAACCGCTGCCGGACGCACTGAGGCGGTTCACCAGGGAGAAGCGAGACCTGTACGTGAGCCGACCGACACCTGGCCGGAAGTGACCGTCACGTTAGATTGATCCCGTGCTCTCTCGCCTCACACGCCCCCAGGCCCTCGCCGTCTGTGCGCTGCCCGTCGTGGCGCTGATCGCCACCGCGGTCTTCGCGCCGCTGCCGTTCTCGCTGGCGCAGCCCGGGCTGACGGCGAACGTGCTCGGGGACAACAAGGGCACCCCGGTGATCACGATCTCCGGGGCGAAGACCCGGCACACGAGCGGGCAGCTGCGGATGACGACGATCGAGGCGACCAACCCGGACGCGCATGTCTCGCTGGGCGATGTGATCAGTGCCTGGTTCGCCACGGACCGGGCCGTCATGCCGCACGACTCGGTGTACCCGAGCGGGCAGTCCACCAAGGAGATCGAGCAGCACAACAGCGCGCAGATGAAGCAGTCCCAGAACGCGGCGACCCGGGCCGCCCTGGACTACCTGCACCTCAGCGACAAGAAGGTCAAGGTCACGCTGAAGCTCGCCGACGTCGGCGGCCCCAGCGCCGGGCTGCTGTTCACCCTCGGCATCATCGACAAGCTGGACGGGAACGGCAGCGGCGGCGACCTCACGGGCGGCCGCACCATCGCAGGTACGGGGACCATCGACGGCGACGGGACGGTCGGCGCCGTGGGAGGCGTGGCCCTCAAGACGCAGGCCGCGCGCCGGGACGGCGCGACCGTCTTCCTGGTGCCGAAGGCGGAGTGCTCCGACGCCAAGTCGGAGCTGCCCAAGGGCCTGCGGCTGGTCCCGGTGACCACGCTGAAGGGCGCGGTGAACGCACTGCTGGCGCTGGAAACGGGCAAGGGGTCCGTCCCCAGCTGCTGATTCAGGCGGTGTCCTCCAGGGGGTGCTGCCGGCGCAGGCAGCCGCTGGTGGGTCGACCGCATCACGATGCGGTCGGATGGATCGATGATGCGCAGAGTCGACCTACTTCACGAAACCCTCCGCCTTCATCCACTCCAGTGCCACCTGATGCGGGTCCTCCCCGTCCACGTCCACCTTCGCGTTCAGTGACTGCGCCACGTCGTTGTTCAGCTTCTTCGTCACCGGGTCCAGGACCTCGGCGATCGCCGGCCACTTCTTCAGGGTCTCGGTGTTGATCTCCGGTGCCACGTTGTAGTTGGGGAAGAACTTCTTGTCGTCCTCCATCACCGCCAGGTTCATGGACCTGATGCGGCCGTCGGTGGTGAACACCTCGCCGTAGGTGCAGCTCCCCTTCTTCACCTGGGTGTAGATGATCCCGGTGTCCATCTGGGTGACGTTCTGCGCGGGCACGCTCATCCCGTACGCCTTCTCCATGCCCGGCAGCCCGTCCGCCCGGTTGGCGAACTCGCTCTCCACGCACAGGGTCACCGCGCCCGGGTCCTTCTTCGCCAGCGCGGCCACCTCGGACAGCGTCCGCGTGCCGTACTTCTTGAAGTTCGCCTGGTTCATGGCCAGCGCATAGGTGTTGTTGAGCCGTGAGGGCGGCAGCCAGGTCAGGCCGTGCTTCAGGTCCGCGTCGCGCACCGCCTGCCACTGTTTCTGCGGGTCGGGGATCGGCTCGCTGTTGCCCTGGTACGTGATCCAGGCGGTGCCCGTGTACTCGTACATGGCGTCCACGTCGCCGGTCTTGACCGCCTCGCGTGCGCCGATCGAGCCCTGGATACCGGTGCGGTCCAGGACGTCCGCGCCGGCCGCCTGGAAGGCGATGCCCATCATGGCGCCGAGAATGAGCTGCTCGGTGAACGACTTGGACGTGACGGTCAGATGGGCGCCGTCGAGCGGCTTGCCATGGCCGATGGAGCCGGGCTGCACGGCGTCGACCATGGGGGAGCCGCTCTGCAGGCCGCAGCCGGAGGCGGTCACCAGGGCCCCGGCCAGCAGCAGGCACGTACGCCCTCTCATGTCCCCGCCTCCAGCCCGCGCGGCCTGAGCAGGAGTTCCGCCAGCGAGGCGAGCCAGTCCACCAGCAGTGCCAGGGAGACCGTGAGGATCGAGCCCAGCACCAGCACCGGCATCCGCTGGGTCGTGATGCCGGTCTGGATCAGCACGCCGAGGCCCCCGCCTCCGCCGAAGGTCGCCAAGGTCGCGGTACCGACGTTGAGGACCAGTGCGGTACGGACTCCCGCGAGGATCAACGGGACGGCGAGCGGCAACTCCACGCGCGACAGCACCCCCACGGGGGACATGCCGATGCCGCGTGCCGCCTCCAGCAACGTCGGGTCGTTGGCCTTCAGACCTGCGATGGTGTTCGACAGCACCGGCAGGACGGCGTAGATCGTGATGCCGATCAGGGCCGACTTCATTCCTGTGCCGAGCCAGATGACCAGCAGCGCCAGCAGGCCGATCGCCGGGGTCGCCTGGCCCATGTTGGCGATCGTCATCGCCACCGGGGTGGCCTTCCGGAAAGCCTTGCGAGTCAGCAGGATCCCCAACGGGATCGCGATGACCAGGACGAAGAACGTGGAGATCACGGTCAGTTGGATGTGCTGCCAGAGGGCCTTGGAGACCGCACCGCCCGAGAGCGCGTTCTCGGAGATCGAGTCGAGGTCGGCCTGCTGGAACCACAGCCAGGTCGCGAGCAGAAGGGCGACGATCACGGCGGGCAGGAACGTCAGCTTCTGCCAGGTGATGCGTGGCTTCAGGGGGCTCGGCGCCGGCGGCGGTGCCTCGGCCTCCTGCAGGGCCTCCTGTTCGGCCGGCCCGGGTTCCTCCAGCTCGTCGGGGGCGATCATGCCTTCGTCACCCCGCCGGGGCCCTCCTGCTCGGCGTGTGTCTGGGCGGCCCGCAACTCCTCCAGCTCGTGCTGGGCCTCCAGTGCCTCCAGCCGGTCCGCCTCCATCAGCTCGTGCACGGAGTTCATGAGCGTCTCCACGTCGACGACGCCCTCGTACTCGCCGCGCCGCCCGGTCACCGCGACCCGCCCGGCGTTGTCGGTGAGGACCGCCTCCAGGGCGTCCCGGAGCGTGGCGTCCCTGGTCACCGTGTCGTTCACCAGCGTGCCCGCCCGGGCGAGCGAGCCCCGCGCACGCATGAGGTCGCCGCGCCTGAGCCACTTGTAGGGGCGGCCGCGCTTGTCGAGCAGCAGGATCTCGTCGGTCCTGCTGCCGCGCAGCCGGTTGAAGATCTCCTGGAGCGGGTCGTCGAGGGTGACGGTCGGGTAGTCGGTGATCTCGACGTCCCTCACGCGCGTCAGGTTCAGCCGCTTCAGGGCGGCCCCCGCGCCCACGAACCCGGACACGAAGTCGTCCGCCGGGTTGGTGAGGATCGCCTCCGGGGTGTCGAACTGCGCGATGTGGGAGCGTTCGCGCAGCACGGCGATGCGGTCGCCGAGCTTGATCGCCTCGTCGAAGTCGTGCGTCACGAACACGATCGTCTTGTGCAGTTCGTACTGCAGCCTGATCAGCTCGTCCTGGAGGTGGTCGCGGGTGATCGGGTCGACCGCGCCGAACGGCTCGTCCATCAGCAGGACCGGCGGATCGGCCGCCAACGCCCGTGCCACGCCGACACGTTGCTGCTGCCCGCCCGACAGCTGCCGCGGATAGCGGGCGCGGAACTCGACCGGGTCGAGGCCGACCAGATCGAGCAGCTCCTCCACCCGCGACCGGATCCGCGCCTTGGGCCAGCCGATCATCTTCGGTACTAGGGCGATGTTCTGGGCGACCGTCATGTGCGGGAACAGGCCGGCCGACTGGATGGCATAGCCCACCTTGCGGCGCAGCTTGACCGGATCAATGTCGGTCACGTCCTCACCATTGATCCGGATGCGACCCCCGGTCGGCTCGATCAACCTGTTGATCATCTTGAGCGTGGTCGACTTTCCGCATCCGGACGGGCCGACGAAGACGACGAGCTCGCCCGCCCTGATCTCCATGTTGACGTTGTCGACGGCGGGGCTGGGATTGCCCGGATAACGCTTGGAGAGGTTCTCCAGCTCGATCGTCGCCCCATGGGTGGCCTCAGGCACGGATTCCCCTGGAGATGGTCAGCCTTCCGATCAGGACGTACGCGGCGTCGAACAGCAGTGCGAGGACGATGATCCCGAGGGTGCCCGCGAGGACCTGGTTGAGCGCGTTCTTGCTGCCCAGCGAGCCGATACCGCGGAAGATCTCGTTGCCGAGGCCCGGCCCGGAGGCGTAGGCGGCGATCGCGGCGATGCCCATCAGCATCTGCGTCGAGACCCGGATGCCGGTCAGGATCGGCGGCCAGGCCAGCGGCAGCTCGACCCGCACCAGCCGCATCAGCCGGGACATCCCGATGCCCCGCGCCGCGTCCACGAGCGACGGGTCGACCCCGCGCAGGCCCACGATCGAGTTCCGCACGATCGGCAGCAGCCCGTACAGCGTCAGCGCGATCACCGTGGGCGGCACGCCCAGGCCCACGATCGGGATGAGCAGACCGATCATGGCGAGCGAGGGAATGGTCAGGATGGTCGAGGTGCTCGTGGTGGCGAGGCTCCCGGCCCAGGTGCTGCGATAGGTGACGATGCCGATCAGTACGCCGATCACGGTCGCCACGACCATGCACTGGAACACTGCACTGGCGTGCTGGTAGGCGTCGGTGAGCAGCTGCTGGTGCCGGTTGCCCAAGTACTCCCAGAAGCTCACCCGCGCTCACCCCCGGCCGTCGGCTAGGTCCTCTCGACGTCCTGGGCCGCCTGTTCCACCAGCGGGATGATCCGCAGCGGAACCGGGTTCTCCATCACGATGGCGGTGGCGGCCCGGACAATGCCATCAAAACCGACAACCAGGTCGATGACCCGCTGGAGATCGGCGTTGGAGCGGGCCACCAGCCGGCACAGCATGTCCCCGCTGCCGGTGGTGGTGTGCAGTTCGAGCACCTCCGGCACGGTCGCCAAGTGCGCGCGGACGTCGGCCCCTTGGCCCTGCCGGATCTGCAGGGTGGCGAAGGCGGTGACGGGGTACCCGAGGGCCGCCGGGTCCACCTGCGGTCCGAACCCGCGGATGACGCCATTCGACTGAAGCCGGTCCAGCCGCGCCTGCACCGTCCCGCGCGCCACCCCGAGCCGCCGGGACATCTCGAGGACCCCGATCCGCGGCTCCCGCGCCAGCAGCACGATGATCCGGCCGTCCAGACGGTCGATCGCCACAGCCGCCTCCCTGGTGTGGTGGTCATCCTGTACAGAAGACCGGGAAATCCCGGCCACTGACTGAACACATTGCCCAGCAGAAAAAGAAACTATTGCGCACCTTGCCGCATGGGGATGAGGCTGCCGCTATGACGCAGACCACACACCACACTCCCGACACCGCCCGGCAGGCCGACCCCTTCCCGGTCAAGGGAATGGACGCGGTCGTCTTCGCCGTGGGCAACGCCAAGCAGGCGGCGCACTACTACTCCACCGCCTTCGGCATGAAGCTGGTCGCGTACTCCGGACCGGAGAACGGCAGCCGCGAGACCGCCAGCTACGTCCTGGAGAACGGATCCGCCCGCTTCGTCCTCACCTCCGTCATCAAGCCCGCCACCACCTGGGGCCACTTCCTCGCCCGGCATGTGGCCGAGCACGGCGACGGGGTCGTCGACCTCGCCATCGAGGTCCCGGACGCCCGCCGCGCGTACGCCTACGCGATCGAGCACGGGGCGAAGAGCGTCGCGGAGCCGTACGAGCTGAAGGACGAGCACGGCACGGTCGTCCTCGCCGCGATCGCCACCTACGGCGAGACCCGCCACACCCTCGTCGACCGCTCCGGCTACGACGGGCCCTACCTCCCCGGCTTCGTCGCCGCCGCCCCCATGGTCGAACCGCCCGCCCAGCGCACCTTCCAGGCCATCGACCACTGCGTGGGCAACGTCGAGCTCGGCAGGATGAACGAGTGGGTCGGCTTCTACAACAAGGTCATGGGCTTCACGAACATGAAGGAGTTCGTGGGCGACGACATCGCCACCGAGTACAGCGCGCTGATGTCGAAGGTCGTCGCCGACGGCACCCTCAAGGTCAAGTTCCCGATCAACGAGCCCGCCATCGCCAAGAAGAAGTCCCAGATCGACGAGTACCTGGAGTTCTACGGCGGCGCGGGCGTCCAGCACATCGCGCTCAACACGAACGACATCGTGCAGACGGTCCGCACCATGCGCGCGGCGGGCGTGGAGTTCCTGAACACCCCGGACTCGTACTACGACACCCTCGGCGAGTGGGTCGGCGACACCCGCGTGCCGATCGACACGCTGCGCGAGCTGAAGATCCTTGCCGACCGCGACGAGGACGGCTATCTGCTGCAGATCTTCACCAAGCCGGTCCAGGACCGTCCGACCGTCTTCTTCGAGATCATCGAGCGGCACGGCTCGATGGGCTTCGGCAAGGGCAACTTCAAGGCCCTGTTCGAGGCGATCGAGCGGGAGCAGGAGAAGCGCGGCAACCTCTGAGTAGTCTGGCCGCATGGCCAGGATCAACGACGTCGGAGGCACGGAGGGCTTCGGCGCCGTCGACATCACCGACGACGCCGAGCCCTTCCACGCGGACTGGGAGGCCCGGGTCGTCGGGCTCCTCGGGGCCCTGCGCGCGCAGGGGATCTTCAACACGAACGAGTTCCGGGACGCCATCGAGTCGATGCCGCCCAGGGAGTACCTGGCCGCGTCGTACTACGAGCGCTGGTTCGAGGCGATCCGCACCCTGCTGGAACGCAAGGGCGTGATCAAGCCGGGTGAGCTGGACGGGCTCGATGGCTGACGGCGACCGTTTCCCGCCGGGCACGGCCGTCCGCACCTTCCACCACGACCCGCCGCACCACACCCGCCTGCCGCGGTACGCCCGCGGCAAGCGCGGCATCGTGGTCGAGCCGGAGGGGCGGGCGGAACTGGCCGACGTCAGCGCGCAGGGTCGCGGGGACGCGCCCGTCGAGCAGGTCTACGCCGTCCGGTTCGCGGCCCGTGACCTGTGGGGCGAGGGCGACCACCACGTCGTACTGGACCTGTGGGAAAGCTACTTGGAAGCGGACGAAGAAGGTGCGGCCCGATGAGCGGTGACCACTCCGACGCGACGATCGCGCAGCGGGTACGGCGCCTGGAGACCCTGCTGGAGGAGAAGGGGATCGTCTCGGGCGCCCGGCTGGACGAGATCATCGACGCGTCCCTCACCGGCGCCTCGCCCGCGAACGGCGCGCGGGTCGTCGCCCGCGCCTGGACCGACGCCGACTTCAGGGCGCGGCTCCTGGCGGACGGCACCGCGGCGGTCCGAGAACTCGGCTACATGGAGGGCTCGTACCAGCGCCTGCGGGTCGTCGAGAACACCGCCACCACCCACAACGTCATCGTCTGCACCCTCTGCTCCTGCTACCCGCTGCGCCTGCTCGGCCCGTCCCCGAGCTGGTACAAGTCCGAGGCCTACCGCTCCCGCGTGGTCCGCGAACCCCGCGCTGTACTGGCGGAGTTCGGCCTGGAGCTGCCCGCCGGCACGGAGATCACGGTCTGGGACTCCAGCGCCGAGACCCGCTACATGGTCCTCCCGCGCCGCCCCTACGGCACGGACGAACTGGGCGAGGACGAGCTCGCGGCCCTGGTCACCCGCAACGCACTGATCGGAACGGCGGCCGTCTGACCTTCCGGCGGTTCCGGATGCCCTAGTCCTCCTCGGCGCTCGGACTGCCCGTCGGCACCGGCTCGTCCGGCGGGTCGCCCAGTGCCGCCAGCGCCTGCTTCGCCAGCGGCACCCGTAGCGGCGAGAAGGACGGATTGATCCGCAACGCCTCCTGCAGATGCCGCCGCGCGGGCCAGACCAGGTCCAGCTCCTGCTCGATCATGCCCCGGTGGTACGCGTACAGCGCGCTGCGCACGGCGCCCCCGTGCGCCCTGTCCGTCGCCGCCATGGCGAACTTCAGCGCCCCCTTGTCGTCCCCGGCCATGTGCAGTGCCCACCCCAGCGCGTCCGCCACCTCGGTCCCGGGCTGCCGCCGCCACTCGGCGCGCAGCAGCCGCACGGCCGTCTGCGCATCCCCGTGGTCCGCCTCGAACACACCGCGCACCAGGTCGTCGTCCACACCGCCCGCCACCTCGTCCTGCACCCGGGTGCCCAGCACGTCGTACTCCGCGCGGGCGGCATCCGCCATGCCCAGCGACTCGTACAACTCGCCCAGCTCCAGGGCGTACTGGGGGCACGGCTGCTTGTCGAGCGCCACCCGGTACGCGTTCAGCGCCTCCGTGGTACGGCCCAGTGCCGCCAGTGTCCTGCCCTGCCCGGCCTGCGCGGCCCGCTGGTCGGGGTCGAGCCGCACCGCCGCCTGGAAGTGCCGCAGCGCCTCCGCCAGGTCCCCGCGCTCGAACGCCAACTGCCCGGACCGCTCCAGCCATGCCGCCTGCTCGGCCGGTGTGCCCGCGGCCGCCGCAGCGTCCGACAGGGCGGCCGCTGCGTCCTCCCGCCAGCCCCGGTCGCGGTAGAGGGCCGCGGCCCGCGCCCGCACGGCGGCCGCCCCGGGGTGCAGCTCCAGCAGCCGGTCCAGGGTCTTCTTGGCCGCCTTGTAGTCGCCGAGCCCGGTGTAGGCGTCGATCAGCAGCGGATACGTCGTCCACCGCTTCGGCTCGAGCTTCAGCGCCGCCTCGCCCCAGGCCCGCGCCGACCGGAAGTCCCGGCGGGCGTTCGCCAGCGCCGCCATGCCGTCCCGAGCCGCCGTGTTCCCCTTCTCCCGGACCTTCAGCGAGGTCCGCAGCGCCCTCTCGGCCCGCGGATAGTTCGACGCGTCCGCGGTGCGCCGACCCTGCTCCACATAGGCCGTCCCGAGCACCGCCCACGACTGCGCGTCCTCGGGATGCGCCCGCACCCGGGCCTCGCGTCCCGCGATCAGCATGGCCAGGTCCGGCAACGCGGCCGGCACCCCGGAGGTCACCGCCGTCAGCGCCTGCGCGCCCGGCGCCGGAGCGGGCGCCACCGGCCGGGGCGCGGCCGCCCGCTCCCAGGGCCACAGTGCCAGCGCCCCGCCGAGCACGGCACACCCCGCCACGGCGGCGATCAGCACCCGCCGGACCGGACGCGGGCGGCGGCCCTCCGCTTGCTTCTCCATGGCGATCACTGTGCGTCAATACGACGAGCACATCCCGGCATACGTCCGGTGCCGTAGACGGGGTTCACACCGATGGCCCCGGGTGCGACGCTGTGATCATGAGCCGTATCGAAGCGCCTCGCGACGAAGTGACAGGCAACCTCGTCGACCGTCTGCTGGGCGGTCTGCCCGCCGAGGCCGTCCTGACCGACCCGGACGTCACGGCCTCCTACGCCAACGACATGGCGAGCTTCTGCCCGGCCGGCACCCCCGCGGTGGTCGTGCTGCCCCGCACGGTCGAAGAGGTCCAGCACGTCATGCGCATCGCCACCGAACTGCGCGTCCCGGTCGTCCCGCAGGGCGCCCGCACGGGCCTGTCGGGCGGCGCCAACGCCTCCGACGGCTGCATCGTGCTGTCCCTGATCAAGATGGACCGCATCCTGGAGATCAGTCCCGTCGACCGCATCGCCGTGGTGGAACCGGGCGTCATCAACGCGGCCCTCTCCCGCGCGGTCGGCGAACACGGCCTGTACTACCCGCCGGACCCGTCCAGCTGGGAGATGTGCACGATCGGCGGCAACATCGGCACGGCCTCGGGCGGTCTGTGCTGTGTGAAGTACGGGGTCACGGCCGAGTACGTGCTCGGCCTGGAGGTGGTGCTGGCCGACGGACGGCTCATGTCCACCGGCCGCCGTACGGCCAAGGGCGTCGCCGGCTACGACCTGACCCGGCTCTTCGTCGGCTCCGAGGGCTCGCTCGGCATCGTCGTCAAGGCGATCCTGGCCCTCAGGCCGCAGCCGCCGCAGCAGCTGGTGCTGGCCGCCGAGTTCGCGTCGGGCGCCGCCGCCTGCGACGCGGTGTGCCGGATCATGGAGGGCGGCCACGTTCCGTCGCTGCTCGAACTGATGGACCGTACGACGGTCAAGGCGGTCAACGACCTCGCGCACATGGGCCTCCCGGAGACCACGGAGGCCCTGCTCCTCGCGGCCTTCGACACCCCGGACCCCGCCGCCGACCTCGCCGCCGTCGGCGCGCTGTGCGAGGCGGCGGGCGCCACCCAGGTCGTCCCTGCCGACGACTTCGCCGAGTCCGAACTGCTGCTCCAGGCGCGGCGGTTGTCGCTCACCGCGCTCGAAGCCGTCAGCGGCACGACGATGATCGACGACGTGTGCGTGCCCCGGTCCCGGCTGGGCGAGATGCTCGAAGGCACCGAGCGGATCGCCGAGAAGTACCAGCTCACCATCGGGGTCGTCGCGCACGCCGGCGACGGCAACACCCATCCGACGGTCTGCTTCGACGCCGCCGACCCCGACGAGTCCAGGCGCGCCCGCGAGTCCTTCGACGAGATCATGGCCCTTGGCCTGGAACTCGGCGGCACGATCACCGGCGAGCACGGCGTGGGCGTCCTGAAGAAGGAGTGGCTGGCGCGCGAGATCGGCCCGGTGGGGGTGGAGATGCAGCGGGCGGTCAAGCAGGTCTTCGACCCGCTGGGCATCCTGAACCCGGGCAAACTCTTCTGACGGCCGGACTCCGTCACTGGGCGAGCAACTGGTCGAGCGCGGCGTCGATCCCCAGCTGCTCGCCCTCAGTCCCCGGGGGCACCACCCGCAGCGTCCGCTCCAGCCAGGCCGACACCTGGGCGGCCGGCGCCTCCAGCAGGGCGTCGCCGTCGGGTGAACTCAGCGCCATCAGAACGACGCTGCGCCCCTCCGACTTGGTCGGCCACACCCGAACGTCCCCGTGCCCGCAGGCCCGGAACACGCCCTCCACCAGGAGGTCGCGGGAGAACGTCCAGTACACGGGGTTCTCGGAGTTGATGTGGAAGGTGACAAGGACGGCGTACGGGTCGTCGGTGCGGTAGCCCAGCCGGGCCGGCACCGGAATGCTCCGCTCCGGCGACAGGATCAGTCTGAGCTCCAGCTCGCGCTCCACCACGGTGTAGTGCATGTTGTCCGGTTCCTCTCTCGGGCAGGTGTACGGGGCCCTGCGGGTGGGCCCGTACACGTGGAGAGAGGAGCGGGGCGCGAGCATTACGCGGGTCCGGAGAATTTTTTTCGGAACGTGTGTGTACGGTGCGCGGCGTTGCCCGGAAAGGGGTGGGACCGGCGGGGCTGTCGGTGGGGGTTGCGCCCGTCTGGCTGTGCTTTCCCGGGGGTCAACCCCCGGACCCCCGGCCGAACGATGCGTGGCTCCCCGGGTTCCACTCGTGTGAAGTACATGTACGAGGTTGCCCGGAAAGGGGTGGGACCGGCGGGGCTGTCGGTGGGGGTTGCGCCCGTCTGGCTGTGCTTTCCCGGGGGTCAACCCCCGGGCCCCCGGCCGAATGATGCGTGGCTCCCCGGGTTCCACTCGTGTGAAGTACATGTACGAGGTTGCCCGGAAAGGGGTGGGACTGGCGGGACTGTCGGTGGGGGTTGCGCCCGTCTGATAGATGTGGAGGCCCCCATATTCACCCCCGAGCAGATACGGGACGACGGACATGAGCGCCCCAACCCCGGCACCCGGTGACAACAGGCCCCGCGAAGGGTATTACCCGGACCCGTCCATTCCCGGATATGTCCGGTACTGGAACGGTGCGTCCTGGGTGCCGGGCACCAGCCGTCCGGCCCCGACGGACGGCGAGTCGCTCGCCCCGCCGCCCGGCAGCGACCCGGCTCCGATCGAGGAGACGGGACCGCACTTCTTCGACGAGGACCCCGTGCCGCAGTCGGCCCCGGCCCAGCACGGCGGCCGCCCCGAACCCGCGGCAGCCTGGGGCGCCGACAGCTCCCAACAGTCCGGCTTCGGCGGCGACCAGGACCGCCGGGTTTCCTGGGGCAGCCCGCGGTCCGCGGACCCGCGCCTCGCCGACGCCGCCCCGGCCCAACCGGACGGCCAGGCGTCCCGCACCGACGGCACGGCGACGATCCCCCCGGCGGACTCGGACGCGGACGCCCCGGCCCCGGACGGCACCTTCGTGTTCCGCAGGCCGACGGCGCAGACCGGGGAGACGGAGCCACCGGCGGCCGGCCGAGGCATCCCCGGCCCCGGTGGCCCCGCGGCCGACGAGGGCACCATGACGTTCCGTGCGCTGTCCCAGCGCACGGGCAGACAGGGCGGGGCGCAGAACGGCAGCACGGGGGCGCCCGGCTTCGGCGCGGGCAAGGCGGCCGCCGACCGCGCCGCAGCGGCGCAGGCGCAGCCCGCCCCTTCGGGCCCCCAGCAGGCCACCCCGGTGATCCCGCCGCAGGGCGGCGGCGCCCGGCCCGCAGCGGCTGCCCAGCCCCCCGCCCCCGTCGCCACCCCCATGACCAGCGGCCCCGGCGGCGGCCAGCACTCCTGGGCGCAGCAGGTCCACCGGCTCGCGGGCGCCGACGAGGACCAGCCCGTGGCCCCCTGGAAGCCGCCGGTCGAGGACATCTTCCAGGCGGCCGCCATGCGCCAGGCGGCGGCCCGCCCCGCAGGCCTCGGCAAACGGCTGGCCGCCCGGCTGCTGGACACCGTGGTCCTCGCGGGCGTCACGGCGGTGGCCGCCGTACCGCTCGGCGCCAAGGCCGTCGACCACGTCAACCAGAAGATCGACGAGGCCAGGCTCTCCGGCCAGACCGTGACCGTCTGGCTGCTGGACGGCACGACCTCGGTGTACCTGGGCATCGTCCTGGCCGTCCTGCTGGGCTTCGGCGTTCTCTACGAGGTGCTGCCCACCGCCAGGTGGGGCCGCACCCTCGGCAAGAAGCTGCTGGGCCTGGAGGTGCGGGACATCGAGGCGCACGAGCCGCCGACCTTCGGCGGGGCGCTGCGCCGCTGGCTCGTGTACAGCGTGCCCGGTCTGCTCGGCGTCGGGGTCGTGGGCGTCCTGTGGTGCCTGTTCGACCGTCCGTGGCACCAGTGCTGGCACGACAAGGCCGCGGGTACGTTCGTCGCGGGCTGACCGCATACGACGTCTGCCCCAGGTGATCCGGTACTCCGGACGGCCGTTCGCCGGATGCGGAGCCGGGAGGTTCGCGGTCCACTCGGGCCATGAGCAGCGAACCGCCCCCCGGATCCGGCGGACCGCCGGAGGACGACCCGTTCAGGAAGCAGCCCCCTCCTGGCCAGGGGTCGGGCTCACCGTACGACGGCCCCGGCGGCGGGCAACCCCCGCCGTACGGCGGTGACCCCTACGGCGGCGGCCAGTACCCCACGGACCCCCTCGCGGGTATGCCCCCGCTCGCCGACAGCGGCAGGCGCACGCTCGCCCGGATCATCGACCTGATCCTCGTGGGCGTCGTGGTCTGGCTGCTCACCTGGGCCTTCAACGTCCACGAGTACGACGTGAACGGCAACAACCTCTCCTACACCAAGTCCTTCGCGCAGTCGCTGATCGCCGCCGTGCTCTACATCGGCTACGACACGTATCTGATCAGCAGGACGGGACAGACGCTCGGCAAGAAGTGGCTGAGCATGCGCGTCGCCAACCTCGACAACGGCTCCACGCCCTCCGTACAGACCTCACTGACCCGCGCGGCGGTGCTGTGGATCCCGTTCGCGTTCTGCTGCGCGTGCATCTGGACCGCGATCGCGGGCGGCTGGAGCTACTTCGACCGCCCGTACAAACAGGGCCTGCACGACAAGGCCGCCAAGACCGTGGTGGTCAGCACCCATTGAGGCGGCGGGTCAGGACGCGGCGCGCTCGTGCACGGGCTCGGGGACCGTGGCCGGTACGGGGACCTCCTGCTCCGCCTCCACGGTCGCGGGCTGCCGGACCGCGACCACCCTGGGCCTGGGCAGTGGGACCGTCATGGCGACCAGTAGCCCGAGGGCGAGAGCCGCGAAGGCGATGACCGCGATCCCCACGCCCGAACTCGTCTGCGACAGCAGCAGCATGGCGAGCGTCGAGAAGATCACGGTGCACGAACCGTAGACGAGCTGGGCGGGCGTCGGACGAGGCATGGCAATCGTGTCCTCGGAAGTGGGGGTACACGGGGGAGTCGGCCTGGGTTTCTGCCGATTTCCGGGCAGTCCGCCAACCGACTCTAATCGCGTGCATGCCCGAGTGGAACGAACGGTAAGCGTGACCTAACCAACAGTGCCGGTGCACAGGGGGCGCACGGAGTCATGGCGTCCATCAAGTGGACGTTCGAACGCGCCGGTCAGGGTGTCCGTAAAGCGAACGTGAACTCCGCATAGTGCAATTGTTGTGTTCAAGTCAAGGTCTGTTTTTTCTTACCGACCTCTAGTCAAATTGCGTCACTTGACTTGCCACCTTGACCAAGAGGAACTCAAGTGACCCCAAAACCCTGGACGTTCAGAGCAACCGCGGTCGGCGTCGCGCTCGCTGCGGCCACCGCCACGTTCTCGACGTTCGCCGTGGCCCAGGCCGCCGACCCGGCCGCGACGGCCACCCGTGACCGCCATGACCCGGCGGCGGTCAGGAGCATGGAGCAGGACGACCTCGACGGTCCGCTCTCCAAGACCCGGGATGCCCAGCGCCAGGAGGCCCTGAACCAGGTCATATCCGGCCAGGCCCAGGTCAAGGACCGGGGCGGCTCGCAGGTCGTCCAGCTGAAGGGCAAGAAGGGCGACCGCAAGTACGTGGAACTGGGCCGGGAGAAGACCGACAAGATCTTCACGATCCTGGTCGAGTTCGGCGACAAGACAGACAGCACCTACGGCGGCACGGCGGGCCCCGCGCACAACCAGATAGCCCGGCCCGACCGGGCGAAGGACAACTCGACCGCCTGGCAGGCGGACTACAACCAGAAGCACTTCCAGGACCTCTACTTCGGCACCGGCACCGACTCCATGAAGTCCTTCTACGAGAAGCAGTCCTCGGGCCGCTACTCGGTGGACGGCGAGGTCGCCGACTGGGTCAAGGTCCCCTACAACGAGGCCCGCTACGGCAACAACGCCTGCGGCTCCACCAACTGCCCGAGCGTGTGGAACGTCGTCAGCGACGGCGTGAACGCGTGGGTCGCCCAGCAGAAGGCGGCCGGCAAGTCCGACGCCGCCATCAAGACGGACCTGGCGAAGTTCGACCAGTGGGACCGCTACGACTACGACGGCGACGGCAACTTCAACGAGCCCGACGGCTACATCGACCACTTCCAGATCGTGCACGCCGGCGAGGACGAGTCCGCGGGCGGCGGCGCCCAGGGCAAGGACGCGATCTGGGCGCACCGCTGGTACGCGTTCGGCAGCGACACCGGTGTCACCGGCCCCGCGGGCAACAAGCTGGGCGGTGCGCAGATCGGCGACACCGGCATCTGGGTCGGCGACTACACCATCCAGCCGGAGAACGGCGGACTCGGCGTCTTCGCCCACGAGTACGGCCACGACCTGGGCCTGCCGGACCACTACGACACCACCAACGCCGGTGAGAACTCGACCGGTTTCTGGACGCTGATGTCCAACGGTTCCTGGCTCGGCCGCGGCAAGGACGCCATCGGTGACCTGCCGGGCAACTTCAACGCCTGGGACAAGCTGCAGCTGGGCTGGCTGAACTACGACACGGCGAAGGCCGCGACGAAGTCGAAGCACAAGCTGGGTGTCGCCGAGTACAACACCAAGAACAAGCAGGCGCTGGTGGTCTCGCTGCCCGACAAGGCGGTCACCACCGACGTGGTCACCCCGGCGCAGGGTGCGTCCCAGTGGTGGAGCGGCAGCGGCAACGACCTCAAGAACACGCTGACCCGGTCGGTAGACCTCACGGGCAAGTCCAAGGCCACCCTCGCCCTCGACGGTTACTACGACATCGAGGCCAACTTCGACTACCTCTACGCCGAGGTGTCGACCGACGGCGGCGCCAACTGGACCCCGCTGGACGGCACGGTGGACGGCCAGGCCGTCCCGCGTGACGGCAGCGGCAAGCCGGCGCTGACGGGCACGGTCGACGGCTACAAGAAGCTGTCGTACCCGCTGGACGCCTACGCGGGCCAGAAGATCGGACTGCGCTTCCGGTACCAGACCGACGGCGGTGTGGCGCTGAAGGGCTTCGCGGCCGACGAGATCACGGTGACCGCGGACGGTACGGCGCTGTTCAGCGACAACGCCGAGAGCGCTGACCCGGGTTGGACCGCCACCGGCTTCTCCCGCATCGGCGCGTCCTTCACCAAGGACTACAAGCAGTACTACATCGCGGAGAACCGCCAGTACGTGTCGTACGACAGGACCCTGAAGGTCGGCCCGTACAACTTCGGCTTCTCGGCGAGCCGTCCGGACTGGGTGGAGCACTACCCGTACCAGAACGGCCTGTTGATCTGGAAGTGGGACACCTCGCAGCAGGACAACAACACCAGCCAGCACCCCGGTGTCGGCCTGGTCCTGCCCGTCGACTCGCACCCGGCGCCGCTGAAGTGGTCCGACGGCACGCTGATGCGCAGCCGTATCCAGTCCTACGACTCGCCGTTCAGCCTGTACCGCACGGACGGCATCACGCTGCACAACGCGGACGTCGAGACGAGGCTCCCGTCGTCGAGGGGCGTGCCGGTCTTCGACGATCACGCGAGCACGTACTACGACGAAGCGACCCCCTTCGCCGGCGTCAAGATCACTGACACCAACACCAAGATCAGGATCGTCAGGGAGGCCAAGGACGGCTCGACGATCAAGGTCGAGGTCGGCCCCGCGGTGAAGTAGTCGGCATTTCCGCAGGTCAGAAGCGTATCGGCGGCGACCCCCTGGCGGGTCGCCGCCGATCGTGTTTAGGTGCGTCCTGTGCTTCCCTTATTGACACCGGTAACGACATCGACTCGCACGGGGGTGTGACTGCATGGCCGCAGGAGGTTTCTGCAAGCTGCCGACAGGCAGCGTGGTGGTGGCGCTGAACCTGCCCAGCCCCACCGCCGACGGCACGGGCTGCATACGCTTCCTCGTGCACGCCCAGAACCGGGCGCGCGCCCTGACCAGGCTGCGCAACCTGGGCATGCGGGCGGTCTACCTGAGGGGCAACGCCGCCCCGCCGACCCCCGACGAGATCACCGCGGTCCTGCACCACCCCGACGGCCTCATATGGCGCACGGCACCTGACATCGGTGTCGTGCACGGCCCGGAGCTTCCCCAGGAGCTGTGGCACCCGGTCAGGGCCCTGCTGAGGCAGCGCCCTGAAGGGGCGCGAGGAACGGCGCGACCAGCCACAATGGACCTGTAGACGCCCGACCACCCAGCGCGGCACCCCAGAGCGCGCACGCTCAGGCAACCACAGGCTTCCCGGACAACTCCACACCCGCCGAGCGCAGCTCCTCCAGAGCCCGCTCGGTGGTGTCCTCGGCCACTCCCGCGGTCAGATCGAGCAGCACCTGGGTGCGAAACCCCTCCTTCGCGGCGTCCAGCGCGGTGGCGCGCACGCAGTGGTCGGTGGCGATCCCGACGACGTCGACCTCCTCGACCTCCCGGGCGCGCAGCCAGTCGGCGAGCTTCACGCCGTGCTCGTCGGCCCCCTCGAACCCGCTGTACGCCGCCGCGTACGCCCCCTTGTCGAAGACGGCGTCGATCGCCCCGGAGGCGACGGCGGGCGCGAAGTTCGGGTGGAAGCCGACGCCCTCGGTGCCCGCGACGCAGTGCGCGGGCCAGGAGTGCCGGAAGTCGGGGTTGTCGGCGAAGTGGCCGCCGGGTGCGATGTGGTGGTCGCGGGTGGCCACCACGTGGCGGTAGCCGGAGCCGCCCGCCTGCCCGATCAGCTCGGTGATGGCGGCGGCCACGTCGGCACCCCCGGCCACGGCGAGGCTGCCCCCCTCGCAGAAGTCGTTCTGCACGTCAACGACGATCAAGGCGCGGCGCATGGTGGGTGTCCTTCTCGACGATGGGGTCGGGGGAGGGGTGCGGGCCCGGCCATTGAACTTCCGAGCGTATTGAGTTCCCGTCCGGTAGGGGAGGGGGCGTCACGGGGCGTATCCGGCGGCACCTGCTTTAGCTACCCGAGCGCCCGTGTACGTACTCCGTCGGAATGACCGGTTCCCCGCGCGAGAGCTGGGTCGCGGACAGCGGCAGAGTGGCGCGCGCGGCCGTGTGCCGGTCGCGTACGACGTCCAGCGGCTCGCGCGCCACCACGTCACCGCCCTTGACCAGCTCGACCAGCAGCTGCCGGTCCGCCAGCTCGGGCGGGACGATGCCGGTGCCCACGACCTCGGCCTCCGCCACGCCGTCGGCGTCGAGGCGCCGCGCGGCCCACTTGCGGCCGCCGATGGACGTCTTGCCGCCGCTGGACTTCTTCGCCACCGGCACCAGCGGAGCCTTCGGGTCGTCGGACTCGGCGCGGGCCACCAGTTTGTAGACCATCGAGGCCGTCGGGTGCCCGGACCCGGTGACCAGCTGCGTCCCGACGCCGTACGCGTCCACGGGCGCCGCGGCCAGCGAGGCGATGGCGTACTCGTCGAGGTCCGAGGTCACGATGATCTTCGTGGCCGTCGCGCCCAGCTCGTCCAGCTGCTGCCGCACCCGGTGCGCGACCAGCAGCAGGTCGCCGGAGTCGATGCGTACGGCGCCCAGCTCGGGCCCGGCGATCTCGACGGCCGTGCGGACGGCCTCGGCGACGTCGTAGGTGTCCACGAGCAGGGTGGTGTTCCGGCCGAGCGAGTTCACCTGGGCCTGGAAGGCGTCCCGCTCGCGGTCGTGCAGAAGGGTGAAGGCGTGCGCGGAGGTGCCGACGGTCGGGATGTTGTAGCGGAACCCGGCCGCGAGGTCCGAGGTGGAGGCGAAGCCGCCCACGTACGCGGCGCGCGAGGCGGCGACGGCCGCGAGCTCGTGGGTGCGCCGGGCGCCCATCTCGATCAGCGGGCGGTGCCCGGCGGCCGAGGACATCCGGGAGGCGGCCGCGGCGATCGCGGAGTCGTGGTTGAGGATGGAGAGGATCACCGTCTCCAGCAGCACGCCCTCGGCGAACGACCCCTCGACCCGCATGATCGGCGAGCCCGGGAAGTACACCTCGCCCTCCGGATAGCCCCACACGTCACCGGAGAAGCGGTAGGAGGCGAGCCACTCGAGGGTCGCCTCGTCGACGATGTTCCGCTCGCGCAGGAAGCCGAGGACGCCCGCGTCGAAGCGGAAGTTCTCCACGGCGTCCAGGACCCGCCCGGTGCCGGCCACCACGCCGTAGCGCCGCCCCTCGGGCAGCCGCCGGGTGAAGACCTCGAAGACGCTTCGCCGTTCGGCCGTACCGGCCTTCAGGGCGGCCTGCAGCATCGTGAGCTCGTACTGGTCCGTGAAGAGCGCCGTCGAGGGAACGTCCACCGGCAGCCCAAGGTCCGCTGTGTTCATGGCAAGGAATGGTACACCCCTTTGCGTCAGTGTGACGATTTGTGGGGCCCGTGGCAGCATGGGCTGTGTGACGTCACCCGCTCCCCTTGAGATCGAACGGACCGAATCTGCGGAAGAGGTCTTCGCCGTACCCGAGCCGGACGTCCCCTGGGTCACGATCGTCCACAACGACCCGGTCAACCTCATGAGCTATGTGACGTACGTCTTCCAGACGTACTTCGGCTACACCAAGGACAAGGCCACCAAGCTCATGCTCGATGTCCACCACAAGGGCCGGGCGGTCGTCTCCAGCGGCACTCGCGAGGAGATGGAACGCGACGTGCAGGCGATGCACGGCTACGGACTGTGGGCCACCCTCCAGCAGGACCGGAAGTAGCGACTCAACCTGATGCCAGGAACCTTCGAACCGCTCCCCGGCGGCGGCGCGGCCGTCGCGCTCGACGACGTCGAGATCTCCATCATCCGGTCGCTGGCCGTCCAGCTCCTGGAGCTCGTCGGACCCGGCCCCGGTGAGGACGCCCCGGACGACCCGCTGGCCGAGCTCTTCGCCGAGGGCCCCAGCGAGCCCCCGAAGGACCCCGTCCTCCGGCGGCTCTTCCCGGACGCCTACAGCGACCCGGAGGGCAGTCCCGGGCCCGAGGAGGCGGAGGAGCAGCGGGCGTACTCCGCCGAGTTCCGCCGCTACACGGAGAACGACCTGCGCGCCGCCAAGCGTGAGAGCGCCCTCGCCGTGATCCGCTCCCTGGACGCACTCACACCGGCGGGCGACGGCGGGGCGATCCTCAAGCTGTCCGCCGAGGAGTCCCGGCTGTGGCTCGGCACTCTCAACGACCTGCGCCTGGCGATCGGCTCCCGCCTCGAGATCACCGACGAGGACGACACCGACCTCCTCTACCGACTCCCGGACGAGGACCCGCGCAAGCCGATGGTGATGGCGTATCTGTGGCTGGGCGGCCTCCAGGAGACGCTCGTCTCGACCCTTATGCCCTGATCCAAGGCGTGCGGCGTTCGCTCAGAGGACGCTCAAATCCGGATAACGATGAGGTCACCAGGGTCGCCTTCTATGCGCCCGTGGGGTGGCCTTTGTCCGGTTCTCCCTGTGGCGTGCGCCACATTTCGCTCGGACGATCAAGCTTGCGGCCGTGATAAATCTTCACGACCGCCCGGCGAACACCACCCATGTTCAGCCGGGTGCGCCACCGAGCCGGCGGATCGCCGGCCAGGCACGGGCGGGTCCGCAGAACCCGCCCAGCTCCATCTATCCGGGGGGATCGAGACCCGATCCGGGGCCGACGAGAGGCCCGGGGTCGGAATGGAGAAAGGCGCACCACCACATGACCTCCGCTCAGGTCGGTACGGACAACGCCCCCGAGGGGGCCGAAGAGGGGTACGAGCGCGGGCTCGGCAGCCGCCAGGTCCAGATGATCGCGATCGGCGGCGCCATCGGCGTCGGCCTCTTCCTGGGTGCCGGGGCGAACATCGCCAAGGCCGGCCCCAGCCTCATCTTCATGTACGCCCTCGCGGGCGTGATCATCTTCTTCATCATGCGGGCGCTCGGCGAGCTGCTCCTCTACCGCCCGGTCTCGGGCTCCTTCGCGGAGTACTCCCGCGAGTTCCTCGGCCCGTTCTTCGGCTACTTCACCGCCTGGACGTACTGGCTGATGTGGGTCGTCACGGGCATGGCCGAGCTGACGGCCGCCGCGATCTACGTCCACTACTGGTTCCCGCACATCCCGCAATGGACGACCGCCCTGGTCTTCCTGGTGATCCTCTTCGGGGTCAACCTGATCTCCGTGAAGCTCTTCGGCGAGCTGGAGTTCTGGTTCTCGATGGTCAAGGTCACCGCGCTGATCGGCATGATCGTGATCGGGCTCGGCGTCCTCACCTTCGGCTTCAGCGCCGCCGGTGACACCGCCTCGGTCGCCAACCTCTGGCAGTTCGACGGCTTCTTCCCCAAGGGCGTCGGCTCGTCCCTGATGACCCTGCAGGGCGTCATGTTCGCCTACCTCGCCGTCGAGCTGGTCGGCGTCACGGCCGGCGAGTCCGAGAACCCGGAGAAGACCCTCCCCAAGGCGATCAACACCCTGCCCTGGCGCATCGCGCTGTTCTACGTCGGCGCGCTCACCGTCATCCTCTGCGTGGTCAAGTGGACCGAGTTCGCCGAGGGGGTCAGCCCGTTCGTGAAGGCGTTCGCGCTGATCGGCATTCCGGCCGGCGCCGGCATCGTCAACTTCGTCGTCCTGACCGCGGCCCTGTCCTCCTGCAACTCGGGCATGTACTCCACGGGCCGCATGCTGCGCACGCTGGCGGACAACGGTGAGGCCCCGCGCGCCTTCGCCAGGCTGTCGGCCTCCAAGACCCCGGCCCTCGGCATCACCGTCTCCGTCGCCTTCATGGGCATCGGCGTGGTCCTCAACTACATCGTCCCGGAGAAGGCGTTCGGCTACGTCACCTCGGTGGCCACCGCGGCCGGCATCTGGACCTGGCTGATGATCCTGATCAGCCATGTCCTCTACCGCCGCGCGGTCGTCGCGGGCCGGCTGCCCGCCTCGTCCTTCCCGGCACCGGGCGGCGCGGTGTGCTCGTACATCGCGATCGTGTTCCTGCTCTTCGTCACCGGTCTGATCGCCTACGACGCCGACTCCCGCGTCTGCCTCTACGTGATGGCCGGCTGGGCGGTCGTCCTCGGCATCGGCTGGGCGGTCCTCAAGGCGAGCAACCCGGAGGTCACCCGGCGGCGCGAGCCCGAGCTGGAGAAGGTCGGCTGACCCAGCTCTCTGTTCGGCATCCGGGCCGTCCCGTACCACCCATCGGTACGGGACGGCCCATCTGCTTGTCCTGGCAGTCCCCCTGCATATCCTGACGAACATGCTGACCATCACCCAGGCCCTCGTCGACCAGATCGTCGCGCACGCGCGCAAGGACCACCCCGACGAGGCGTGCGGCGTCGTCGCGGGCCCGGCCGGTTCGGACCGCCCCGAGCGGTTCATCCCGATGCTGAACGCGGCCATGTCGCCCACGTTCTACGAGTTCGACTCCGGCGACCTGCTCAAGCTCTACCGCGAGATGGACGACCGCGACGAGGAGCCGGTGGTCATCTACCACTCCCACACCGCGACCGAGGCCTACCCCTCCCGCACCGACATCTCCTACGCCAACGAGCCCGGCGCCCACTACGTCCTGGTCTCCACCGCGGACACCGACGGCCTCGGCGACTTCCAGTTCCGCTCGTACCGGATCGTGGAGGGCGAGGTCACGGAGGAGGAGGTCACGGTCGTGGAGGCCTACTGATCTCGCGGTTCGGTCAGAATTCGTCCAGTATGCGAGATCACACTCCGGGACCGGCTCCGGGAATCGATACGATGACCCCATGGTTTTCCACGACGTGAGCGACAAGACGCCGGGCATGCTGCTCGTGGCGCGGCTGCACGTCGACCTGTGCAGGCTGCAGAGCGCCATCTGTACGCGCTGATCCCTGCCGCCGTACGGCCGTGAGCCGCGGCGCCTTGTGCACCACACGCTCCACTGCGCTGCCGCGCGCCCACCGACTGACTACTCCCGACAGGAGCCCTGAGCCATGGCCATCGAGGTCCGCATCCCCACCATCCTTCGCACCTACACCGCCGGCGAGAAGGCGGTGGAGGGCAACGGGGACACCCTCGCCGAGCTCTTCGCCGACCTCGAGACCCGGCATGCGGGCATCCAGGCCCGCATCGTGGACAACGGCGAGCTGCGCCGCTTCGTCAACGTCTACCTGAACGACGAGGACGTCCGCTTCCTCGAGGGCATCAACACCAAGGTCGCCGACGGCGACAACGTCACGATCCTGCCGGCCGTGGCCGGCGGCATGGCCTGATCCGCATGCGCTACGACTCCCCGCTGGCCGCGGTGGGCAACACACCTCTGGTGCGCCTGTCGCGGTTGTCGCCGTCCGAGGACGTCCGCATCTGGGCCAAGCTGGAGGACCGCAACCCCACCGGCTCGGTCAAGGACCGCCCGGCCCTGCACATGATCGAACAGGCGGAGAAGGACGGCCGTCTGACCCCGGGCTGCACCATCCTGGAGCCGACGAGCGGCAACACCGGCATCTCGCTCGCCATGGCCGCGAAGCTCAAGGGCTACCGCATGGTGTGCGTGATGCCCGAGAACACCTCGCAGGAGCGCCGCGACCTGCTCGGCATGTGGGGCGCGGAGATCATCTCCTCCCCGGCGGCGGGCGGCTCCAACACCGCGGTCCGGGTGGCCAAGGAACTCTCGGCCGAGCACCCGGACTGGGTGATGCTCTACCAGTACGGCAACCCGGACAACGCGGGCGCGCACTACGCGACGACCGGCCCCGAGATCCTCGCCGACCTCCCCTCGGTCACCCACTTCGTGGCGGGCCTCGGGACGACGGGGACGCTGATGGGCGTCGGCCGCTTCCTGCGCGAGAACAAGCCGGACGTGAAGATCGTCGCCGCGGAACCGCGCTACGACGACCTGGTGTACGGGCTCAGGAACCTCGACGAGGGCTTCGTACCGGAGCTGTACGACGCCTCCGTGCTGACGACCCGCTTCTCCGTCGGCTCGGCGGACGCCGTCACCCGCACCCGTGAACTCCTGCAGCAGGAGGGCATCTTCGCGGGCGTCTCCACCGGCGCGGCCCTGCACGCGGCGATCGGCGTCGGCAACAAGGCCCTCAGGGCCGGCGAGAGCGCGGACATCGTGTTCGTCGTGGCCGACGGCGGCTGGAAGTACCTGTCGACCGGCGTCTACACGGCGGCCACGACGGAGGAAGCCATCGAGACGCTGCAGGGTCAGCTCTGGGCGTAGTCCTTCCTGGGCCCGCCCGAAGGGCTCATGGCGCGGGGCTCAAGTAGCCAGGTGACGGACCTGGTCCCACAGGACCGGGTCCACCACACCCACCCTCCGCCGGAACTCCCACACCGGAACCTCGCGCAGCTCGTCCGTCTCCAGGAAGCTCGCGCGCCCCTGCGCATCGCCGACGGCCCCGGGGGGCAACGGGATCACCCCGGCCCGCTCGTCGTGGTACTTGCTGGTGATCTTCGCGACGACCGCCCGCTCCCCGTGCACCACCAGCACCAGACAGGGCCGGTCCTTGTTGCCCGGCCGGTCCTCGTAGGGAACGTTCGCCCACCAGATCTCCGCGGGCCTGGGCCGCCCGCCACCGCGTACGCCCGGCCGGCCCGGCGGCCGCGTCCGGCGCCCCGCGGGCCGTCGCCCCCGCCCCCAGCCGTCGACGAGCGTGGCGACCAGCGCGAGCAGTATCACCGCCGCGAGCGCGAGCCACCATGACGTGTCCATACGAAGACGTTACCGGCGCACGATCAGCGTCGCGCGCCCTCTGCGCAACCCGTGACGGCCCTCTCACGCCTCACCCGCCCCGCTTCCAGCCGAACCGGTGACACCACAGGTGAGTTCGCCCACAACAGCCCTTTCCTGAGGAGCGACCGGACGTTTTGCGCCTTACGCTCGACGGACCGCACGACCCCCGTTCTCCTTCCCGGAAAAGTTCCCGCCAGCGGAGGTTTCTGCTTCATGAAGCTCACCGTCGTCGGTTGCTCGGGGTCGTTCCCGTCCGCGGAATCGGCCTGCTCGAGCTACCTCGTAGAGGCCGACGGCTTCCGGCTGCTTCTCGACATGGGCAACGGTGCCCTTGGCGAGCTGCAGCGCCACTGCGGTCTCTACGACCTCGACGCGATCTTCCTCAGCCATCTGCACGCCGACCACTGCATCGACATGTGCGCCTACTTCGTGGCGCGCTACTACCGGCACGACGGCGGCCGCTGCGACCCGATTCCCGTCTACGGACCCGAGGGAACGGAACACCGGCTGACCACCGCCTACGCCGACACCCCCACCGCCTCCTCCATGAGCGAGGTCTTCGACTTCCACACGGTCAAGCCGTCCACGTTCGAGATCGGCCCGTTCACGGTGCACACGGAACGCGTGGCCCATCCCGTGGAGGCGTACGGCATCCGCATCGAGCACGGCGGGAAGTCCCTGACGTACTCCGGCGACACGGGCACGACCTCCGTCCTGGACGAACTCGCCCGCGACACCGACCTCTTCCTGTGCGAGGCCGCCTTCACGCACGGCAAGGAGAGCATCCCCGACCTGCACCTCAACGGCCGCGAGGCGGGCGAGACAGCGGCCCGGGCGGGCGCCCGGCGGCTGGTCCTGACCCATATCCCGCCGTGGACGGACCCACAGGTCAACCTGGCGGACGCCCAGGCGGTCTTCGACGGACCGGTGGCCCTGGCGGCGCCGAGGCAGACGTACGAGATCTGACGTCCGCACGTAGAAGAAGGCCCCGGCACCTGTTTCGGTGCCGGGGCCTGCTCATGCCCTGAGGGCGGGGCTCACGCCTTGGTGAGGTCCTCCAGCTCCTCCTCGGGCTCGCGGCCCGGGGTGGGGAGGTTGAACCTGACGATGGCGAAGCGGAAGACGACGTAGTAGATGGCGCCGAACACCAGGCCGACCGGGATCAGCAGCCAGGGCTTGGTGGAGATGCCCCAGTTGATGAAGACATCGGTCAGACCCGCCGAGAAGCTGAAGCCCATGTGCATGCCCAGCGCCCACGTCACGGCCATCGACACGGCGGTGAGCACCGCGTGGATCGCGTACAGCACCGGAGCGATGAACATGAACGAGAACTCGATCGGCTCGGTGACACCCGTGACGAACGAGGTCAGGGCGAGCGACATCATCATGCCCATCACGGCCTTGCGGCGCTCGGGGCGGGCCGAGTGCGCGATGGCCAGGGCGGCGGCGGGCAGGCCGAACATCATGATCGGGAAGAATCCGGTCATGAACATGCCTGCATGCGGGTCGCCTGCGAAGAAGCGGGGCAGGTCGCCGTGGAAGACGGTGCCGGCGGAGTTGGTGTAGTCGCCGATCTGGAACCAGGCCACCGAGTTCACGAACTGGTGCATGCCGATCGGGATGAGCGCGCGGTTGATCAGACCGAAGAGCGCCGCACCGAAGGAGCCGAGCCCGGTCATCCACTCGCCGAAGTTGGTGATGACGTCACCGATGGGCTGCCAGCCCAGGACGACCAGTACACCGAGGGCGGCACCGACGACGGCTGTGATGATCGGAACGAGTCGGCGGCCGTTGAAGAAGCCGAGCCAGTCCACGAGCCTCTTGCGGTGGTAGCGCTGCCACAGCACGGCGGTCAGCAGGCCGATGATGATGCCGCCGAGCACGCCCGGGTTCTGGAAGGTCGCGGCCTCCGCGACCCCGTGGCCCTTCTGCCAGAAGCCGCCGAAGGGGGCGACGGGCGTGTAGGTGGCGCCCTCGTGCCCGTCCTTGATCGGGAACTGGTGGATCACCGCGTAGTAGGTCAGGAAGCTGACCACTGCGGCGAGTGCCGTGGAACCGTCGGCCTTCTTCGCGAAGCCGATGGCCACGCCTATGCAGAACAGCAGCGGCAGTCCGAACGAGCCGTCGAACAGCACACCGCCGGCCCCGGCGAACACCTTGGCGACGTCGGTGGGCAGATGCAGCTTCGCCTGGACGTCGGGCTGGCCGAGTCGCATCAGCAGGCCCGCCGCCGGAAGCACGGCGATCGGGAGCTGGAGACTGCGGCCGATCTTCTGCAGGCCCTGGAGCAGGCCGGATCCCCACTTCTTCGTGGGGGCCGCCGTTGGCGCGGTGGCGGTGGTCATAGACTTCCTCCATCGGGTGGTGGTCTACACCACTCAGTGGTGTAGACCTGTTGTAGCAGATGAAGTCCGCATAAAGGAACCCGCGAAATCCGCAATCGGAACGCTACGCACCGTTCAGGTCGAGTGATCTTCCCCAGGGGCTCCGCAGGCCTTCCGTGCGCATGGGAAGGGCCCCCGAACCAGCGGTCCGGGGGCCCAACTCACTTGTGGCAGAAGGCTTTTGTCAGGGCTGCGTGACGTCCTCGTGCTCCTCCTCCGGTTCCCGCCCCGGAGTCTTCAGGTCGAACCTCGTGATCGCGAAACGGAAGATCGCGTAGTAGAGCGCGGCGAAGCACAGCCCGATCGGGAC
The DNA here is from genome assembly GCF_042893475.1 of Streptomyces sp. NPDC001604. Lineage (NCBI taxonomy): Bacteria > Bacillati > Actinomycetota > Actinomycetes > Kitasatosporales > Streptomycetaceae > Streptomyces > Streptomyces sp. NPDC001604. Next base: position 972,769 of record NZ_JBIAUY010000001.1, on the reverse strand, counting down.
GATCGCCCACGGTTTCGTGGCCAGGTTCCAGTTGATGACGTAGTCGATCAACCCGGCCGAGAAGCTGAAGCCGTCGTGCACCCCGAGCCCCCACGTCACCGCCATCGACACACCCGTCAGCAGCGCGTGGATCGCGTACAGCAACGGCGCGACGAACAGGAACGAGTACTCGATCGGCTCGGTGATACCCGTGACGAACGACGTCAGTGCGACGGACAGCATCAGCCCGCCGATCTCCTTCCGGCGGGCCGGCTTCGCGCAGTGCGTGATCGCGAGGGCCGCCGCCGGCAGCGCGAACATCATGATCGGAAAGAACCCGGAGGTGAACTGGCCCGCGTTCGGATCGCCCGCCAGGAACATGTTGATGTCACCGTGCACGACCGTGCCGTCGGGCTTGGTGTAGCTGCCGAACTGGAACCAGATGGGCACGTTCAGGAACTGGTGCAGCCCCACCACCAGCAGCGCCCGGTTCGCCACACCGAAGATGCCCGCACCCCACGCGTCGAGCCCGTCGAGCCAGTCGCTGAAGTTCTCCAGGCCGTCACCGATGGGCGGCCAGACCCACAGACACAGCGCGGCGAACGCGATCGCGACGAACGCCATGATGATCGGCACCAGCCGCCGCCCGTTGAAGAAACCGAGCCAGTCCACCAGCTTCGTACGGTGATAGCGCGCCCAGAAGAACGCGGCCAGCAGACCCATCACGATGCCGCCGAAGACCCCCGGATTCTGGTACGTGAACGCCGTCACCGTGCCGTCGGAGACCTGGCAGCCGACCCCGGCGACCGCTTTCGACCCGCCCGGGCAGTCCTTCGGGAACTGGCGCAGCACGTTGTAGTAGACGAGGAAGCCCGCCACCGCCGCGAGCGCCGTCGAACCGTCCGCCTTCTTCGCCATGCCGATCGCTACGCCGATGCAGAAGAGAAGGGGAAGCCCGAGCGAACCGTCGAGCAGGGCGCCGCCCGCACCGCCCATCACCTTCGAGACGTTCGTCCACCCCAGCCCGTCGTCCCCGAAGACATCCGGCTGACCGAGCCGGTTGAGGATGCCCGCTGCCGGCAGCACCGCGATCGGGAGCTGGAGACTGCGGCCCATCTTCTGCAGACCCTGGAACAATGTGTTCCATCGCCGCCGGGCAGGGGAGATCTCCGTGGTAGCACTCATGGGTTGGCGACCGCCTGTCAGGTGGTGTAGACCAGTCACGGGCGATATGGCTGCTGTGACGTCATCCTTCGGTACGCACGACGCGATCGCTCGAGAAGTTGAGCCAACCGTGCGTGAGGAGACTGACATGGCCACCAAGGCTGAGAAGATCGTTGCCGGGCTCGGCGGCATCGACAACATCGAGGAGATCGAGGGCTGCATCACCCGGCTCCGCACCGAGGTCAGCGACGCCTCGCTGGTCGACGAGACCGCCCTGAAGGCCGCCGGCGCCCACGGCGTCGTCAAGATGGGCACCGCGATCCAGGTCGTCATCGGCACCGACGCCGACCCCATCGCCGCGGAGATCGAAGACATGATGTGAACCGACGTGAGATGAGCCACGGCCACCCCGGCCCGCACTCACTCATCGGGGCCCCTTCCCACCGGGGGAGGGGCCCTCTCCGCTTGTACGGCTAGGCTCATCGCCATGTCTCGAATCGACGGTCGCACCCCCGAACAACTCCGCCCGATCACCATCGAACGCGGCTGGAGCAAGCACGCCGAGGGCTCCGTCCTCATCGCCTTCGGCGACACCAAGGTCTTCTGCACCGCCTCCGTCACCGAAGGCGTCCCCCGCTGGCGCAAGGGCAGCGGCGAGGGCTGGGTGACCGCCGAGTACTCCATGCTGCCCCGCGCCACCAACACCCGCGGCGACCGCGAGTCCGTACGCGGCAAGATCGGCGGCCGCACCCACGAGATCAGCCGCCTCATCGGCCGCTCCCTGCGCGCCGTCATCGACTACAAGGCGCTCGGCGAGAACACCATCGTCCTCGACTGCGACGTCCTCCAGGCCGACGGCGGCACCCGCACGGCCGCGATCACCGGCGCATACGTGGCCCTGGCCGACGCGGTCGCCTGGGCCCAGGGCAAGAAGCTGATCAAGGCCGGCCGCCAGCCGCTCACCGGTACCGTCTCGGCGGTCTCGGTCGGCATCGTCGGCGGCGTCCCGCTCCTCGACCTCTGCTACGAGGAGGACGTACGGGCCGACACCGACATGAACGTCGTCTGCACCGGCGACGGCCGCTTCGTCGAGGTCCAGGGCACCGCGGAGGCCGAGCCGTTCGCCCGCGAGGAGCTCAACTCCCTTCTGGACCTGGCGGTTTCCGGCTGCTCGGAACTCGCTGTCCTGCAGCGCAAGGCGCTTGATACGGTCCTCGAAAAGTAAAGGACGCACCAAGCGGAACGGCGGCCCGAGGCAACCCCGAGGCCCGTCCCGGCGTCCCTACGGATGCGGGCGCACGGCACACCACCGTGCGCCCGACCAGTACGGGGGGCCCACGGGCCTGGACAACGGAGGGACCACAGTCATGGCCGGGAGCCGAGGCCGCCGCATCACCGTCACCATCGCAGCGCTGGCAGCCACAGTGCTGACCGCGGGCCTCACCACCGGCTGCGACGCCGTCGACAAGGCCCTGGACTGCGTCCAGACCGCCGACACCATCGCCGACAGCGTCACCGACCTCCAGCAGGCCGTCGAAAACGCCTCGAACGACCCGACCCAGCTCGACGAGTCGCTCGCCTCCATCGACAAGAACCTCGACAAGATCGGCGACAAGACCGACAACGCCGACGTCAACAAGGCGGTCGACGACCTGAACAAGGCCGTCGCGAACGTCCGCACCGCCATCAAGAACGGCGACAAGACCCCGGACGTCAGCCCCGTCACGGACGCGGCGGGCGAACTCACGAAGGTCTGCACCTCGTAGTACCCCCACCGGGCGCGCCGTACTGTTGCCCCATGACGACGCGCTTGATCCTCGCCACCCGCAACGCCGGAAAGATCACCGAGCTCAGGGCGATCCTCGCCGAAGCAGGACTCGCCCATGAGCTGGTCGGGGCGGAGGAGTATCCGGACGTCCCCGACGTCAAGGAAACAGGCGTGACGTTCGCCGAGAACGCCCTGCTCAAGGCCCACGCCCTGGCCCAGGCGACGGGCCTGCCCGCGGTCGCCGACGACTCGGGCCTGTGCGTGGACGTGCTGCACGGCGCCCCGGGCATCTTCTCCGCCCGCTGGGCCGGGCGGCACGGCGACGACCGGGCCAACCTGGAGCTGCTGCTGGCCCAGCTGTCGGACATCGCGGACGAACACCGGGGCGCCCACTTCGCGTGCGCGGCGGCACTGGCACTGCCGGACGGCCAGGAGCGCGTGGTCGAGGGGCAGCTGCGGGGCGTGCTGCGGCACGCTCCGGTGGGCACGAACGGCTTCGGCTACGACCCGATCCTCCAGCCGGAGGGGGAGACGCGGACGTGCGCGGAGCTGAGCGCGGGGGAGAAGAACGCGATCAGCCATCGGGGGAAGGCGTTCAGGGCGTTGGTGCCGGTGGTGCGGGAGCTGCTGGGCTGAGGCACGAGAGGGGCCGTCCTGGCGGACGGCCCCTCTGCACGTGCGGCCGGTGGGACTCGAACCCACACGGGTGTGAACCCACTGGGACCTAAACCCAGCATGACTGCCAAATTCCATCACGGCCGCTCAAAAACGGTCATCACGCTCGACCGGCAGCGTTCAGTGTACGGGTAGAGCAAGTTACGCGGCGAGGGGTGCCCTCCCCTTCTGGCGGCACCACGTCTCTGTCAGCGCATGGCAGTTGGGGCATAGATACCGCAGGTTCTCCCGGCGGTTGTCCCGAGCCCAATTGCGGGCCTCGGCCACCGCTTGTGTGATGCCCGAAACCTAAAGCGGCCCGCACCTGGGTGTCCCAGTGCGAGCCGCCCAGCAGCAGAAACGGACCTCAGATGCCGAGCTCCTTGATGATCTTGGCCACGTGCCCCGTCGCCCGCACGTTGTACAGCGCCCGCTCGACCTTGCCCTCCTCGTCCACGATCACCGTGGAGCGGATGACGCCCATGTACGTCTTGCCGTAGTTCTTCTTCTCGCCGTACGCGCCGTAGGCCTCGGTGACCGTCTTCTCCGGGTCGGCGGCCAGCGTGATCTTCAGGGACTCCTTCTCGCGGAACTTCGCCAGCTTCTCCGGCTTGTCCGGGGAGATGCCGATGACGTCGTAACCGGCGCCGGCCAGCAGTTCCAGGTTGTCGGTGAAGTCGCAGGCCTGCTTGGTGCAGCCGGGCGTGAGGGCCGCCGGGTAGAAGTAGACGATGACCTTGCGGCCCTTGTGGGCCGAGAGGGACACGTCGTTGCCGTCGGCGTCGGGGAGGGTGAAGTCGGGGGCCACGTCCCCCGGCTGGAGTCGCTCGCTCATCGGACCAGCGTAACCGGGGGTCCTGACGGTGCGGTGGCGGGCGGAACTGACAGACTGTCCAGAACAAGTAGCAGCAGGCAGGCATCAGGCGACTTCGGAGGCCCCACGGTGGCGGACACGTCGGACACCAGAACCCCGGCGCAGATCGAGGCGGACATCACGCGCCGCCGCGAAGTGCTGGCCGAGACGCTCGACGAGATCGGGGTGCGGGTGCATCCGAAGACGATCGTCGGCGACGCCAAGGCCAAGGTCGTGTCGAACATCGACCAGACCCTCGGGCGGGCCTACGTCGGGGTCAACAAGGTCGTGAGCGATGTGAAGGCGCAGTTCGTGGACGAGGAGGGCGCGCCCAGGCTGGAGCGGATCGTGCCGGTGGCGGTCGTCGCCGTAGGACTGGTCGGGCTGCTCGCGCTCGGGACCCGGCGGCGCCGGGGCTGAGCAAGGGCCGACCCGGCGGCGTACGGACGTGGCAAAGGCAGGTAGGTTCGAGGCGTGAGCGCCAAGAGAAACGAGCACAGCACCCAGCACGACAAGCTGCCCATCCGGATGCTGCACGACCGGGTTCTGGTCAAGCAGGAGAGCGGCGAGGGCGAGCGGCGGTCGGGCGGGGGCATCCTGATCCCCGCCACGGCGGCGGTCGGGCGTCGGCTGGCCTGGGCCGAGGTCGTAGCGGTGGGTCAGAACGTACGGACCGTGGAGCCGGGCGACCGGGTCCTGTACGACCCGGAGGACCGTGCCGAGGTCGAGGTCCGGGGCGTCGCCTATGTGCTCATGCGTGAGCGTGACCTGCATGCCGTGGCCGCGGACCGGTTCGAGGGGTCCGAGGACACGACGGGCCTGTATCTGTAGGAGCTGTTCAGCGGTGAAGAGGGCTGGTGACCGTCGTCACCAGCCCTCTTCGTCGTGTCAGGTCGGAGGTCCGCCCGTGCCCGCCGACGTGCCCACGTCGGTGCCGGCCGTCGTGCCGCCGTCGGCGGTGCCCCCGGTGTCCGTGCCCGCCGTGGTCCCGCCGTCCGTCGTGTCGCCGGTCGCGCCGCCCGTCGTGGTGTTCCCGCCGTCCGTCGTGCCGCCGGTGGTGTTGCCGCCCGTGGTGCCGCCGGTCGTGGTGTTGCCCGTGGTGTTGGTCCCGCCGTTGGTGGCGCCGCCGTTGTTCTGGCCCTGGGTCTGGCCCTGGTTGTTCTGGCCGTTCGTGGTGGGCGTGGGGCCGGTGGTGCCGCCCGTGCCCGGCTGCTCCGTGGGTTCGGTGGTGGCGGGAGGCTCGGTCTCCTCGGCGCCCGGCTGGAGCTGGAGGTCGAAGTCCGTCGCCGGCTTCCCCTTCAGGGCGGCCTTCGTGTACTGCGCCCAGATGTCCCCGGGCGGGCCGCCGCCGTTGATGCGGGGCAGGCCCAGCGCGCCGTACAGCGACTTGTGGGCGGCCGTGACCGGGTCCTGGCCCATGACGGAGACGACGGTCGCGAGATCGGGTGTGTAGCCGGCGAACCAGGCTGCCGTGTCCTCCTCCGCGGTGCCGGTCTTGGCGGCGGCGGGGCGGTCCGCATTCTGGGCCGCGGTCGCGGTGCCGTTGTCGACGACGCTCTGCAGGATGGAGGTGGTGGTGTCGGCGGCCTCTCGGCTGACGGCCTTCGTGTGGGTGCCCTTCGGCAGCGCCACGACGTCCTTGCCGTCCTTGGTGATCGAGTCGATCATCGTGTACGTGCTGTGCTCGCCGTGGTTGGCGAGGGTCGCATAGGCCTCGGCCATGTCGAGGACGCTGGCGGTGTTCACGCCGAGCGCGATGGAGGGCGTCGCGGTCAGGTCGGGGGTGTCGGACGGGATGCCGAGTGCGACCGCCGTGTCCTTCACCTTGTCGGGGCCCACGTCCACGGCCATCTGCGCGTACACCGAGTTGACGGACTTGTCGGTGGCGGTGCGCACGGTGATGTCGCCGTACGAGCGGTCGTCCTCGTTCGCGGGGGAGTAGCTGCCGCCGGACCAGCCCTGCACAGGGCGCTTGTCGGTGCCGTCGTAGTAGGTGTTCGGGGTGATGGTCTCGCCGTCCTGCGTCATGGAGTGGTTCTGGACGGCCGAGGTGAAGACGAAGGGCTTGAAGGTGGAGCCGACCTGGAAGTCGCCGCGGGTCGCGCCGTTCGTGTACTGCTTGACGTAGTCGATGCCGCCGTACATCGCGACGACCTTGCCGGTCTTCGGGTCGACGGAGGCGCCGCCCGCGCGGACGTAGTTGTCGACCTTGTTGTTCTTCTTGTCGAGCTTGGAGATCAACTTGTCGTTGACGGCCTTCACGAAGGCGTTCTGCTTGCTCTTCTGCAGGGTCGTGGTGATGCGGTAGCCGCCGGCCTCGAGGTCGTCCGTGGTGACGATCTTGTTCTTGGTGAGGTAGTCCCTGATGGCGGTGACGATGTAGCCGCGCTGTCCGGACATGCCGGTGGAGACGGTCTGTTCCTTCGGCATCGGGAACTTCAGGCCGGCCCGCTCGGCCTCGCTCAGCCAGCCCTTCTTGACCATGCCGTCGAGGACGTAGTTCCAGCGGGCCACGGCCGCCGTCTTGTTCTCGGGGTGCGCGATCACGTCGTACTCGCTGGGGGCGTTGACGAGCGCGGCGAGGTAGGCGGCGTGGGCCGGGTCGAGGTTGGTGGCGTTCTGGCCGTAGTAGGCCTGGGCGGCGGCCTGGATGCCGTAGGCGTTGCGGCCGAAGTAGCTGGTGTTGAGATAGCCCTCGAGGATCTTGTCCTTGGGCTGCTCCCGGTCCAGCTTGATCGAGATGAAGAACTCCCTGGCCTTGCGGGTGAGGGTCTGCTCCTGCGCGAGGTAGTAGTTCTTCACGTACTGCTGGGTGATCGTCGAGCCGGACTGCTTGCCCTTGCCGGTGGCGGTGTTCCAGGCGGCGCGCAGCATCGCCTTGGGGTCGATGGCGGACTCGGAGTAGAAGTCGCGGTCCTCGGCGGCCAGGACGGCGTGCTGGGCGTCCTTGGAGACCTGGGCGAGCGTCACGTTCTCGCGGTTGATGTCACCGTCGCGGGCGATCTGGGAGCCGTCCGCGTAGAGGTAGACGTTGGCCTGCTTGGTGGCGAGGGCGTTGGCCGGCGGGATCTGCACCAGGGAGTAGCCGAGGAAGAACAGGCCGATCAGCAGCAGTGTGCCGATGACGAAGGTGCCGAGCACCATCCGCCAGGTCGGGATGAGCCGGCGCCAGCCGGTGCGCCGGGGCCGCTTCGGCTTCCCGCCGCCCGGCAGGGGAGCGCCCGGCTCGGCAGCGCCTTGCGGGTCTCTCGGTGCCCAGCCCTGGTTCGGCTGCTGCGGCTGCGGCTGGTCGCTCATCTCGTGCACGGACTCCTGTTTCGCGTCGTACGTTCCCGTACGCCCTCGTACGCCATCTGCGCCCCCTCTTGAAGACTCTCGCACCATGCGTTCCGTTCCCGGATCACGGCACGCGTCCCCTCGGGAAAATGCGTGGCGTACGTCACTACCAGCGGACTAGGCTCCTGCGCTTCGGTGTCGGGCGGTCCGGGAGGTTGACTGACGTGGGCTCGGGACGGTTGTACGCGGCCGTCGTAGCGGGCGGTTTTAGACGTTACGCGACGTATCGGGCGGCCACTGCGGCAGGGGTGTTCACCAACACCGTCTTCGGAGTGATCCTCGTCTACACGTATCTGGCCCTGTGGGACGAGAAACCGCACCTCGGAGGGTACGACCAGGCACAGGCCGTCACCTATGTGTGGGTGGGGCAGGCGATCTTCGCGGCGCTGGCGATCGGGGGCGGCGGCGTCGAGGGCGAGTTGATGGAACGGATCCGGACGGGGGACGTCGCGATCGACCTGTACCGGCCCGCCGATCTCCAACTGTGGTGGCTGGCGGCCGACGTGGGGCGCGCGCTGTTCCAACTGCTCGGCCGGGGCGTCATCCCGTTCGCGTTCGGTGCACTGGTCTTTCCGGTGGCGCTGCCGGCGGATCTGGCGGCCTGGGCCGCGTTCCTGGTGGCCCTGGTGCTGGCCATGGTGGTCGGCTTCGGTATCCGGTACCTGATCGCGCTGTTGACGTTCTGGCTGATGGACGGCACCGGCGTGACACACATGACCATGCTCGCGGGGTTCTTCTGCTCGGGGATGATGCTGCCGCTCAATGTGTTCCCGGGCGCACTCGGTGATGTCGTACGGGAGTTGCCGTGGTCGGCGCTGCTGCAGAAGCCGGCCGACGTGCTGCTCGGGGAGGCCGATCCATGGGCCACGTTCGCCTTCCAGGGCATGTGGGCGGTGGTGCTGCTGGGGGCCGGGCGGCTGCTGCAGTCGGTGGCGACGCGGAGGGTGGTCGTTCAGGGTGGCTGAGGTGAACCGGGTGGTGGACGGGCTGCGGGCCTACCGCCTGATCGGCGGGATGTGGATCCGCTCCACGATGGCGTACCGGGCGTCCTTCGCGATGACCACGTTCGCGAACTTCGCGGTGACCGCGCTGGACTTCGTGGGGATCCTGCTGATGTTCTCGCGGGTGAAGGTGCTGGGCGGCTGGCCGCTGCCCGAAGTCGCCTTCCTGTACGGCCTGTCGAGCGTCGCCTTCGGGTTCGCGGACCTGGCGATCGGCTCGATGGAGCGGCTGGGGCAGCGGGTGCGCGACGGCACGCTGGACACGCTCCTGGTGCGTCCGGCGCCGGTGCTGGCGCAGGTCGCGGCCGACCGTTTCGCGCTGCGCCGGCTGGGGCGGATCACGCAGGGCGCGCTGGTGCTCGGCTATGCGCTGGCCGCCGTCGACATCGACTGGACGCCGCTGAAGGTGCTGTTGATGCCGGTGATGGTGCTGAGCGGCGCGGGGATCTTCTGCGCGGTGTTCGTGGCGGGCGCCGCCTTCCAGTTCGTGGCGCAGGACGCGTCCGAGGTGCAGAACGCGTTCACGTACGGCGGCGCGACGCTGCTGCAGTATCCGCCGACGGTGTTCGGCAGGGAGCTGGTGCGCGGGGTGACGTTCCTGCTGCCGCTGGCCTTCGTCACCTGGCTGCCCGCGGCCTATGTGCTGGGGCGGCCGATACCGCTCGGGCTGCCGCAGTGGGTGGCCTTCGCGCCGCCGCTGGTGGCGGTGGCGTGCCTCGCGCTGTCCGGTCTGGCGTGGCGGGCGGGCCTGAGGTCGTATCGGAGTACGGGGAGCTAGCAGGGAGTTGACAGGGTGACGATGGACGCCTTCATTGAACTGGACCGCGTCGAGAAGGTCTTCGACGTACGCAAGAAGACCGGCTTCCTCAAGCGTGAGCGGCGGCAGGTGCGGGCCGTCGACGGCATCTCCTTCACCGTGGCGCGCGGCGAGATGGTCGGCTACATCGGCCCGAACGGCGCCGGGAAGTCGACGACGATCAAGATGCTGACGGGGATCCTCACCCCGTCCGGCGGGCGGCTGCGGGTCGCCGGAATCGACCCGTCCCGCGAGCGGACGCGCCTCGCGCACCGTATCGGGGTGGTGTTCGGGCAGCGTACGACGCTGTGGTGGGACCTGCCGCTGATCGACTCGTACAAGCTGATGCACCGCATGTACCGCATCCCGGACGCCCGCTACCGCGAGAACCTCGACCGCTGTGTCGAACTCCTGGAACTCGCCGACCTGTTGGACGTCCCGGTACGGCAGCTGTCGCTCGGCCAGCGGATGCGCGGGGACATCGCGGCGGCGCTGCTGCACGACCCGGAGGTGCTGTACCTGGACGAGCCGACGATCGGCCTCGACGTCATCTCCAAGGCCAAGGTGCGGGGATTCCTGCGGGAGTTGAATGCCGAACGGGGCACCACCGTGCTGCTGACGACGCACGACCTCCAGGACATCGAGCAGTTGTGCTCGCGGGTGATGGTCATCGACCACGGACGGCTCATGTACGACGGTGCGCTCGCCGGGCTGCACGAGGTGGGCGAGAGCGAACGCACCCTGGTGGTGGACCTGGAGCGGGAGACGGCGCCGATCGACGCGGCGCCCGCCCGGGTGGTGAAGGTGGAGGGACCGCGGCAGTGGCTGGCGTTCCCTGCGGGGGAGTCGGCGGCGGCGCTGGTGGCGCGGATCGCGGCGGAGTACCCGCTGGCGGATCTGTCGGTACGGGAGCCGGACATCGAGGACGTGATCGCCAAGATGTATGCCGGTTCGGCCCCGGGACAGGCCGAGAAAGCGGTCTCGTAGCCGCGGGGCGGGCGAACTCGTAGGCTGCCTTGTATGACCGACGACGCCGCAGTCCCGGAGCTTCGCGCATCCGACGCCGATCGTGAACGAGTCGCCGAGGTCCTGCGGGACGCCCTCGCGGAGGGGCGTCTCGACATGGAGGAGTTCGAGGAGCGGCTGGAGGCCACCTACAAGGCGCGGACGTACGGCGAACTCACGCCGATCACCCGTGATCTGCCGGCCGCCGGGGTGACCCCGCCGCCTCCCGTGTCGCTGGTCAAGGAGCCTGTACCGAGCGGGAGTTGGACCGGGCGGGTCGTCGGCGGTGAGGGGGCCTCGTCGTGGGCCGTCGCCGTGATGTCGGGGTTCCAGCGCAAGGGGCGCTGGACCGTGCCGAAGGTGTTCAACTGCTTCGCCTTCTGGGGCGGCGGGGAGATCGATCTGCGCGAGGCGAACTTCGCGGACCACGAGGTCGAGATCAACTGCGTTGCGATCATGGGCGGGGTGAACATCATCGTGCCGCCGGGAGTCGAGGTCGTGGTGCGCGGCATCGGGATCATGGGTGGGTTCGACCACAGCGAGGAAGGCGTGCCGGGGGAGCCCGGGGCGCCGCGGGTGATCGTGAACGGGTTCGCCTTCTGGGGTGGGGTCGGGATCGAGCGGAAGCTGACCCGGGAGGAGCGGCGGCGGCTCAAGGAGGAGCGGCGGCAGGAGAAGCTGGACCGCAAGGGGGCGCACCCGCTGGGGGAGGGGTTCGCGGATCACCGCCGGATGCTGGAGGAGCATCGGGAGTGGCGGCGCGACCTGCATGAGGAGCGCCGTGAGCGGCATGAGGAGCGGCGGGAGCGGCAGCGGGAGCGGCGGGATCGGCGGCGGGGCGAGTACTGAACCGGCGGTGGGGCCGGCCTGAGGGGGGTTCGCTCACGGCGCCGGCCGGTGCCGCCTCTCTTTGGGTCGGGAGCCGCCCCAGGCGGCACGCATGCCCGCAGGCTGGGGCGGTGCGGCTGCCCGCAGGCTGGGCGGGGCGGCGCGATCGCCCGCAGACGCGTGAGGTGCGATTGCCGCAGGCTGGGCGGGGCGGCGCGGTGCGTGTCCGCGGGCTGCAGCGGTCGGTTACAGCTCCGCCGGGGCCGAGCCCTTGAGGTCATCCAGGTCGAAGGCCTCGGCCATCCTGGCGAAGCCCTTGTCCGTCGGGTGGAGGTGGTCGCCCGAGTCGTAGTCGGAGCGGAGGCGGCGCGGGTTGTACGGGTCCCTCAGGGCCCTGTCGAAGTCGACCACCGCGTCGTAGATGCGGCCCGAGCGGATTTCGGCGTTGATCCGTTGCCGGACCGCCTCGCGGGCCGGGGTGTAGCCCCGGTGGCTCTGGAACGGCATCAGGGTGGCGCCGATGACCTTGATGCCGCGGGAGTGGGCCCCGCGGACCAGGGTGCGCAGGCCGTCGAGGATCTTGTCCGGGTCGGCGAGGCGCGGGTTGCGCAGGATGTCGTTGACGCCGAGGTCGATGACGACGACCTTGACGTTCGTACGGGCGAGGGCGTCACGGGAGAACCGGCTGAGGCCGCTCTGGTTGTCGGCGGGGCGGCCCAGGCCGCTCGCGAGGACCTGGTTGCCGCTGATGCCCTCGTTGACGACGCTGTAGCGGGGCAGGTCCTCGCCGGAGCGGATCGCCGTGCGCAGCCGCTCCGAAAGGACGTCCGTCCAGCGGTGGTTGGCGTTCTGCGTGGACGTTATGCCGTCGGTGAGGGAGTCGCCGAACGCGACGACGGTGCCGTCCGACTCGTTGCTCAGCACGTCCAGCGCGGTGAGGTAGCGCCAGAACGGCGTCTGCTCGGTGTAGCCGGTGCCGGTCACGTCCTCGGTGAGGTCGCCCTCGGCGACGTAGGAGATCTGGCGTGCGTGCCGGTGGTAGGTGACCGGGCCGGACGGAGTGGGGGAGTACGTGGTGACCAGTAGGTCGCTGCCCGCCGGGATCACGATGCGGACGGCGTCGCTGAGGACCTGCTGTCCGGCCGGGACGACGACCGTCGTGCTGCCGCCGAAGGTCAGCCGCCGCATGGTGTCCGGGGAGGCCGCCGCGGTGTCGGAGGCGAGGGCCACGGCCATCGAGGCATGTGTGACGGTCAGCGCCGTCCTGCCGTAGAGATTGGAGAGCGTGATACGGGCACTCGTACCGCCCACGCTCGTGTGCACGACGTTGCGCACCGAGCGGCCCGCCATGCCGAACGCCTCGGTGCCGGGCTCGGCACCGGCCGGGGAGGCCGACCAGGAGCCGACCCAGATGCCGGTGGACGCGGGGGCGGCGGGGTCGCGCGGGGCGCCTGCCCTGCCGAGGGCGTTGGTGCCGGTGCTGCCGTCGTCGGCTGCGACCCCGACGTATATGGCGGTGGAAAGGCCCACGATCACGGCAATGATCGCAGAAAGCAGGGCACAACCGTGACGCCTGGTCATGCGGTGCGGGTCTCCTCGGGAAAGCGGAGCCCGAGGCTCCGAAGTGATCAACCCCATGATGCGGCATGGGGAGAGGGGTGGCCGAACAGGACCCCCCTTTGGGCCACCGGAGTTCACGAAGAGCCAACCCCTGCTGACAGACGCCGGGAACTCTCGTTTTGTTCCGGTAGTCGGTCAGGAAGGGACAATATGTGCAGGGGATCACGAACGGGTGGAGTGTATGGAGCGCACGAATCCGGTGGGGAAGGGTGTCACCGCCCGCACGATGACGACGTTCAGCGCAGCTGACGAGGAGAAGCAGCGCGGGGTGCGCCGCATGAAGCTCACCGCGGCCGGGCTGCTGCTCTTCGTGGCGCTGGTGTACGCCCTCGCCAAGTGGGCGGAGAACTCCGGGGCGGGTCCCTGGGCGGGCTATGTCGCGGCGGCCTCCGAGGCGGGGATGGTGGGCGCGCTCGCCGACTGGTTCGCGGTCACCGCCCTCTTCCGGCACCCGCTGGGCCTGCCGATCCCGCACACGGCGATCATCCCGACCAAGAAGGACCAGCTCGGGGTGTCCCTGGGCGAGTTCGTCGGCGAGAACTTCCTCTCCGAGGACGTCGTACGACAGCGGCTGCGCGCCGTCGGCATCGGCAGCCGGCTGGGCGCGTGGCTCGCCGATCCCGAGCACGCGGACCGGGTGACGGCCGAGCTGTCGGCGGCCCTGCGGGGTGCGCTGACCGTGCTGCGCGACTCGGACGTGCAGGCGGTGGTCGGCGAGGCGATCACGCGGCGCGCGGACGCCCAGGAGATCGCACCCGGCATCGGGAAGATGCTGGAGAAGATCGTCGCGGACGGCGGCCACAAACGGGTCGTCGACCTGATCGTGACACGGGCGCACGACTGGCTGGTCTGGCACGACACGGAGATCATGGAGGCCGTCCAGGGCGGTGCCCCCGGCTGGACGCCCCGTTTCGTCGACAAGAGGGTCGGCGAGCGCGTCTACAAGGAACTGCTCCGCTTCGTCAGCGAGATGCGCGACATGCCGTCCCACCCCGCGCGGGGAGCGCTGGACCGGTTCCTGTCGGACTTCGCCTCCGACCTGCAGTCCGACACCGACACGCGCACACGTGTCGAGCGGCTCAAGGGCGAGGTCCTCGGCCGTGGCGAGGTCCAGGACCTGATCGCCTCCGCCTGGACCGCCGTACGATCCATGATCGTCTCGGCGGCGGAGGACGAGCGCAGCGAGCTGCGCCTGCGGGTGCGGGCCTCACTGCTGTCGCTCGGCGCGCGGATGGCGTCCGAACCGAAGGTGCAGGCCAAGGTGGACGGCTGGGTGGAGGGCGCGGCGGTCTACGTGGTCACCACCTACCGCAAGGAGATCACCTCCCTGATCACCGACACCGTGGCCGGCTGGGACGCCGAGCACACCACCCGCAAGATCGAGGCCCACATCGGCCGTGACCTGCAGTTCATCCGGATCAACGGCACGGTGGTCGGCTCGCTGGCCGGCTTGTTGATCTATACGGTGTCGCGGGCGCTGGGGGCGTAGGGCGAGCCTCTCGGCCCGGGCGGGGCAAGCCGGCCCGGGCGTAGAGCGGCGGCTCCAGGGCACCCGGCCGGGGTTCCGCTCAAGGAGGAGGGAGCCCATGCCCAGCGCTCAGCCCGGCGGCAGCGTCACCGCCGCAACCGGCCACACCGTGACCACCGACATCCCCGCCCGCCTCGACCGTCTCCCGTGGTCGCGCTGGCACTGGACGATCGTCATCGGCCTCGGCACCGTCTGGATCCTCGACGGCCTGGAGGTCACGGTCGTCGGCAACATCGCCAGCCGGCTCTCCGAGTCCGGCAGCGGCCTGCCGATCTCCTCGGGCCAGGTCACCGGCATCGCGGCCGCCCTGTATGTGGCGGGAGCGTGTGCCGGTGCCCTGTTCTGGGGCCGGCTGACCGACAAGTGGGGCCGGAAGAAGCTCTTCATGATCACCCTGGCCGTGTATCTCGCGGCCACCGCCCTGACCGCCGTCTCCTTCTCGAGCTGGTGGTTCTTCGCCTTCCGCTTCCTGACCGGCTTCGGCATCGGCGGCGAGTACGCGGCGATCAACTCGGCGATCGACGAACTCATCCCGGCCTTCTACCGCGGCCGCGTCGACCTGATCATCAACGGCAGCTTCTGGCTCGGCGCGGTGGGCGGCTCACTGCTGTCGATCCTCGCACTGAACACCGACATCCTGCCGAAGGACGTGGGCTGGCGACTGACCTTCGCCCTCGGCGCGCTCCTGGCGTTCGTGATCCTTCTCGTACGACGGCACGTCCCGGAGAGTCCACGGTGGCTGCTGATCCACGGCAGGGACCGTGAGGCGGAAGAGATCGTGACGTCGATCGAGGAACGGGTGGAGGCGGAGAAGGGCCGGCCGCTGGACCGCCCCGAGGGTGAGATCACGATCCACCAGCGCCGCAGCGTGACCTTCGTGGAGATCGCCCGCACGCTGTTCTCCGACTACCGCCGGCGCTCGGTCCTCGGCTTCTCGCTCTTCATCGGCCAGGCCTTCCTCTACAACGCGATCACCTTCGGCTTCGGCGCGATCCTGACGAAGTTCTTCGACGTCCCGACCGGCGACACCGGCTACTACTTCGCGGTGATCGCGATCGGCAACTTCTGCGGCCCGCTGCTGCTCGGCAAGCTCTTCGACACGGTCGGCCGCCGGGTGATGATCTCGTCGACGTATCTGATCTCCGGTCTGCTGCTGTTCGGCACGGCATGGCTGTTCGACCGGGGCTCGCTGAGCGCGGGCACACTGACGGCCTGCTGGTGCGCGGTCCTGTTCTTCGCGTCCGCGGGAGCGTCCAGCGCCTACCTGACGGTCTCCGAGGTCTTCCCGATGGAGACCCGCGCGATGTCCATCGCCTTCTTCTACGCACTCGGCACCGCGGCCGGCGGCATCAGCGGCCCCCTGCTGTTCGCCGACCTCACCGGCACGGGCAAGGTCGGCGACACGGTCCTCGCCTTCCAGATCGGCGCGACCCTGATGTGCGCGGCGGGCCTGGTCGCGGCGTTCCTGGCGGTACGGGCGGAACGCCGCTCCCTGGAGGACATCGCAAAGCCGCTCACCGCGGCGGCAGCGACGGTGACCGGGAAGGCCCGGTCGGCGAAGGAGGGGCAGGGCAGGTCGCGACCGGCTACGGCGTAGGGCTGCGACGCGTCACCGGGCGTCGCCCTGCCGGACCCGGTCACGGCGCCGCAGGAACAGCAGCCCACCGGCGACGGCGGTGACCCCCGCGGCGGCCGCCCACCCGACCACGTCCTCGGACCCGGTGGCGGCGAGGTCGCCGCCGGCGGGGGATGCGGACGCGGACGCGGTGGCCGCCGTCCGGGGCCGCGCACCGGATCCGGCGTCGGAGGCCGACGGCGTGGGCGTGGCGGCGGTGGTCACCCCCTTGTCCCGGGTGAACGCCAGCGTCCCGAAGCCGAGTTGGTCGTACCCGCCGCTGTTGGGCCCGTAGTCCCCGCCGCCGCCCTCGGGCGCGGCCTTGGCGGCGATCTGCGTGAGGTAGGTGGCGGACAGCCCGCGCCGCTTGGTGTAGTGGTTGGCGATCATCGCCCAGACGGGCCGCATCATCGCCGGGTCGGCGGGGGCGACCCGGCTGGGCTGCTGGATGCCCGGCCGACGGTCCACGAGGGCGTAGGGCGTGTACGGCACACTCCCGCCCAGGCTCCACTTGGCCACGTACTGGGCGCCCTTGAGGAAGCGGTTGTCGTCGTAGCCGTACAGGTCGATGCCCTGGTTCCAGGCCATCTCGCAGACGGTGCCCATCAGGCCGACGCCCAGCAGCGCGTGACCCTGGTCGCGCCCGGCCTCCATCCACTCGGCGAGCCCGTCGTCCTGCACGACCGGGATGGCGTGCCTGATCGAGCCCATGCCGACGCCGTGCTTGAAGTACTCGACGGCCTGCTCGACCTTGGCCCGGTCGTCGCAGAAGATGCCCGTGGCCAGCGCGCAGGCCATGTTGGACAGGTCCCAGTTGGGCCAGTAGTGGGGGGCGGGAGTGCCGTTGTGGCGGAGGAGGAAGTCCTCACTCACCGAGTAGAAGACGTCGAGCAGCATCTTCTGGAACCGGCCGAGCTCGAAGTCGGGGTGGTCGCGGACGAGTTCCGCCGCGTTGGCGGCCTGGTACCCCTGCAGCCCGGCGAGCAGGAACCGGTCGGCGCTGCCGCCGATCTTCGTCAGCTTGGCCGACCAGGCGTTGAGGATCGCGACGGCGGTGTCGGCGTGCGCGCTGTCGCCACCGACGTGGTAGCGCAGGGCGTTCTGGTACGCGGCGTGGATGTCGTTGTAGAGGATCCCGTAGTTCTGCGGCCATGTGCTGCGGGGGCGCAGTTCCACGCCCCGGTACACGATGGCCTGCGGATTGGGCGTCCAGTCGCTCTGTGCATGCCGGTTGGCGGTCAGCTTCGCGTACCCGGCGGTGTAGGGGGAGGCACCGGCCTTCACTTTGGCGGCCATACGGGCGAGGTCGGCGCCGGTGTGGAGGAGTCCGGGATGCGCGAAGGCCCCGCCCGCGGCCACCGCGGGGGTGGCGACAGCGGTGAGGCCGACGGCTCCGACTCCGGCTGCGGCGCCCGTCGCCTTGAGCATGGTGCGGCGGCTGATCTGTCGTGTCACGTGCATGGTACGGAGACGGGCGGGGCGGCGCCCGATAACGAAAACCGGGCGGGGACCTCTACCGACCCGTCCGCCGGAGATGCTCCTCGATGAGACCGAGCGTGGCCTCCGGCTGCTCGATGTGCGGCAGATGCCCGGCCTTGGGCACGACCTCGAGCCGCCCGTCCCCGAAGGCGGCGGCGTACGCGGCCCCGTACCCGGGCGTCACGATCCGATCGCTCTCGCCCCACACCAGCAGCGCAGGCGTCCGTACCCGCCCCAGTCGCCGCAGCAGCTTCGGATCGTGCATGTTCGGCTCGCCCGCGAGCAGCCGCATGGTGGCCATGTTGCCCTGCCGGACGGCAAGTTGCTCGGCGGGCAGCAGGGCCGGGTCGACGTAATAGCGGTCCGGGTCGTGCCAGGAGAGCTCCGCCGCGGCGCGGGGGTCGAGGGCGAAGTAGTCCGCGATCGGCTCGGACTCGACGTGCACACCGACCGCATCGATCAGCACCAGCCCGCTGATCCGCTGCCCGGCGTCCCGTACCGCCATCTCCGCCGCGATCCACCCCCCGAGCGAGGACCCGACGACCAGGACGTCGTCCAGGTCACGGTCCTGGAGGAGATGGAGATACGAGAGCGCGAGGTCGTCGACGCCCGTACACCAGTCTGGGCGGGGAGTGCCGTCCCACCCGGGGTGTACGGGAGCCAGGACGTGAGCGGAGCCGGACAGGTGCTGGACGATCCCGGCGACGGTGGCGGGACCTCCGCCGCCGTGCAGGACAAGGACAGGACGAGCGGAGCTGTGATCTGAAGGAGTCATGACCGAGACTCTAACTAAAGATGCTTATATAAGCTAGCTTAGTTTTCAGATAGACTTCCTCCATGCACGCTGACCTGCAACTCCTCGGCCGAGCGGTCAAACAGGCCCAGTACCGCCAACACCGCGCACTGGACAGCGCCCTGGCGGCGGTCGGCTCGACCCTCGCCCAGTGGGACGCGCTCCGCGCGATCGCCCGCACCCCCGGCGCATCGGCCCGCGAACTGGCCGCCGCCACCTTCCAGACCGAGCAGGCCTTCGGCACCCTGGTGGGCCGCCTGACCGCACAGGACCTGGTCGAGCGCCGCCCGGGCCACGGCCGCCGTATCGAGCACCACCTCACACCGGCGGGCGAGCGGGTCCTGAAGGCCGGACACAAGGTGGCCGACGAGGTGCTGGCCGAGGCCTTCGCGCCGCTTCCCGAGCCGGACCGGGCAACGCTGCTGGACCTGCTGCAACGCCTGAACGGAGCGGCCTCGACCCCCTGACCGAGCGGCACTCCCGCCTGTTCGGTCGAATGAGTTGCCG
This sequence comes from Streptomyces sp. NPDC001604, assembly GCF_042893475.1. NCBI lineage: Bacteria > Bacillati > Actinomycetota > Actinomycetes > Kitasatosporales > Streptomycetaceae > Streptomyces > Streptomyces sp. NPDC001604. The sequence goes on along the minus strand of NZ_JBIAUY010000001.1, from coordinate 953,843 downwards.
AATGAGCTATCGTGCCTCTTCGATCTCCCTCATTTTCTCTCGTTCGCGAATGGGAAGCGCAGCAGGAGAGGTCGGAAGGGGATTCAGAAGGAGACACGGTGTCCGATCTTGGGCGGCTCGTCGCCGGCCGCTATCTGCTGGTCGAGCGGGTGGGCAGTGGCGGCATGGGCACCGTGTGGCGCGCCGAGGACAAGGTGCTCGGCCGCCATGTCGCCGTGAAGAAGCTGCACGTCCCGCCGCACCTGCACGACGACGAGGTCCGCACCCTCCACGAGCGCACCCGGCGCGAGGCCCGCAGCGCCGCCCGGATCACCCACCCCAACGTGATCGTGGTGCACGACGTCGTCGACGACGAGGGACTGCCCTGCATCGTCATGGAGTACATCCCCTCCGCCACCCTGAGCGACGTCCTGAAGCGCCGGGGCGTGCTGCCGCCTCACGAGGCCGCCGGGATCGGCCGCGCCATGGCCGCCGCACTGCGCGCCGCCCACAACGCCGGGGTCCTGCACCGGGACGTCAAACCCGGCAACGTCCTGCTCGCCGAGGACGGCCGGATCGTCCTCACCGACTTCGGGATCGCCATGGAGTCGGGCACGTCCTCGCTGACCAAGTCCGGCGAGCTGATCGGCTCCATCCGCTACCTGGCCCCCGAGCGCCTCAGGGCGTCAAGTGCCGGACCCGGCCCCGCCGGCGACCTGTGGGCCCTGGGTGCGACGCTCTATCAGGCGGTCGAGGGCCACCACCCGTTCCAACGCCCCACCCCCATCGAAACCGCGTACGCCATTGCAACCGATCCCTACGAGCCCCTGCGCAACGCCGGCGACCTGGCCCCGGTGATCGAGGGCCTGCTCCTCAAGGAGCCGGACCAGCGCATGGACGTACACGAGGTCGAACGCCGCCTCGGCGACCTGACGACCACCCGAACCGCACCCCTCGACCCACCCACGCGCCGGGAACCCCTCAGCACGGTGGTCGAGGCTCCCGCTGGAAAGGGAACCGGCAACCGCCGTCGTACGGCGCTGCTGACGGTCTCGGCGGTGGCGCTGGCCGCCTGTGTGGCAGGCGGCGCACTGTGGTGGTTCAAGGGCGGCGCGGATGCAGAGGGCGGCCACACCTCCCCGACGACCGCCTCGACGCCGCCTCCTTCCCCGAGCACGAGCCCCACGGCCCCCGCCGTACCCGCCGGCTACCACCTGGTGCAGGCGGACACCGGCATTTCCGTACCCGTGAGGGACGGCTGGACCCGCAAGACGCTCCCCGGCGGCGAGGTCGGCTACATAGACCGGTCCGGCCTGGTCGGCCTGAGGGTCAACGTCGTCCAGTTCGCGGGCACCGACCCCGTGCAGCACTGGCGCGAGACGGAAGAGGACCAGACCCGCCGGGACAACCCCGGCTACGAACGCGTCCGGATGACCAAGACCACCTTCCGCGGACATCCCGCCGGGTACTGGGAGTTCACGTTCGACGGCAGAGCCCGCAAGTTCCGCGCAGCAGAACTGGCCTTCGCCGGCACCGACGGCACCCAGTACGTGATCTACCTCTCCGCTCCGAACGCCCAATGGGGCGAGTACCGCCCGGCGTTCGACACCGCGGCGAACGGGGCGCGGCTGACTTCGGCGGGGTGACGGTGCGGGTAGGGCGACGAGGGGTGGATTCCCTGTCCCCGCAGTGCTCAACGCGTCTCAAGGGGAAAGGAGACCCGATGGCGCGCGTAGTGGTGCAGTGCACGGCGGGTCACTTGTTCTCGACCGAGTGGGTCGACTTCGTCTCGTTCAAAGCTGTGCGGCTCGGCCGGAAGCGCTATCAGAGGTGCCCTGAGTGCGGTCGATTCCGGATGGTGGAGAAGGCGTCCCGGCAAAGCCTCGGCGATGCCCGGCATCGTGAGGCGATGCAGCGTTTCGACGGCAAGGGTCTGTGACCGTCCGGCGGTAAGGACCCGTGACCGCTGAAGGCCACGCCGCCCGCTCCGTCCCAAGGGACCCGCCGCGAGGCTCAGTTGTAGAGCGCCACCCTCGGGGCCACCGTGCCCTTGGCCTGTGGGTTGACGACCGTGAGGCGGTAGACCTGGGTGAGGGTCTCGCCCGCGTGCAGTGTGCGCCGGCCGGTCGACAGGTCCGAGAACAGTGTGCCGGTCTGCGCGCCGACCTGGACGGCCTCCCAGCAGCCGTCCGCCGTGCGGCGCTCCAGCCTGAGGTCCGACGGCGCGAGGAACGGCCCCGCGTCCGGCGACTCCACCAGCAGCTGGGGAGCGACGGTCCGGTCCGCCGACGAGTCGTTGCGGTAGGCGACCGTGAACTCGTGCTGCGCGCTGTCCGCCGGGACGGCGCGCACGGGCAGGTCCACGAAGCCGGTGGGTGTGGCGGGCGCCTGCTCCTGCGCCCCCGCGGCCGCGGCCGTTCCCGAGACGGTGTGCTGCGTGGCAGCCATGGCCGGGCTCGCCATACCCAGGCCGCCGATCGCCACGACGAGAGCCACGGAAGCAAGCCTGAGACGACTGTTCTTCAACGACACGTTCGATGTTCCTTCGTTCGGGTTCGCTGGGGTGAACTGGCGTGCCCGGTAGGGCCATCGCTCACGGACGTACTCAAGACTACGCAGCGCAGCATAGGCAGCCGGAGGCGCCCGGCGGATCGGTCGAAAGAACGAGGTAGACGGGCCGGATCCTGGCCGAGGGGCGGAAGAAGGCGGATTCGGCCTCTGAATGGACGAGCTAGGCGGAGGGGGCGCCACAGCCCTCGATCGAGTTAGGTGCAGATGTGAAGACCGTTCGCAGGGGCGCATCACTGCGGCTGTCCATGCCTGCGCACGGACAGACGGACAGACGGACAGTCGGACAGCGATTTCCGCAGCTGAGGCGACAGTTGCTCCGGAACGCGAGGGCCGCTCGCAGCTTCGCAGTAACGTCAGGGCGCATGGTGTCCCTGTTCGCCACCTTCGGCCCACCCGCAATCACCGTCCTCCTCTTTGCCGTTGGGGTAGTGCCGTACGCGCTGTGGGTCACCCAAAGGAACCCCTCGCGGCCGACCCGCTGGGCCGTGATCGGGACGGCGGCAGCGATCGCCGCGTACGGCGCCGGAACCGTCTACGGCCTCGCCTTCACGAACCCGCTCGACGTCTGCGCGGACCCGACCGGCGACGGCGTGTACATGGACGCCGGCCGGGACTACCACCTGACGTCGGTGAGCGTGGACAGCTTCCCGCCGTCCATCACCTGCCACTGGAGCAGCGGGTACAGCACCGAGGAGGTGTGGTTCTGGGTCGGGCCCCTGCTCCATGCGGGGGTGGCGTGTTCCTTGGTCTGCTCCGCCTTGCTTCTCATCCACCGCTGCCGGTACGGAAAGGCCCGCCCCGGCAAGGAGGTTGAGGCGTAGGCCGGTGGGTCAAGGATGTCCGCCGCAGCCGCAACCCGTCATGGCCGTCCCCTCCTGGGGCGGCGGGGTCTGTGCGGCGGCCTCTTCCACCGCCGCGAGCAGTTGGCGGCGTTCCTCCGGCGGGATCCAACTGCCGTCGACGACCACGCCGTGGATGGGTGAACGCCAGCGGCCCGCTGCCTGCGCCGCTTCCGCCCCTCGTCCCGGCCGCGCGCGCCGTACCTGCGACCCACGTGCCCGCCAGCGCCCTACCCGTCACGGCGGCGGCCCCGGCCAGAAAGCCCCGCCGGCCCATCCCACGACGTGCCCCAACTGCCCCTTCGGACATGCTGTTTCCCCCTCCTGCTCGTGAACCTGCCGACTGTGTCTGCCGACTGTGTCCGCCGACCACCACGACTCTGGCGGACATGGGGCGATCGGACAGTGCGGCCAGGCGGTGCATACGGGGGTGTTGCTGGGTCCACCGAGGGAATGTGGGCTCCCTGGAGCCGGACCTCGCGAGGTGGCGACGGGCCCAAGGAGGAGACGCCTCGCGCGTCAGTCAGGCACTCACTCAGTCACCTGTAGATCTTGCCGGGCTCCGCCTTGGAGGGAGCGAGCAGCTGGGAGACGGTCACGAAGGTGTAGCCCTGCTTGCTGAGCGCCTTCAGGATGGAAGGCATGGCCGGCACGGTGCCCTTGTGCAGCGGGTGGAGCAGGATGATCCCGTCGCGGTCGGCGCCCGCGAGCACGCGCTTGGTGATCAGCGCGGTGTCGTCCGTCTCGTAGTCCTTCGCGGTCACCGTCCACAGCACCTGCGCCATCCCCAGTTCTTTCGAGACCTTGGAGACGCGGTCGTCGGTGCGGCCCTGGGGCGGGCGCATGAGCGTCGGCTCGCTGCCGGTGATGGTGGAGATGGCCTTCGCCGTGCGGCGCAGTTCGTCGCGGATCTGCGCATCGGAGACATCGGTCAGCACCGCGTGCGTCCAGGTGTGGTCCCCGATCTCGTGGCCTTCCCTGGCGATCCGTCGCACCACATCCGGGAACTTGGGGATGCGCCGGCCCTCGAGGAAGAACGTCGACGGCGCCTTGTACTCCTTCAGGAGGTCCATCAGCCGGTCGGTGGGTTCGCCCGGGTTGCCGTCGAAGGTGAGCGCGATGCACTTGACCTTCCGGCAGTCCACCTGGCCCGACGGTACGACCGCTCCGGACGCGGCCCGGTCACGTTCCTCGCGCGGGGAGACCGTCTCCATCTTGTTCGCCTGGATGACCAGGGCCACGGTCGCCGTCACGGCCGCCACCACGGCCAGGGTCAGGAGTATGAGCAGGCGAGGTCTTCTCTTCAGGATCTTCACCCCAAGGAGAGGATTTCAGCGCGTGAAAAGTTGCCCGGAGGCCTCGATAGTGAGGTAGAACACGTGTGCCCAGCGCGTTTCCAGTGAGCTGCGCACCACCTCGGTTACTCGCGGACCTCAGCGTTCCCCGTGGGATGCGCGTCCCTGCGGTCGAGTCCCTGCTGTGCGCGTCACCGCTGTCCGCGCCCAGGCCCGAGAGCAGGCGCAGCCCGTCCGCGGCGGGGCTGGCGGCGGCCGGCGCCAGGGTCGGGCTGAGCGAGAGGAACCCCGGCTGATGCTCGGCCGGGGTTCCTCAAGGCGGTGAGTACCGGTCAGCGGGTGGAGCCGCCCACGCCGTAAACCGCGGGTTTACGCGTCGGAGGACCACACCGCATCGCGATCACCGTGGATCGGGTGGGTCAGCGCTGCAGGGTGAGGAGACCCGGCCGCCACGGCAGCAGGTTGTAGGGGGTGTCCGGCGGTGTGTTGGGCGACAGGCCCTGGTAGAGGAGCTGCAGGTTGCAGGGGTCGATGGTCATGGTCTGGTCGGGGTTGTTGCGGACCAGGTCGCCGTGGCTGATGTCGTTGGTCCAGGTGGCACCGCTGTTGGCCTTGCCCGCGAAGGGGTTGGACTCGGTGGCGGCCTGCGGGGTCCATGAACCGCTCAGGCTGGAGGCCGTGAACGAGCGGAAGTAGCGCTGTTCACTTGCACCCCGTGCCTCGACGATCATGAGGTACTGGTTCTGGCCCTGGACCTTGTAGACCTGCGGCGCCTCGAAGAGGTTCTTCACCGTGTCGCTCATGACGGTGGTGTACGACGAGCCGAAGCTGCCCGGGAAGTTCCCGATCGGCATGCTCGCCCGGTAGATGCTGCCGTTGTCGCCGGCGAAGAACAGGTACATGTTCTGGCTGTCGGCGATCAGGGTCTGGTCGATCGGAGAGGCGCCGCCGGGGAGGCTGCCGGTGAACAGCGCCTGCGGCGCGGACCAGCTGTTGGGGTTGGTGGGGTCGCTGGAGATGCGGTAGAAGAAGGGCCACTGACCCCACTGGGACGCCAGGACCCAGATGTTCTTGGGCGCGAAGTAGAACAGCGTGGGCGCCACCGTTCCCTGGTTCATCCCGGTCTGACCGGCCGACGCCATGTCGGACCAGTTCGTGAAGGGAGCGAAGCCCATCGAGCCGTACGACCCGGACTGGTTGACGGTCGAGGCGTAGACCAGGTGCTTGCCGTTGTACGTCACATTGGTGAAGTCCTTCAGCGAGACCCAGCCGTTCGCCGGCTGCGCCAACGGACCGGTCGAGCTCCAGCGGTATGTCGACGGAAGGGAACACGTGCTGCCTGTCCCGGACAGGCCGGTCCACTTCTGGTTGCTGCCGCCGGTGCAGTTCCAGAGCTGCACCGCCGTGCCGTTGGCCGTGGCTCCGCCCGACACGTCCAGGCACAGCCCGGACTCCACGCCGACGACCGTGCCGTCGGAGTTCACCCGCCACTGCTGGTTCGTGCCGCCGTTGCAGGACCAGATCTCCACCTTGGTCCCGGCCGCGGTGGCATGGCCCGGAACGTCCAGGCACTTGTTGCCGTACACGGTCAGCTGATTGCTGTCCGTCAGCGTCCACTGCTGGTTGGCTGCGCCGTTGCAGTCCCAGATCTGCAGGAACGTGCCGTCGGTCTGGCTGGCGCCCGGTACATCGAGACACCGACCGGCACCGACACCGCGTAACGCGCCGCTGGTGGCGGCCTGAGCTGGGCCGGCGACGAGCAGCGCCGCCAACGAGACCAGGACCGCTACCGCGGCGGCGAGCACCGCAGACGGATGCCTGCGGCTGAAATGTCTTCTGCGCATGGAGACCTCGTACTCCTCGTAGTCCTCGAGCAAGCGGTTCCGGTTGACCCCGACGGGGCTGTGCGGGGCTGTGCGGACTGTCGATGCAGTGCGGGTTTGCATGTTCGCTATTTCGAACAAGGATCGAAGGGTCGAGCAACCGGATCATAGGGAACCCGTGAACGGCGTCAATACCCCTCGCACGATTCGCGAGCAGAAACCTTCGCAGGCTGAAACCGGGCGGCTTCAACTTCCCTGGTGCGGCAGGGCCTTGGGGTGAGTTGGAGATGGCGTACGGGTGGGCCTCGGCGGAGGCCTGTGCTCGCGGGTATCTCCAGCTCAGAGGTGAGGCAGCTCGATCCGGCCGGTCATCAGGACGTTGTGGTTTGCGAAGAGGGCGTCGAGTGCGAAACGTCGGCGAATGTACGCCGTCCATGCGGCGTTCCGGGGCACCGAAGTGGTGTGGCCGCTGGTTCCGCACATCCCCGGCTCACTTACCCCTCCCGGCCACCGCCACGTCACCCGAAGGCAGAAGCTGCCGCAGTAGCGTGTGAGCATGGCGGAGTTCACAGGTGTTCAGGTGAATCTGTGGTGCGACGATGTGGAACGCTGCGCTGCGTTCTTCCGCCGCCTCGGGATGCCCGAGCGCTTCCGCTTTCCGCCGGACGGCGAGCCGCACCAGGTCGAGGTGGATGCTGCGGGAGTGCGGATCGGCTTCAGCTCGGCCCGCGTGGGCGCCGAACTCTTCGGCATCGCCACAATTCCCGGGGAGAACACCGAGGTCGTGTTGTGGTGCGACGACGTCGATGGCCTGCACCGGACGGCACTCGACGCGGGAGGCGAACCCGTGACGAGCCCGACCGACTCACCGGACGGACGTCTTCGATACGCCTGGCTGCGCGATCCCGAGGGGCACCGCGTGAAGCTCGTTCAGGAGCGGGGCTGAGGGCCGCCCCGCAAGTTGCCACACGAGTGCGATGTCGTGACGTGCCCGGCGGTGGATGGACGTCGGTGAGCTAGTCGCGGACCTGAGCGTTCCCTGTGGGATGCGCGTCACTGCTGTGCGCGTCACCGCTGTGCGCGTCACCGCTGTGCGCGTCACCGCTGTCCGCGCCCAGGCCCGCGAGCAGGCGCAGCCCGTCCGCAGCGGGGCTGCCGGGGGCCGCGGACAGCACCAGCAGCTCCACACCCGACTCGTCCGGCAGTGCGAAGTTCTCCTGGTGCAGTTCCAGCAGACCGACCAGCGGGTGCCGGTACGCCTTGCGTCCATGTGTGCGGGCGCGCACGTCCGCGCGGGCCCACAGGCGGCGGAAGCGCTCGCTGCCCATCGCCAACTCGCCGATGAGCGAGGCAAGTCGGGAGTCCTCTGGATATTTACCGGCGGCCAGGCGCAGATGCCCGACCACGTCGAGGGTGCACTGCTCCCAGTCCGCGTACAGGCCGCGCTCGGCCTCCTCGAGGAAGATGTGCCGCGCGGTGTTCAGGCCCGGCATCGGCCGGCCGTAGAGGAGCCCGGCCAGGCGGTTCCCCGCGAGCACGTCCAGGCGGTGGTTCATGATCAGTGCGGGTGCGTCGGCGACCAGGTCGAGGACCCGGAGCAGCTCCGGCCGGATCCGCCCGCCCGGAGCCTTGGCGCGGCGGCGGCGCTGCCGGGCGAGCCGGTAAAGGTGCCCGCGTTCGGTCTCGTCGAGGCCGAGGACGCGGGCGAGTGCGTCGAGAACCTGCTCGGAGGGCTGGGTCGCGCGGCCCTGCTCCAGGCGTACGTAGTAGTCGACGCTGACTCCGGACAGATGCGCGACCTCCTCGCGGCGCAGCCCTTCGACCCGGCGGCGGCTGTCGGTGGGGATACCGGCGGCCGCCGGGTCGACCCGGGAACGCCGGGTCCGCAGGAAGCCCGCGAGATCGTCCATGTCCCCAGTATGGCCTCGGAGTTGCCCGTAAGGGTGGTCCTGCCGATACCAGGAATTCCAGTCTGACGGAAGAGGAGCCCCTGAACGCCAGAGGCCGCGGCGCCCAGGATCGAAGGCACCCGATCCGAAGGAGTTCCCATGAAGACGCTGATCGTCTACGCGCACCCGGAGCCGAAGTCGCTCAACGGCTCGCTGAAGAACCTCGCGGTGTCCACACTTGAGACCGCCGGGCACGAGGTACGGGTGAGCGATCTGTACGCGATGAACTGGAAGGCGGTCGTGGACGCCGCGGACTACGGCCCCCACGCCTCAAGTCCGCTGAAGGTCGCGCTCGACTCGGGCCGGGCCTTCGACGCGGGAACGCTCACCCCGGACGTACGCGCCGAGCAGGAGAAGCTGCTGTGGGCCGACACGATCATCTTCCAGTTCCCGCTGTGGTGGTACACGATGCCCGCGATCCTCAAGGGCTGGGTGGACCGGGTGTTCACCTACCACTTCGCCTACGGCGTCGGCGAGCACAGCGACACCAGGTACGGCGAGCGCTTCGGCGAAGGCACCCTCGCGGGCAGGAAGGCGCTGCTGTCGGTGACCGCCGGCGGCCCGGAGTCGCATTACTCCGCCCGCGGCATCAACGGCCCCATCGACGACCTCCTCTTCCCGATCCACCACGGCATCCTCTACTACCCGGGCATCGAGGTGCTGCCGCCGTTCGTGCTGTACGGCGCCGACCGGATGACCGACGAGGACTACCCGGACGTCGCCAAGGCCTGGGAGCAGCGCCTGCTCACCTTGGAGTCGACCGAACCGATCCCCTTCCGGCCGCAGAACTTCGGCGACTACGAGATCCCGTCGCTGCACCTGAAGGAGGGCCTGGAGCCCGCGGGCCGTTCGGGGTTCGGGCTGCATGTGCGCGGCTGACCGCCGACCCGACACCTGTCACGGCCGATCAAGCGATCAACGCGCCAACGTTTCAAGTGTCCAGTCCAGCGTCATTGCCGACTTGCTCGTAGTGGAGGCAGTGAACATGGTGCCGCCGGAATCGGTTTGCAACTCGACAGAGCCGCTGCACTGGACGTCTGTGGCCTGTCCTTCGCTGGGCCGGATACGAGCGTGCCGGGCCCGTTTCTGCGACTCACCCCTCATACGCCCGGAACGGCACGGCGTTCTCCAGAGCACGTTCGCGCCACGCGAGGTACTTGCCGATGTCCGGATCCCGGATCAGCTCTCGATTGATCTGTGTTCCGTCCGGGCGGTAGTTGAGGTGTACGACGGTCGTCTCGTCGAACATCCAGAAGTCCTGTTCCGGCAACCCGGGATTCGGCCGCTCGGTGACATCGAGGATTCGGTAGTCCTCCCCGGCCTCGACGTTTCCGGGGATGCCCCACGCGAACAGATAGCGGCTGTACGGCGTGAGCGGGCGCCGAACGATCTTTGCGCGGGTCATCGTCCGCCCCGACGAGACGTTGACCCGGATGGTCTCGTGCCAGGCCTTGTTGAAGTCCGTCGGCATCGGTCCCCCGGAGCGGAAGGCGCGGAACGTCTCGCCCTCGCCGGGCATCGTGTACGTCTGGTGCACTTCGAGCCGGAACGCGGACCGCTTGAAATCGCGGAAGTACGTCTTCCAAGCGTCGCCGGCCAGGTAAACGGGCTCGGAGCCGGTCTCGTGCATGTGCAGCCTCCTCAGGGTGAATGCGTGCAGTCGGCGCGGGTCGTCAGCTCGATCCGGCCGGTCATCAGGACATCGTGGTTGGCGAACAGCGCGTCGAGGGCAAAGCGTCGGCGGATGTACGCCGTCCAGGTCGCGTCCGGCAGGTCGCGGTAGGCGCTGACCATCCGGGCGCGGCCGGCCTGGGTGAGGATCCACCGGGCCTGGTCCCCGTCGGTAGTACGCCCGCCGAGGTCTCGCGCGAGCTGCCACAACTCGTCGCCGCTGTGGCCGAGTTCGTCGCCGTCTTCGCGAACGACGGTGACGAGTCCGATGTCGCCCAGGCCGCGCTCGTCACTGGACTGGGTCGTGTAGGCGACGGTGAGCTTTTCGAGCGGGAAGACCGTCACGCGGCTGGTCGCGGTCAGCTCGGTCAGGGGCATGGGCAGGATCCGATCTGGCGCAGGGGGAGCGGGCGGGCCGACCTGGGGAAGGCCGGCCCGCCCTGTCGGGGAGTGGTCAGGGGAGTGCGCTCAGCAGCAGGGGCCGTCGCCGCAGCAGGCAGGCGGGTTGCAGTCGGCTGCCGTACCCCACAGCCGTTCGTCGACCTCGAATCCGGCCGCGCGGATCTTCCCGACGACGTCCGTCATCAGGCCGCGCGTGCGGGTCTTGCTGTTCGGCTGGTGGTGCAGGAAGTAACCGAACTGCTCCTGGCACCAGTTGGCGTACCAGTCGGTGTGCAGGATCAGCGTGTGCCAGCCGGGGTCGACCTGCTGGGAGGGGGCCATGGCGGCCCCCTCGCCGGTCGAGCCCATCACATGGACCAGGGCGAGCGCCTGGTCCATGACACGGTCGGCGACGCTGCGTTCGAGGTTGTACTCGTCGGCACAGAAGGCGGCGAGCATGTCGAAGTCGGGGGCGGTGACGAGGGAGCGGCCGGTGCGGAGGGCGGTGGTGACGGTGGTGGTCATCGCGTCGCCTCCGTTGCGTTCCGCTCCGGACTTGACGGGGTTGTGCAGAGCACGGATTCACCTCACAGTGGGGGGACCTTCGGGTAGACCTCTCCCTGAGTGCCGAATGCCTGTCGTTGCTCGGGGAGGGGAAATCTGTGTCCGCCATGGGGCGCATGCTGGTCACGCGCCGCGGCGCTTTGGCTCAGCTCAGCATTCGGCGGAAAACCAGGTCGGAGCCCAGAGCTCACGCGTTTTTCGGCGAGGCGCTCACGTCCTCGCGATTCGTCCGTCGAAGGCGTCTCGACGGGCAATGCTTGTGAAGGTAGATCGTGATCCCTCCAGCGGACGACGAGACCTTGTCATGTCGGTCGTAGGCCTCGCCGACCTCGATTGCCTGGTCACACTTCCCGCAGATCATGATGGAGGGACTCCTTCCACACGGCCTTCCAGGAGCGATACAGCTGCTGCGCTTCGCGACACATCCGGTCAGGCGTGGCTCGACAGCTGTGGCAAGCGAGACAGTGATCAGCAAGGGTGTTGAAGGCATCGACCGCTTCAGTGGAAAATTCAATGCCCATCAGGAGCGCCCAACACGTGTTTCGTACTGCGCATCGACTGCTGCCTTGAGTGCTTTGCGCAGCTGATCTGTCGGAGTGAACGGACGATCCGGCATCGGCCTCACTGCCCAGTGCAGGTTCAATTCGCTGGAGTTGAGCGGCGGGACTACGACATACGTGGCAGCCCCGCACGCGGTGGTCCCGCACAGGTTCCAGCCAGATGTCGAGGACGGCTCCGCGAGAAAATATTGGATCCGGCTCCATGGGTCGCAGATCACTGACCCGGACTCGCCTCCGAGTAAGGCGAGCGCCGCGATGCCGAGAGTTCGGCTGACGCGGATGGCGTCGAAGTGGGTTCCGGCCTCGACATGCCAAATGGTTCCCTCGGGCGGCAGCCACGGCAGTTGGGCTTCCACGACGGCATTCATGCCGTCACCGCATTGAATCGGCATCCACAGGTCATGATCTGCCACACGCGGCTGCTGCCGCGGAGCGTCCCGCGCCCATCTACGAGCAGCTTCTTGGCGACGGCTCCGCAGTCGAAGCAGGCTTCCCCGTGCAGTCGAGCGATGCTCACGCTGTCCTCAATGAGAATGAGCGCGAGCGTGTTCGCGTCAGGCATCCCCGTTCCCATCTGCTGGTCTCAAGTGCGTGAAACAGATGGTGGAGGCCTGTAAGGGGCACAAGTACCCCAGCCAGGGGTAGTTGGGGCAGGTTTCAGGTGGCGGCGCACCACTCGGTGAAGTTCGTGAGCGACTCGGAGTCGGCGCGCTTCAACCGTCGCAACGTGGCCGCATCCTCACGGACCCATGGGTGTTCCCGCGTGTGTTGTGGAGCGATCTGACGGGCCACCTTCAGGGACTCGAAAGCATGGTCAGCGAGTCCGGACCACAGCTGGGCTCGGGCCAGTTCGATGTAGAAGCCGGAGCGTCGCTCAGCCGGCAGATCGGCCGGTGGCATCCAATCCCGCGCGACAGTAAGAGCGCGGCCCACGTGGTCGTCCCCCAGACTTACGGCGACGGACACCTCGTGAATGCGGACGGAGTCAGGCCCGAAGGCTGTGCCGTGGTAGACGGACTCGGTCACTTGATCCGCCAGGATTCGAGCTTCGCCGATATGCGCCTGTGAGGCAGTGGCGTCACGTGCCCGCCCTGCGATGACGGCAGCCCTCATGTGGAGTGCACCCCTTGCCGCGATGGCAGACGCCGTGTCCGGCACGGGTGCCGTGTCGATGGCGTGCTCGAGAGCACGCAGCCCGGCGGCATGAGCGCGCGCGGCGAAGAAGGTCTCTGTTCGTACGTAGGCGACAGCTGCGTTGAGCAACTGATCATCTGTGTCGCGCGCAGCCCAACGCATTAGTTCAACCAAGCGAGCGGACAGGTCGAGGGCACCGAACTTGAAAGCGACGGCATCCGCTGAGCGGTAGGCGGTGACCAAGAGCGCGGCCAACTCCTGCCTCTGGTTTGCATAGGCTCCGTGATAGGCGCGAGCCAGGTCGATGAGCAGGTCGGGAAGTTCGCGGACGATGCGTGTGTATTGGGAGGCCAGGCGCCAGCGAGCGGCCTCAGCGACGGCAGTTCGAAGTTCCTCAAGGGGACGAGCCGGATCGTCGTCAGGAACGTCGTACGTTGCGATCGCTGCGGAGAGTGTAGGTAACGCGTCGCGAACCTGGGTGTGCGCAGGCGCGCGTTCAGTGCGCAGTCGGCTTGGATCGACGCCGAGAGCAGCCGCGAGGGCTTCGAGTGTGGCATCGGTGACGCCACGCTCACCCCGTTCGATCTTTCGGATAGTGCCGAGTGCGACGCAGGCCGCGTCCGCGAGTTGCTGCTGCGTCATCTTCGGGCGCATGACGCTGCGGTAGTAGGCGATTCGCTTGCCTACCCCACCGTTGACGTGTGCTGGCATACCGGCTCCAGTCCGAGGCGCGTCTGCTCCGAACGGTACCTGCGTCGAGACGCAGCGTGTTCACAAACGATGTCGCCGGTCCTGGCTGGTGGGGTCCGGCCTCGTCGGCTTGCCCTCAGTCCGCGATGATCGTGGTGAGCTGAGTCAGGCTGTCGATCTGCCAGTCGGTCACCGCTCTCAACTCCGGATCGTTTGCCCAGAGATGGCCCCACGGACCGCGGCGGATGTGCGCTGTCCGGAGCCCAGCCGCCTTCGCTGGGAAGACGTCATTGGCAGGATGATCACCGACGTACACCGTCTCCCGCGGCGTGGCTTGACCCACGTCCAGCACACGCTCGAAGAACTCCGCGTGAGGTTTTGCCACACCCCAGTCCCCAGACGTGACGATGAGATCGACGGGCAGGTCGAGGTCGCGCAACAGCTCGCCTGCGCGGGAGGTCTGATTTCCGGCGATGATGACGCGGACGCCGAGCTTGCGCAGCTCGACCAGGGCGGGACGGACGTCGTCGTACAGGTCCGACTCATCAAGGAATTCACCCCGGCCGGCCGCCTCGCGGGCGTGGTACTCGGCTGCGACGTCGATGCCGGGGCGAGCGAGGCGTACGGCATCGGCGTTGTCGCGACCTTGGGCGACCACAGCTCCCACGAGAGCCGAGAGGGTATGGCGGGGCACACCGAGCCAGTCCGCCCAGGAGTGCCAGTAGCGGTCGTCGCGGGTGATGGTCTCGCCGACGTCGAAGACGATGGTCTCAATCACTCCGGGAAGCCTACGGTGTTGCGCCTGACTAGGAGGGGGTCGGAAGTGCTACCGGGGTCGTTGTCCATGGATCAATTGGCAGTTCGATCCCACGTCATGGCTAACTGAGCAGGCCTTTTGAGGATCTCGAGCGGGGCGAATCTGTCAATTGAGGTCCCTCGCAGAGGCGGCTACCCAGTAGCAATCGCCGAGTAGCCCATGCATCGGCAAAAGCTTGTGCTGGAGGTCCTTCGCGATTGCCGTTGGCTTGCTGCCTGTGTGCTTCGCCTACACAGCCGAGCCCATGTGGTCGCCCTGCTCGTCATGCCGCTGGTAGTGCAGGTCTGTTGGGGAGTGCTTGCCGGTGCTGCCCTGCGACTCCCAGTGGGAGCGCCTGGATGCAGGCTCACATAGACGGTGATTGATCAGATTCGGCATCTCGTGTGACACAAGTGATCGCCGCAGGGCAGTATGGTGCGATGGGAGAGCGAGTCATCGGTCACATACACGGCGTCGTCCCTGGTGCGGTCTTTCCGCGTCGAAGGGATGTGAAGAACGCCCACCTGCACGGCGACACCATGCGGGGTATCTCTCGGCTGAAGGCTGAGGACGGCAGTTTCGTCGCGGACGCCATCGTGCTCAACGGTGGCTACGAGGACGATGAGGATGGCTGGACCTGGGTCCAATACACCGGCGCTTCGCCTGACGATCACAAGGGCAATGACGGTAAGACGCTTCTGCGGAGTCAATCCTGGGAGTATCGCGACAATGCCGCGCTCAAGCTCAGCTACGAGCGAGGGCTTTACATCCGGATCATCCGAGGCCCCAAAGGCGACTCGCGATATTCACTGCCCGAGGGCTACAGATATGACGGGCTGTATGAGATCACGGCCGTCCGTACGGCCATATCTAAGTCGCCTGCGCCCGATGGCTCGCCCATTGAGATCTGTCAGTTTGATTTGCAACGCCTCCCTGGTCCCGAGCAGGAGTTGACGTCTGCGGAACGCAGGGTCGCCGAGGTGTTGGAACAGCAGGAAGGGCTTCTCCTGGCGGACGAAGAGGCTAAGGTCGCGCCTGGCGAGCAAGACGATTTGGAGTTCACTAGCGAGGAGAAGTTCCCTACTACCCGAGCAACGCGCATCCAGCGCATCGTGCGCGACGCTGCCGCTGCTAGGCGCGTGAAGGACCTGTACGACCATGAATGTCAGGTTTGCGGCCTGCGCTTGGTTGGTCCGGACGGGAGGCCGTACAGCGAAGGGGCTCACATAAAGCCCCTAGGGGATAACGGTCCTGACGTTGAGCGAAACATCCTCTGTCTCTGCCCTAACTGTCACGTGCGGCTCGATATCGGGGCTATCGTCATTGACGATGATTGGTCCATCGTCGTACGTGCCGGAGTCATCGGCGGAAACGTGCGTGCGGAACTCAAGAGGCACAAGAAGCACAAGGTCCACGAAGAATACGTCCGTTATCACCGGAAGCGCTGGCTAGGAGTTGGTGACCCCAGCCAGCTGTAGGGCCGGGGCACACCCCCTTACGGGAGCCCGCATACGGGGTTGGGCTACCTACTCGACCCCGTGGCACTCGCCATAACCCCGCCCCGACCCACACCAACACCCAGCCCCCCGCTGCGGCGGCCACTCCACAGCGCGCCCCCGGGCCGCCAGGGTCGTCGCGTACTGCGGCAACAACTCCGCCTCGCCCGGGGAAGCCATCTCCGACGCCGCGAACGCCTCATAAGAAGGGACCGTCCCCGTGACGATCCCCAGGTTCGGTGTACCGGAGGCGGCAAGCTCCCGCAGCGACCCCTCTATCGTCGCCAGGTGCTCCTCATGCGACGGGTACTCGGCGGCCAGAGCCGGATACGCCTCCACCAGTTCCGTCAGTTCCCCCGCCGGCCAGTGCAGCACCGCCACCGGGAACGGACGGGACAAAGCCTCCCGATACGTCCCCAATTCCGCCCGCAGCCGCGAGATCTCCGCCGCCAACTCCGCAGGGTTGTCCGAGCCCAGGGACCACACCCGTTTCGGGTCGTGCAGCTCGTCCAAGGACACCGGGGACGAGTGGAGCAGGTCCGCCACCGTGTCCCATTCGTCGTGGGCCACGCCCAGCATCCGGCGCACCCGGTGGCGGCCGAACAGCAGCGGGTGCGTCGAGTACGGGGGTTCCTCCACGCCCGTCAGGAGCACGGTCGCCCCCTCCGTGAACGTCTCCTGGGCCGCCTCCAGTTCGTCATGCGACTCCAGCGCCTCCGCAACGATCACCCAGGGGGCCGGGTCGCGCGGGGCCGCTGCCCGGACGCCGTCGATGATCGCTCGGGCCTCGGCCTCGTGGCCGTACTCCCAGAGGTTCGAGGCCTTGAGGGCCCGTACCAGGTAGGGGTTCTCCAGGCCCGCCTGGGACGACAGCAGGCGGTCGTAGAGCGTGGTCGCGGCGGGGCGGTCGCCGGCCAGTTCCAGGTGGGCCGCGGCCTGGAGGAGCAGGGCCTCGGCGTCCTCGGGATACAGGCCTGCGGTCCGCTCCAGGCGGGCCGCTTCGGCGGTGTGGTCGACGTTCTCGGCAGGCGTGTCGGGGCGCATGAGGGAAACCGTACTGCCCATCCGTGGCGAAGAAGAGGTATGTGCTGGTCAAAGGGCGGGGATCACGTGGCCCCCTCGACACGCCCGCTCGCCGCCCACACCATCGTCACCAGCGCTGCCGCGACGATGCCCGCCCCTACGTACAGCGGAGCCGTGTAGCCCAGGCCCCCGCTGATCGCGATCCCGCCCAGCCACGCCCCCAGCGCATTGCCCACGTTGGACGCCGACACGTTCGCGCTCGCCGCCAGCGGGACCCCCTGGGCGTGGTCCGTGACGCGGGTGATCATGCCGGGGACCTGGGCGAAGCCGAACACTCCCACGAGGAAGACCAGGACCACGGAGGCGGCCGGGCTGCCTGCCAGCAGGCCGAACAGCGCGAGGGTCGCCCCCAGCGCCGCCAGGGAGATGATCAGCGTGAGGTCGCGGTTGTGGTCCGCGGCGCGGCCGCCCGCCAGGTTGCCGAGGACCAGGCCGCTGCCGTAGACGACAAGGAGCCAGGCCACGTCTGTGGCCGAGAAGCCGGTGACCTCGGTGAAGGTGTACGCGAGGTAGCTGAAGGCGCCGAACATGCCGCCGTAGCCGAGGGCGGTCGCGGTGAGGGTCAGCCAGACCTGGCGGGAGCGCATCGCCCGTAGCTGTCCTCCAAGGGCGCTCCCCGACCCGGCGGCCCTCCCCGCCCAGCCCGGCACCAGCACCGCAATCGCGACCGCCGCCGCCACCCCGATCCCCGTGATCGCCCAGAACGTCGCCCGCCAGCCCCAGCGCTCGCCGACCAGCGCCCCGAAGGGCACGCCCAGCACGTTCGCCACGGTCAGGCCCGCGAACATCACCGCCACCGCCCGCGACGCCCGTTCCGGTGGGACCAGGCGGCGGGCGACCAGGGAGCCGATGCCGAAGAACGAGCCGTGGCACAGGGCGGCGATCACCCGTCCCAGCATCATCACGGGATAGTTCGGCGCGAGGGCCGAGATGAGGTTGCCGAGGACGAACAGCACCACCAGACCGATCAGGACCGGCTTGCGGGGCAGCCCCGCCGTCGCGGCCGTCAGCGCTATCGCGCCCACCGCGACGGTCAGGGCGTAACCGGAGATCAGCCGGCCCGCCGCGGCCTCCGACACGGCGAGGCTCCGGCCCACCTGTGGCAGGAGCCCCGCGATCACGAACTCCGTCAGACCGATCCCGAAACCGCCGAGCGCGAGCGCGACCAGCCCGGCCGGCATCCCGCCAGAGGGAACGGACGGTGAGGACGTCAGATCGTCACCCCGTCTATCTGCAAGGTCTGCACCGCCTTCCCCGCCAGCGACACCGAGACCGACTTCCCGCTCAGGAACGTGTCCGAGTACGACTTGTACAGGTCCCCGCCCGTCGTCACCGTGTTCCAGCGGGGGACGAGTCCGCCCGAACCGCCGGTCACCGTGGTGAAGTTGGAGAGGTTGAAGGTGAAGGTCTGGGCCGAGGTCGAGGTGTTCAGCGCCACGATCACCAGGCGCTTGGCGCTCGAATCGTAGGCCGCGACCGCGTTGCTCACGCCCGTGTCGAGGATCTTCATGCCGGGGCGGATGTGCCGGCTGAACTGCGCCATCGTGTAGTACTTCGTCTGCACTGCGCCCGCCTGCAGCGTGTTCGCGTCGTACGCGATCATCGCCCAGTTCGTGGAGGGGTCCATGACCTGCCAGTAGACCCAGGCGGTGGGGTGCAGCCAGCGGAAGTCGTAGAGGAGGTTGAAGGCGAGGGTGTAGCCGGTGCCGTCGTTGTCGCCGGTCTCGGAGTTCCAGAGGGCCTTGCCCGCCGTTGTCACGACATCCGTGTAGAGCAGGTCCCTGCGGCCGCCCGAGCCCTGGTAGCCGTGGACGTTGACCCGGTCCACATAGCCCTTCGTCGTCGAGGAGAAGGAGTTCCAGGTCGTGCGGGCGAGGTCGTAGCTCGTCTCGTCCGAGGCCGAGATCTTCGTCGAGGTCAGACCGCGCTTGTCCAACTCGCTGCGGACGTACGGAAGTACGGCGGACTGGACGGTCGAGTCGATGTGGCAGCCCTCCTGGGTGCCGGTCGCCGTCCACCAGCTGGAGCTCGGCTCGTTGAAGGCCTCGACCGTCGCGAAGTTCACGCCCCAGTTGTTCTTCGCGTAGAGGGCCACCGCCGCCAGGTGGGAGGCGTGCTGGCGGTAGTTCCAGGACTGGAGGTTGTTGCCGCCGTCGGAGGCGCCGGACGGGTTGTGGTTCAGGCACATCCACCACATGGGGGAGTTGGCGAACAGCTCGGTCGTCGCGCCGCGGGCCACGGCCTTCGTCAGCATCGCGCGCTGGGTGGCGTCCGCCGTCCACTTCCAGGCCGAGGACGTGGGGTCCTCGTTGTTCCAGTCCTGCCAGTAGCCCTCGATCTGCTTGAACGCCGGGATGTTGGGGGAGGCGACCATGCTCTCGCCGCTCACGGTGTTCGAGCTGCACGCGCCCAGGTTGTAACGGGCGATGTTCAGGCCCAGGCCGGGGAGCGAAGTGCCGTTGTACGTCGTCGACTTGGTGGTGAAGAAGATGTCGGCGAAGTCGTCCCGCGCGCCGAACACATTGGCCCACCAGGCCAGTGAGGTGCCCCACCCCTCCCAAGTTCCGTATGACGTCCCGGGGTTGACGGCGATCGTGGCGTCCGCGCGTGCGGTGCCGGTCGCGAGAGCGCTGCCGAGGAGGGTGCCGCCCGCTGCGGTCAGCAGGGTTCTGCGTCGGATCATGGCTTCTCCGCCTTCGCTGGGACCTGGCCCGTCAGGTCACTGGAGGGAAGCATCGGGTGTGACGGGTGGGGTTGTCGAGGGTTGTGCCAGCCCTTTCTAAAACCGCTGTACGAAGCCCGAACAGTCCCTGTCGTACAGCCGTCGCACGACTGTCTTACGGCTGTCCCGCGCCCGGCGCCGTGCGGGTCTGGTGACTTCGACCTCCCGCCCTTATCGTGCGGGCGGTCCGGTGAAGGAGGCGTACGGATGCGCGTTCCGGTCGTGCAGCACACCACCCGGCGGCAGCGCGCGCGCCGCCGACGTGCGCTGTGGACCGGCGGCGAACTCCTCGTCACCGCGGGCCTCGTGCTCCTGCTGCTCGTCGTCCACCAGCTGTGGTGGACCAACCGGGAGGCCAAGCGCGGCGCCGAGCGCAAGGTGGAGGCGCTGGAGCGGGAGTGGGGCGGCGGGGCCACCGGCAAAGGCGGCGAGTCCGGCGACTCCGGTACGTCCGACCCGTCCGCGACGCCCCGGCCGCGCACCGGCACCAGCACCCGCGAACGGACCACCACCGTGCCCCCGCAGCCCCGTCCCTCCTGGTCCCAGGCCTACGCCGTCCTCGTCATCCCCCGCCTGGGCCTGCGCGTCCCGGTCGCCGAGGGAGTCAGCAAGCAGGACGTCCTCAACAAGGGGTACGTCGGCCACTACCACGGCACCGGGCAGCCCGGCCAGGTGGGCAACTTCGCGCTCGCGGGGCACCGGAACACGCACGGCGAGCCGTTCCGGTACATCAACCGGCTGCGGGCGAAGGACCTCGTGGAGGTCGAGACGAAGACCGCGACCTACACCTACGCCGTCGACAAGACGCTCCCGCAGACCTCGGCCGGTGACTCGGGTGTCGTACGCCCGATTCCCCGCTCGATCGTCGAGCCCGGCCACGGGTACTCCGAGCCCGGGTACTACATCACGCTGACGACCTGCACCCCGGAGTACACGTCGAGGTACCGGCTGGTGGTGTGGGGGAGGCTGGTGTCGATGCGGCCTCGGGCCTAGACGGCGGAAAGGGCCCGTCAGCAGGCTGACGGACCCCGTCCATTGAGCGAGCGAGGTCAGGCGTACAGCCTGACGGAGTTCGTCGGTGTGAGGTCCGTCGAGAAACCCCACCCGCAGTTACTGCTGCTGAGATCCCATGCCACGCTGCCCGTGCCGTTGTATCCCGTGAACCCCTTGACGCCCGCGCCGCCCGTCTGGCAGTTCATCACGGTGTATTCGCCGATGAGGTTGTGCACGTTGTATGTGCCGTAGTAGTAGAAGTCGTACACCTTCGGGTGGTTGGGGCTGTCGTCCCAGATGTCGCCCTGGTAGATGCAGACATGACCGGCGTTGCAGGCGGCGGTCTGCGCGGTGCGCGGTGACAGGGCCGGTGCGGCGGACGCGGCCGTGGATGCGGTGACGACCATGGGGACGGCCAGTCCCAGACAGGCCAGTAGCACGACGAGGACGCGACGCATGGTGAACTCCTGACGGGATTGCGTGGGCGGGTGGGGGTGCTTGCTGCGCTGTGTCACCGGCACTCAGGTACGTGCGGCTTCCACTGCGAAGGCGAACCAGTCGTCACGTACCAGTCGTTGATGAATCCGCCGTCGCTGTCGAAGTCGAGCGCGAACCAGTAGCGGTCGCCGTGGCCGTCCGCGTCGCCGTCGCCCGTGGTCCAGCAGGCCAGCATCATGGTCTGGCCGTTTTGGTAGCGGTGCCCGGTGGTGCCCGAGCCGTAGCTCGGCCCGTTGTGGGAGGCCAGATAGGACCCGGCGGATATACCGGTCACCGAGGCACACCACACCGTGTGCCCGTCGTGGTCACAGGCCCAGCCCGCGGCCGAGGCCGGCGAGGCGGCCGTGCCCACCGCAACCGCGGCCAGCGCCAGCGTGCCGGCCAACGCGGCGGTGCGTCGGCGTATGGGTCCGACCTGGCGGACGTGACTCTTCATGGGGGTCCCCCGATCGTCGATTCCTCGGCGCCTCACCGTAGGTGCGGCCCGAAGGCGGCCGCCAACACTTCGAAGGCCGTCGAAAGGTGCCGGACCGACCGGCTCCGCCACATCGTGGAACGCAGGCCGATGAACCGGAACCTGAGACTTCTCAGGGTGACTTGAGGTTCTCAGGGTGACTTGGGGGTTCTCAGGGTGACTTGAGGTTCTCAGGGTGACTTGGGGGTTCTCAGGGTGACTTGGGGGTTCTCAGAGTGACTTGGGGGGGGCGGGCTCTACGCTCGACCCCGCTCGCGCAGCACCAGCACCGCCACCGCGGCCGTCAGCGCCAGACCCGCCGACACCAGCAGGGCGATGTTCGCTCCGTGCCCCAGGCCCCCGCCCGACGACGTCACGATCGCGATCGTCAGGGCGACGCCCGCGCAGGAGCCGATGTAGCGGAAGGTCTGCTGGGCGCCGGAGCCCATGGCCGCGCGGGCCGCCGGTACCGACTCCACCGACAGCAGGGGCAGGGCGGCGTTCAGGAGGCCGCTGCCGATGCCGCCCAGGACCAGGCCGGGCAGGAGGCGCTGCCAGGAGCCCGAGTCGATCGCACCGAGCATCGCCAGGACGCCCGCCGCGTGCAGGGCGAAGCCGACCGCCAGCTGGTGGCGGGGCGGCACGCGGCCCGCGAGGCGCTTCGCCTGCAGCGCCACGGTGAAGGACAGGCCGGACCAGAGCAGGAACAGCCAGGCCGTGTCCATGGGGGACAGGCCGAGCGCCTGCTGGAACAGGACCGGCAGGAAGCTGAAGAGGCCGATCACCGCGAGGCCCGTGAACAGACCGCCCGCGGACGAGGCCAGGAACCCGGGGCGGCGCAGCAGGCCCAGGTCGATCATCGGGGTCGTGGTGCGGTGCTCCACCAGTGCGAACACGGCCACCAGGACCACGGCCGCCAGGAAGAGCAGGCCCACCTCGGGGCGCAGCCAGCCGTCCCGGCCGAGGGTGAGGGCCGCGACCAGGGAGACCAGGGCCAGGCCGAAGGTCAGCGCGCCCGGGATGTCCGGGCGGCCGCCCCTCGGTGAGCGGGATTCGGTCAACGTGCGTGTCCCCAGGGCCGCCACGATCACCGCCGCCGCGCCCAGCACGCCGTACGACACCCGCCAGTCGGGCATCGCGCCCGCGACCAGGGGCCCCGCCGCGATGCCGCCGCTCACGAAGGCTCCCCACACGCCGGTCGCGTGGAGCCGGCCCCGTGGGGTCGGGAAGGCGTGCACCAGCAGGCCCAGGCTGCTCGCGAGGATCGCCGCGCTGGCGGCTCCCTGCGCTATCCGGGCCAGCGTGAACTGCAGCGTGGAGGAGGCCAGGGCGCCGAGGGCCGTGGTGATGCCGAGGGCGAGGGTGCCGATGAGGAAGATCCGGCGGCGGCCGTAGTCGTCGGCCAGGCTGCCGGCGACCAGGAGGAGCGCGGCGAGGCCCAGCGGGGTGCCGTTGATGAGCCAGGCCTGTGCGGAGAGGGGGGTGTGCAGGGCGATCGCCGTGTCCCGGAGCGTGACCACCGGGGCGGTGTACGTCATGAGGGTCACGGCCGTTGCCGCGCTGGTCAGGGCGAGGGTGGCGCGCGGGTGCGGGGGCGCCTCCGCGGGCGGGGCGGGCTGCTGTGCCTGCGCTGCCCTGCCGGCCGCCTTCGGCACCTCGGCTGCTTCGGTCCCCGGGAGAGTTCGTTCATTGAACCTAGTCATGTCCTGAACCGTAGCACCCTGGGTTCGGTCACTGAACCAAGCTTGCGAAAAATGGTTACAGTGGGCGTCATGGCACTCGGCAAGGACTACGCGACACAGGAGTGCTCCATCGCCCGCGCGCTGGAGATCGTCGGCGAGCGGTGGACGCTGCTCGTCATCCGCGACGCGCTCTACGGTGTGCGCCGCTACAACGACTTCCTCGTTCACCTCGGCATCCCGCGCGCGGTCCTCGCCGCCCGCCTCCAGTCGCTGACGGCGGAGGGGATCCTGGAGAAGCGGCGCTACCAGGAGTCGCCGCCGCGGGACGAGTACGTCATCACCGAGCGCGGCATCGCCCTGTGGCCGGCCCTCCGCTCCCTCGGCCTCTGGCGCCGCGAGCAGTACGCCGAGACCCAGCTGCGCTACTTCCGGCACGCCGACTGCGGCACCGAACTCGGGCCGTACGGGGAATGCCCCGCCTGCGCAACCGTCGTACCCGTCGAGGACGTCCTCATGGTGCCGGGCCCCGGACTCGACCCGGACCCGGCGGATCCGGTCAGCCGGGCGCTGCTCAAGCCGCGGAGGTTGTTGCAGCCCCTGGAGCTGCCCGCCGAGGGCAGTCAGGTATAACCGAGAAACACGAACAGCACGGACGAGTGGCAGTACGTACCCGCAGGAGGGGGCAGTCGTGATCCGCAGCCGGATGTCGCTGCGTCCGGTCGCCGTACTGCTGCTTCCGCTGCTCGTCCTCCAGGTCGCGCTGCTCGACACCGGCAGCCTCACCGCCACGGTCGCGCTCGCCGCGACCGCCGCGGCCGGCTCCGCGCTCGCCGCCTGTGCCCTGCTCACCGCGCGCTGCGCGCCCGCGGTGCCGCCCACGCGGGTGCGTACAGCCATCCGCGACCGTGCCCGCCGTACCGCGTTCCTGCCGCAACGCGACCCCGACGCCAAGGGGCGCACCCGGCCCCGAGCCCCCGGATCCGCCCTTCCGGCGACCGCCGCGTAGGGCTCACTCACACACGTAACCGGCCCCGCGCGGGTCGTTATGCCGCTCTGTCCCAGTACCGGCACGACGAGACCCCCGGAGGGCTCATCCATGTCCGTTTTCGCTGTCTTCGCCGACCTGGTCGGACACTTCGCCGACCTGCTCCAGCCCCTGTTCGGCGCCTCGGCGGCGGCCGCCGCCATCGTCCTGTTCACCGCTCTCGTACGACTGCTCGTGCATCCCCTGTCCCGGGCCGCCGCCCGCGGGCAGAAGGCCCGTACCGCGCTGCAGCCGAAGATCGCCGAGCTGCGGAAGCAACACAGGAAGGAACCCGAGAAGCTCCAGAAGGCGGTGCTGGAGCTGCATGCCGAGGAGAAGGTGTCACCGGTCTCCGGGTGCCTGCCGTCCCTGCTGCAGCTGCCGGCGTTCTTCCTGCTGTACCACCTGTTCTCCAGCACGCACATCGGCGGGCAGGCGAACGAACTGCTCACGCACCAGCTGCTGGCCGCTCCGCTGGGCGGGCGGTGGGCGGACGCCCTCGGGGGCGGTGGAGTGTTCGGGGGTGCGGGGCTGGTCTATCTCGGGCTGTTCGCCGTGGTCACTGTCGTGGCCGTCTTCAACTACCGGCGTACGAAGCGGATGATGGCCGCCAGCAATCCCCTCCCCGTGCAGGACGGCGAGTCCGTGCCGGGGCTCGGTGCCGTCGGCAAGGTGATGCCGTTCATGTCCTTCTTCACCTTGTTCACGGTGGCGGTGGTGCCGCTGGCCGCCGCGCTGTACGTGGTCACCAGTACGGCGTGGAGCGCTGTGGAGCGGGCGGCTCTGTACTCCTGATCCGGTGGTTACGGTCCAGTCCGTGAACCGGGTATTGCGGACTGGACCGTGACCTTGGAGGATCGACCAGTCCTCCGATGGCTGCACCCATCGGTCGGGCGCCCCGCGATCGAGGGAGAAAGTGATCATGAAGCTGCTGCGAGTCGGTACGGCGGGAGCGGAGACGCCTGCGCTGCTCGACGCCGAGGGGGTTCTGCGGGACCTGTCCGGTGTCGTGACCGACATCGACGGGACATTGCTCGCCGACGACGAGGCGCTCGGCCGGATCCGCGCCGCCGCCGACGCCGGCGAGCTGCCCGCGCTGGACGCCACCGGGCTGCGGGTCGGGCCCCCGGTGGGGCGGATCGGCAAGATCGTGTGCATCGGGTTGAACTACCACGACCACGCCCGCGAGACCGGGGCCGAGCCGCCCGCCGAGCCGGTGATCTTCTTCAAGGCGGCGGACACGGTGGTCGGGCCCTATGACACCGTGCTCGTGCCGCGGCGGTCGGTGAAGACCGACTGGGAGGTCGAGCTGGCCGTCGTCATCGGGCGTACGGCCCGGTATCTGTCGGACGACGAGGATCCGCTGGCGTACGTCGCCGGGTACGCGGTCGCGCACGACGTGTCCGAGCGGGAGTTCCAGATCGAGCGGGGCGGGACCTGGGACAAGGGGAAGAACTGCGAGACGTTCAATCCGCTGGGGCCGTGGTTGGTGACGGCGGACGAGGTGGGTGATCCGCAGGATCTGTCGTTGAAGCTGTGGGTCAACGGGGAGTTGAAGCAGGACGGGACCACGGCTGAGCAGATCTTCTCCGTGCGGGAAGTTGTGCGGTACGTCAGCCAGTTCATGACGCTGTACCCCGGGGATGTCATCAATACGGGGACTCCGGCCGGGGTTGCCATGGGGGCGCCTGAGCCGAAGCCGTTCCTGCGGGGCGGGGATGTTGTGGAGCTGGAGATTTCGGGGCTTGGGCGGCAGCGGCAGGAGTTCAAGGACGCCTAGGCGCTCCGCCGGGAGAGCCGGGGAACTGCGGTGGTTCGTCGCCTGCGGGCCGTCTGTGGCTGGTCGCGCCCACGCGGCGGAGCCGCAAATCGATACAGCCCCGCGCCCCTTGCGGGGCGCTGCTCACCCCTTGTGCAGGAACTCCTCCAGGGCCTCCACCACGAAGCGGTGGTCCGCCAGTTGGGGGAGTCCCGATACCGTCACCGCGCCGACGACTCCCACGCCCAGGACGTTGATCGGGAAGGAGCCGCCGTGGGCCGCGTACTCGTCGGGGTCCAGGCGGGAGGAGTCCTCGAAGGTGGTGCCCTTGGCGCGGAAGCGGGCGCCGACCAGGTAGGAGGCGGAGCCGTAGCGTTCGACCACGCGGCGCTTGCGGGTGATCCAGGCGTCGTTGTCCGGGGTCGAGCCCGGCAGCGCCGCGTGGAAGAGCTGCTGGCCCGCGCGGTGGATGTCGATCGCGACCGGGGCCTGGCGCTCGCGGGCCATCTCCACCAGCAGGGAACCCAGCGCCCAGGCGTCCTCATAGGTGAACTGGCTGAAGACCAGGTGTCGTTCCTGCGCCTCCAGTTCCTCCAGGGGCGGGGTGAGCTCCGGGTGGAACTTCGGGGTGATCTCCTGGTTGTGCGTCACAGCGCCACCGCCACTCCGTCTCGGGCCGAACGGCGGGCCGCCTCGAGCACATCGAGGGCGGCGGCCGCCTCCAGAGCGGTCACCGGGTTGGGACCGTCGTCGTTGAGGGCCCTGGTCACGGCCGCATAGTAGGCCGGATAGTCGCCGGGCAGGGTGGGTTCGGCGCGGCCTCCTCCGGTCAGCGGGGACTCGCCGGAACCGACGCGACCCCACAGCGACTCGGGTTCCGTGCCCCAGTCGGCGGTCGTCCCCGGGCGCTCGCCGTCCCGCAGCGCCGCCTCCTGCGGATCGAGGCCGTACTTGACGTAGCCCGCCTTCGAGCCCAGCACCCGGAAGCGCGGCCCGAGTTGGGCGGCCGTGGCGGAGACGTACAGGTGGGAGCGCACGCCGCTGGTGTGCGTGACGGCGATGAACGTGTCGTCGTCCGTCTCGGCGCCCGGGCGGCGGATGTCCGACTCGGCGTAGACCTGTGCCGCAGGGCCGAAGAGGACCAGCGCCTGGTCGACGACATGGCTGCCGAGGTCGTAGAGCAGACCTCCGATCTCTGCGGGGTCGCCGGACTCGCGCCAGCCGCCCTTCGGCTGTGGACGCCAGCGCTCGAAGCGGGACTCGAAGCGCCACACGTCGCCCAACTCGCCCTCGGCCAGCAGCTTGCGGAGGGTCAGGAAGTCGTTGTCCCAGCGGCGGTTCTGGTAGACGGAGAGCAGCAGGCCGCGGTCCTCGGCGAGGGCGGCCAGCTCACGTGCCTCGGCCGCCGTGCCCGCGACGGGCTTGTCGACGACCACCGGGAGGCCGGCCTTCAGGGCGGTGGCCGCCAGCGGGACATGGGTCCTGTTCGGGGACGCGATGACGACGAGGTCCAGCTCGGTGGCGCGGTCGAACAGCTCCTCGGGGGCCGCCGCGATCCGTACGTCCGGGTACTCGGCGCGGGCCTGCTGCTGCCGCTCGGGGTTCGAGGTGACCACCGTGTCGAGGGCGAGGCCCTCGGTGGCGGTGATCAGCGGGGCGTGGAAGACGGAGCCCGCGAGGCCGTAGCCGACGAGGCCCACGCGCAGAGGAGTGCGAGTCATGCACTCCACTTTCGCAACGCTGTTGCCAAAGTGCAAGCGGGGGAGAATGGAGTCGTGGACAGGACGAACGCTGGGGCGGCGGCAGGAACAGGGGCCGGACGGGCGGGGATGGCGGGCCCCGGCGGTGTCAATCTGCCGGTGCTGCGCAGCCACAACACGGCGCTTGTGCTCGATCTGCTGCGCACGGCAGGGGAGGAGGGCATCAGCCGGCTGGAGCTCGCGGAGCGGACCGGGCTGACCCCGCAGGCCGTCAGCAAGATCACCGGACGGCTGCGGGACGAGGGGCTGGCGACGGAGGCGGGTCGCAGGGCGTCGACAGGAGGCAAGCCCCCTACGGTGCTGCGGCTGGTGCCCGAGGCGGGCCACGCCGTCGGGCTGCACCTGGACCGCGACGAACTGCGGGCGGTACTGGTCGACCTCACGGGGACCGTGCTGGGGGAGCGGCGCACCTCGCTGGACATGGGGGCGGGGGCCGAGGCCGTCGTCGCCGCGCTGGCGGAGGAGACGGTCGCGCTCATGGCGGGGGACTCGGGCGCCGGTTCCGTCCTCGGCGTCGGTGTCGCGCTCCCCGGTCCGCTCGACCACAACCGGGGTGTCCTGCACCGCGTGACGGGGTTCCCCGAGTGGAACGGCTTCCCCCTGCGGGACGCGCTCGCGCGGCGGCTCGGGGGGCCGGTCGTCGTCGACAAGGACACCAATGCGGCTGCGCTGGCACTCGCCGTCGGGGGCGAGCGAGGGTCCTTCGCCTATCTGCATCTCGCCACAGGGCTCGGCGCCGGGCTCGTCATCGGCGGTGCCGTGCACCGGGGGGCCCGTACCGGGGCCGGGGAGTTCGGGCACCAGGTCGTCCAACTGGACGGACCGCCGTGCGGCTGCGGCAACCGCGGCTGCATCGAGGCGCTGTGCCTGGCCGCGATGGCACGCGGCGCGGTCGACGAGGCGGCGCACGTTCTCGGCATCGGCGCCGGCAACCTGGTCGCCCTGCTCGACATCGACCTCGTACTCCTCGGCGGCCGTACCGTCACCGCCGCCCCGGACGCCTTCCTGCGAGGAGTGCGCACCGTCCTCGTCGAACGCGCCGGCCGCCTGGGCGAGCCCCCGGTACCGGTCCGACTCGCCTCCGGCGGCGTGGCCGAGGGAGCGGCACAGCTGATCCTGGCAGGGCTTTTCAGCCCGTCCGGGGCCTGATTTCCAGCCCGTCCGGGGTTTGGTTTCCATCCCGTCCGGGGTTTGGTTTCCCCCCGTCCGGGGGTTGATTTTCAGCCCGTCCGGGCTTGGTCTTTCAGCCGGGGCGGGCTTGGTCTTCCAGCCTTCCGAGCTTGGTCTTCCAGCCCTCCGGGCTTGACCTCTCAGCCCGTCCGGCGTTTGAGGACGAGGCCGTTCAGGCCGAAAGCGGGGGTCTGGGGGCGCAGCCCCCAGGGTCGGGAAGGGAAGGGGCGGCGGGGGCGAAACACCCCCGGACGCCCGGCGGCGCCTCCCGCATGCGCTGAACGAGCGGACCTCACCCCCCGCACGGAGCGGCACCGCCCCCCACCGGCCGGCCAAAGGCAGACTCACGTGTCCATGCGACCCTGCACGCCCGTCTCCCTCTGCCTGGCGGCAGCCGCCCTGCTCCCCGCGGCACCCCCGGCGCATGCCGCCGACGCCCCCACCTGCGCCGCCCCCGACGCCCGCCGCTTCCCCCTCACCACCCGCATCCACGGCGGCCCCGACACCTATGAAGCGGGCGGCGGATACGGCATCTGGTATCTGGACCTCACCAACACCACCACCCGGACCTGCGGAAACATCCACCCGGTCGTGGTACTCGTAGACGACAGGCACGAGCTGACGCCCTCGCAGCCCCACCTGGAGTTCTACGACGGCCCCCACCCGCACCCCGTCCAGTTCGAGACCACCGACGAGGACGAACTGGTCGGGCCCTTCGACGACGGCTTCCCCGGGTTCACCGTCGGCCCCCGACGGACCGTCACCGTGAAGATCCGCCTCGCCATCACCTCGGACGCGGCACCCAACCAGGTCACCGCCGACGCCGCCGTAGTCCAGCGCCGGGGCGACGACGGCGACTGGGTCGGGCAGTCCAACGACTACGCCTTCCGCATCCACAACGACGCGAGCCCCACACCCGACCCCACCACCACGGGAACCGGCACCACTCCGCCCAGCCGCGCCCCCCGCCTCCCCTTCGCCGACGAACTCGCCCGCACCGGCCTCGGCACCCCCGGCGTCGCCCTCGCCACCGCCTCGGTCCTCGTCACCGGCGGTGCGCTGCTGCTGGCCCGCAGACAGCGCAGGCGCCGCTGAGACGCCCATTCCGCAAGATCCGGCCAGTGTCTACGCTGGGGGCGCACGCAGCACCGCGTACATGCGTACGGCAGGAGATCCCGCACATGGCAGAACGCAGGCCCATCGAGTCGTGGCTCACCGACATGGACGGTGTGCTCATCCACGAGGGCGTACCGATCCCCGGCGCCGACGACTTCCTCAAGAAGCTGCGCGAGTCCGGCAAGCCCTTCCTGGTCCTCACCAACAACTCGATCTACACCCCACGCGACCTGCACGCCCGGCTGCGCCGCATGGGTCTGGACGTGCCGGTCGAGTCCATCTGGACCTCCGCCCTGGCCACCGCCCAGTTCCTGGACGACCAGCGGCCGGGCGGCTCGGCCTATGTCATCGGCGAGGCGGGCCTGACCACGGCCCTGCACGACATCGGCTACATCCTCACCGACCACGAGCCGGACTACGTCGTCCTCGGCGAGACCCGCACGTACTCCTTCGAGGCCATGACCAAGGCCGTACGGCTGATCAACGACGGGGCCCGCTTCATCTGCACCAACCCCGACGAGACCGGCCCCTCCACCGAGGGCCCGCTGCCCGCCACCGGCGCGGTCGCCGCGCTGATCACCAAGGCGACCGGCAAGAAGCCGTACTTCGCGGGCAAGCCCAACCCGCTGATGATGCGGACGGGTCTCAACGCCATCGGGGCGCACTCCGAGACCAGCGCGATGATCGGCGACCGCATGGACACCGACGTACTGGCCGGCATGGAGGCCGGAATGCAGACGTTCCTGGTGCTCACGGGGCTGACCCGGCCGGAGCAGGTCGAGAACTTCCCGTACCGGCCGTCCAAGGTCGTGGACTCGATCGCGGACCTCGTCGACCGGGTCTGAAACCCTGATTGACCCATTCGGAGCAATGCGGCCCCGCTGAGGATGCGGGGCCCCGGTCCGCGGGGGAGTCTCCAGATATCTGGAGGTTTCACGATGGGTTCACTACGTCTCACACTCTGTACGGGGGCCCTGGCCGTCTGCGCCCTCGCCCCGCCGGTGTACGCGGTCGACGCGGGCGGAGCCGGTATCTCTGTGAGCCCCTCGTCCCCCGCACCGGGGGCGGACGTCGCGCTCCATGTGGCCGGCTGCTCGGCGAAGGCGGGGAGCGCCTCGTCCAGGGCGTTCGTCGCGGACGTGCGACTCGCGGGCGTCGACGGCACCCTCACCGGGAACAGCCGCGTGCGCGCCTCGGCCGAGCCCGGCTCCTACGACGTCAAGGTCACCTGCGGGGGCGCCGTCACCACGGGCAGGATCACCGTCGTATCCCCGTCCCCGTCTCCCTCCCCGTCCAAGTCCCAGCCGGCCTCGCATCCCGCGGAGTCCCCCGTCGCCCCTGTCCACGCGGGCGGGGGTGGCACCGCGCACTTCGCCACCGTGGACGTCCGCGAGGCCGGTCCCGGCACGGGGCAGGCGGTGACCGGGCTGGTGCTCGTGGCCGCGGCCGCGGGTGCCGTCGCGGTCCTGAGCGCGCGCCGGAGCCGCGGAACGGACTGACCCCATGTCCGACGAAGAACACCCCTCCGGCTCCGGGCGCCTCCTGATGGCTCTGACCTGGGCGGCGCTGCTGTTCGCGCTGTGGCAGTGGGGGGTGCAGGTGACCGACGTACGGCAGGACACGACCGCACCCGCCACCGGTGACATGGGCGCGGTCGGACGGCCGCCCGACACGGAACTGCCGCCCGCCGCCCGCCCGTTGGGGAACGCGCTGCCGCAGCGCATCGACATTCCCGCCCTGGGTGTCCAGGCGCCCGTGGCGCCTCGAGGCCTGGACCGGCAGGGAGCGATCGAACCGCCGCCCTTCAACCAGGCGGGCACCGTCGGGTGGTACGCGGCCGGGACCCGACCGGGCGCCGCCGGGGCCGCGCTGATGGTGGGTCACCTCGACACCGAGACCAAGCCCGCCGTCTTCTACAAGCTGAGCTCCCTGCGACCGGGCCAGACCGTCCGGGTCACCCGCGACGACGGCAAGGCCGCCGAGTTCACCGTCGAGGACGTCCAGGTCCAGAACCGCGACCACTTCGACGCCCGGCAGGCCTACGGACCACGCCGACCCGGGCGGGCGGAGCTCCGGCTGATCACCTGCGGGGGCACCTTCGACCGGGACAGCGGCAACTACACGGCGAACGTGATCGTCTCGGCCTACCTCACAGGAACCGGCCACTGACCGCCTACACCTGGCCCGACCGGCGGCCTGGGCTGGTCCTCGACCGCGCGCGCTCGGGTTGAGGGAGTGCTGCACGATTCCGGGGGCTGACCCGCGGACCCCCAGCTGGGGCGTCTGGTGTGGAGATCGCGAGGCAGTCCTGGCTACCGGCGCCGGGGCGTCCGCACCCGGCCGGGCCGGTGGCCTGCTCCCCCCCTGAAACCCTTGACCGCGGGCGCACGGTTTGCGGGAGTGCTGGACCATTCCGGGGGCTGGCCCCCGGGCTCCCAGCGGAAAGGCAGGTCGCCGGGGTGTGTGGTGTGGAGATCGCGAGGCAGTCCTGGCTACCGGCGCCGGGGGCGCCTGCACCTGGCCCGGTCGGCGGCCTGCTCCCCCTGAAGCCGCCGACCGGGCTGGTCCTCAACCGCGCGCGCTCGGGTTGCGGGAGTAACCCGGCGACCGGCGCGGGAGGTCATGGGGCCACAGCGGCGAGGACCGGCCGGGGGCTGGGGCCGTCTGAGACGACTCTAGAACGGATGAGCGCCACAGCCTAGAGGCCGTATGACGCCAGGTCCCGTTACCGTGGCTCTCCGTCATACACGCTGGTGAACGACGGTCCATCAGGGGTTCTACGACGATCCGCCGGACCGGCCGGGTGCTGCCGTGCCACCCCGGCCGTGCCGCTGTAACAGCTCGCCGACAAGGCCCGGGCGACCTCGTGGGCGAAGGGGGCCGTATGTCAGGATTGAGACTCGGACCAGTGCACCCAAGGGGGAGTTGGATGTACGGCATGAGGGGGGCCGGAGTGAGGGCTTCCGCGGCGGTGCTGGGGGCGGCGCTGCTGGTCGCGGGATGTTCCTCCGGGGGCGGCGACGACAAGAACGCCGGCGCGAAGATCACCCAACAGCCCAAGGACAGCGACCCGTTCTGGGTCAACCCGGACGGCAACGCGGCACGTCAGGTCGCCGCCTACGCCAAGTCCGGCAAGGACTCCGAAGCCGAGCAGATCCGCAAGATCGCCGAGCAGCCGACTGGCGAGTGGATCGGCCCGGAGAACCCCGAGCAGGAGGCACAGGGCTTCACGGAGGCCGCCGACAAGGCCGGCCGCACGGCCCTGCTGGTCCTCTACAACATCCCGCACCGCGACTGCGGCCAGTACTCCCAGGGCGGCGCGGCCGACGGCAACGCCTACCGCGCCTGGATCGACGGCGTGGCCACCGGCATCGGGGACCGCGCCGCCATGGTGATCCTCGAGCCGGACGCCGTACTGCACCTGGTGGACGGCTGCACCCAGCCCCAGTTCCAGGAGGAGCGCTACAGCCTCCTCAACTACGCCATCACCAAGCTCAAGTCCCTGAAGAACACCAAGGTCTACCTGGACGCGGGCAACGCCGGCTGGGGCCACCCCGACCAGATCTTCCAGCCCCTCCAGCGCGCGGGCGTGGGCCAGGCCGACGGCTTCTCGGTCAACGTCTCCAACTTCTACTCCACCCAGGACTCCATCGCGTACGGCAAGCAGCTGTCCGCAAAGGTGAACGACAAACACTTCGTCATCGACACCAGCCGCAACGGCAACGGCCCCTACACGGCAGGCAAGCCGGACGAGAACTGGTGCAACCCGCCCGGCCGCAAACTGGGCGAGACCCCCACGACGAAAACAGCGGATCCCCTGGTGGACGCGTACCTGTGGGTCAAACGCCCCGGCGAATCGGACGGCACCTGCAAGGGCGGCCCCAAGGCAGGCGAATGGTGGCCCGCCTACGCATTGAAGCTGGCGGAAGGGTCAGGTCTTTAGGGGCGCGGGGCTGTGACATGTGCGGCTCCGCCGCGGGAGCGCGACAAGCCACAGCGCTCCCGCACCCCGAAAACAACCCGCGGGAGCGCTACGGAACCCTCACCCACTGCGCCTTCGACGGCGTCCCCTGATCGTCATCGACGAACAGCATGTACCACCCGGACGTCACCAGATTCCGGTTTTTCGGCACAGTAACCGTGATCTTGTCCCCGGACACCTTGTAGTCCAACGCAATGGACCGCTGATCGACATCAGTCACATGCGTCGACGCACTGGGTCGAATCAACCGCACCTTCTTGATCGCCGAAGCCTGCGGTGACGTGAATGTCCCCGACCCGCCCCGGGCAATGGTCTGCGGCCCCCCGGACAGCGAAGGCCGCGAATCCCGATAAAGATAGGGCGGCGTGTACATCTCGATCCGCTGCTCGAACTTCCCCGGCTTCGTGTTCGCCTTGTCGCCGTACAGCGAGTCCGAGCCGAAGAACATCACCCGCCCGTCCGGCAGCAGAATCGACCCGGAGTGGTAGTTCCGCCCCACCTCGGGATCGGCGACCCGCTGGAACGTATTGGTGTCCGGGTGATAGATCCGGGCCTGCAGGATGTTGGAGTCGCTGCGCCCGCGATAGTCCTCCGACCCGCCGGACACCAGCACCGTGTCGTCCGGCAGCACCGAGGACTGCGGATACCGCGTCCCCTTCTCCAGAGTCGGCCCGTCCACGAACTTCGGGTTGCTGTCCTTCAGATCGATCAGCCGCGTCTTGTTGCTGGACAGCTTGGACTCGCCGACCCCGCCACCGCCGATCACCATGAACTTCTCGTTCTGTGCCGGAGGCAGCAGAACCGTTCCGGACGTCTCCATCTCGTTGGCGTCGCTCAGCCCGGGCAGCTTGGTGAACTGGTTCGTATCGACGTCCCAGATACCCGGAACACGGCCGACGTTGTCGGGCCCGTAGCCCGCATTCGAACCCGAATAGAAGATCTTGCCGTTCTGCATCAGGAACAACGCCGGATACGTCGGGAACTGCCGGATCTTCGACGTGTACGTCCACTTCTTGGTCTTCGGGTCGAAGACCTCGTTCTTGCCCGGCACCAGCTGCCCGATGTCGTCGAGCCCGGACACACTGAGGATCCTGCCGTCCGACAGAGTCGTCAGCGTCGGATACCAGCGAGCCTCGTTCATCGGGTCGACCTTGATGTACTTCTCGGCCACCGGGTCGAACTCGAAGGCGTCCCGGATTCCCTGGAAGTCCTTCTTGTCGAGGGCGAGCTTCTGCGCGATGCCGTACGTGTTGCGTGCGTCGGCGCCGTTCAGGCCCTGGATCCGGTAGTTGTCCTGGGTACCGGTCTCGTACTTCGATCCGCTCTTCTTCGCCTCAACGTAAATACGGCCGAGCCCCGGGTCGTTGCGCAGGAACTTCCCCGTCTTCGGGTCGAAGACCTTCTTCGCGCGCGGCACGAGCACCGGGTCCTTGGACACGAAGGTCTTGCCGTTCTCCTTGCCCGTGAACGCCGTTCCCGCGGGCAGCGTCATCGGCTTGTCCGGGTTCTCGTTGTGCACCACCATCAGGCCGCCGGCCTTGGTGACGTCACCCTTCAGCTTCTCGTACCGCTTCGTCCCGCCCGCGATCAGCAGATTGCCGTTCGCCAACTGGGTGTGGCCGGTGCAGAACAGGTCCTTGGGCGTCGGGATCTTCTTGATCGTGCCCTTGACCGGGTCCCAGATCCGGGTGTCGAACTTCTTCGCGTTGAAGTTGTCCTGGTTGTTTCCCGAGCCGGCGATCAGCAGCACCTTGCCGGTGCGCAGCAGCGCCGCGTGGATGGTGTCCTGGCGGAACTCCGGCGGGAACTCGATGATGTCCCAGTGCCCGTTCTTCGCCTTGTACTCGGGTCTGTTGATCTTGTACTGGTGGTATTTCTCGGTGCCGACGCGGTAGAGCCACGGCCCGTTCATCCCGGCCAGCGCGAGCACCACCGCCGTGCCGATCGCAAGTCGACGGGCGCGGCGGCGGCCTGCACGGTCGTTCATTCCTTACGTCCCCCAAATCCACCGAGAGCGATCTGCATCGTCTGGTCACTGCCTGCGCCCGAGCCCCCGCCGGAGGCGACCCAGCTGGGCTTCTGCCCCGAGCCGTGCGGCGACTGCGGCGCGTGCTGCCCGGGCAGCGGCTTCGGCTGGTACGCCGCAGCTGGCACCGCCGAGTCCTGCGGCTCCTCGTACAGCGGCACGGGCGGCTGCTTCTTCGCCTGCCTGAGGCCGTAGCGCCAGGCGAAGATCGGCGACGCGGTGATCAGCAGGGCGAAGGTGGCCCAGGTGATCATCGCCGGGTGCGAGTGCCCGAGTGTGATACCGGCGGCGATCGAGCCACCGAAGACCAGGATGAAGAACAGGTGGATCCGGAAGGTCCCGAACAGGGTGTCCGGGCTGGCCGATTCGCCCTTGGGCGTCACCACGAACTTGCTCTTGCGGCGCAGCACGGTGTCCATCAGTGAGCGTGCGTAGATGGGCGCCGAGAGAGCCGACATCACCATGCCCGCCACCCCGCCGGAGCCCTCGGGCTCGTGCGGGGAGACGTTGTGCCGGCGGTTCCAGACGTACAGGCCGATCTGCAGCGCGGACGCGTTGCCGTACAGCATCAGCCAGACCGTCGGGTCGATGTTCACACCCGAGGCCCCCAGACCGAGGAACAGCGCACAACTCAGCGCCGCCAGGATCCAGTTGAGAGCGGACATCGGGTAGAAGATGATCATCATCGTGTAGTTGAAGAGCTTGCCCGGAGGCAGGGAGAACCAGCCCTTCCAGTACTGCTTCAGGATCGTCTCGTAGGTGCCCCGGGACCAGCGCAGCTGCTGCGTGAAGAAGTCCGTCCAGGCACCCGGGCCCTCGCCCACCGCGAGCACGTCCGGCGTGTACACCGACCGCCACTTCTTCCCCGTCGCCGGGTTCCGGTGCCGGTGGATCTCGAAGCCGGTGGCCATGTCCTCGGTGATCGAGTCGTACAGGCCGCCGATCTGCTTGAGCGCCTTGATGCGTACGGCGTTCGACGTACCGACGAACATCGGGGCGCCGTAGCGGTTTCCGGCCCGCTGGATGAGGGCGTGGAAGAGGAACTGCTGGGATTCGGCCGCCTTGGTGATGGGGTTGTCGTAGTTGCCGTACACCTGCGGGCCGATGACGAAGCCGACGTCCGGGTCGCGGAAGAAGCCGAGCATCCGCTCCAGGTAGTTGGGCAGCGGCACGTGGTCGGTGTCGACGGAGGCGAAGAAGTCGTAGTCGTCGCCGTGCGCCTCGAGCCAGGCGTTGTAGTTGCCGTGCTTGGTCTTGGCGCGGTGCGGGCCCTTCTTCTGGTTCCACTTCTCGACGCCCTTGCGGGAGAAGTGGTGCACGCCGAGGCGCTCGCAGACCGCCTTCACCTCGGGGTCGTCGCCCTCGTCGAGCAGCCAGACGTGCAGAAGCCCCCGGTGGCGCAGCCGCACGGCCGCCTCCAGGGTCTTCGTCACCATCTCCAGGGGTTCCTTGCCGGGCACGTACGTCGTGATGAACGCCACTCTGGTGCCGGTCTCCGGGACCACCGGGATGGGGTCGCGGGCGACCAGCGTGGCGTGCGCGTTGGACAGCACGTTCATGCAGCGGAAGAACTCGATCAGACCGATCGAGACGAGCATGACGACGTCCAGCGCCGGCAGGAAGCTGAAGGCGGGGTAGTCGCGCTCGGTCCAGTGCTGCGGCTGCAGCAGCCAGCCGAGCAGGATCAGCGAGAGCAGCGGCGCGGCGCCCAGCATCAGGGCGGCGCGCAGCCGGTGGGGCTCCTGCGAGAGCAGCGAGCGGTACTGCACCTTGTACGGCTTGCTCGGGTCGGGCTGGGTGAGGGGACCGGCCAGCCGGCTGTAGTGCTCGTAGTCGTATCTCGGAAGGGTCTTCTTGATGCGCCGGAACTGGCCTGTCGTGCTGTTCCGGTGGGACTCCACCCTGAGCTGGGTTGTTTCTGACGGGTCGAAGTTATGCCGGGCGCCCGTCGGCGTCGACGTCATGAGTCATCCCCCCACACGCAGGTCGCCGCGTGTTGTGTCGGTTCCTTCCACCTGCGGTCGAGTCCCCCTCGACTCCCCACGGGCGGATCAGTGACCGGCCGCAGTCACCACACTTTCCACACCCAAAGACATGGAACCGCGACCTTCCGGTTGCATGATGCCCCCCTCGGCATCCGCTCGTGAACGGGGCCCCCTATCCCCACGAACCCGGCAACCGCTTACTTGCCCCCCAACTGCCGCGTATCCGCAGCATCTTGGAAAACAGGGTTCTACGGCGTTCATCATGATCGCAAGACGCGAAACGCGGTGTTTACCGGTCATACGCGTTCATTGTGGCGCGTGTGGGGGTCCTGTGGACCAGTTGTGGACAGCAGGGCGCAGATGTTGCCCGCGGGTCACCTTCAGGTCCTGGGGCGCGCCGCCCGGATCCGTCCGTACGCGGCGGAAGGCGTCGGGTGGCGTGAAACGCGCGGTCGGTGTCCGCGGGGCCGGCGCCTCCTTGCGGCGCTCCGTCGGGTGCGCGGGACGGGGTCGGTGTCCGCGAGGCCCGCGCCCCCTTGCGGCGCTCCGCCGGGTGAGCGGGACGGGGCCGTCGGGCGTCTGCGGCTCCGTCGTGGCTGGTCGCGCAGTTCCCCGCGCCCCTTCGGGGCGGCTGCCCTCCAGAGCACATGCAAGAGGCCCCCCGCTTCCGCGGAGGGCCTTGCTGTCTGTGCGCCGCCAGGGACTCGAACCCCGGACCCGCTGATTAAGAGTCAGCTGCTCTAACCAACTGAGCTAGCGGCGCCTGCTGACGTCGTAACTCTACCGGACGGTCGGGGGTGCTCCGGACCACCCGTCCCGGTGGGCCCCGGGGTCACGGGCGGCGCTTGTACATCATTCGGACCGTCAACATGCGCGTCGGGAAGAGGGTTGGGAAACTGATCATCGTGGACAGGCCCGGTCATTTTCATCTGGAGTGTGAGGGGAATCGCATGGCGACTCCGGTATTCGAGGAATTCGATCCGGCGAACGACTGCGACTGCCCGGGATGTGCGCACTGGCGGAGTGTTCTGCCGTATTCGCGGGCGGTACGGCACCCGGCGGCCCGCCGCGCCGTGATCGTGGCGGCCGCCGCGTCCGCGGCCCTCGGCGCCGGGCACGTGGCACCGGCGCTCGCCGCCCCGCAGGTACCGCCCGGGCCGGGCGTCTCCGCAGGCAGCGAGGTTGCCACCCCGCAGGGGCACCGGGCGCCGCTGCACGGCAGGGGCGGCCCGCCCGTCGAGCCCGCGAGTGACGTCAAGGCGCCCCAGACCACCCGCGCGGACATCATCACCCGGGCCAAGAAATGGGTCGACGCGAAGGTGCCGTACAGCATGGAGGCCTACTGGTCCGACGGTTACCGACAGGACTGTTCGGGCTATGTATCGATGGCCTGGGGACTGCCCGGAAACGAATGGACGGGGACCCTGGGCAAGTTCGCGGAGCGCATCACCAAGGATGAACTGCAGCCCGGCGACATTCTGCTGTTCCACAATCCGCAGAACCCGGAGAGGGGCTCGCACGTCGTCATCTTCGGCGGCTGGAAGGACTACACGCACACCTCGTACCTCGCCTACGAGCAGCGTCCCCCGCAGGCCCGCCGCAAGGAGACCCCGTACGCCTACTGGCACCAGTCGAACCGCTACGTCCCCTACCGCTACAAGGGGCTCAAGGAGGACCCGGCCGCCGGTCCGGACAGGCCGAATCCGCCGGGCGTCGTGGCGCCGTACCCGGGAGCGGCGTACTTCGGCCCCGGCGCGAACAACAAGTACGTGACCCAGCTCGGGCAGATGCTCGTCGCGCGCGGTGCCGGGCAGTACTACGCACTGGGCCCCGGCCCGCGCTGGTCGGACGCGGACCGCCGGGCCACCGGGGCCTTCCAGCAGGCCCAGGGCTGGAACGGCGCGGAGATGCGCGGGCTGCCGGGGCCGCAGACCTGGGACCTGCTGGTGTCGGGCAAGGGCAAGGACATCGCTCCGGCCGACGCGCCGGATCCGCAGGTGCCCTCGTCCCACGGGGTGCCGGGCTATCCGGGACGGGCGATGTTCCGCCCCGGCGCCTCCAACCCTTACGTCACCCAGCTGGGGGAGCAGCTGGTGAAGAAGGGGTTCGACAAGTACTACACGGCCGACCCGGGGCCGGACTGGGACGAGGAGGACCGGCGCAACGTCGAGGACTTCCAGCGCTCCCAGGGCTGGCGGGGCGGCGCGGCGGACGGCGTCCCGGGCCCTGAGACCTGGCGGCGCCTCTTCTCCTGAGCGCTTCCGCCACTGCCTGCTTTGTCTGTTTCCGAGCGGTTTGGTTGACCCATCTGTTGTGACCCATCTGTTGTGACGCATCTGGCGCGGAGGCTGGAGGCACGCATGAGTACGACGACCACTTCACAGACGCCCGAGTCCGAGGGGCCGGGCAGACCCGGTCGCCTCATCCAGAACGAGGCGACCACCGAGATCCCCGTCCATCTGCTGTTCCGCGACGAAACGGCCCCGGTGTCCGTGCCGCTCAGGCCGACGGTGGTCGGCCGCCGGCAGGGAACGGGCGAACAGCCGCGGTTCCGGCGCCCGACTGCGGTGAAGCCGCGGTCCGCGCCCGAGGTCGACCCGGACCTGGGCGAGCGGCCCGCCAGGGTGCTGCCCGCGACGGCGGGTGTCCTGGCCGGGGCCTGCGGGGCGGCGGGCTGCGTGGCGACCTCGTGGTGGGCTGGCGTCCTGCCGTCCCTCGCGGTGACGGCGCTACGGCTGCCGGTGCACCCGGGCGCCGGGCTCGGCCCCGCGCAGTGGGCGGCCTACGCGGGCGCCGCGACGCTGGGCTTCTTCGGGTTCGGCGGCCTCGCCCGCGGCCGGACCGGACGGGCCTGGGTGCTGGGGCTGTACGGCCGCTACCGGGGCACCGTCCGGCGCACCGGCCTGATGTGGGTCAACCCGCTGCATCTGCGCCGCCGGGTCGACGTACGGCTGCGGCACTGGCGCAGCGAGGAGATGCCCGCGGCCGACGGCAACGGGGTCGCACTGCGGGTCGTGGTGCTGGTGGTGTGGCGGGTGCGGGACACCGCACGGGCGGTGCTGGGCATCGAGGACCACGAGACCTATCTGCGCGAGTGCGTGGAGGCGGCCCTGGCGCGGGTCGCGGTGGAGGCGCCCGGTGCGTCGAAGGGTTCGGTGGAGGCCGTCACGGAGGCGCTGACCCGGCTGACGGCGGCGGACGCCGCGCCGGTCGGGCTCGAGGTGTTCTCGGTGCAGCCGGTCCGCGTCGAGTACGCCCCCGAGGTGGCCGCCGCGATGCAGCGCCGCCGTATCGCCGCCCTGGACGCAGAGCACCGCGCGACCGTGCTCACCTCGGTCGTCGACTCGGTGGAGGACACCGTGACGCGGCTGACCGTGCGGGGCCTGGTGGAGTTGGACGACTACGAACGCAAGGCGCTGGTGAAGGACCTGACGGTGGCGTTCTGTGCCGGGCGCACCGAACCGGGCCCGTGATGGCGCGGCCATGTCGTGTGCATGGACATGGCCAACAATCGGCAATAACCTGAGACTTGGTCTAGACCTGCACGCCTCATGGAACTTCCCCCACGTTCTTCAGGAGCGGCAGCATGCGCAAAAAGACCAAGTGGTACGCCGCCGCGCTCGGACTCGCCACGGCAGGAGCCTTCGTGCTCTCCGCCGGAGGCGCGAGCGGCCACGGCTACACCGACCTCCCCGTCAGCAGGCAGAAGCTCTGCCAGAACGGCACCGTGACCAACTGCGGCGAGATCCAGTACGAGCCGCAGAGCGTCGAGGGCCCCAAGGGCTTCCCCGCCGCCGGACCGGCCGACGGCGCCATCTGCTCGGGCGGCAACGCCCGCTTCTCCCAGCTCGACAGCCCGCAGACCCCCTCGGGCGGCGCCTGGCCCACCACCAGGGTGACCGGCGGGCAGAGCTACACCTTCCGCTGGCAGTTCACCGCCATGCACGCCACCACCGACTTCAAGTACTACGTCACCCGGCAGGGCTGGAACCAGAACCACAACCTGGCCCGCTCCGACCTCAACACGACACCGTTCCTGACGGTGCCGTACAACGGGCAGCGGCCGCCGGCCACCCTCTCCCACAGCGGCACACTGCCGTCCGGGCTGAGCGGCCACCACGTCATCGTCGCCGTATGGACGATCGCGG
The DNA here is from genome assembly GCF_042893475.1 of Streptomyces sp. NPDC001604. Lineage (NCBI taxonomy): Bacteria > Bacillati > Actinomycetota > Actinomycetes > Kitasatosporales > Streptomycetaceae > Streptomyces > Streptomyces sp. NPDC001604. The sequence continues at coordinate 911,693 of NZ_JBIAUY010000001.1, read as the reverse complement.
ACACGGGCAACGCCTTCTACGCCTGCTCGGACGTCAGGTTCTGAGGGTTCCTTGAGCCAATGGCGCGGTCGGCGTGGGTAGGTTCCTGCCACGCCGACCGAACGGGGGCGGCGTACCAAGACCGGGGGACCCCCATGGACGTGATCTTCTACCTCGTGCCCAGCCTGATCCTGGCTGTGGTCCTCCTCGGCGCGTACGCCGTGGTGCGTCGCGCACTGCGGATCCGTAGCGCCTGGAACAGCGGGCTGACGGCCGAGGGCCGCTGTCTGCGGATGTTCACGACGACCCATGGCGGCGGTGGCGACTCGTCGGTGAGCACCACGCTGCACCACGTATACGAGTTCACCGCGCGCGACGGCCGTGTCGTCCGCTTCGAGGAGGAGAACGGCCCGTCGACGATCGTCGAGGGTGACTTCGTCACCGTCTACTACCAGGACGGCGGTAAGGGCGGCGCTGAGGTCGTCGCCACGGCCAAGCCGCCACGGCGGGCCGGGCTGGCGGCGTCCACCGTCGCCATGCTGGCCTTCCTCGGGGTGGTCGCGGTGTTCTGCGTCGGCTTCATGGTCACGTTCCACACGTCGTCCGACGAGTCCGGTTTCGGCGACGGCACCGACGACACCACCAACACCGTCGTGGTGGACGGCGTCACGATGACCCCGTGACCCTCCACATCTGACGGTCCATCAACTACCGTGCGCCGTCATGGAGTCCAGGGAGTCCATCAGGCGTACGGTAGCGGAGCTCGTAGCCGAGCGGTGGGGTGACCACCGCCCCGGCCTGTGGTACGAGGACCTGGTCCTCACCCACCACGAAGTGGCCGCCGGCGCCGCGGCCCGCGCGGCTCTGCTGGCCGACCTGCTGCCGCCGGGCGCCGAGCCGCACGTGGGCGTGCTGCTCGACAACACCCCCGAATACCCCCTGTGGCTGGGCGCCGCATCGCTGGCCGGAGCGGCGGTCGCCGGGATCAATCCCACCCGCCGGGGACCGGAGCTGGCCCGCGACATCCTGCACACCGAGTGCCGGATCGTCCTCACCGAGCGCACCCATCTCCCGCTCCTGCGTGGCCTCGATCTCCCGGGCGTACGCCTTCTGCTGACCGACGGCGAGGAGTACGACAACCTGCTCGCTTCGTATACGGACGCCGCACCGGACGCCTCCCGGGCCACTCCCGACGACCGCCTCCTCCTCTACTTCACCTCGGGCTCGACCGGGGCCCCGAAGGCCGCGATCTGCAGCCAGGGGCGGCTGGCCGCCGCGGGAGCCTCGCTGGTCGGCCAGTTCGGGGTGCGCCCCGACGACGTGCACTACATCTGCATGCCGATGTTCCACGGCAACGCGGTGATCGCCGACTGGGCGCCCGCGCTGGCGGCCGGCGCGGGTGTGGCGCTGCGGCGGCGGTTCTCGGCGTCGGGGTTCCTGACGGACGTGCGGAAGTACGGGGCGACGTACTTCACGTATGTGGGGCGCGCCGTTCAGTACATCCTCGCCACCGTGGAGCGCGAGGACGACCGGGACAATCCGCTGCGGCTCGGCTTCGGCACGGAGGCGGGGGCGGTGGACGCGGCGGCCTTCGAGCGGCGGTTCGGGGTGCGGCTGGTGGAGGGGTACGGGTCGTCGGAGGGCGGGGCGGCCGTGCAGTGGTCGCCGGGGACACCGGCCGGGGCGGTGGGGAAGGCGGCGCCCGGACTCGTCGTACTCGATCCACGGACCCGTGCGGAGTGCCCGCCCGCGGTGTTCGACGCGGCAGGGCGGCTGCTCAACGGGGACGAGGCCATAGGGGAGCTGGTGAACCAGGGGCCGAACCCCTTCGAGGGGTACTGGCGCAACCCCGCGGCGGAGGCCGAGCGGCTCCACGACGGCTGGTACTGGACCGGTGACCTCTTCTACCGGGACGCCGCCGGCTACCTCTACTTCGCCGGCCGCACCGACGACCGCCTCCGCGTCGACAGCGAGAACCTGGCGGCCGCGATGATCGAGAACATCCTCGCCCGGTACGAGGGCGCCGACGCCGTCGCCGTGTACGCCGTGCCCGATCCGGTGACCGGGGACCAGGTGATGGCGACGATCGCCGGGAGCTTCGACCCGGCGGGTTTCGCCGACTTCCTGGCCGCCCAGCCCGACCTCGGGACGAAGATGGCACCCAGGTTCGTACGGGTCGTGGACCGGATGCCGGTCACGGCCACGAACAAGATCCACCGCGCCCAGCTCAGAAGGGAGGGCCTCCGCTGCACCGACCCACTGTGGTGGCGCCCGCCGACCGACCAGACCCCCACCTACCGAAGGCTGCCCATCAACGACCGGAAAGCCGCCGACACCCCTCCCACTCCGGGGAGAGACCTCGCCTGAGGGGCCGCGGGCGACAATGCCCCGCCGTGGGCGGTGTCACGGCCGGGGCTGAGTCCTCTGCGCTGTGGCCGCGGGAGCCGCTGCCGCTGGTGGAAGGGGCGCGGGTGGCAACGCCCTCACCGTGCGGGGTGTCATAGCCGGGGGCTGGCTTCTTCACCCTGCGCCCGCGACGGCCGCCGGTGGAAAGGGGGACGGGTGGCAATGCCCCCACGGTGCGCCGTGTCCGGGAGGGGATTTCTTCACTCTGTGGCCGCGGGAGCCGCTGCCGCTGGTGAAGGGGGCGCGGGTGGCAACGCCCTCACCGTGCGGGATGTCATATCCGGAGGTTGACTTCTTCACCCTGCGGCCGCGGCACCGCTGGTTAAAGGGGGCCGCCGGTGGCAAACGCGCCTACCGCGCGGTGTCATGTCCGGGGGCTTCTTCACTCTGTGCCCGCGGGAGCCGCTAAAGAGGGACGCGGGCGGCAACGCGCCCGCCGTGGGCGGTTTCGCAGCGGGGGGCTGGCTTCTTCACCCTGCGCCGACGGCAGCCGCCGGTAAAAGGGGGGTGTGGGTGGCGAAGCCCCCACAACGCGCGGCGAAGCCGCGCAAAAACAACGATGGCGAGGTGGTTCGCGCTTTCCGCGAACACGCCTCGCCATCGCCATCGTGCGCCGCCAGGGACTCGAACCCCGGACCCGCTGATTAAGAGTCAGCTGCTCTAACCAACTGAGCTAGCGGCGCATGACTCACGCCGACCGCGTTTCACGTTTTTGTGTCTCGCGGGTGGCGACGAAGAAAATAGTACCTGGTCCGGAGGGGTGCTCCGGACCACCCTGCCGATGTCGGCCTAGATCGCCAGGGACAGCAGTACGGGCGCCGCGTTCCGGTTCAGGGTGTCCGCGGCCTGGCGGAGGCGGTGGGCGTCCTCGACGGGCAGGGAGAGGGCCAGGCAGCCGACCGAGGAGCCGGCGCTGATCGGGACGGCGGCGCAGACCGTGCCGACCGCGTACTCCTGGAGGTCCAGATGGGGCACGGTGGGCGGCTGGGACTCCAGGCGGGAGAGCAGGAGCCGGTCGCTGGTGATCGTGCGCGAGGTGAGCCGGGCCAGCTTGTGGCGGGAGAGGTGGTCGCGCCGGCTGTTGTGGTCCAGCTGGCCGAGGAGGCTCTTGCCGATCGCGGTGGCGTGGGCCGAGTAGCGGAAGTCGACCCACTCGTTGACCACCGGGGTGGTCGGGCCGTCGGCGTACTGGGCGATCTTGACCTCGCCGTCCACGTACCGGCTCAGGTACACGGCCGCACCCACCGAGTCGCGCAGCCGGTCCAGGGTGCGCTGGAGCTTCTCGCGCAGCGCCTGCTCGCGGCCCTGTGCGGAGCCGAGGCGGGTGAGCGCGTCGCCGGTGACATAGGCGCCGTCGGTGATCTGCTCGACGTAGCCCTCTCGGCGCAGCATCCTCAGGAGCGTGGTCAGCCGCTCCGGGGTGAGGCCGGTCAGCCTGGCGAGCTCGGTGTCGGTGACTCCGGTGGTGTGCCGTGCCACGGTCTCCAGGACGCGCAGGGCGTCCTGGGCCGAGTGGTACGGCGCGGTCGGCTCGTGCTTCAGCGCCACGGTGGTCCCCCTGCGCTCGCTCTACAACTGGGCCGTATTGCGGACAGCGAATCTCTTCCACGATAACGGTCAAGCGGCTTGTTGTGAGCGGTTGTTGACGAGATTAAGACCCCGGCGCACGGCTCTCAGCAGGGGCGCAGGCACTCTGGCATATGCCGTCGTCATGCCCCGGAGCCCGGACCTCGGAGATTGAATCCTGTTCAACCCCTGAAGCGGCGACATCGCGCCGGAAATTTCACCGCCCCCGGGCCCGGGACGAGACGTTCACCCGCTGTGGGAGCTTCTTCCCGGGCAGATCAGGTCGTGGTGAAGGTTGGCGACGACTGCCGCCTCCAGCCGGGTGCGCAGCCCCAGCTTCTCGATGATGTGCGCGACATGGGCCTTGACCGTTCGCTCCGCGATCCCCAGTTGGCGGGCGAGGAGCCGGTTGGGCAACCCCCCTCCGAGGAGGACCAGGACCTGTCGCTCGCGGTCCGTCAGTTCATTCACGGCCGGTTCGGACTCGATCGGCTGGAATGCGAGCCGACAGGGGCAGTGTGGATCTCCGGACTCGTGCGGTGTGTTGTGGCAGTGGTATTGCGTTGCATCCTTGATCGGCACGGTGATGGCTACCTTCCCCGTTTTCCTTCACCTTCGCTCGACACTCTAGGGCAGAGTCTTCGCGTTCGCGATCAATTGACGGTATCCATGGCCAAGTGAAAGGGGCTGCGGTTCATTTGAGGAAGGCGGGTGGTTATTTGCCGTCGTAGCCCGGTCGGTGAAATGCCGAAGGCGTGGGACGGCCGGCCTTCTGCAGGCGGGCCGTCCCAGGAGCACGGGGTGCAGTCGCAGCTCAGGCCTTGACGCAGACCTTCGCCTCACTGCGCACCGGGTTCGACTCGTCGAGGGGGGAGTTGACGTAGGCGAAGGCGCAGATGTTCTGCTTGCCCCTCGGGTTCGTCTCCTTCAGGGCCTTGGTGTACACCTTCTTGGCGGTGCCGCGGGCGGTGGTGTGCTTGATGTGGTCGTTGTTGATGCTGATGCCGACGACCACGACCTGGGACATCCGTACCTTGCACTCGCCCGAGGCCGCACCGTTGGCGGTCCCGCCTGCGCTGACGGCGACGTAGACGCGGCACTTGTAGCGGGCCGGGCCGGTGGCGACCCACTTCCCGTACGCGTCCTTCCCGACCACGGCGGCCGGACCGGAGTGCGCGGTGTCCGCGGACGGCGCAGCGGTGGCGGCCGGGTTCGCCGCGCCCAGCAGGGCGAGGGACGCGGCGGCTGCCAGGCCTGCGGCCGCGGTGCGGCCGACGGAAGTGCGGCGAGCGGTGGTCAATGCCATGGGGGGGATACCTCCAAGTAGCCGGGACCGGTGACTTGGTTGAAATTCTTCAACGCCGTGTTCCCGGTTGCCATGGGGACTTGGGGAGGTGTCCACAAGTGCAATGCCCTTATGGGCAGTCGCGTTCAGGGAAACGTGTGAAGGGAAAGTCGTCCACCCTTCACGCGACCGCCCCGCGCCGGTTACAGAACCGCGCTCAGGAATTGCCGAGTGCGCTCGTGGTCAGGCTCGGTGAATATCTTCTGCGGCGAACCGGACTCGATTACCCGGCCCGAGTCGAACATGAGGACATCGTCGGAAATGTCGCGCGCGAAGTTCATCTCGTGGGTGACGCAGAGCATCGTGATGTCCGTCGTGTGCGCGATGTCGCGCAGCACGTCCAGCACCCCGGCCACCAGCTCGGGGTCGAGTGCGGAGGTGACCTCGTCGAGCAGCAGCACCTGGGGGCGCATGGCGAGGGCGCGGGCGATGGCGACGCGCTGCTGCTGGCCGCCGGAGAGCTGGGTCGGGTACTTGTCCGCGTGCTCGGTCAGGTCGACCAGCTCGAGCAGCTCCCGGGCCCGCTCCTCGGCCTCGTCCTTGGACAGGCCGAGGACGTGCACAGGGGCCTCGGTGATGTTCCGCATGACCTTCATGTTGGGGAACAGGTTGAACTGCTGGAACACCATGCCGATGTTCTTGCGCACTTCACGGACGTGCTTCTCGCCGGCCGGGACGAGCCCGTCGCCCCGCACCTCGTGCGTGAGGTACTCGCCGCCGACCTTGATGGTGCCCTCGTCGGGCTTCGTCAGGGTCATCAGCAGCCGCAGGATCGTGGTCTTGCCCGATCCGGACGGGCCGATCAGCGTGACGTGCTTGCCGGACGAGACGGTGAAGTCCAGTGAATCGAGGACGGTGTTGGCGCCGAAGCGCTTGGTGACCTTGTCGAAGCGGATCAGCTCGCTGCCGTCCACCGCGGGATTGGCCGTTTCTTTCGAGAGGCTGCTGTCAGCGGACAAGACGACGCTCCAGGACTCGCAGGAGAAGGGACGCAGGGTAGGAGATGACGATGAAGGCGATGCCGACGATCGTGATGGGCTCGACCGTGTGGAAGGTCTGGGCGGAGTACTGCCGGGCCTCGCCCAGCATCTCCAGCACACCGATCACGAAGATCATCGGAGTGTCCTTGAGCATGGCGACGACGTAGTTGCCCAGCGCCGGCACAACGCGCCTGATCGCCTGCGGCAGGATCACCGCGAACCAGGTACGGGTGCGGGGCAGGCTGAGCGCGGTGGCCGCCTCCCACTGGCCCGCGGGCACACCGTCGATGCCGGTGCGGTACACCTCGGCGGTGTACGTCGAGTAGTGCAGGCCCAGGCCGATCACGCCGGTGCTGAGTGCCGAGAGCGTGAGCCCCCATTCGGGCAGCACGTAGAAGAGGAAGAACAGCTGCACCAGCAGCGGGGTGTTCCGTACGAACTCCGTGACCGCCATCACCGGCCAGCGCACCACAAGGTGTTCCGAGCGCTGCATCATGGCCCACACCAGGCCGAGGGCGAAGGCGAGCAGGGCGCCCAGCGCCAGTGCCTCGAGGGTGACCAGCAGACCGTGCCAGAACATCGGCATGAAGTCGCCGACCGCGTTCCAGTCCCACTTCACCGGACAGCACCTCCACCGGGAGTCGCGCCCGACCGCGCGAAGTCGTCGACCTGGCTGCCGTTCATCCGGACCCGCAGGCCCTCGCGCTTCTGCGGGGCCTGGCCGATGCCGGCCTTGGCGTGCCGCTCCACGACGCGCATGCCGCGGGTGAGGACGAACGCCAGGACGAAGTACATGACGAGGATGATCGTGTAGACGGGTGCGCTCTGGCCGGTGGCGTTGCGCACCAGTGAGGCGCCGAAGGTGATGTCGCCGACGCCCATGATCGAGACCAGGGCGCTGCCCTTGAGCATCTCGATGAGCAGGTTGTTGAACGGCGGAACCATCCCCGGCCAGGCCTGCGGAAGGATGATCTTGCGCAGTTGCTGGGCGGGGCTGAAGCTGAGCGCGATGCCCGCTTCACGCTGGGCCGGGGGCACCGCTTTGACGGCACCGCGCACGACCTCCGAGCCGTATGCGCCGTAGCTCAGGCCGAGGGCCAGCACCGCGGCCCACATCGGGACCAGCTGCCAGCCGAAGCCGATCGGCAGCACGAAGAAGATCCAGAACATCAGGATCAGTGCGGAGGTACCGCGGAAGATCTCGAAGTACGCGCCGGAGAGGAAGCGCACGATCCACAGCCGATGGGTGCGCGCCAGGCCGATGACGAAGGCCACGACGGCGGCGAGGGCGGCGCTGAAGACGGTGAGCTGGACGGTGACCCATATGCCGCCCAGGAGGAGTTTCCACAAACCCCAGCTGATTTCGCTCATGGCTTGCACTTCTCCTTGGCGGTGATGGTCGTCATCTGATCCTTCGTGAAGCCGAAGGGCCGCATGACCTCCAGGAGTTCACCGCTCCGCTTCATCTTGTGCAGCTCGCGGTTGAAGGCATCCCGGAGATGGGTCTCGGGGCTGCGGAACGCGAAGGCGCCGACGTCGATGACCGACTTTCCCTTCACATACGGCGTGACCTCCGGTGTGCCCTCCACCTTCCGGGACTTGCTCTGGTTCACGACATTGCGCACGGTGACCGCCGTACCGACGAAGACATCGACACGGCCCTGCTCGACCGCGAGGAGGCCGGCCAGCTGGTCGGGCAGGGTCGTGATGTGCTTGACCCCGGCCTCCTTGGCGTAGTCGATCTCCGCGTAGCCGAGGCCGGTGGCCATCCTGGCGCCGGTCCTGGCGATGTCCTTGTAGGTGCGGAGGTTCTTCGGGTTTCCCTTCGGCACGATGAAGGAATCGAGCATCTGGTACTCGGGGTCGGCGAAGATGACCTGATCGCAGCGCTCCGGAGTGATGTACATGCCGGCCGCGACGCAGTCGAACTGAAGGGAGTTCAGGCCGGTGATCAGTGAGCCGAACTCGGTTGCGAAGGGCTCTACGTGCTCGACCCCGAGCCGCTTGAAGATGCGCTCGGCGACGGCCGGCGCCTCGCCCGTCATCTTTCCGTCCTTGCCGATGTAACCGAAGGGCTGTTCGCCCGCCAGGCCCAGCCGGACGACGCCTTTCGCCCGCAGTTGGTCCAGCAGATGCCCGCCGTCGCCGGTGTCCGCCGTCGCCACCCTGCTGCATGCGCTGGTCGCGCCCATGGTGCCCACCGCGCCGAGCGCCGCCACCCCCGCGAGCAGCGAGCGGCGCCGGATGCCTTGTGTGCCGTTTCTTGTGTCGTTTCCTGAGTGCTTGCCCTGTGGTGGAGCCATGGGCGCGCGTCTACCCAGACCGATTGCACCTATGCCGATCGTTTGTGGCCCCTGATTCAGGTGGGCTGCGGGCAAAAACAGGCGTGCCCGATGCCCTGGCGCGGGCATCGGGCACGGCTGTGCGGACCTGTCACCACTGGAGTGCGACGGTGCTGTTCCTCTCGTACGAGGCGGTCAGCGTCAGCTTCCCCTTCGGCATGTTCTTGCAGGTGAAGGTCTTCGCCGGCCAGCGCTCGCGGACCTCTCCGGAGCACACGATCCGGCCGTTGTGGCGCAGGTCCCAACCGTACTTGTAGGCCTTGTCCCCTCCGGTGTTGTCGATCCTCACCTTCACGGTCCCCTTCATCGGGTGGACCTCGGCGAGGACGCAGTTGGCAGGACCACCACTGCACTTCTTGGTCGCGGTCGCGGCCCCGGCGGGGGCGGCACCGAGGGCCGCCGCGGCGGTCGCGGCGACGGCCAGGACTCCGAGCCGGGTCATGCGGCGACGGCGTACGGGCTGCGAGGTCATCGAGGGTGCCTCCTGGGCGGGATGTGCCGATGCTTCACATGAGGTCACGCGTGGCCTCCTCCTGTGCGGGCACCAAGAGTCTTGTGGCGCGGGCACCACTGCTGCCATTGGCTCTTGGGGAGGTGACCGAACGGGCAATCGCGGCGTCGGCGCGGCACACATGGCTGAAACCAGCTCCCTAGGAGGGCACCACATGGCCGACCGTCACATCGAAGTCTCGCTGGTCAAACGGGGCGTCCACTGCACGGCGAAGCTCCTCGACGAGCGCGCGCCGCACACCTGTGCGGCGGTGTGGGACGCCCTTCCACTGAGTGGCGAGGTCTATCACGCCAAATACGCACGCAACGAGATCTACGCGCTGTTCCCGCCCTTCGCAGACCGGGAGCCGCCCCTGGAGAACCCGACGGTCACGCCGATCCCCGGCGACCTCTGCTACTTCTCCTTCGCCGGCACGGAGCTGGGCACCAAGGCCTACGGCTACGACACCGACGTACGCCCCGGCACCACGATCGTCGACCTCGCCCTCTTCTACGAGCGCAACAACCTGCTGCTCAACGGGGACGTGGGCTGGGTCCCGGGAATCGTCTGGGGCCAGGTGACCGAGGGCCTCGACGCGATGGCCGAGGCCTGCAACGACCTGTGGCGCACGGGCGCGGCGGGGGAGACACTCAGCTTCCGGCGGGTGTGACGCCCGCCGCGATCCCCGCCTCGTACATCGTGTGCGCCGCCCGCAGTACCAGGCCGTCCCGGTGGCGTGCCGCCACCAGTTGCAGGCCGATCGGCAGGCCGTCACCGTCGGTTCCGACCGGGACGGTCGCCGCCGGCTGCTGGGTCATGTTGAAGGGGTACGTGAACGGGGTCCACCCGGTCCAGCGCCGGTGGCCGGATCCCTTCGGCACCTCGGCGCCCGCCTCGAACGCCGTGATCGGCAGCGTCGGGGTGACGAGGAGGTCGTAGGACTCGTGGAAGCGGCCCATGCGGCGGCCGAGTTCCATGCGGACGTCGACCGCGGCGAGGTAGTCCAGGGCGGAGAGGCGGGCGCCTGTCGCGCAGATCTCCCGCAGGCCCGGGTCGAGCAACTTGCGCTGCTCAGGGCCCAGTTGCTGGGTCACCCGGGCCGCACCGGAGAACCACAGGGCGTGGAAGGCGTCCACCGGGTCGGTGAAGTCGGGGTCGGTCTCGGTGACGTACGCGCCGAGCTCCGCGAGCCGTTCCACCGCCCGCCGTACCGCGGTCGCCACCGCGGGCTGCACCGCCACCTGGCCGCCGAGGGACGGCGAGTAGGCGATCCGCAGGCCCTTCACCCCGCCGGACAGTCCGGCGGCGAAGGAGTCCGGGGCGGCGGCCAGCGCCGACCAGTCGCGGTGGTCCGGCGCCCCGATCACGTCGAGGAGCAGCGCCGCGTCCGCCGCGTCCCGGGTCATCGGGCCGACGTGGGCCAGGGTGCCGAAGGCGCTCGCCGGGTAGAGGGGCACGCGGCCGTACGTCGGCTTCAGGGCGAAGATGCCGCAGAAGGCGGCCGGGATACGGACGCTGCCGCCGCCGTCGGTGCCCAGCGCGAGGGGGCCCGCGCCCAGCGCCACGGCCGCCGCCGCGCCGCCGCTGGAGCCGCCCGCGGTGCGGGTCGGGTCGTACGGATTGCGGGTCACCCCGGACCGCGGCGAGTCCGTGACGCCCTTCCAGCCGAACTCCGGGGTCGTGGTCTTGCCGATGAACACGGCGCCGTGCTCGCGCAGCCGGGCGACGGAAGGGGCGTCCTCGTCCCAACTGCCCTGCTCGGAGATCGTCTTTGAGCCCTTGAGGGTGGGTGCGCCCCGCAGCAGGATGATGTCCTTGACGGTCGTCGGGACCCCGTCCACCAGCCCTTTCGGTTCGCCGCGCCGCCATCGCCCCGTGGACTCCCGGGCCTGCGCGAGGGCCTCGTCGGGCAGCAGTCGCACAAAGGCGTTCACCTCCGGCTGGATCCGCTCGGCCCGTTCCAGCGCGGCCCGCGTGACCTCCTCCGGACTGAACTCGCCCTTGCGGTAGCCCTCGACGATCCGTACGGCGGTCAGCTCGGTGAGGTCGAGGCCGGGGTCCGTCATCTGCCCTCCATAGCTCGGCGGTTCAGCGCCCTGGTACGTATCCGCGCTTCTTGTCCACCACGTTCAGCAGAGGTCTGCCCGCCTCCCAGCGTTCGTACAACTCCACGAACTGAGAGCCGAGTTGATCGCGCCAGCCGACCGTGTCGCCGCTCATGTGCGGGGACACGATCAGACCGGGGGCCTCCCACAACGGGCTGTCGGGGGTGAGGGGTTCGTGCTCGAAGACATCCAGCGCGGCACCCGCGATCCACCGCTTGGCCAGCGCCTCGGCGAGCGCCTCCTCGACGACCAGACCGCCGCGCCCGATGTTGATGAAGCGCGCGGAGGGCTGCATCATGCCGAAGCGGCGCGCGTCGAACATGCCGTGCGTCTGCTCGGTCAGCGGGGCGGCCGCGATCACCCAGTCGGCGCGGGCGATCAGCCGGTCCAGGTCGTTCGGGCCGTAGATGCCGGTGTGCGGAGTGCGCCCGACGATCGCCGTCGTCATGTCGAGCGCCTTGAGCGTGCGGGCGATCGTACGGCCGATGGGCCCGGAACCGACGACGCACGCGCGCGTGCCCGCCACCCGCTGTGTCTCACGGTGCCGCCAGGTGCGCTCCCGCTGCAGCTCCCAGGTGCGCGGCAGGTCCTTGGCCATGGTCAGGACGAGCGCGGCGACGTACTCGGCGATGGGCTGGTCGAAGACGCCGCGCGCGTTGGTGACCACGGTGTCGGAGGCGGCGAGTTCCGGACACATCAGGTGGTCCACGCCCGCGCTCGCCGTGTGCACCCAGCGGGGCCGCGGGCCCTCGCCCGGCCAGGCGGAACGCACGGCCCGGGAGGTGAAGTCCCAGACCAGCAGGACGTCGGCGTCCGGCAGGCGCTCGGCGAGGGTCGACTCGTCCGCGTGCACGATCCGGGCGCGGCCGGTGAGTCTGCCGAGGCGGGGCAGAGGGTCGGTGTCCAGGACGAGAAGCGTCGGGGTGGTCATGCGGAAAGCCGTTTCTACGGGAGGTTGCGGCCGTCTGACATGCGAGGTTTGACCACGCTCGCACCCGAACCTACCTTCGTCAACACGGGTGCGATGGGGGGTCCGTTGCTCCGCTGTTTCTCACGGTGAGGCGGTGGCCGCCATGGGCGCCATGGACGTTTCCTTCCTCGGTGGACCACTTCCCCAGCGGGGTGTGGGTGTGGTCGCCCCCTTCGACTTCGCTCTGGACCGCGAGCTGTGGCGCTGGGTCCCGGACGACGTCTCGCTGCATCTGACGCGGACGCCGTTCGTCCCGGTCGAGGTGAGCCTCGACCTGGCCCGGCTGGTCAGCGAGCACGAGACGCTGGACGACGCGGTCCGCACACTGAACGCGGTCGCGCCGGAGGTCGTCGCGTACGCCTGCACCTCCGGCAGCTTCGTCGGCGGGATCGCCGGGGAGCGCGCGATGTGCGCGGCGATGACCCGGGCCGGTGCGATGCCGTCCGTCACCACCTCGGGCGCCCTCCTGGAGGCCCTGGTGGCGCTCGGCGCCCGACGGGTCGCGCTGGTGACGCCGTACACCGTGTCCGTGACGCGCGCGCTGGAGGAGTACGTCGCCGAGGCCGGCATCAAGGTCACCGGACGCGCGTACATGGGCCTGACCCGGCACATCTGGAAGGTCCCGTACCGCGATGTGGTCGCCATGGCCCACAAGGCGGTACGACGGCCGGCCGACGTCCTGTTCATCAGCTGCACCAATCTCCCGACCTACGACGTCATCCCGCAACTGGAGGCCGAACTGCGCATCCCGGTGATCTCGGCCAACCAGGTGACGATGTGGGCTGCGCTGTCCCGACTGGGTACCCGGGCCGTGGGGCCGTATCAGGCGCTGATCGATCCGGCGGCGCGCTCCGGCCCCGTACTGCCACAGCTCCCGGACGGTGAACAGCAGCAGGAAGGCAGGTCATGACGGCACTCGGATTCCTCTACCCCGGCCACTCCGCCGAGGACGAATACCCGCGCATCGAGCAACTGCTCGGCAGCAACGTCCGACTCGACGTCGTCCACACCGACATCGGCGAGGACGCGCACCGGGTGGACGCGTTGCGGGAGATGGGCTCGGCCGAGCGACTCGCGGCGGGAGTCGAGGAGCTGCGCATGGCGGGCGCCGAGTCGGTGGTGTGGGCCTGCACCAGCGGGAGCTTCGTCTACGGCTGGGAGGGCGCCCATGAGCAGGTGCGCGGGCTCGCCCTCGCGGCCGGGATGCCGGCTTCCTCGACCTCTTTCGCCTTCGTGCATGCGCTGCAGGAGGTCGGGGTGCGGCGGGTGGCGGTCGGGGCGACGTATCCCGAGGACGTGGCCGGGCTGTTCGCGGAGTTTCTGCGGGCGGGGGGTGCGGAGGTGACGTCCGTGCGGGGTGCGGGGATCATCACGGCGGCCGAGGTCGGGACGTGGGGGGAGGCGGAGGTGTTTCTGCTGGCCCGGGAGGCTGATCGTCCGGATGCGGACGCGGTGCTTCTGCCGGATACGGCGCTGCATACGGCGGCGTATATCCCCGCCTTGGAGAAGGAGCTGGGGAAGCCGGTGCTCACCGCCAACCAGGTCACTGTGTGGGAGGCGCTGAGGCTCGCGGATCGGAGGGTGAATGCGCCGACGCTGGGGTCGCTGTTCACCCGGGAGCCGATCGTGCAGGTCTGAGGGTTTCGCCCCCGCCGCCCCTTCCCGTCCCGACCTGGGGGCCGGCCCCCGGACCCCCGCTCCTCAAACGCCGGAGGGGCTGATTTTGGCCGGCCCGGACCTGAAGATCGCCGGGAATAAAGCGGAGAGTGCCTCCTGTTAGGGAGCTGCGGATACGGCGTCGCAGCTAACAGGAGGCATTCACCGTGACGGCAGACGAGATCCGGGGCACCGCTCGCGGCAGTGCGCCCGTGCCCCTCTCCGTACTGGACCTGGTGACCGTCGGTGCGGGGCGCACCGCGAGCGACGCGCTGCGGACCAGTGTCGCCCTGTCCCGTCTCGCGGAGTCCCGTGGTTTCCACCGGTACTGGGTGGCCGAGCACCACTCGATGCCGGGTGTGGCCTCCTCGTCGCCCGCCGTGATCCTCGCCCACCTCGCCGCCCACACCGAGCGGATCCGGCTCGGTTCCGGCGGTGTCATGCTGCCCAACCACGCGCCGCTCGTCATCGCCGAGCAGTTCGGCACGCTGGAGGCCATGGCGCCGGGCCGTATCGATCTCGGCCTCGGGCGCGCTCCCGGCACGGACGGCGCCACCGCCGCCGCCCTGCGCCGTACCGACCGCCTCCACGAGGGCGCCGACGACTTCCCCGAGCAGCTCGCCGAGCTCACCCGCTTCCTGGACGACGACTTCCCGGACGGCCACCCCTACCGCCGTATCCACGCCGTCCCCGGCCCCGTCCAGGCGACCTCCCCCGGCGGCGTCCAGTCGCCCCACCGCCCCCCGATCTGGCTGCTCGGCTCCTCCGGTTTCAGCGCCCGCCTGGCGGGTGTCCTCGGTCTGCCCTTCGCCTTCGCGCACCACTTCTCCGCGCAGAACACCATCCCGGCGCTGGACCTGTACCGGGAGTCCTTCAGGCCGAGTGAGGTCCTGGACGCCCCGTACGCCCTCATCGGCGTCTCCGCCCTCGCCACCGAGGACGAGAAGGAGGCCCGCCGCCAGGTCCTGGCCGCCGCCCTCAACATGGTCCGCCTGCGCACCGGCCGCCCCGGTCTCGTCCCGACCCCCGAGGAGGCCGAGTCGTACGAATTCAGCCCGATGGAGCGGGAGTTCGTCGACTCCTGGAACTCCAACGTCATCCACGGCACCCCGGACGAGGTCCGCAGCGGCCTCGACGACCTGCAGAAGCGCACCGGCGCCGACGAGTTGATGATCACGGGCAACGCCCACAGCGGTGAGGTGCGGCTGCGCTCGTACGAACTCATCGCGGACGCCTACGGCTTGGCGACCGCCTGATCCCCGGCGCGTGCGCTCCGCTCCTCGCCGGGCCCGAGCAGCTGGGAGATGCGATCCGGTGACACCGGCCGTGAGTACAGCCACCCCTGGCCGGTGTCACAGCCGATGCGCCGCAGGCGGGACGCCTGTGCCGAGGTCTCCACGCACTCCGCGGTGACCGTGATGCCCAGGCGGTGGGCGAGCTGGATCATCGCCTCGACGACGACCTCGTCGGCCGGGTTCGGCGCGACGGCGCCCTCCTTTTCGCTCTCGTACTGGAAGCCCCGTACGAAGGAGCCGTCCAACTTCAGGACCGACACCGGCAGTCGGCTGAGGTACGCCAGGTTCGAGTAGCCCGTGCCGAAGTCGTCGATCGCGATGCCGACGCCCATCCCGCTGAGGGCCTGGAGGGCTTGCAGGGGGCGGCCCGCCGAGCCCATCACCGCGGACTCCGTGAGCTCCAGCTGGAGCAGATGCGGCGCGAGCCCGGTCTCGGCGAGGGTCTCGGCCACATCGGCCACCAGATCCGAGTCCCAGACCTGACGCACCGCCACATTGACACTCACGAACAGCGGCGGCTCGTCCGGATGGTCCACCTGCCAGCGGCGCGCCTGCCGGCAGGCGGTGCGCAGGATCCAGCGGCCCAGCGGCACGATCGAGCCGTCTTCCTCCGCCAATCCGATGAACCGATTCGGCGTCAGCAGGCCGAACTGAGGATGGTTCCAACGGACGAGGGCCTCGACACCGCGCAGCCGCCCGTCCTCCATCCCCACCAACGGCTGGTATTCGAGAACGAATTCGTCGCGTTCAATGGCGGGGCGCAGAGTGGAGGCCAGGGCCTGGCGGGTCATACGGTGGGCGTTGCGCTCCGGGTCGAAGAGCGTCCAGCGGGCCTTCCCGTCGGCCTTCGCCCAGTACAGCGTGGTGTCGGCCGCCTGCATCAGGGCGGTGGCGGTGGTGTCGGCCGCGCGCCGTTCCACCACACCGATCGAGGCCGACACCGACACCCGCTGACCGGCGAGGTCGAACGGCGCCTGCACCGCCTCCAGCACCGCCTCCGCCAGATCGGCGAGTTGCTCCGTGCCCGTGGAGTCCTCCACCAGCAGGGCGAACTCGTCGCCGCCGAGTCTCGCCACCAGGGGGGCGCTCGTTCTGCCGTAACCCGCCTCGTCGGCGCAGCGCGTGAGGCGTTCGGCGACGGCGGCCAGCAGCCGGTCGCCGACGCGATGGCCGAGCGTGTCGTTGACCGCCTTGAAGCCGTCCAGGTCGAGGTAGCACAGCCCGATCCGGCCGGTGCCGCTCTCCTCGTACGACTCCGCCTCCAGCGTGGCCGTCAGCCGCTCGAAGAACAGGGTGCGGTTGGGCAGCCGGGTCACCGGGTCGTGCATCTGCAAGTGCCGCAGCCGGCCCTGGAGTTCACGGTGGGCGCTGATGTCGGTGAGCGACATCAGCAGGCAGCCGTCCTGACCGAGGGGTGTGACGGTGACCTGGATCCACACCGACTGTCCGTCGGGATGCTTCAGCCTGCGTGTGCAGTGCAACAGGGCCTCGCGGCCGCGCAGCATCTCGCGGTAGGCGTGCCAGTTGCGTGCGTCGGACGCCAGGTCCACCAGGTCGGCTGCAACACGGCCGGTCAACTCGCCGGGCGGGCTGCCGAACAGGGCGCCGAACCCGTCGTTGGCGCCGACCACCAGCCCCTCGCGGTCGACGACCGCCATGGCCAGAGGTGCGGCCTCGAAGACCGAGCGGTACGCAGGCGACTCGGCACGAGTCGTCAGCGGCTCGGTACGAGGAGACGCACAGTCATCACTCTCTGTTACAGCGCCCCGGTCGAGGTCTGCCGCGGGCGCCGGCCCTTCGGACGTTCCGCTCACCGCTCGCTCCCGCAGTGCACTCGATCTCTGTCCGTGCCGGAAAGTGTGCCGATCATAGAGGCAGACCCAAGGGCCTTCCACCCCACGTCCAGTGTCCCGGATCGAGGGGCACTTCTGACAGATCGTTTCTGCCCGCAGCTGGACGGGTCGTTGGGGCGGCTGACCGCTTGTGACGTTCCGTGAGCGTTTCGGGGGTGTCGGCTCTGATCGGGCCTCGCGGCCGAGTCACTCTTCTGGGGCAGGCGAACAGGGCGTAATACGACAAACTGACACAGGCTGGGTGCGGTGTCCCGAGTACCGCCCCCGGAGGTCCCTGTGTCGCGTCAGTCCCCCCTCAAGGAGTTCAGGGGTTCCCGACTGCGCAGCACCGCCGCCGTGTTCACCACCCTGTCGGCGCTCGCCGCGACCTCGCTGGTGACCGGGCCGTCGATCGCCGAACCGTTCTCGGCGGTTCCGTGTGCGCTGCAGCGCACCGACGCGCACCACTCGGAGGGCCTCGACACCTGGAACGCCGCATATCCGCGGCCGACCCGCGCGTTGAGCGCCGTGATGATCTTCCTGTCCTTCCCGGACGCGGTCCCGCGGACCACGCCCGCCCAGTTGACCGCCGACCACTTCCCGGCCACCAGCCGCTACTTCGAACGTGCCTCCTACGGCAGGTTCACCCTGCATCCGCATCCGCTGCGGCACTGGATCCGGATGCCGAGGCCGTCCACGGCGTACGCCATGAAACGGGACTGGAACGCCGAGCACCGGGCCGCGTATCTGCACGACGCGCTGGCCGCCGCTGATCCGCAGGTCGACTTCTCCCGCTACGACATCGTGTACTTCGTCGCCGACCCGGACGCGCCCGGCGTGGACTCGGACGCGACGAAGGTCGTCAATCTGGACACCCCGCTCAGGGCGGACGGCACGGACATCCGCCGCGTCGTCACCGTCTTCGAGAAACACCCACCGGACCGGCTCGTCCTGGCCCATGAGACCGGACACGTCTTCGACCTGCCGGATCTCTACCACCGCCCCGACGACGGCAAGGGCGACTGGGACACCTATGTCGGGGACTGGGACCTGATGGGCAGCCAGTTCGGGCTGGCCCCGGATCTGTTCGGCTGGCACAAGTGGAAGCTGGGGTGGCTGGCGCCGCGCCAGGTGGTGTGCGTGCGGGAAGCGGGCGTCACACGGCTGACGCTGGAGCCGCTGGATGCCGTCGCGGGGGATCAGATCAGGGGTGCGGCGGGGCCGCCGGCCTTCGGCCTCGGGCGCGGGGTGAAGCTCGCGGTGGTGCGGACCGGTCACGACAGCGTGCTCGCCTTCGAGGCACGAGGGCCCCTCGGCAACGACACGGCGGCCTGCCGCTCGGGAATCCTCGTCTACCGGGTCCGCGCCGGCGCCCAGTCCGGCGGCGGCCCGATCGAGGTGATCGACGCCCACCCCCACACGGAGGCCTGCTGGGAGAACTCCGTCTACCCCCCTCTCGCGGACGCCCCGATCTCCCTGGGCGAGACCTTCACGGTGCCGGACGAGGGGATCCGGGTGCAGGTGGAGGGCCGAACGATTTCGGGGGCGTGGACGGTGAAGATCACAGCCGGCGTCTGACTTCTTCGCCCGACAGCCACGGCTGCCGCACGGGTGCTTGATTCTGCGGCGGCAGCCGTCCGGCTCCGCGGCCCACACTGACGGCGGCCACCCGGCGCGGGGGCGGGGCGCGAGGCCATCACCGCACGGGCGGGGGCCAGGCTCTCGTCGCGCGGGTCGGTCGTTGGTGGTGGCGGCCGGTGAAGGGAGGCGGGGCGAGGCTCTCGTCGCGCGGGGCTTGTGGCCGGTGGCTGACTTCCCCGGTCTGCGGCGATGCCCGCCGGGCGGGTGCTTGGGCTGTGGTGGTGGCCGGTGGGTTGGTGGGGCTGTAGTGGTGGCCGGTCTTCGGTGGTGGTGGCTGCCGGTGAAGGGGAGTGGGGGTGAGGCCTTCACTGCGCAGCCACGTCGCCGGGGGCATCGTGGGGCCGCGGACGCCGCAGCCGCCGGTGCCGCGGGCCCCGGCAGCCAAATCCCCGCCGCCCGCAGCCAGGGCTGACTGCTTCGGCCCGGGCCCACGGCACTCACCGGTAAAACGGGGGTGTGGGTGGCGAAGCCCCCACAACGCGCGGCGAAGCTGCGCAAAAACAACGATGGCGAGGTGGTTCGCGCTTTCCGCGAACACGCCTCGCCATCGCCATCGTGCGCCGCCAGGGACTCGAACCCCGGACCCGCTGATTAAGAGTCAGCTGCTCTAACCAACTGAGCTAGCGGCGCCTGCTGACGTCGTAGACCTTAGCATCCTGATCGGCCGGGGGAAAAATCGATATCCGTACGGCTGCGCGGGCCGCCCGTACGGCTGCCCAGAGCAGGATCTCGGGGCCCGGCAGCCAGGGGTGGCGGGTGTCCGGGGCGACCAGCCAGCGGGAGTCGGGGGAGGTCGGCGGGGTGGTCGCGAGCAGGGGCGGCACGGTCACCGCGTCGCCGTTGCCGTGGCACAGCAGCGGCGGGATCGCTCCCGTACGGCCGAACTCCTCCCAGCGCAGCAGTGAGGGCAGTCGCTGGGCCGTGCCGGGCGCGGCGAACAGCAGCATCCGGCCCCGGAAGGTCGCCACCGGCCCGGAACCCGGCCCCTCGTCCCACAGCCGGTCGACCATCCGGCGCGCGAAGACCGCCGGTGCACTGACGACGTCGAAGACCGTGCCGCACGGGAGCACCACCGGGGCGTCGGCGTGCTCCTTCCAGAGGGCGAGCGTGCTGCGCGGGTACGTCCCCGCCGAGGCGAGCCAGGCGGCTCCGTCCGCGGTGACCCCGCTGACGTCGTAGCCGTCGGAGAACGGATCGATGCGTTCGCTGCTCATGGCATCTATGTCTACCGGCTGTGAACGAACCGCTCCCCACGGTTGCCGGAAACCGGGGCAGGTGGGAGAGAAGAGGAGTATCTTGCCCGCCTGGCATATGCCAAACCGAAGTGGACCGTATTCACACCGGGTCGACTTCACACCGGGTCGGCGGAGCCCTGCCCTTCTGCGCCGCTCATCAGGTCCCGCCCGTACTCGACCATCTTCTTGGCATAGTCCTCGGTCCACTCGGCGCGTTCCGCGATGTCCGCCGGCGTCAGCCGGTCGAACCGCCGGGGGTCCGCAAGCTGCGCGGCCGCCATCGCCTGGAACTCCACCGCCCGGTCGGCCGCCGCGCGGAACGCCTGCGCCAGCTCCGTCGAGCGGGACAGCAGCGCCCGCGGATCGTCGATCGACTCGAGGTCGAAGAAGTGCTCAGGGTCGGAGGCCGCCTCCGCGGGCTCGAAGAGCAGGGGCGCGGGGCGTAGCCGCGGTTCGTTCCGACGCGGCGTTGGCTCCGCCATGTCTTCTCCTCCTCGTACGTCGCAATCGACCCGTTCAGGACCACCGGGCCACCGTCCATTGTCCCGCGGCCACGCAAGTGGGCCCCAACCCAAGTCCCTCAAGGCCCGAACGCCACCCGATGTTCCCCGGCCCGCACCGGCACCACGCTCACGGCTGCCAGCTCACCCGGTGCTCCGCCAGCCGCGCCAGCACCGCGTGGTTCGCCTCCCAGCCGTCGGGGAACTTCACCAGCGTTCCCAGCTGCACCGGCTCCGTGGACGGGTAGTCGTCCAGGAGCTCGCTCACTCCCGCCCGGCAGATCACGATGCAGGCGTGGCGGTGGCGGGAGGCGAGGACGCACAGGCGGCCTGTTTCCAGGTGGAAGGCGGTGGCGTCGGGGCGGCCGGAGAGGGGGTGGAGGACGACCGTGACGTCGTACTCGCGGCCCTGGAGACGGTTCGCCGTGTCGACGGTGACGTCCGTGACGCCCAGCTCCGCGAGTGCCGCGCGGACGGCCGCCGCCTGGTCGCGGTGGGCCGTGCCGACGGCGATCCGGTCCGGAGTCAGCGGCAGGGGCTCCTCGGGTGCACGCTCCGACGTGGCCGCCCCGCCCCGGTCCAGCAGCCGCCGTACGACCGTCGCCACCGCCCGCACCGCCTCGGGGTCCGTGCGCGGGGTGTGCCGCGCGGGCAGTTCCAGCAGGCCCCAGCCCGACTCGGCCGCCTCGTCGATCACCCGGTCGGGGCCGGAGCCGTCGGAGGGGACGGCGAAGGCGAGGCGGCGGTCGCCGTGGTCCGTGCCGCTGCGGAAGGGCGTGTACGGGTAGAAGGCGTCCGAGACCAGGGGGGCCGCGGAGGCCGGGAGGCGCCAGGAGACCGGCAGGCGGTGCTGCGGCAGTTCCGGGTTGTGGGCCAGGAGGGTGGTCACGGCAGAGGCCGAGGGGTCGTACGACAGGCCCGCCCACTGCTCGCTGCCGACGATGGAGAAGGGGTCGAGCTGGCCCGGGTCGCCCACGAACAGCGCCCGCTCGAACAGCCTCGCCACGGCGAGCAGCGCGTCCGAGCGCATCTGGTACGCCTCGTCCACGATCGCGTGCCGCCACGGCTCGTCGACCTTCACATGCGCCCACTTCGCGGCCGTGGACACGACGACCGCGAGGCCGGTCAGCTCACCCGCCTTGGCCGACTTGCGGACGTTCGGCAGGTCGTCGAGCGCCTTGTCGTACGGGTCGGTGTCGCTGCTGTGGAGACGGCCGACAGGGAGTTCCCGGTTCTTCTCCGCGAGCCGCAGCACGAGGTCGTCCACCTGGGCGTTGGTCTGGGCGACGATCATCAACGGGCGCCCCGCGTCGGCCAGTTCGAGGGCGGCGCGGACGACGAGCGTGGACTTTCCCGCACCGGGCGGCGAGTCGACGACCACGCCCCGGTGGGTGCCGTGCAGGGTGTCGCGGAGGATGGCGTCGGTGGCTTCGGCGGCCAGGGCGCCGGGATCGAAGGCGGTGGTCACAGGACGTCCTCCGCGGTCAGGGGATCGGCGGCCTCCGCGGCCGCCTCGCCCGGCGGCCCGCCGTGCGTCCACGGCGTCTCCTCCGGGTCGGGCAGCTTCGGACCGCCCCGCTGCTCGTGCTCGAAGAGGGTGAAGCAGAGCCGGTCGCCCTTCTCGGGCACCGAGCCGGCCTCGGGCTCCTTGCCGCGGCCCATCTTGTCGAGGACACGCAGCACGAGCAGATCCTCCGCCTCCCGCCCGACGAACTCCGCCGCCTGCGGCTTGCCGCCCAGCGAGCGGTACACCTTGACCCGCTCACCCAGATGCGGACGGTCCTCCGTCCGCACGGTGACCAGCGGGCGGGGGCTCGGCCGCTTGCCCTCGCTGTACGCCATCACGACATCCGTCACCTCCCCGGCGAACGCCTCCCCGGACAGCCGCCGCCCCGCCATCACCAGCGGATCGTCGAGCGCCTCCTGGGCCTCAAGACGGGCCTGTTCGCGCTCGCGCGCGGCCAGCTTGTTGGCGGCGGTGACCGCGTCGTCGCGGCGCGGCTGCGGCGGCTCGCCCGCGACGATCCGGTCGCGGTGGCCGGTGAACGACCAGCGGTCGCGCGTCCACCGCTCCTCGACATGCGCCCCGTCGGGCAGCGCCCCGAGCAGATCGAGGCCCTGCCACACCTTCTCCCAGGTGGGCAGGGTGCGGCTCAGCACCAGCTCGCGGACCTCCCGCTCGGCGGCGGTGAGTTCACCGAGCCGGTCGTCCGCCTCGAGACCGTCCTCGGCGGCCGCGAGGGCGGTACGCGCGCGGTCGTAGCGCTCGATCGCCGGCGCGAGCAGCTTGTTGTCGAACGCCGGGTCGGTGGCCGGTCCGGCGGGCGGGCAGAGCAGTTGGCCCTTGGCGTCGCGGGCCAGCTCGGCATGCAGGGCGGCCTCGGCGCCCGTCGAACCCTCCGGAGGGTCGATCCAGGCGAGCAGGGCGCCCAGGTGCTGGTCCTCCAGGGTGGACTGTCCGGTCGCCCAGTGCAGGGCCAGGACGTCCGTCATCGCCAGCAGGAGGGAGGAACCGGGGACGCGGGCCCGCTCCCCGAAGTGCGTCAGCCAGCGGCCGAGCAACGGCACACGCGGCGGCGCGGGATACGGCGTCTCCGGGTCCTGTTCCGCCGTACGCCTGAAGCGCGTGGAGCGGCCGAGCAGCCGTACGAGGTCGACGCCCGCGCGGCTCGGCACGATCAGCTGCGGGGCGTCCGCGCACAGCTCGACCTCGACCTTGACCCGCTTGCCGGTCTCCGGATCGGTCTCGTTGCGCTCGGCGGCCTCCATGTCCTGCGCGTACGCGTCGAGATACGGAAGGACGACGTCGGCCAGCTCGGCCAGGAACGCGAACCTGAGGTCGCGGTCGCGCGGCTGCGGTACGGCCAGCAGGCGCGGCGCGTCCCGGTCGGTGCCGACGAGCGCGCCGAGCGGGGCGCCGGCCTCGCCCGCGGTGGTGAGCGGCACGAAGACGAGGGGCCGCTCGGACAGATGCCGGTGCCGGACGGTGGCGGCGGGCTGTGCGCGGCCGGTGCGACAGGCTTCCAGCCGGGCGAGCGTCGTGATCAGCGACACGGAGGCTCCTCCGAACAGGGGGCCGGGACCAGGTCGAGCGGGCCCCGGGCGTGGCGGGTCGGCGCCGAAGCGGCCGGAGGCGGGAACGCCGTCAAGACCGGGCACCCCCCGTCGTGGCATTCGCCGGGGCCTGCGGGCCGCAGTTCTGCAGCGCCTCGGCGCGCAGCCGGGACGCTCTCCGTAGGGCCGTCACCGCTGGATCCTCCGGGTCTCCGGTTTCTCCCCGGGCCGCCGACAGGACCTCCTCGACCGTCGTCAGGCCGCCCAGTTCGGCGCGGACGGAGCGGCCCAGGGAGGTCACCGCGCCGGCCGCGCGGGAGCGGTCGCGGCAGTGGAAGGCCAGCTCGCAGGCGGACAGGCACTCGGGTGCGTACGTCGCCGGGACCGACTCCACGGCCGAGGCCAGCTCGGCGGCGGGCAGCTGAGGGGAGAAGCAGGTGCCCTCGGGGAGCGTGTCGGCGATGTCCTCGATACGGGTGAGACGGGCCAGCTGGCGGCCGGTGACCGCGCGCTGCTTGCGCACGTCGACGGCCGAGGCGGTGGGGAGGTTGGAGAAGTCCTTGGGGCAGACGAGGAGGATCCGGTGCCGTACCTCGGGGGCGGGGTCGAGGCGGGCGGCGACCTCCTCCAGAGCCAGCACGTACACCGCCGCCTGGCGTGCCGCCGCGCCCACCTTCGCCGGGTCCGCGCTGCCGTCCAGCATCGGGAAGGACTTGATCTCCACGACCGTCCAGCTGCCGTCGGGGTGCACCACCACGGCGTCCGGCTCCAGGAACGCGGGGGAGCCCGCCACGTCGAGCGCGAGCATCGGGTGGTCGAGGAGCGTCCAGCCGCCGGCGGCCGCGGTGGCCTCGCGCAGCGCCAGCGCCGTACGGGCCGCGCGGCCCTCGGGCCCGGTCGCGGAGAGGTCCGGCACCCGCGCCTCGGCGGGTGGCTCCGCGCGCCGGTCCAGCTTCTCGTGCACCAGCCTGAGCAGCTCCGCGCCGCCGTCCGCCTTGACCTTCGCCTCGAACGCGTTGCCCCGCGTGAACGCGAACTGCGACTGCCCGAAGACCGAAGGGGAACCCAGCGCGCTCGCCACCGCCGCCTTGTTCACCCCGGCGCCGTCCAGGATCGCGCGCCGTCTGCACCCGGGGTTGGCGGCGAGGGCGGCCAGGGCGCGCGCGTCCAGCGCCTTGGCCGGTACGTCGGGACCGCGCAGCTCAGCGAGCCGCTGCCGGAGCGCCTTCCCCCGCGTCCGTGGGAGAGGCACCCGGCTCGGCTCCGGATCCGGTCCGGGACTCGCGCTGCCGTGGAATTCGCTCACCCGCGGAAGTCTGGCATCCGGCACTGACAATTGAGGAACCTGCGACCTGAGCGCCCCCTGCGCCGAAGGACAGCCGCTCCTTGATCCCGTCCGCGCCCCGCATGACGTACGGCGTCAGGAGCAGCCCGACGCCCATCACGGCCGCACCCGCGACCGCGTCGAGGAAGTAGTGGTTCGCGGTGCCCATGACCACGATCGTGGTGAGCAATGGGTAGGCGACGGCGGCGACCTTCGTCGTACGCGTCCTGCCGTACCGCCACAGCATGACCCCGCACCACAGGGCCCAGCCCACGTGCAGGCTCGGCATGGCCGCGTACTGGTTGGTCATCCCCCCGAGGCCGCGCGGGGCGCTGGCCTCGCCGCCCCACCAGCCGTACGAGCTGTACTGGGCCATCGTGTCGACGAAGCCGTGGCCCGCGGAGAGCAGGCGCGGCGGGCAGGTCGGCAGCAGGGTGAAGCCGATCAGCCCGAAGAAGGTGGACGTCATCAGCCAGGTGCGGGCCGCGCGGTAGTGCACGGTGCGTGATCTGAACAGCCAGACCAGGATCGCCGGTGTGACCAGGTAGTGCAGCGACGCGTACCAGAAGTCCGCCGGGACGCCGAGCCACGCCTCGCGGGTGAAGAGCCGGTTGAGCGGGTGCTCGGCGTTGAGGTGCAGGAACTTCTCGATGTGCAGGATCGCCACGCCGTGGTCGACGGCGCCCGAGGTGTCACCGCGGGCGAGGAGGCGGCCGGCCGAGTAGCAGGCGTACACCAGCAGGATCAGCGGGAGCTCGGTCCACCAGCGCAGGCGGGTCTGCGGGGTCGCTGCCTCGATGCCCGGTGTCGTCTCGGTCCTCGGCATCCGATCGCCTCCCCCTTCGTTCTCGCGCGGCGCCCGGCGGGCCGGTCGTGCCACTTTACGGCGTACGTGCGCACCCGCTTCGGGCGCCCCGGCCCTCAAAGACGCAGAGATCGCCCGCCGGGTTGCCCGCCCCAAGGGTGCGCGATGATGGACTGGTTCCGCCTGTGATTTCTCCCGGAAGGCTTTTCAGCTCATGGCACCGCGCATTCTGCTGGCCCGGCACGGACAGACCGCGTGGTCGCTGTCCGGCAAGCACACCGGCAGGACCGACGTGCCGCTCCTGGAGGAGGGCCGGCGCGGCGCCAAGCTGCTCGGCGAGCGGCTGCACCGGACGCCGTTCGAGGGGCTTCCCGGGGTTGCCGTGCGCACCAGTCCGCTGGCACGCGCGCGTGAGACGTGCGAGCTTGCCGGGTTCGGGGAGCGGGCGGTCGTGTGGGACACGTTGATGGAGTGGGACTACGGGGCGTACGAGGGGATGACGCCCGAGGAGATTCAGGCTGTGCGGCCGGGTTGGCTGATCTGGCGGGACGGGGTGCCCGGGGGTGAGTCGACGGCCGAGGTGGCCTCGCGGGCGGATGAAGTGGTGGCCTGGGCGCGGGCTGAGGACCGGGATGTGCTGGTGTTCGCCCACGGGCACATCCTGCGGTCGATCGGGGCTCGGTGGTTGGGGCTGCCGTTGGACTTTGCCGCGCGGATTCGGTTGAACCCGACGTCGTTGTCGGTGCTGGGGTGGGCTTATGGCGAGCCTGCCATTGAGAGCTGGAACGACCTGGGGCACTTGGCCGGGGTGTGAGCTGTGCCCGGGGGCGTCGCCGGCGGGCGGGGGTGTCGCTCTCTTTGGGACGGGTGCCGCCCTTGGCGGCACGATTGCCCGCAGCTACGGCTACGGGGTTCGGGGCTGGTTGGCGTGGCGGTCCAGGAAGGTTGACACGCCCGACGCCCGGCGGTGGGGAAGCAGCACCCTGGCCGTTCCTGCCAGCATCGTCTGGACCCGGGAGGACTGGACCTGGTCCAGGAGGTCCAGTACCTGCATTCCGGCCGTTGCCGCCTCGTCCGGGCGGCCGCCTCTGGCCAGGTCGTCCGCCAGTTCCGCCGTGTACAGGGCGATGTTGCGGGTGAAGTGCGGGTCCTGGAGCCGGGCCGCGCGGCGCGCGTGGCGTGCGGCGCGCGGCCAGTCGCCCAGCGTCGACCAGCACTGCGCCTCCAGGCCCTCCAGCTCGGCCTCGCCGTAGAAGCTCATCCACTCGGGGTCGGCGTCCGAGGGGCCTCGCTCGAAGAGGGTCTGCGCGCGGACGAGCGCCTGTTCGCAGGCGGTGCGGTCGGCGAGTCCCGCCCAGCCGCCCGCCTCGCGCAGCGCGAGCAGCGACATCAGCCGGGCGGAGCCCAGGGGGCGCGCGACGCGTTGTGCGGCCTGCGCGGCCCGGACCGCCTCGCGCGGGCGTCCGGCGTCGCGCGCGAGGAACGCCGTGTTGCAGAAGGCGTGCGCCTCCAGGGCGTCGTCGCCGGTCATCCGGGCGGTCGCGAGCGCCTCCGCATAGTGCGAACGGGCATCGTCGAACCGCCCCGAGTCGTGCGCCAGCCAGCCCACGGAGATGGCGAGTTCACCGGCGCCCGAGTGGAGACGGTCGGCGGTCGTCTGCCGGGTCGCCCCGGCGTCCAGCAGCGCGTAGGCGGCGCGCAACGGAGCCGATGCACGCCGGTAGAGCCCGTCCGCGCCGTGCCGGTCGTCGAGCAGCCGGATTCTGCGTACGGCCTCTTCGAGCGCGTACGCGTCGTTCGCGCCGGGGCGGCGGACGGGACGTCCCGCTGCCGCGGCGTCGAAGGCGAGCCCGATCGGGCCCAGCGAGGCGGCGGCCACCGTGGCGCCACCGCCGGTCATGAATGCGCGACGCAGCACGTCGCTCTCCTCGTAGTTCTCGTGAAGCGCATGGCTCTCGTGGTGATGTCCATGCGGGTCGTAGGGGACTTGCGGGTGGTGAGGGACCTGCGGGTCCGGGTTGTCCTGCCTCTCATACGGCTCGTACGCCCCCGGTGTCTCACCGGTGGTGTGCGCCCGGCGTCCGCGTACGGACGAGCGGGGCGCGAAGCCCAGGTCGGTGAGGGTGCGGCCGGGGAACATATGCAGGAACACCCGTTCGTATGCGTAGTTGGGGCAGCGGATCTCGCCCGCCTCGACCCGGCCGATGTAGCGCGCGTCGCAGCTGACCCGCTCCCCGATCTCGCGCGCGGCCCGGCGCACCGCGGCGGCGAACTCGGCCGGAGAGCGCTGTCCGCGCAACTGCCGGAAGACGAGGTTCGGCCGCGGTGGCCTGGGGGGCGTGGGCTGGGACGAGGTCAGCTGTGACGACGCCATGGCCGGGTCCTCTCGTGCGAACCGTCGAACCATGCCGGATTCAGGGTGGGTTGTCCGTGAAGAGCCCTGTCTCCAGCGGGGAAGAACGTACCTGCTGTGGCGGACTGCTCACGCTGTGTTTGGCTACAAACCGGATATCTCATACGGGATCTGCCATGAACTGCCATCCTTTGTGGCTGACTTCCGCCGTAGCCGTTGACGCCTGTGCCGCGTTGAGTCCTGCGGACCGGGAGCCGCCCGACTCCCGACCCGCTTCGTTCAAGGAGGGGTTCCGTGGTGGAGGCCGGGATGGAGATCAGACAGAGCGTCGTTCCTCGTACGCCGCCCGCGACCGTGGCGCACGCTCCGGGGCGCGGCGAGCCGCCCCTTCCCGACGGTGCGTGCGACCTCGTCACCGTGCCCACCCGGCAGGGCCTTGAGGCCGTCGACATCCTGCGGCGCGGCGCGGGCGACGCGGTCGGCCCCGTCCTGCACGACGACGACTGCAACACCCTGGGCTTCGTGGTGCCACCCGGCACGGCCGCCGCCTGGGACGTCCCGGGCAGCACCTGTACGGAGACCGACGGACGCGGATCGAGACT
Source organism: Streptomyces sp. NPDC001604 (assembly GCF_042893475.1). Classification (NCBI taxonomy): domain Bacteria; kingdom Bacillati; phylum Actinomycetota; class Actinomycetes; order Kitasatosporales; family Streptomycetaceae; genus Streptomyces; species Streptomyces sp. NPDC001604. The sequence continues at coordinate 883,213 of NZ_JBIAUY010000001.1, read as the reverse complement.
GAACCCCGAGCCGCCCGTGGCGGGCTCGGACTGGCTGCTCCCGCCCGGCGAGGCCGACCTCGCGACCGACCCGGCGGTCCTGCGCGCCGCCCTGGGCGAGGCGGCACGGATCATCGAGGCCGCGGACAACTGCCGCTGACCTGGTCGCTCGTGCCACCCCGCACAGGCGTGGCCGCCCGGCGCCGCCGATAATGGCGCAATGGGAAAGTCCAGGAACCCCCGGCGCGCGGGCGGCGCCGCCGAAGCGGTCGTCCAGGCCGTCGACGGCGGGCTCGCCGAGCTGATGCCCGACCGGGACCGGGTGCGGGCCTGGACACTGCTGATCGACGGGGCGCCGCAGTCGCACGTCGATCTCGACGACCCCTCCTACCTCTCCTTCGAGTACCAGCGCCGGCTCGGGCATGTCATCGACCTCGTCGCACCGGCCGGGAAGCCCGTGCACGCCGTGCACCTCGGCGGCGGAGCCCTCACCCTCGCCCGCTATGTCGCCGCCACCCGCCCCCGCTCCACCCAGCAGGCCGTCGAGCGGGACGCCGCGCTCGTCCAACTGGTCCGCCGTGAGCTGCCGTTGGATCCGAACGCCCGGATCAGGGTGCGTTCGGTCGACGCCCGCGAAGGGCTCGCCAAGGTGCCCGACGGCTGGGCCGACCTCGTCATCGCCGATGTGTTCAGCGGCGCCCGCACCCCGGCCCACCTCACCTCGACCGAGTTCCTCGACGACGTCCGCCGGGTCCTGAAGCCGGGCGGCTGCTACGCCGCCAATGTCGCGGACGGGCCGCCGCTCGCCCACCTCCGCGGCCAGATCGCCACCGCGGCCGCCCGTTTCCCCGAACTCGCGCTGGTCGCCGACCCGACCGTGCTGCGCGGCAAGCGCTTCGGCAACGCGGTCCTGGTCGCCTCGGACGCCCCGCTGCCGATCGCGGAACTGACCCGCAGGGCCGCCTCCGACCCGCATCCCGGCCGCGTCGAACACGGCCGCGCGCTCCTCGACTTCACCGGCGGCGCGACCGCGGTGACGGACGAGGCGGCGGTGGCGTCTCCGGCGCCGCCGCCCTCGGTGTTCCGCTGACCGTAGGGGTGACTAGTAGTTCCCGATCTCCACATGCGGCGGCCCGTCGTGCCAGGTGCAGATCACCGAGACCTTGTCGGTGCCCGAGGTGAACTCCACCCGGATCCAGGTCGCCGTCTTCCACGTCTGCATCGACCAGCCGGTGTCCGGGGTGGCCATGACGAGCGTCGCCGCGCTCCTGCCGAGGTCGAAGACCACCCGCCCGCCGTCGGTGTCGTAGCTCTTGACCTGGCCGGACGCGGTGGGGGTCGGGCTGGGGCTCGATGTCGGTGTCGTCGACGGCGTGGGCGTAGGGGAGGGCTTGCTCGACGCGCCCTTCGACGGGGACGGCGACGGCCGCCTCGTCGACGACGCCAGCGGCTTCGACTCCTGCGTGGTCGCCTCCGCCGCCGTGATCGGCAGGGCGCGCGGCGGGTCGTACGCCGTGCCCGCCATCACCGTGTGGACACCCCACCACGACAGCGTGACCGCCGCGCCCGTGGCGAGCGACCAAGCCAGTACGTGTACGAGTCCTCTGCGCATCGCGGGCCATACTGCCTCACGCGTCCCACGGGTGTCCCGTCCGTTGTCCACAACCGAAGAGTTGTCCACAGGCCCGGATACGCCTCTTCCGCATGGCGTACGGTGCCGCGCATGGCAAGTGTGCTCGTGGTCGAGGACGACCAGTTCGTACGCTCGGCGCTGATCAGGCACCTGACCGATGCCGCGCACACCGTGCGCAGTGTCGGGACGGCGCTGGAGGCGCTGCGCGAGGTCGCCCATTTCCGTTTCGACGTGGTGATTCTGGACCTGGGACTGCCCGACCTGGACGGGTCCGAGGCCCTGAAGATGCTGCGCGGCATCACCGACGTGCCTGTGATCATCGCCACGGCGCGGGACGACGAGACGGAGATCGTCCGGCTGCTCAACGCGGGCGCCGACGACTACCTGACCAAGCCGTTCTCCGTCGAGCACCTGTCCGCGCGGATGTCCGCGGTCCTACGACGGTCCCGGTCCTCCCCTTCGGACGCCGCGCCCTCCACGGTCCTGCGGGTCGGCGGCCTCACCGTCGACCCGCTGCGCCGCCAGGCCGAACTGGACGGTGTGCGGCTCGACCTCACCCGCCGCGAGTTCGACCTGCTCGCCTTCCTGGCCGGCCGGCCGGGTGTCGTCGTGCCCCGCAAGGAACTCCTCGCCGAGGTGTGGCAGCAGTCGTACGGCGACGACCAGACCATCGACGTCCATCTGTCCTGGCTGCGGCGGAAGCTGGGCGAGACGGCGGCGCGGCCCCGCTATCTGCACACGCTCCGGGGCGTCGGAGTGAAGCTGGAGCCGCCGGGTGGGGAGCCGCCGCGATGAGATGGGCACTGGTCAAGGTCTGTCTGGCGGTCACCGCCATGGTCGTGGTCGCCTTCGCGGTGCCGCTCGGGCTCGTCATCAAGGAGATGGCCCGGGACCGCGCGTTCTCCAACGCCGAGCGGCAGGCCGCCGCGGTCGCCCCGGCACTGTCCATCACCACCGAACGCGACCAGTTGGAGCGCGTCGTCGCCTCCGCCGGCTCGGACTCAGGGATGGCCGTGCACATACCGGCGGCCGCCGGACAGTCCGCCCTCGACATCGGGCGGCAGCGCGCCGCCGACGAGGACATCGCGACCGTCCGCAAACTGGGCCGCGCCTCCACCACCGCGGTCTCCGGCGGCTCCACACTCCTCCAGCCGGTCGCGCTGAGCACCGGCGCGATAGCCGTCGTCGAGGTGTACGTCCCCGAGTCCGAGGTCAGCAACGGCGTCGGTACGGCATGGGCGGTGCTCGCGGGTGTCGGGATCGCCCTGATCGTCGGATCCGTCGCGGTCGCCGACCGGCTGGGCGTACGGATGGTGCAGCCCGCGCAGAAGCTGGTCGAGGGCGCGCACGAGCTGGGGGAGGGGAAGCTGGGGGCGAGGGTGCCGGAGGAAGGGCCGACCGAACTGCGGCTGGCGGCAGTCGCGTTCAACTCCATGGCCGACCAGGTCGTACAACTCCTGGCGAACGAGCGCGAGTTGGCGGCGGATCTGTCCCACCGGCTGCGCACCCCGCTGACCGTGCTGCGGCTGAATGCGGCCTCGCTCGGCGACGGACCGGCCGCCGAGCAGACCCGGGCCGCCGTCGCCCAGCTGGAGCGGGAGGTCGACACCATCATCCGCACCGCCCGGGACGCCAAGCCGCAGACCGCGGCCGCCGGGCCCGGCGCCGGATGCGACGCGGCCGAGGTGGTCCGTGAACGGATGGCGTTCTGGTCGGCGCTCGCCGAGGACGAGGGCCGCAAGTGGCGGATGGCCGGCGCCGACCGTCCGGTGCGCATACCGGTGGCCCGGGCGGACCTCGCGGCCGCGCTGGACGCCCTGCTCGGCAATGTCTTCCGGCACACCGCCGAGGGCACGGCCTTCGCGGTCGACCTGCACAACGGCGAGGACGCCGTGATCGTACTTGTCTCCGACGCCGGTCCCGGGATCCAGGACCCCGAGGCCGCCATGGCGCGCGGGCGGGGCTCCGGCAGCGACGGATCCACCGGACTCGGCCTGGACATCGTGCGCCGGCTCGCCGAGTCGACCGGCGGTGACGTGCGGATCGGGTCCTCGGTCCTCGGCGGGACCGAGGTGCGCATCTGGATCCAGCTGGACGGGCGGGAGCGGACGCCCGGACGGGGCCACCGCTCCGTACGGCGCCGCAGACAGAAGAAACTCGTCCAGGAATTGGTCTCTACCTTTAACCGTCCCCGATCCCTTCCTTAAGCGCACCCTAAGATCCTCAACCCCCGCCCGGATCAGGCACTTTGCCCGATTCCGGCTCGCTAGCGTGCTGCCGCACCCGACCCCCGAACCATGAAGGCAGGCACGCGCATGAGCACGCACCGGCGCAGGATCAGTGGCAGGAACAAGGCGATCGGCGGAGCGGTCGCCGCGGCCGTGATCGGTGGCGGCGCGCTCCTGCTCACCGGTACCGCGCAGGCGGCCGGCGTGGCCGCCGCGTACACCAAGACCAGTGACTGGTCGACCGGCTACACCGCCCAGTACGTCGTCACGAACAACACCGGTCAGACGGAGAAGAGCTGGAAGCTGGAGTTCGACCTGCCGTCCGGCGCCAGGCTGAGCTCGCTGTGGAACGCCGAGTCCAGTGTGAGCGGGCAGCACGTGACCGTGACACCGGCCAAGTGGGACACCGACGGCCTCGCACCCGGCAAGTCCGTCACCGTCGGCTTCGTCGTCAACGGCACCGGAGACCCGAGCAGTTGTCTCGTCGACGGCGCCAAGTGCTCCGCGGACGACGGCCCGACGCCCGAGCCGAGCGGTCGCCCGACCCAGTCCCCGACCCCCACCCCCACGCCCACTCCCACCAAGACGGCGCCCCCCACGGCCACCCCCACCCCGACCCAGAGCTCCGGAACCGGCACCACGGCGAGCGCCGGCTTCGCCCCCTACGTCGACACCTCCCTCTACCCCGCCTTCGACCTCCTCGCGAGCGCCGACGCGACCGGCGTGAAGAACTACAACCTCGCCTTCGTCACCGACGGCGGCGGCTGCACACCCAAGTGGGGCGGCGTCACCGACCTCGGCAGCGACGGGGTCGGCTCCCAGATCGGCGCACTGCGCGCCAAGGGCGGCGACGTCCGTGTCTCCTTCGGTGGCGCCTCCGGTTCCGAACTGGCGACGACGTGCTCCTCGGCGGACGCGCTGGCGGCGGCGTACGGCAAGGTCGTGGACCAGTTCAAGCTGACCAAGGTCGACTTCGACGTCGAGGGCGGTGCGCTTCCGAACGCCACGGCAAACACGAACCGCGCGAAGGCGATAGCCAAGCTCCAGGCGGCCCACCCCGACCTGGACGTCTCCTTCACCCTCCCGGTCATGCCCGAGGGCCTCACCCAGGACGGCGTGAACCTGCTCTCCAACGCCAAGTCCAACGGCGCGAGGATCAACACCGTCAACATCATGGCCATGGACTACGGCGCCTCCTACAGCGGCGACATGGGCACCTACGCCGAGCAGGCGGCCACCGCCACGCAGGCGCAGGTCAAGAGCGTGCTGGGGCTCTCCGACGCCGCCGCCTGGAAGACGGTCGCCGTCACCCCCATGATCGGCGTCAACGACGTCTCGTCGGAGATCTTCAAGGTCGACGACGCCACTCAGCTGACGGCCTTCGCCAAGTCCAAGGGCCTCGGCGGCCTCTCGATGTGGTCGGCGACCCGCGACCAGCAGTGCGCCGGCGGCACCAAGCCCGCCGCCGACGCCACCTGCAGCTCGATCACCCAGGACAAGTTCGCGTTCTCGAAGGCGTTCGGCGCCTTCAACTGACCATCGCACAACGGGGGTTGACGCGCCCCGGCCGGACTTCCCCCCACCCGGCCGGGGCGCGGCGTCTCCCGCTGTGGCCTCCCGCCCCGGTCAGTCCGCCGCCACGGGAGGCAGCGTCCCCGTCCGAGCCGCCTGCCCGTACCAGAGGGCGCTCGACTTCGGCGTACGGGCAAGCGTGGCGTAGTCGACGTACACCGCCCCGAAACGCTTCTCGTAGCCGTACGCCCACTCGAAGTTGTCCATCAGGGACCACAGGTAGTAGCCGCGCACGTCCGCGCCGTCGGTGATCGCCCGGCGTACCGCCGCGAGGTGCTTCTCCAGGTACGCGATGCGCTCGGGGTCGTGGACGCGGCCGTCGGGGTCGGGCTTGTCGTCGTAGGCGGCGCCGTTCTCGGTGATGTACAGCGGCAGGCCAGGGGCCTCGCGGGTGTACCGCATGATCAGCTCGTGCAGGCCCGTCGGGTCGATCGTCCAGCCCATCTCGGTGCGCTCGCCGGGCGTCTGGTGGAAGGCGACGTCGTCCGCGCCCGGCCACGGGGAGTGGTCGCTGGCGCCGTGGCCGTCGGCGCGCGGGGCGCTCGTGTCCGCGTCGGTCGCCGAGACCAGCGTGGGCGTGTAGTAGTTGAGGCCCAGCGCGTCCAGCGGCTGGTTGATCGCCTGCAGGTCGCCGTCGAGGACGTACGACCAGTCGGTGATCGGTCCGGTCGCTGTGAACAGCGACTCCGGGTACGCGCCGTGCAGGATCGGGCCGTGGAAGACGCCGTTGGCCAGGTCGTCGATCTTCCGCACCGCCGCCAGATCCGCCGGGTCCTGCGGGGAAAGGGGCCTGACCACCGAGGAGTTGAGGCTGAGCGCGACCGAGTTGCGGGCCGGCATCACGGAGCGCAGGGCCGAGGCGCCGAGCCCGTGCGCCAGGTTCAGGTGGTGAGCGGCCCTCAGCGACGCCTCCGGGTCCGTCCGGCCCGGCGCGTGCACCCCGGAGCCGTAGCCCAGGAACGCACTGCACCACGGCTCGTTCAGGGTGATCCACTGCTCCACCCGGTCGCCCAGCGCCTCGCCCACGATCTGGGCGTACTCGGCGAACCTGAGCGCCGTGTCCCGCTCCGGCCAGCCGCCCGCGTCCTCCAGTTCCTGCGGCAGGTCCCAGTGGTAGAGGGTGACGGCCGGCTTGATGCCGTGCTCGAGCAGCTCGTCGACCAGCCGCCGGTAGAAGTCCAGGCCGACCTGCACCGCAGGCCCCCGGCCCGTGGGCTGCACCCGCGACCAGGAGATCGAGAAGCGGTACGCGGACAGGCCCAGCTCGGCCATGAGTGCCACGTCTTCGCGGTACCGGTGGTAGTGGTCGACAGCGATGTCACCGTGCTCGCCGCCGGCGGTCCTGCCCGGAGTATGACTGAAGGTGTCCCAGATCGAGGGCGTACGACCGCCTTCCCGCACCGCCCCCTCGATCTGGTACGCGGAGGTCGCGGCACCCCAGAGGAAGGCGGGGGGAAAGGTCACCGGGGTCGCCGGCTGTGCGGACTCAGGCATGGAAGCGCTCCCATAAGTGGTCGTCGGGACCGAAGAGTTGGAGGGGGTGGGGGAGGAGGGGCCGAGGCGGCGCTGACCCGGCCCCGAGGGGACGTACAACGACTGCGCCGGAACCGGAACGGAACCGGGATGACGAACCGTCAGCCCTTGATCGCACCCTGCATGATGCCACCCACGATCTGCTTGCCGAACAGGATGAACGCGATCAGCAGCGGCAGCGTGCCCAGCAGCGCGCCCGCCATGATCACCGCCTGGTCGGGGACATAACCGGTGCCGAGCGAGTTGAGGGCGACCTGCACGGTCGGGTTCTGCTGGTTGAGGGCGATGATCGGCCACAGGAAGTCGTTCCAGGCGAACACGAAGGTCAGCAGGCCGAGCACGGCCATCGCGGGGCGGGCCGCGGGGAAGACCACGTGCCAGACGACTCTCAGGCTGCTCGCCCCGTCCACCCGGGCCGCCTCGATCAGCTCGGTGGGCAGCGCCTGCACCAGGTACTGCCGCATGAAGAACGTGCCGAAGGCGCTGACCAGGGTGGGCAGGATGACGGTCTGCAGCTGGTTGGACCAGCCCAGGTCCGCCATCCACAGATACAGGGGCACGACGGCCAGCTGCGGCGGAATCATCATCGTGCCGATGGTCAGCAGGAGCAGAGTGCTCGAGAACCTGAACCGCAATTTGGCGAAGGCGAACCCGGCGAGCGTGGAGAACAGGACCGTACCGATGGTGATGGTCCCGGCGACGATCGTGGAATTGACCATCGCGGTGCCGAGCCCGGCCTGGTCCCAGGCGGCCTGCAGGTTCTTGAACAGGTTCGCGCCGAACCACAGCGGAGGCGGTGACTGCGCGAGCCGCTCGTTGTTGCGCGAGGCCGCGATGGCCGTCCAGACCAGCGGGGCCAGCGAGATCAGTGCGAAGACCGTCAGGACGACATAGGTGACCGGACCCGCGTGCATCTGCTTGCCGGCGCCGATCACCCGGCGGCGGCGCGGACCGGGCCCGCCCTTCAGCCGTGCCTGAGGAAGGGTCAGTTCATCGGTCGTCATGGGACTTCCTCAACCGTCGGGTGATCAGCAGGTTGATCGCGGCGACGATCAGCAGGATCAGGAACATCGTCCAGGCGATCGCGGAGGCCTTGCCGAGGTTGCCGATGCCCCAGCCCTGGTCGTACATGTACAGGCCGAGCGTCTGGTACTGGTGCGCGGAACCGCCCTTCGAGCCGCTGACCCCGCCGAACAGGAGCGGCTCACCGAACAGCTGCGTCGCGCCGATGGTGGAGACGACCACCGTGAACAGGATCGTCGGCCGCAGCATCGGGATCGTCACATGGCGGAACTGCTGCCAGCGGCCCGCGCCGTCGATCGCCGCCGACTCGTACAGGTCGGAGGGGATCGCCTGCATCGCCGCGAGGTAGATCAGCGCGTTGTAGCCCGTCCACCGCCAGATCACGATCGTGGAGACGGCGAACTGCCCGCCCCAGTCGGACTCGCGCCAGTTGATCGGGTGGACACCCACGAAATGGAGCAGCCAGTTGACCATGCCGCCGTCCCACGAGTACAGCAGCGTGAAGACCAGCGTCGCCGCCGCCACCGAGGTGGCGTACGGGGTGAGCATCACGACCCGCCACAGGGTCGAGCCGCGCAGCCGGTAGTTGAGCAGATGCGCGATCCCGATCGCCATCAGCAACTGCGGCACCGTGGAGATCACGCCGATGGTGAACGTGTTCTCCAGGGCGTTCCAGAAGAACTCCGAGGACAGCAGGTGCTTGTAGTTGTCCAGGCCCGCCCAGGTCTGGTGGTCCAGACCGGACAGCTGCACGTTGTGCAGCGAGTACCAGGCCGTATAGAGGAGCGGAACGAGCCCGAAGGCCCCGAAGATGATGAAGAAGGGGGCGATGAACGCGTACGGGGACGCCTTCATGTCCCAGCGGTACAGCCGGCTGCGCCATGAGTCGGGGCCCGGCGGTGTACCGCGACCGTGAGCGCCCCGGGCCGCGCCCGGCGGGGTGCCGGGCGCGGCCTCGGCGCTCGACGCGGGATGCGCGAGAGCCTGCTTGGAGCTGGTCACTGGCCGAGCACGTCCTTGACCTCGTTCTTGGCCGCGTCCCAGCCCTGCGTCGGGCTCTTGCCCTTCTGCTCGACCTGGAGGATGCCGACGTCGGTGATCGCGGTGTTGATCGGCTGGTCCTTGATACCGAAGTACTGGACCGGGATGGTCTTCGCCGAGTCGGCGAAGATCTGCGTGAGCGGCGCGTTCGAGAAGTAGGCCGTGGTGTCCGCGGCCGGCTTCAGAGTCGCGTACGCCGACGGGGTCGACGGGAAGCTGGCCTGCTTGGCGAAGACCTTCGCCTGCTGCTCGGGTGCGGTCAGCCACTTGGCCAGGGCGATGGCCTCCTTCTGGTGCTTGCCCGCCGTCGGCACGCCGAGGAAGGAGCCGCCCCAGTTGGACGCGGTCGGGGCCGCCGCCACGTCCCAGTTGCCCTTGCCGGAGGCACCGGACTTCTGCTCGATGTAGCCGATCATCCAGGCCGGGCAGGCCACCGTCGCGAAGGTGCCCTTGGCGTAGCCCTGGTCCCAGGTCGGGTCGAACTGCTTCAGCTTCGCCGACATGTTGCTGGTCGCCACGGACATGGCGACGTCCCAGGCCTTCTTCACGCCGTCGGACTTGTCCCAGACGACGTTGCCGTCCTTGTCGTAGTAGCGCTCGTTCCCGCCGCCGAGGGCCGCGTTGTAGACGGAGGAGGCCGAGTCCACGAACTTGGTGCCGCTGGGCGCCTTCTTCATGTACTGCTTGCCGACGTCGACGTACTTGGCCCAGTCGCCCTTCCACTGCGCGGCGAGCTTGGTGCGGTCCGTCTCCAGGCCGGCCTTCTTGAAGAGGTCCTTGCGGTAGCAGATCGCCATCGGGCCGACGTCGGTGCCGAGCCCGATCATCTTGCCGTCCTTAGTGGTGGCCTGGGCGTTCTTCCAGCCGAGCCACTGGGACTTGTCGACGTCCTTGCCGAGGTCGACGAACTTGCTGCCCTGCGTCTGCACGGCCTCGGTGATGTTGCCGACCTCGATCGCCTGGATGTCGTCGGTGCCGGAGCCCGCCTGCAGCCGGGTGAGGACCTTCGGCCAGTACACGTCGGTACGGGTGGTGACGTTCTCCTTGATGCTGATGTCCGGGTGCAGCTTCATGTACTCGTCGTAGAGACCGGCCTGCTTGTAGCCGAACACACCGAAGGTGCCGATGGTCAGTGTGGTCTTGCCCTTGCTGTTGCCGCCACTGTCGTTCGACGAGCTGTTGTCCGAGTCCTTGGAGCAGCCGGCCAGCAGCCCCGTGGTCAGCGCGGCGACGGCCGCGAGGGCCATCAGCCTGCGGGACCGTCGGGTACTCGTGCCCATTTGCGTCCTCCTGTTGCCTGACGTGCCGACCCCCCGGCCAACTGCATTGTTGGGCCCGTTCTACACGCTGCGGCTCGGGCGGGGAACGTGCGGGATGTGTATGTGTCAGGTACTGTGGGAGCGCTCCCACAAGTGATGTGTTGAAGGTTCGCCGGTTCGAGCGGGGGTGTCAAGGGAGTCGACGTGGCGAGATGTGTTCAGTTATCGGCCTGTTAACTGGACGAAAGGAGTCCGGTACCGGCCGGGTTCTCCGGTCGGCCGTGGGGCCTGGGAGCTGGAGCACCCGGAGACGGCCACGGACGCCCCGGGACTGTTAGATTCCAGGCCAGCTGCAGTAACGGCGGAAAGGGCGGAGCCAAATGCGGAGCCGGAGCGGTGGGCGCCCCACCCTCGAAGAGGTCGCCGCGCGCGCGGGCGTGGGCCGCGGCACGGTCTCCCGCGTGATCAACGGCTCGCCCCGGGTCAGCGACGCGACCCGCGCGGCGGTCGAGGCGGCGGTGGCCGAACTCGGATACGTCCCCAACACGGCCGCTCGCGCCCTCGCGGCGAACCGCACGGACGCGATCGCCCTGGTCGTCCCCGAGCCGGAGACCCGCTTCTTCTCGGAGCCGTACTTCTCGGACATGCTGAAGGGCGTCGGTGCCGAGCTGTCCGACACGGAGATGCAGCTCCTGCTGATCTTCGCGGGCGGCGACCGAGAGCGCCGCCGCCTCGCGCAGTACCTCGCCGCGCACCGCGTGGACGGTGTCCTGCTGGTCTCGGTGCACGCGGACGACCCGCTCCCCGATCTCCTCGCGCAGCTGGAGATCCCCGCCGTGATCAGCGGCCCCCGGTCGGCCGCCGAGACCCTGACCTCGGTGGACTCGGACAACTACGGCGGCGGCCGCTCGGCGGTGGAGCACCTGCTCTCCCGGGGCCGCCGCAAGATAGCCCACATCACCGGCCGCCTCGACGTCTACGGCGCACAGCGCCGCGTCGACGGCTACCGCGACGCCCTGAGCGACGCGGGTCAGGAGGTCGACGAACTCCTCATCGAACCGGGCGACTTCACCGAGGAGGGCGGCCGCCGGGCGATGACGAAGCTGCTCGGCCGCTGCCCCGACCTGGACGCGGTCTTCGCGGGCTCCGACGTGATGGCGGCGGGCGCCCGCCAGGTCCTGCGTGAGGAGGGCCGCCGGATCCCCGACGACGTGGCGCTGGTCGGCTACGACGACTCGGCCATCGCCCGCCACATGGACCCACCCCTCACCAGCGTCCGCCAGCCCATCGAGGAGATGGGCCGCCGCATGATCGACCTCCTCCTCAGCGAGATCGCCGACCGCCGCCCGGCCGTCTCCCGCGACCTGGAACGCCGCCAGGTGGTCCTGGCTACGGAACTGGTACCGCGCACGTCTTCCTGACGACGGCACGGTCTTACGGCGTCCGGCCTGGCCGGGGGGCCGCAGCCAGGCCCTGGCTGGCGGTACGGCGGCGCAGCTGGCGGTGGTGGAGCGGGGGACGCGGGTCGAGCCGGGCGAACGGTTCGCGGGGGTGCGGGAGTTGGTGGCGGCGTGGCGGGCGGCGACGTCAGCCGGGTAGCGAGAGTTGCCACGGCTGCTCGCCGTCCTGCTGCTCGTCCGTCGGGAGGAGTCCGGCCGCCCGGGCCACGGCCGCGGAGGCGATGTGCTCGGGGTGGATGTGCGCGAGGACCGTACGTATGGGCTGTCGGCGCAACCGGTCGACCAGTCCGCGCGCAGCCTCCGAGGCGAACCCGCGCCCCTGCCAGGGAGTGCCGACGACCCAGGCGATCTCCGCGACCGTCCCGGTGACCGTTGCCTGGACGGTTCCCACCAGCCGTGATTCCTCCCTCTCCCGCAGTACCCAGTTGCACCAGGAGACGGAGGGATCGGGGGAGCCGGCGACGAGGCGTTCGTAGCGGACGCGCAGGGCCGCGGGGGACAAGGGGCTGCCGCCGATGAAGGTGTGGAGTGCCGGGTCGGAGAGGACGGCGGCCATCTCGTCGGCGTGCGAGACGCGGAGGGGCAGCAGGTCGAGGCGCGGAGTGCTGATGGTGTCGGCGTACATGCGCACGCGGCCTCCCCGGAAATGAATCAGCCGGTGACCCTTCTCAGGGTCACCGGCTGATCACTCAGGGTGAGTGACGGGACTCGAACCCGCGACATCCTGGACCACAACCAGGTGCTCTACCAGCTGAGCTACACCCACCACGACCGGCGGTTTACTTCGTGGTTTTCCGACCGGCCGAGAAAAAGTGTACAGGGTCCGAAGGGGTGCTCGCGCACGCCTTTTGCCGCGCCCCCTCGGGGGCGTTACTCCGCAGGCAGGACGTGCTTCGCGGCGATCGACCTGGCGGTGTCGGAGTCGGGGCCGGGCTGCGGCACGAAGATCGCCTCGCGGTAGTAGCGCAGTTCCGCGATGGACTCGCGGATGTCGGCGAGCGCGCGGTGGTTGCCGTTCTTCTCGGGGCTGTTGAAGTAGGCCCGCGGGTACCAGCGCCGGGCCAGCTCCTTGACGCTCGACACGTCGACGATCCGGTAGTGGAGATAGTCCTCGAGCGTCGGCATGTCGCGGAGCAGGAAGCCACGGTCGGTGCCGACCGAGTTGCCGCACAGCGGGGCCTTGCCGGGTTCCTTGACGTGCTCGCGGACGTAGGCGAGGACCTGTTCCTCCGCGTCGGCCACCGTCGTGCCGCCGGCGAGTTCGTCCAGCAGCCCGGACGCGGTGTGCATCTGGCGCACCACCTCCGGCATCGTCTCCAGTGCCTTGGACGGCGGACGGATGACGATGTCGACACCCTCGCCGAGGATGTTCAGCTCGGAGTCGGTGACGAGGGCTGCCACCTCGATGAGAGCGTCGTCGGACAGCGAGAGGCCGGTCATCTCGCAGTCGATCCACACCATGCGATCGTTCATGCGACCACCCTAAGGCTGGCGCCCGCAAAATCGGCCCCTCTGGTGTTCGAAGGGCAGGGGTACGGGAGGAGGGGGCGGGTGGCCTCGGTCACCCGCCCCCTCCTCGACGTCACGTACCGCTGCGCTGCCCCGGCAGGCTCGCCCGGCTCGTCACATACGCCTCGCGGCCGTTCTCCGCCGCCGCGGCGGAAAGCGACGCACCCGATCCGACGGCACTCGCCGCAGCGCGCCGGCTCTGCAGCGGAACCGGCCCCTCCGGATGCAGCAGGGGCGTGGGCCCCGGCGCCCCGGCCGCGCCCTCCATGTCGGCCGGTTTGTCGCCCTGCGGCCGGCGAGCGCGGTACGCGGCACGGTAGGCCGCCGGGGACGACCCCAGCTGACGGCGGAAGTGGCCGCGCAGGGCCACCGGCGAGCGGAAGCCGCAGCGGCCCGCGACCTCGTCCACCGAGTAGTCCGACGTCTCGAGCAGCCGCTGCGCCTGCAGCACCCGCTGGGTGATCAGCCACTGCAGCGGGGCGCTGCCGGTGAGCGAGCGGAACCGGCGGTCGAAGGTGCGCCGGCTCATGTACGCGCGGGCGGCGAGGGTCTCCACGTCGAACTGCTCGTGGAGGTGCTCCAGCGCCCAGGCGACGACCTCCGCGAGCGGGTCGGCGCCGATCTCCTCCGGTAAAGATCGATCGAGGTAGCGCTCCTGGCCGCCCGACCGGCGCGGCGGCACGACCAGACGCCGGGCCAGTGCGCCCGCCGCCTCGTTGCCGTGGTCCGTCCGCACGATGTGGAGACAGAGGTCGATTCCGGCCGCCGTACCGGCGGAGGTCAGCACATCGCCGTCGTCGACGAAGAGCTCTCTCGGATCGACGTGCACCGACGGGTAGCGCTTGGCCAGCGTCGGTGCGTACATCCAGTGTGTGGTCGCGGGGCGGCCGTCCAGCAGGCCCGCCGCCGCCAGCACGAAGGCGCCGGTGCACAGCCCGACTATGCGGGCGCCCTCCTCGTGCGCCCGGCGCAGTGCGTCGAGCGCCTCCTCCGGCGGCGGAGACGTGATCGAGCGCCAGGCCGGTACGACGACCGTGCCGGCACGCGATATCGCCTCCAGGCCATGTGGCGCGGTGAGTTCCAGGCCCCCCGTGGTCCGCAGTGGGCCTTCCTCGCCGCCGCACACCAGCAGTCGGTAGCGCGGCACGCCGGCGTCCTGGCGGTCGATCCCGAACACCGACAGCGGTATGGAACTCTCGAAGATGGGGCCGCCGCTGAACAGCAGCACCGCGACGATCTCCTTGCGGCGTCGCCCGGAAAGCTTCCGGGCCGCGGCTTCCGGCGCGGCAGTGGAGTCGTGGCTCATACTGCTAAGCCCCCCTCGGTGGTCGCGGCTCCTCGGTTGTGTCGCTCCTGCACGTTTCCCCTCGGTCCTGCACGAGTCCCCCGCCGTAAGACGTCAAGATCGAATCTACTGTGTCGCAAGGTGCCGGTGTGACCAGTTCGCCAACCGGCACATTGTCGACATGGCAACTTGGCGTGAAGCATTCGATCACGAAGCGTTGCACTCGCGGGCCGTGCAGGGAAGTGCGCCTTGTCGCAGTGGCCAATCCACGTAGGGTACGCGGGGCCCCCGCGCCCCTTTCTCTGCAGGTGGAACGGGGGTTGGGGGGTGGTCGGGGCAAGGGATGCCCGGGGTCCGGAAGTTGGCTGAAAAGCATCGGACGCGTGCGCGGAAACCGGTCAGCCGACCGGTGTACTTCCCCCAGTGTGACGCCTGCCTCTGTGAGCACCCGTGCCGCTCCTGTGATGGCGGCCCCGACGGGAGGTGTGATCCTCGCTCCGCGGGCGGGCCGCCACCCGTTCGGACTGGCGCAGCAGCAGCCGGCACACCGCGGTGACGGCGGCGAGACCGAACGCCGTGCCCGCGGCGCCGGCGAGCGAGGTGCCGTACCAGAGAAGGACCACGGGGACGAGGACACAGCTGAACGCCGCCCAGCGGACGACATCGGTCACGGTGTCCTGGGGCGGGGCGGTCGCGCGGGGAGTCTCGGGGGTCAGATGCGGTCCGGACATGCGTACTCCCTGGGGGCCTGGGTCTCGGTGTTCAACGCGTGTTCGACCGGGCGGTCACTGTAGGCGGCCGCCGTCGGCCCCCGGACAAGTGAACCCTGTGCAAACCGCCTGTACAGCGCAGCAACCATTGCGTTACGGGCGCACCCTCGTGCATGCTCCCTGGAACCCCCACGCACCGTGGGCGGGATCTGGGCTAAGGAGGCGTGCCGCCGTACCCTTGGGGGTATGGGGTTGGGAAGATGATTCCCGGACACAGCTCCGCCGCACTGCTGCATTTGTCAGCGAGATCCGCTCGCGGGTCCTCCCATAAAGGATCAAAACGCCGAGACAGCCATGGCCGGTCACGAATTCTTCGAACCCGCGGACCGCAAGCGCCCCGTCGCCGACCCCAAGGCGGCCGAGCCCCAGGCGGCAGAAGAGCCACGCCATTCCTGCGATCCAGCCTTCAAGCACGGCGTGGTCGTCGGCTTCGACGGCTCCACGTCCAGTGAGCGTGCCCTCGCCTATGCGATCGGCATGGCTCATCGTTCCGGATCGGGCCTGATCATCGTGCACGTCGCCAACCGGCTGCCCACCACGGTGTGGGCCGGCTGCGAGCCACCGGTCTTCGTCGACGTTCCGGACCACCGCACCGAGGTGCTGGGGCTCGAGCTCGCCTGCGCGGACTATCTGGCCGAGGTGCCCTGGATCCTGGTCGAGCGCGGCGGCGACATCTGCCACGAACTCGAAGAGGTGGGCCGGGAGTACGAGGCGGACGCGATCGTCGTCGGCTCCACACAGGGCATCGTGGGGCGGATTTTCGGCTCCGTCGCGGGGCGGCTCGCCAAGCGGGCGAAGCGGCCCGTCGTTGTCATTCCGTAACTCCACGTTCTCCCAGGTGAGATGCGATCTGGGAACGGACTCATTCCCTTGTGCGGCGCGCGAACCTACTCGCGCGTAGAGGTGTTTGTGCCTTTGTGAAGGGCATATATCGGTCACCGCACAACTGCACATGCATGAAGGGAGCCCGCCGTGGACAACGACGTCTCCGCGGGAAGCGGAACCACTACCGTGGTCGGCCGACTCGCCCTGGGTGTCACCCTGTTGGCGTTCGGACTCGGATACACCCACGTGATCAATGGCGTGTCGGCCGCTGACGCCGTCTCACTGGCCCACTACGTAGGCGGCGTTGCGCTCTTCGTCGCCGGACTCCTCGCCTTCCGTGACGGTGACTCCGTCAACGGGACGGCGTACTCGGCGCTCGGTGCGCTGTGGTTCACCTGGGCCGTGACGGCCGGCAACTCGATGTCCGCCAACGCGGCGGGGCTGTTCCTGGCCCTGTTCGCCCTCGTGGCCCTGACGTTGACCCTCGCGGGTGGGGATCAACTCACGCAGGGTACGTACGGGTTGTTCTTCGTCTCCCTGGTGCTTCTCGCCATCGCGCAGTTCGCGACCAGCGGGTCGCTCGCGAAGGTGGGCGGTTGGTTCGCCGTGGCGGCCGGGGCGGTTGCCTGGTATGCGGCCACCGCGGCGCTGGCTCACTGGCCGACGGTGCTTCCTCGGCGTGCTGCCGGTCGGGGCGTGACGGCTACCGGCTAGCTGCGCAGGCCGGGGGTTGGGCGGCCCCCGGCGAATGGGGCGGACCCCCCGTGCTCTGGTGGCAGCACGTGGGGGTCCGTTCCCCTTTTTGCGCCTGAACCGGCGCCGCTCTCGCGGACGTGGTTGCTCGCCGTAGGGGTTACTCAATTACCGCTTCGGCCGTCGCAGGGACTTCCTACTCGACCGTCACCGACTTTGCGAGGTTCCTGGGCTTGTCGATGTCGCGGCCCAGGGCCAAGGCCGTGTGGTAGGCGAGGAGTTGGAGGGGGATGCCCATCAGGATGGGGTCGAGTTCGTCCTCGTTCTTCGGGACGACGATCGTCTCGTCGGCCTTCTCCTCGTGCTGGTGGGCCACCGCGAGGATGCGGCCGCTGCGGGCCTTGATCTCCTCCATGGCGGCACGGTTCTTCTCCAGGAGGTCGTCGTCGGGGACGATCGCGACCGTGGGGAGGGCCGGCTCGATGAGGGCGAGGGGGCCGTGCTTGAGCTCGGAGGCCGGGTAGGCCTCGGCGTGGATGTACGAGACCTCCTTGAGCTTGAGGGAGGCCTCGCGGGCCACCGGGTAGCCCCGGACGCGGCCGATGAAGAGCATCGAGCGGGCGTCGGCGTACTGCTCGGCCAGCTTCTTGATCTCCTCCTCCTGCGCCAGGATCTCGGTGATCTGGGCGGGGAGCTTGCGCAGGCCCTCGATGATCCGCTTGCCGTCGCGGACCGAGAGGTCGCGGGTGCGGCCAAGGTGCAGGGCGAGCAGGGCGAAGGCGACCGTGGTGTTGGTGAAGCACTTCGTCGAGACCACGCAGACCTCGGGGCCCGCGTGGACGTAGATGCCGGCGTCCGCCTCGCGGGCGATCGCCGAGCCGACCACGTTCACGATGCCGAAGACCCGGGCGCCCTTGCGCTTGAGCTCCTGGACGGCCGCGAGCACGTCGTAGGTCTCACCGGACTGGGAGACGGCGACGTAGAGGGTGTCGGGGTCCACGACCGCGTTGCGGTAGCGGAACTCGGAGGCCGGCTCGGCGTCCGCGGGGATGCGGGCCAGCTCCTCGATCATCTGGGCGCCGATCATGCCCGCGTGGTACGAGGTGCCGCAGCCGAGGATCTTCACCCGGCGGATCTGGCGGGCCTCGCGGGCGTCCAGGTTGAGGCCGCCGAGGTGGACGGTGGAGAACCGGTCGTCGATGCGGCCGCGCAGCACGCGGTCCACGGCGTCGGCCTGCTCGTGGATCTCCTTGTGCATGTAGGTGTCGTGGCCGCCCATGTCGTACGAGGCGGCCTCCCACTCCACGGTGGTGGGCTCCGCCGTGGTGCGGGTGCCCTCCGTGGTGTACGTGCGGAAGTCGTCGGCCTTGAGGGTGGCCATCTCGCCGTCGCCGAGAGTCACTATCTGCCGTGTGTGGGCGACCAGGGCGGCGATGTCCGAGGCGACGAACATCTCCTTCTCGCCGATGCCGAGGACCACCGGGGAGCCGTTTCGGGCCACCACGATGCGGTCCGGGAAGTCGGCGTGCATCACCGCGATGCCGTACGTGCCCTCGATGACCCGGAGGGTGTCGCGGACCTTCTCCTCCAGGGTCTCGGCCTGGGAGCGGGCGATGAGGTGGACGAGGACCTCGGTGTCCGTCTCGGAGAGGAACTCGACGCCGTCGGCCTCCAGCTTGCGGCGCAGGTCGGAGGCGTTGTCGATGATGCCGTTGTGGACGACAGCGACCTTGCCCTCGGCGTCCAGGTGCGGGTGTGCGTTCACGTCGGAGGGGGCGCCGTGGGTGGCCCAGCGGGTGTGGGCGATGCCGGTCGTGCCCTTGAACCGGGCCGGGACCTTGGCCTCCAGGTCGCGGACCCGCCCCTTGGCCTTGACCAGCTTCAGGCCGGTCGTCCTGGGGGACGTCACCACGATGCCGGCCGAGTCGTAGCCGCGGTATTCGAGCCGCTGCAGGCCCTCCAGGAGGAGGGGGGCCACATCACGCTTCCCGATGTATCCGACGATTCCGCACATATATATACGTAGTCCTAGCCGTAGACGATGCGGCGCAACTGCCTGAGCGTAAGCTCCGGCGGCGCGACCGCCCGGTATTTCAGGTCCGCCTCGATCCGTTCGAAGATCTCCGCGTTCACCAGGCCCTGGGCCTGCAGCTCGCGGTGGCGGCGACGGACGTATTCCTCGGTCGTCTCGTCGAAGTAGGCGAGCACGTCCTGGATCACCCGCAGAGCCTCGCCCCTGCTCAGGGGCGTGGACCGCGTCAGGTGATCGACAAGTTCCTCGTGCACCCGGTAGATCCTGAGGTACCGAAGGCTGTTTCGCAAGAATCCTGCCCGATATCGGGCAGGTCGCTGTCATGGTGACTGTTGAGGTTCTTGTGAACCTCTGTTCGCCGACTGTCCATTCTGAGTCTTGCGCCGTGTTGCTCAAGTCGACGAGTTTCAGACGCCATGGACATACCTCGTATGGGAGTACCGGAGCAGCTGGCCGAGCGCATGAGCATGGCCGAGCAGCACGAGTACCTGCGCGCGAGATTCTCGCGGCGCAACCTGATGAGAGGCGGCGCCGTGACGATCGGCGCCGTCGCCGGTGGCGCGTTCGTGCCGGGTGCGGTGGCCCAGGCCGCCGTCCCCACGCAGCGGACCGCCCCCGCCACCGAGACGGTCGACGGCTCGCTCGTCGCCCCGTTCGGCCGCCACCTCGCCTACGGCAGCGACGCCAGCACCGAGATGACCGTCTCCTGGCAGGTGCCGGTCGCGGTGAAGAAGCCCTTCATCCGCATCGGCGCCCACCCCTGGGACCTCTCCCGCAAGATCGAGGCCGAGGTCCGCAGCCTCTACACCCCGGCCGGTGTCGGCGCCAGCGGCGACCACACGCAGTACTACCTCCACGCCAAGCTCACCCATCTGCGCCCGGGGAAGACGTACTACTACGGTGTCGGTCACCAGGGCTTCGACCCGGCCGAGCCGCACCTGCTCGGCACCCTGGGCACCTTCACCACCGCGCCCAGGCACAAGAAGCCGTTCACCTTCACGGCCTTCGGCGACCAGGGCGTCAGCTACCACGGCCTGGCCAACGACAGCCTGATCCTCGGCCAGAACCCGTCCTTCCACCTGCACGCCGGCGACATCGCCTACGCCGACCCGGCCGGCGCCGGCAAGACCGCCGACACCGGCTTCGACTCACGGGTGTGGGACCAGTTCCTGTACCAGACCGAGTCGGTCGCCAAGTCCGTGCCGTGGATGGTGAGTTACGGCAACCACGACATGGAGGCCTGGTACTCGCCCAACGGCTACGGCGGCGAGGAGGCCCGCTTCACGCTCCCCGACAACGGGCCGGACAAGGCGAACCTGCCGGGCGTCTACTCCTTCGTCCACGGCAACACCGCGATCATCTCGCTCGACCCGAACGACGTGTCGTACGAGATCCCCGCCAACCTCGGCATCTCCGGCGGCACCCAGACCAAGTGGTTCGAGGCGCAGCTGAAGAAGTTCCGGGCGTCGAAGGACATCGACTTCATCGTCGTGTTCTTCCACCACTGCGCCTACTGCACCTCCACCGCGCACGCCTCGGAGGGGGGCGTGCGCCAGGAGTGGGTGCCGCTGTTCGAGAAGTACACGGTGGACCTGGTCATCAACGGCCACAACCACCAGTACGAGCGCACCGACGTGATCAAGGGCAACCAGGTCACCAAGAAGCTGCCGATCGGCGAGACCGCGTACCCCGAGACCGAGGGTGTCGTGTACGTGACGGCGGGCGCCGCGGGCCGCAGCCTGTACGCGTTCACCGCGCCGGACTCCTACGAGGGACACGAGCACGAGGTCGACTCCGTCGCCTCGTTCATCAACACCAAGGACGGCAAGGTCAACGAGACCGTCGCCTGGTCCCGGGTGCGCTACCTCAACTACTCCTTCCTGCGCGTGGACGTCGAGCCCGCCTCGAAGGGCCACTACGCCAAGCTGAAGGTGTCGGGCATCGCCGAGACCGGTGACCGCATCGACCACTTCACGGTGGCGCGCAAGGCCAAGTAGGGCGTACACCCCGAAGGCAGGGCGTACGAGTCACAGGCGGTCCTCGCCGGCGCTACAGGCGCTTGAGGACCGCCTGTTTGGCCATCGTGAACTCCTCGTCCGTCAGGACACCCGTGCGGTGCAGCTCGCCCAGTTCCCGCAGCCGCCGCAGCAGCGCGTCGTGGTCGTCCCGGGGCTGCTCCTCCAGCTGTTTCGGCGGTACGTCCACGGGGGCCGCCGAGGGGTGCGGCAGCCGCGCCTGCACGGCCGCCGCGACCAGCGCCATCAGAGGGTCCTTCTTGAAGCCCCACAGCTCCACCGAGTTGGGGTCGTACTTGGGCGGTGCCTTGGTGTCCGCGCCCCGTACGGTGAACCGCAGATGCCCGTTCTCCAGGCCGACCGCGGGCTGCCACTCCACGGCGACGACGTCGGTGACGGCCAGGGTGCGGGTGCCGGCGGCGGCCTTGGCGTCCTCCGTCTTCCAGTTCCACTCCAGGCGGATCTGCTCGCCGTCGAAGCTCGCGGTGCCGTCCCCGGCCGAGACGGAGAGCGGCACGGGCGGGCCGGGGAGCAGGTATGCGTCCGCCGGGTCGGACGGGACCTTGTCCAGCAGCAGGGCGCCTCGGACCTCGTCCGTGAAGTACTCGGCGACGCCGTAGCGGTCGGACTCGACGAGCAGCTGGTACGGGTCGTTGGGCTCGGTGAGCCGTCCGCCGGAGGCGTGCAGCAGGGGGTCGGCGCCCTCGCGCAGCCGCAGCCTCAGCCGCCCCGTCTTCTTGCCCTGCTCGAAGGAGATCCCGGCCAACGCGCCCAGCGGGACGACGAGTTCACCCAGGGTCCGACGGAGCAGGCTGACGTTTCTGTCCCGCCCGGGGGTCAGTCGCAGGGCGTCGCCGTCGAAGACCCACGTGCCGTCCCTCTGGATGATTTCCGCCATGGGGGGATTGTTTCACCGGTTCTGCGAGAGAGTGGTCTCTACCAATCGGAGGGAGCGCATGTGAGACTGCACCGCGTTCTGGCGTCGCTGTTGCTCGTGGCGGCGGCCGGCACCTTCACGGTAGGAGCGACCATGCCGACGAAAGTGAGCCCGACCCCGCTCGACCGGGTGGTCCCGGCACCCGCATCGGTCAAGCCCTGGGGCTC
Source organism: Streptomyces sp. NPDC001604 (assembly GCF_042893475.1). NCBI lineage: Bacteria > Bacillati > Actinomycetota > Actinomycetes > Kitasatosporales > Streptomycetaceae > Streptomyces > Streptomyces sp. NPDC001604. Next base: position 861,252 of record NZ_JBIAUY010000001.1, on the reverse strand, counting down.
CCCGTACCGCATCACCGGCGCCACCGCCATCCGCGTCGACGACTCCCCGCGGGTGGGCCGGATCGGCGAGTACCTCGCGGACATCCTGCGCCCGTCGACGGGCTACCGGCTGCCCCTGGTCCACTCGGGCCGCGGCGGCATCCAACTCCGGTTGGAGAGGCAGCCGAAGGGCGGGCTGGGGGCGGAGGGCTACCGCCTGGACAGCTCGGAAGCCGGCATCACCATCACCGCCACGGAGCCCGCCGGCCTCTTCCACGGCGTCCAGACCCTGCGCCAGTTGCTGCCGCCCGCGGTGGAGAAGAAGTCCGTACAGCCCGGGCCGTGGCTGGTGGCGGGCGGCACGATCAAGGACAGCCCGCGCTACGCCTACCGCGGCGCGATGCTCGACGTCTCCCGCCACTTCTTCACCGTGGCCCAAGTGAAGCGCTACATCGACGAGTTGGCGCTCTACAAGATCAACGAACTGCATCTGCACCTCAGCGACGACCAGGGCTGGCGCATCGCCGTCGACTCCTGGCCGCGGCTCGCGACCTACGGCGGCTCGACGGAGGTGGGCGGCGGCCGGGGCGGCCACTACACCAAGGCCGACTACCAGGAGATCGTCCGGTACGCCGCCTCCCGCTACCTGGAGGTCGTCCCCGAGATCGACATGCCCGGCCACACCAACGCGGCCCTCGCCTCGTACGCCGACCTGAACTGCAACGGCACGGCGCCCCCGCTGTACACCGGCACCGACGTCGGCTTCAGCTCCCTGTGCGTCGGCAAGGACGTCACATACGACTTCGTGGACGACGTCATCCGTGAGCTGGCCGCGATCACGCCCGGCCGCTATCTCCACATCGGCGGCGACGAGGCGCACTCCACCAGCCACGAGGACTATGTGAAGTTCATGGACCGGGTGCAGCCGGTCGTCGCCGAGTACGGCAAGACGGTGATCGCCTGGCACCAGATCACCGGCGCGCACCCGGCGAAGGGGGCGATCGCCCAGTACTGGGGTCTGGACGACACCGACGCGGCGGAGAAGGCGCAGGTCGTGAAGGCCGCTCAGAACGGGACCGGGCTGATCCTCTCGCCCGCCGACCGGATCTACCTCGACATGAAGTACACCGAGGACACCCCGCTCGGGCAGGACTGGGCCGGCCTGGTCGAGGTGAAGCGTTCGTACGACTGGGATCCCGGCAACTACCTCGCCGGAGTGCCCGGTTCGGCGATCAGGGGCGTCGAGGCGCCGCTGTGGACCGAGACGATCGTGACGGACGCCGACATCGACCAGATGGTGTTCCCGCGGTTGGCCGGGGCGGCCGAGCTCGGCTGGTCGCCTGCGTCGACGCATGACTGGGACGCCTACAAGGTGCGGCTTGCTGCGCAGGCTGCGCGGTGGGATGCGCTGGGGATCGGCTATTACCGGTCGCCGGAGGTTTCGTGGTGATTCGTCTGACGGCCGGTGGGGGCTGGTCGCGCCCGCGCGGCGGAGCCGCAGATTGATACAGCCCCGCGCCCCAAAAGGGGCGCCCGTCCAGCTGATCAGAACCCCGCGACGGGATTCTTGAGGGTTCCGATCAGTTGGAGGGCGCCCGCCGGATCCGCCAGGTCGACCATCTGCCGGTTGTTGCGCAGTTGGAGCCGGTTGAGGCAGGAGAGTGCGAACTCCGGGGCGAACATGTCGTACCGCTGGAACTTCTCGGTGAGTTCGGGCACCGATGCCTGGTACTCGCGGGTGATCTCCGCGACCGTCCGCCAGAAGTCGTCCTCCTCCAGGATTCCCTCGGCGGCGAGGTTCGCGGCGAGGAAGCGGAAGAAGCAGTCGAAGACGTCCGTGAAGACCGACAGGAGTTTCTTGTCCTCCGGGACGTCCACGCGCAGCCGCTCGACCGCCGGCGGCAGCACCGCGTCCGGGTCCATGACGGCGATCTCCTCGGCGATGTCCTTGTAGATCGCCCGCTGCACGACCCCGTCCTTCAGGACCAGGATCACGTTCTCGCCGTGCGGCATGTAGACCAGGTCGTAGGCGTAGAAGCTGTGCAGGAGCGGCGTGAAGTACGCCCGCAGGTAGTGCCGCAGCCACTCGGCCGGCGCCAGTCCCGACTGCTCGATCAGCGCGCCTGCGAAGGACGCGCCCTCGTGGTCGACGTGGAGGAGGGAGGCCATGGTGGCGAGCGACTCGCCGTCCCGGAGGCCGGGGACCGGGCTTTCCCGCCACAGTGCCGCGAGCATCTTGCGGTACGGCGAGTAGCGGTTGGTGGCCTTCTCGTACTCCAGGTGCCGATAGCCGACGGCGGCACGCTCGCGGATGATCGACAGGCCGGTGGACTTCAGCACCGGGTCGCCCTCGATGAGCTGGGCCAGCCAGTCGTTGATGGCGGGGGTGGCCTCCATGTAGGCGGCCGACAGTCCGCGCATGAAGCCCATGTTGAGGACCGACAGGGCGGTCTTCACATAGTGCTTCTCGGGGTGCGAGCTGTTGAAGAAGGTCCGGATGGACTGCTGGGCCAGGTACTCGTCGTCGCCCTCGCCCAGGCACACCAGGTGCCGGCGGGCGATCTCGGCGGCGAAGGTGACGGCGAGCTTGTTCCACCACTGCCAGGGATGGACGGGGATGAGGAGGTAGTCGGCGGGGTCCAGGTCCTGCTCGCGCAGGATGCCGTGGAACCGCTCGACGGTCCGCTCGCCCAGCTCCTCCCGTACGAAGGTCTCGTACTCGATCCCGACTCCCGCCGTGAAGGCGGCGCGTGACCGGTGCGCGGCCAGCCACACCAGCCGGACCGGGCTCGCGGTCTCGGGGGCGTACGACAGGTACTCGTGGATGCCGAAGCCGAGCCGTCCGTTGTTGGCGACGAAGCAGGGGTGGCCCTCGGTCATACCGGTCTCGATGTCCTGGAAGGAGCTTTTCACCAGCTCGGCGACCGGGATCCGCGGCTTGGTGAGCTTGTAGCAGGTGCCGGAGAGGGTGGAGGAGATCTCCTCCAGGTAGACGGGGAGGATCTCGTCGCTCAGGCCCAGCGCTGTCTTCAGCTCGATGAAGAAGTCCAGGGCGGCGAGGGGGAGTTCGGTGCCGTCGCGATGGCGGGTGATCGAGTCGGCGTCGATCTGCCAGTGGTCGAGGGCGCGGCGCGTGGCGGTGAAGCGGTAGCGGGTCAGGCCGTCGTCGCTGCGGACGACGTACCCTTTTCCGTCGGTGGCTTCCGGCGTGATCAGGCGCTCGTGGGCGAACTCGGCGAGGGCCTTGCGGACCAGGAGGCGGTTGGCCTGCTCCCAGCGTTCGGGGGAGAGGTGGGCGACGGTGTCGGCGAGGGTCATACCGGCACCACCGCGTTCTCGAACTGCTCACGTGTGCAGAGGCTCAGCAACGCTTTCTTCTCCGGCTTCTCGATCTCGCGTTCGGGCACGAAGCCGACGGCCTCGTTCAGGGCGTGGACGGCCGTGTTGGAGACGTCCGGCTCGACGACGACGCGTCGCACCGCCGGGTCCTCGAAGAGGCGCGCCATCACGGCGGTGATGACGGCCCTGGTGAAGCCGTGCACGGGCGTGTCGGTGGCGGGGGTCAGGAAGTGCATGCCGATGTCGCCCGGCTGCGGCTCGTACAGGCCGACCAGTTCGCGGTGGGCGGGGTCGTAGTACTCCATCAGGAAGGCGGGTTCGCCGTCCCTGTCGAGCCCGAGCAGCGCGTGATGGTGCTCGTCGGCCGCGATCTCCATGTAGGCGCGCTCGACGTCCTCCAGCTTTGCGTCCTGCATCATCCAGAACGCGGCCTTGGGGTGGGTGACCCAGCCGTGCAGGAGTTCGGCGTCGGTCAGCGGGTCGAGGGGGCGGAAGGTGAAGGTCGTCGGGCTCATGCGGTGAACTCCTGGAACGCGATGGTCTTCTCGACCGGGTAGTACTCGGTGCCGAGCAGCTCGCGGATGATGTAGCTGTTGCGGTAGGCGCCCATGCCCAGGTCGGGGCTGGTGATGCTGTGGGTGTGCACGCCGGCGTTCTGCAGGAAGACGCCCCGGCCCGTGGTGTCGATGGAGTAGTTGCGGGCGACGTCGAAGTTGCCGTGCGCGTCGTAGAGCAGCCGGTCGCGTACGGGCTTCAGGAACTCCGGCTCGGCGTACCTGTAGCCGGTGGCCAGGATCAGTCCCTCGGACTCGATCTCGTAGTCCTTCTCCTGCTCCTCCTGGCGGAAGGAGAGCGTGTACGTGCCGTTCTCGTGACGCGCGCCGGTCAGCGCGGAGTTGGTGAGCAGGCGGGTGGGCACGGGGCCGCCGAGGTTCTTCTGGTAGAGCAGATCGAAGATCTCGTTGATCAGATCGCCGTCGATGCCCTTGAACAGGCCCTTCTGCTCGGCCGTGAGCCGGTAGCGGGTGGCCTCCGGCAGCTCCCGGTAGTAGTCGATGTACTCGGGGGAGGTCATCTCCAGGGTGAGCTTGGTGTATTCGAGGGGGAAGAACCGCGGGGAGCGGGTGACCCAGTTCAGCCGGTAGCCGTGGACGTCGATCTCGCTCAGCAGGTCGTGGTAGATCTCGGCGGCGGACTGCCCGCTGCCGACCAGCGTGATCGACTCCTTGCGCTGAAGCTCCGCCTTGTGCTGCAGATAGCGGGAGTTGTGGATGAAGTCGCCGCCCAGGTCCCGGCAGGGCTCGGGGATGTGCGGCGGGGTGCCCGTGCCGAGGACGAGGTGGCGGGCGCGGTACACGTCTCCGTCCTCGGTGCGTACGAGGTAGCTCTCCGTCTCTTCGTCGTACGTGACCTCGGTGACCGTCGTGCTGAAGCGGACACTGCTCAGCTTGTTCGCGGCCCAGCGGCAGTAGTCGTCGTACTCGACGCGCAGCGGGTAGAAGTTCTCGCGGATGTAGAACGAGTACAGCCGGCCCTTCTCCTTCAGGTAGTTGAGGAAGGAGTAGGGCGAGGTCGGGTCGGCGAGGGTGACCAGGTCCGACAGGAACGGGGTCTGGAGATGGGCGCCGTCCAGGAACATGCCCGCGTGCCACTCGAAGTCCGGCTTCGACTCCAGGAAGACCCCGTCGAGCTCGGCGATCGGCTCGGTCAGACAGGCCAGGCCGAGGTTGAAGGGGCCGAGCCCGATCGCCACGAAGTCATGGGTTCCGATCGGGTTTTCAGGACGCGCGGTCAAGGGACTCTCCCAGGTACTGCTCGGCGTGGCCGGCTATCAGGTCCAGGACGGCGGCGATGTCGTCGGTCCTCGTCTCGGGGTTGAGCAGGGTGAACTTCAGGTAGTGGCGGCCGCCCACCTTGGTGCCCGCGACGACCGCGTCACCGGAGGCGAACAGGGCCCCCCGGGCGTACAGGTTGGCGCGGTCGATCTCGGCCGGATCGGTGACGGCGGCCGGGATGTAGCGGAAGACGAGGGTGGACAGGGACGGCCGGACGACCACGTCGAAGCGGGGGTCGGCGGCGAGGAGCTGCCAGCCTTCCTGCGCCAGGTCGCACACCTCGTCGAAGAGTTCGCCGATGCCGTCGGCGCCCATCACGCGCAGCGTCATCCACAGCTTGAGGGCGTCGAAGCGGCGGGTGGTCTGCAGGGACTTGTCGACCTGGTTGGGGATGCGCTCGGTGACCGTACGGCGCGGGTTGAGGTACTCGGCGTGGTAGGTGGCGTGGCGCAGGGTCGAGGCGTCCCGGACCAGCACGGCGGACGAACTCACCGGCTGGAAGAAGGACTTGTGGTAGTCGACGGTGACCGAGTCGGCACGCTCGATGCCCAGGATGCGGTCCCGGTACCTGAGCGAGGCGAGCAGCCCGCAGCCGTACGCCGCATCCACGTGCAGCCAGGCGCCGAACTGCTCGCACAGCTCGGCGATCTCCGGCAGCGGGTCGATGGAGCCGAAGTCGGTGGTGCCCGCGGTGGCGACGACGGCCATCGGGACCAGGCCGTCCCTCCTGCAGCGCTCCAGCTCACGGGCGAGGGCGACGGTCTGCATCCGCTTGTCGTGGTCGACGGGGATCGAGACCACCGCGTCCTGGCCGAGGCCGAGCAGTTTCGCGGACTTCTGCACGCTGAAGTGGCTGGCCTCGGAGGCGAAGACACGCAGTCCGGCGAGCGTGGCCCCTTCTTCCCACCCTGCCCGCCCTGGCTTGGCTTCCTCGCGGGCCAGCAGCAGCGCCTGCAGGTTGGACTGGGTGCCGCCGGAGGTGAACACCCCGTCCGCGGCGGGGCCGAGGCCGATGCGGGCGGTCGTCCAGTCGATGAGCCTGCGCTCGATCAGGGTGCCGCCGGCCGACTGGTCCCAGGTGTCCAGGGAGGAGTTGACGGCGGACAGGACGGCCTCGCCGAGCACCGCCGGGATGACGACCGGGCAGTTGAGATGGGCGAGATAGCGCGGGTGGTGGAAGTAGATCGCGTCGCGGAGGTAGACGTCCTCCAGCTCGTCCAGGACCGCGCCGGTGTCGCCCAGTGGCCGGTCGAGGTCGATGGCGTCGATCCGGGGAGCGAGGGCGTCGGCGGTGACACCGGTGAACGGACGGTCGGTGGTGGCGAGTTTGGCCGCCACCCGCTCGACTCCTTCGGTCACGGAGCGGCGGTAGTGCTCCGCGGTCAGGTCATTGAGCAGGTGCGAGCGCATTGGGGTCCTCCGGTGGGGACGGTCCGTGCGGGTGAGGGTGAGAGACGAAGCGGCCGGCCTGCTTCGATTAACTTAGGTAAGCCTAACCTAAGTCGCTCGGGTCTGATCCCGTCCCTCCCGTGACCGCCGTCACTCCTGTTCGCGCAACTGCTCCTCGCTCAGGCCCCGTCGCCAGTAGCCGACGAAGGTGACCCGCCGCCGGTCGATGCCACGCTCCTGGACGAGATGCCGCCGCAGCTGCTTCACGCTTCCGCTCTCGCCCGCGATCCAGGCGTACGGGTGCTCGGCGGGCGGCAGTCGGTCGGTACGCAGGGCGTCGAGGGCCATGGGGGACCCCTCGACGGCGCCTGCGTCCCGGACCAGCCAGGTGATCTCGGCGTCGGCCGCGGTCACCAGGTCCTGGATGTTCCCTGCGTCGTGCACCTCCAGCCAGACCCGGGTGCGGGCGCCGGCCGGCAGCGACTCGAGGATGGCCGACACGGCCGGAAGGGCGGTCTCGTCCCCCCAGATCAGCGTCAGATCGGTGTCCGTGGGCGGCCGGAAACGGATCGCCCGGTTGTCCGCGACCGCGGGTCCGAGCACCACGACACGATCACCGGCAGCGGCCCGCGCGGCCCACCGCGAGGCGGGACCCGCCGGGGTGTGCAGCACGAAGTCGATGTCGATCTCGTCGGGGTCGTGGCGCAGGCTCCGCAGTGTGTACGACCGCATCACCGCCCGTACCCCGTCGGGCAGTTCACGCCACGCCTGCCACCAGCCGTCCCCTAGCTCGTACGGCACGACGGGCTCGCTCTGGCCGGGGTGCGGCAGGAAGAGGGACAGGGACTGATCGCGTCCGTCGGAGAAGAAGTACTGCAGGTCCTCCCCCGCGAGGGTCACCCGGACCAGAGACGGGCCGAGCCGCCCCGTCCGTACGACCTGGAGGGAGAAGAAACGGAACGGGGCGGCTACGGCGGTGGTCATATCGGCTCCTGAGTTGCCGTCAAGTCGTAAGCGGGCGGATGTGCACCGGGCCTCAGGGGTGCGGGGCTGCATCGATATGCGGCTCCGCCGCATGGGCGCGATCAGCCACAACGGACCCGCAGATACCCACGGCCTCCAGCGTTCAGCTGACCTTCTTCGCCTTCTCCAACGCCTCAGCGAGGTTCGTCAGAAGCGGCGTGCACTTGTCGTAGGACAGAATCGGCTCAGGGGAGCGGGAAATGACCTGCCCAGCCTTCACCGCCGGCAGCTTCTTCCACGTCGCCTTGGTGATGTCGGCCGGCTGAATGGTCGAGGACCGATCGTCCATCATGATCACGTCGGCCTGGTACTTGTCGACGTTCTCCCAGCTCAGCGACTCGAACCAGCCACCCCCCTTGGCCTTCGCCTTCTCCGGCGGTTCGACGAAGTTCACGCCGAGCGACTTGAAGTACTCCAGGTCGATCGAGAGGTTCGTGCCCGAGACATAGAAGAGCGCGTCGCTCGCGGAACCGGCCAGCACCTTGATGTCGGGCCTGGCCTTCGCGGCCTTGCGCAGCCGGGCCGCGGCCGCCTCGAACTTCTTCTTCGCCTCGGTGACCTTGGCCGCCGTCATGTCCGCGCCGAGCGACTCCGCGAGCGCCCACATGCGCTGCAGCGGCTCGGTCAGCAGGCGGTCGTAGACGGAGATGCCGACGCTGGGAGCCAGCTTGGCGATCTTGTCCTTGGAGGCCTCGGGGACGTACCAGAGGGTGCCGGCGTCGTCGAACATCGTGGAGATGAGCACGTCGGGCGCGAGGGCCGCGTACTTCTCGACGTTGAACTGGTCCCAGACGTTGCCGAGGATCGTGACCTTGCTGATGTCCATGTCGCCGGCCTGGACGTCGGGCTTGCCGTCCGCGGTCTTCGTCGGGCCGAAGACGCCCTTGACGCTGATGCCGTAGTCGAAGAGCGCGGCGGCGACACCGGTGAACGCGACGATGTTCGCGGGCACCTGGTCGAGCTTCACGGTCGTGCCGCGGTCGTCCTTGAAGGACCAGGGGGCGGACTTGGCGGCGGTCGTCCCGTTGCCGGAGCCGCCGCTTTTCGCGTCGCCGTCGCCGCAGGCCGCGAGCACGGCCCCGAGGCCGAGGGCGCCGCCCGCGGCGAGGATGCCGCGTCGGGTCGGATGGGTGGCTCTGGCGTTGGACATGCTGTGGCTGCTTTCGAACGGGGCGGAACGCCCGCCGGACGGCAACGCCCGCCGGACAACTTCGAAGGTAGGTTAGCCTAACCTCACTAGATGTCCAGGGGTGCGGGCGTTCCGGGCCCGAGTCGTCAGCAGCCTGTGGGCCGGAGCCGTGGGGCCATGGCTGCGGTCAGCCGGCCAGTCCCAACTCCCTTGCGATCAGCATGCGTTGGACCTCGCTGGTGCCCTCGCCGATCTCCAGGATCTTGGAGTCGCGCCACATACGGGCCACCGGGTACTCGTTCATGAAGCCGTAGCCGCCGTGGATCTGGGTGGCCTCGCGCGCGTTGTCGACGGCGACGGTGGAGGAGTGGAGCTTGGCGAGCGCGGCCTCCTTCTTGAAGGGGGCGCCGCTCACCAGCCGGGCGGCCGCGTCGCGCCAGGCAAGGCGGGCGGTGTGGGCCTTCATCTCCATGTCGGCGATCTTGAACTGGATGGCCTGGTTGGCGCCGATGGGACGGCCGAAGGCCTGGCGCTCCTTCGCGTACTTCACGGACTCGTCCACGCAGCCCTGGGCGAGCCCGGTCGCGAGCGCGGCGATGGCGATGCGGCCCTCGTCGAGGATGCGCAGGAACTGGGCGTAACCGCGGCCCTTCTCGCCCAGCAGGTTGGCCGCCGGGACGCGGACGTCCGAGAAGGACAGCTCACGGGTGTCCGAGGCGTTCCAGCCGACCTTCGAGTACGGGGCCGCCACCGTGAAGCCCGGGGTGCCGGACGGGACGATGATCGAGGAGATCAGCGGTTTGCCGTCCGGCTTCCGGCCGGTCACCGCCGTCACCGTCACCAGGCCCGTGATGTCGGTGCCCGAGTTGGTGATGAAGCACTTGGTGCCGTTGATCACCCATTCGTCCGTCTCCTCGTCCAGCCGGGCCGTCGTACGGGTGGCTCCGGCGTCGCTGCCGCCGTCCGGCTCGGTCAGGCCGAACGCGCCGAGGATCTCGCCCGAGCACAGGCGCGGCAGCCACTCCTGCTTCTGTTCCTCGGTGCCGAAGAGATGGATCGGCATGGCGCCCAGGGAGACACCGGCCTCCAGGGTGATGGCCACGGACGAGTCCACCCGGGCCAGCTCCTCCAGCGCCACGCCCAGCGCCAGATAGTCGCCGCCCATGCCGCCGTACTCCTCGGGGAACGGCAGGCCGAACAGGCCCATGCGGCCCATCTCGCGGACGATCTCGTAGGGGAACTCGTGGTGCTCGTAGAACTCGCCGATCTTGGGAGCCACGACGTCGTGTGCGAACTCCTCGACGGTGCGGCGGAGTTCCTCCAGCTCGGGTGAGAGTCGGTAGTCCATGGCTGTGATCACTGCTCCTGGTGGGAGAGGGCTCGGACGGTGCGGGACGGGCTGGGTCGGCCCAGTTGTTCGGCCATCCACACGCTGGTGGCGACGAGGCGGCCGAGGTCGACTCCGGTGTCGATGCCGAGTCCCTGAAGCATCCACACGAGGTCTTCGGTGGCGAGATTGCCGGTGGCGGACTTGGCGTAAGGGCAGCCGCCGAGTCCGCCGGCGGAGGCGTCGACCGTGGTGACGCCGTACTGGAGGGCGGCCAGGGTGTTGGCGAGGGCCTGGCCGTAGGTGTCGTGGAAGTGGACGCCCACCTTCTCGACGGGGACGTCCAGGTCGGTCAGCAGGGCGCGTACGTGGCCCGGCGTCGCGACCCCGATCGTGTCGCCGAGGCTCAGTTCGTCGCAGCCCATGTCCAGCAGGGCCCTGCAGACCCGGACCACCTGGGGGATCGGGACGGCTCCCTCCCAGGGGTCGCCGAAGCACATGGAGAGGTAGCCGCGGACATGGACCTGCCGGTCCTTGGCGCGGGCCACCACCGGCTCGAACATGGCCAGCGCCTCGTCCACCGTGCGGTTGAGGTTGGCCTTGGCGAAGGACTCCGTGGCGCTGGCGAACACCGCGACGCGACCGGCGCCGAGCGCCAGGGCGCGATCCAGGCCGCGTTCGTTCGGGACGAGGACCGGGAGGTCCACCGGGAGATCGCTGATCTGCGGGAACAACTGTTCGGCGTCGGCGAGTTGGGGCACCCACTTGGGGTGGACGAAGCTCGTCGCCTCGATCGTCGTGAGCCCCGCGTCGGCCAGGCGGCGGACGAACTCCGCCTTCACCTCCGTCGGCACCGTCGACTTCTCGTTCTGCAGGCCGTCACGCGCGCCGACCTCGTGGATGCGGACGCGGGCCGGCAGACCGGGAGCCGGTACGGCCATGGGCAGCGTCATTTCTCCTCCTCCGCCGAGTTCCCGGCCGGTGTGATGACCGCGAGCACCTGGTCCATGGCGACCGTCGTGCCCGGGGTGACGTCCAGTTCGGCGACCGTGCCGGCGTGCGGGGCGGAGATGACGTGCTCCATCTTCATCGCCTCCACGACGAGCAGGCTCTGACCTGCGCTCACCTCGTCACCGACGGCGACCTTCACCACCGTGACCGTGCCGGGCATGGGCGCGGTGAGCGAGTCGGCGCCCGCATGCCGCGCACCCGTGAGGGACGCGGCCACCGGGTCGTGGTCGCGCACATGCCAGGCGTCGCCGTCGCGGCTGATCCAGTCGGCGGCACGGTGGAAGGTGTGCCGGACGCCGTCGAGGGTGACGGAGACGGTGTCGTCGGTGAGGGTGTGCGTGCCGCGCGGCACGTACTCCACGGGGTCCTGCACCCGCAGGTGGAAGGCGACGGGCTTCGGCGTCCCGCCCAGCCGCCAGCCGCTCGGCACGGAGAACGGATCGGTCCAGCCCTCCCCGCGCGGCTCCATGGCCGCCAGCCGTACGGCCGCCGCCGCCTCGTACACCTCCTCCGGTACGTCCGTGGAGACGAGGCCGTCCACCTCCCGCTCCACCAAGCCGGTGTCCAACTCGCCCGCGACAACGGCCGGATGGCCCAGCAGCCGCCGCAGGAACCCGGCGTTGGTCTGCACGCCCAGCGTCACCGTCTCCGCGAGGGCGGTCCGCAGCTTCCGGATCGCCGTCTCCCGGTCCGGCCCGTACGCGATCACCTTGGACAGCATCGGGTCGTACAGCGAACCGACCTCCGTGCCCTCGCTCAGCCCGGAGTCGGTGCGGATGCCGTCGCCCTGCGGCTCGCGCAGCAGCAGCACGGTGCCGCCGGAGGGGAGGAACCCTCGCGCGCCCTCTCTGATGGACACGGTTTCGGCACACACGCGTGCCTCGATCGCGTGCCCGGTCAGCGTGATGTCGTCCTGCTTGTACGGCAGTTGCTCACCCGCCGCCACCCGCAGCTGCCACTCCACCAGGTCGAGTCCTGTGATCAGCTCGGTCACCGGGTGCTCGACCTGGAGCCGGGTGTTCATCTCCATGAAGTAGTACGAGGAGGGGTCCCCGCCCGGCACGATGAACTCCACCGTGCCCGCGCCCCGGTACCCGCACGAGCGGGCCGCCTGGACCGCCGCCTCACCCATCGCGGCCCGGGTCTCCTCGTCGAGGAGCACGCTGGGCGCCTCCTCGATGATCTTCTGGTGCCGGCGCTGCAGCGAGCACTCGCGCTCGCCCAGGTGCACCACGTTCCCGTGGCCGTCCGCCAGCACCTGGATCTCGATGTGCCGTGGCCGGTCCACCCAGCGCTCCACGAGGAGCGTGTCGTCGCCGAAGGAGGCCCGGGCCTCGCGGCGGGCGGCGGCGATCTCGTCCGCCAGCCGCTCCGCGTCCCGCACCAGCCGCATGCCCTTGCCGCCACCGCCGGCCGACGGCTTCAGCAGCACCGGCATCCCGATCTCCCGGGCGGCGCCCGCGAGTTCGGAGTCGGAGAGCCCGCTGCCGCTGGAACCCGGCACGACCGGCACCCCGGCCGCCTTCACCGTCTCCTTGGCGCGGATCTTGTCGCCCATGAGGGAGATGGCCTCCGCGGGCGGCCCGATGAAGACGAGCCCGGCGTCGGCGCACGCGCGCGCGAAGCCGGCGTTCTCCGCGAGGAAGCCGTATCCGGGGTGCACCGCCTGCGCGCCGGTGCGGGCGGCGGCCTCCAGCAGCCGCTCCACCGACAGATAGCTCTCGGCCGCGGGCGCCGGACCGATCCGTACGGCCGTGTCGGCCTCCCGGACGTGCCGTGCGTCGGCGTCGGCGTCGGAGAAGACGGCCACCGAGCGCACGCCCAGCGAGCGGAGCGTACGGATCACGCGGACGGCGATCTCACCCCGGTTGGCCACGAGCACTGTGTCGAACATGGGTCCCCTCCTCACATCCGGAAGACGCCGAACTGGGGCTCGCCCAGCGGCGCGTTGGCGCATGCGGTCAGCGCGAGACCCAGCACCTGCCTGGTCTCCAGCGGGTCGATCACGCCGTCGTCCCAGAGCCGCGCGGTGGCGTAGTAGGCGTTGCCCTGGCGCTCGTACTGCTGCCGGATCGGCGCCTTGAAGGCCTCCTCGTCCTCCGCCGGCCAGTCCTGGCCCTGGGCCTCCAGTTGGTCCCGCTTGACGGTCGCGAGGACGGAGGCGGCCTGCTCGCCGCCCATGACGGAGATCTTGGCGCCGGGCCACATCCACAGGAAACGGGGGGAGTAGGCCCGTCCGCACATCGAGTAGTTGCCCGCGCCGTACGAGCCGCCGACCACGACCGTCAGCTTCGGTACGCGCGTGCAGGCCACGGCGGTGACCATCTTCGCGCCGTGCTTGGCGATGCCGCCCGCCTCGTAGTCCTTGCCGACCATGAAGCCGGAGATGTTCTGCAGGAACAGCAGCGGAATGCCGCGCTGGTCGCACAGCTCGATGAAGTGGGCGCCCTTCTGGGCGGACTCGGAGAACAGGATGCCGTTGTTGGCGACGATCCCGACCGGATGGCCGTGGATCCGGGCGAAGCCGGTGACCAGGGTCTGCCCGAACTCCGCCTTGAACTCGGCGAAACGGGAGCCGTCGACCACGCGCGCGATGATCTCGCGGACGTCGTAGGGAGTGCGGGGATCGACCGGCACCGCGCCGTAGAGGCCGTACGGATCCACCTTGGGCTCCACGGCTGCCGTGACCTCCCAGGGCAGCGGCCCGCGCGCGGGGAGCGTGGCGGCGATGTTCCGCACGATCCTGAGCGCGTGTGCGTCGTCCTCCGCCAGGTGGTCCGTCACACCGGAGACCCGGGAGTGCACCTCGCCCCCGCCCAGTTCCTCGGCGGTCACCACTTCACCGGTGGCGGCCTTCACCAGGGGTGGCCCGCCCAGGAAGATGGTCCCCTGGCCCCGGACGATGACCGCCTCGTCGCTCATCGCCGGGACATACGCCCCGCCGGCCGTGCAGGACCCCAGGACCGCGGCGATCTGCGGGATCCCCGCCCCGGACATCCGCGCCTGGTTGTAGAAGATCCGCCCGAAGTGCTCCCGGTCCGGGAAGACCTCGTCCTGCATGGGCAGGAAGGCACCCCCGGAGTCGACCAGGTAGATGCACGGCAGCCGGTTCTCCAGGGCCACCTCCTGGGCGCGCAGGTGCTTCTTCACCGTCATCGGGTAGTACGTCCCGCCCTTGACGGTGGCGTCATTGGCGACGACCACGCACTCGCGCCCGCTGACCCGCCCGATGCCCGCGATGACCCCAGCGGCCGGGGCGGCTCCCTCATACATCCCGTCCGCGGCCAGCGGCGCCAGCTCCAGGAACGGTGAGCCCGGGTCGAGCAGCGTGTCCACCCGGTCCCTCGGCAGCAGCTTCCCGCGCGCGGTGTGCCTGGCCCGCGCCTTCTCGCCGCCGCCGAGCCGCGCCGCGGCCAGCTTGCCGCGCAGCTCCTCGACGAGCGCGCGGTGCGCCGCCTCGTTGGCCCGCCAGGCCTCCGACGCGGGATCGGCCGCGCTCGTCAGCTCCGGTGCCTCGTGCATCCTGCGGTCCCCTCACCCAGTGGTCGACTGTTAATGAGCGTTAACCATTTCCTTCAGGTTAACGACCGCTAACCTCCCTGTCTAGAATTACCTACATGGCCACCAGAACCGACGCCCCCACCCGCCGCGAGCAGATCCTCAAGGAGGCCGCGCGGCTGTTCGCCGAGCGCGGTTTCCACGGGGTCGGAGTCGACGAGATAGGTGCCGCCGTCGGCATCAGCGGCCCCGGCCTCTACCGCCACTTCGCGGGCAAGGACGCGATGCTCGCCGAGCTGCTGGTCGGGATCAGCGGCCAGCTGCTGACCGGTGCCAAACGGCGCGTGGCGGAGGTGGACGGGGGTCCCGCGGACGCGGTCCTCGACTCGCTCATCGAAGGGCACATCGACTTCGCGCTCGACGACCGCCCCCTGATCACCCTGCACGACCGCGAGCTGGACCGCCTCCGGGACAGCGACCGCAAGCTGGTGCGCCAGCTCCAGCGGCAGTACGTCGAGCTGTGGGTGGAGGTGCTGCGGAAGGTCTATCCGGGCATCGCGGAACCCGCCGCCCGCTCCGCCGTGCACTCGGTCTTCGGCCTCCTGAACTCGACCCCGCACCTGGGCCGCCCCGGCTCGCTGCCGGGCCGCGGGGCGACGGCGGAGCTGCTGCACCGGATGGCACGGGGGGCCTTCGCTGCGGCCGCGGCGGAGTGACGAGCGTTACGGGATCTCCTCTGGACGCCTCTCCTTACCCGCCGGTACCTTGGTGTCTGAGCAAGCGCTTAGCCATGTGGGCCGCAACCCCCAATTGAGGAACCCCGACGGCGAGCAACCAGGTACGCGAGAGCGGCGCCGGTTCAGGCGCAGAGAAGGGTGGTGGCGGCGGTGCGCCGTACGGTGTTCAACGAGGACCACGAGGCGTTCCGGGAGACCCTGCGCGCCTTCATCGAGGCCGAGGTCGTCCCGGTCTACGACGAGTGGTTCGCCGCCGGCCAGGCGCCGCGCGACTTCTACTACAAGCTCGCCGAGCTCGGCATCTTCGGCATCCGCGTGGACGAGGAGTACGGCGGCGCCGGCATCGACTCGTACAAGTTCGAGGCCGTGATGTACGAGGAGACCGCGCGCGCGGGCGTGCAGTTCGGCGGCTCCGGTGTGCACGTGCTGCTCGGCCTGCCGTACATCAAGATGCTCGCCACCGACGAGCAGAAGAAGCGCTTCCTGCCGAAGTTCGTCTCCGGCGAGGAGATGTGGGCCCTCGCGATGACCGAGCCGGGCACCGGCTCCGACCTCGCGGGCATGAAGACCACTGCCAAGCTCTCCGAGGACGGCACGCACTACGTCCTCAACGGCGCCAAGACCTTCATCACCGGTGGCGTCCACGCCGACCGTGTGATCGTCTGCGCCCGCACCTCCGCGCCCACCGCCGAGGACCGCCGCTTCGGCATCTCCCTGTTCGCCGTGGACACCAAGTCCGAGGGCTACTCGATAGGCCGCAAGCTGGACAAGCTGGGCCTGAAGACCTCCGACACCGCCGAGCTGGCGTTCGTCGACGTGAAGGTCCCGGTCGAGGACCTGCTCGGCGAGGAGAACAAGGGCTTCTACTACCTGGGCCACAACCTCGCCTCCGAGCGCTGGGGCATCGCCTTCGGCGCCTACGCGCAGGCCAAGGCCGCCGTGCGGTTCGCCAAGGAGTACGTCCAGGAGCGCACCGTCTTCGGCAAGCCGGTCGCGTCCTTCCAGAACACCAAGTTCGAGCTGGCCGCCTGCCAGGCCGAGGTGGACGCCGCCGAGGCCGTCGCCGACCGCGCCCTGGAGGCCCTCGACGCCGGTGAGCTGACGCCCGCCGAGGCCGCCTCCGCCAAGCTGTTCTGCACCGAGGTCGCCCACCGCGTGATCGACCGCTGCCTCCAGCTGCACGGCGGCTACGGCTTCATGAACGAGTACCCGATCGCCCGCCTGTACGCGGACAACCGGGTCAACCGCATCTACGGCGGCACCAGCGAGATCATGAAGACGATCATCGCCAAGGACATGGGCCTGTAAGACCCGGGAAACCCCTAGAAATCACTGGCGGGTACAACTGTCTGCCATGAGCCAGGCACTACAGGGTCTCCTCGATCTGCTCGACCTCGAGCAGATCGAGGAGAACATCTTCCGCGGCCAGTCCCGGTCCGCCGTCGTCCCCCGCGTCTTCGGCGGGCAGGTCGCGGCCCAGGCGCTGGTCGCCGCGGGGCGCACGGTCCCCGCGGACCGGCACGCCCACTCCCTGCACGCGTACTTCCTGCGGCCGGGCGACCCGGGCGCGCCCATCGTGTACACGGTCGAACGCATCCGTGACGGCCGCTCCTTCACCACCCGCCGGGCGATCGCGGTCCAGCACGGCAGGCCGATCTTCGCGCTGTCGGCGTCCTTCCAGGTCCACGAGGACGGCCTCGACCACCAGACCCCGATGCCGCCCGCGCCCGACCCGGCCACGCTGCCCACCTCCCAGGAGCGGCTGCGCGGTTACGACCACCTCGATCCCGCGGTGGTGGAGAAGTTCCTGGAGGCCCGCGAGGCCGTCGACCTGCGCTACGTCGAGGAACCGCCGTACGGGAAGTTCGGCGAGCCGCGCGAACCGCACAGCCAGGTCTGGTTCCGCACCAACGGCAAGCTGGACGACGACCCGCTGCTGCACGTCGTCCTCGCCACCTACGTCTCCGACATGACCCTGCTCGACTCGATCCTGCTCGCGCACGGCCGGGGCGGCTGGGCCGTCGGCGACGTCGTCGGCGCCTCGCTCGACCACGCCATGTGGTTCCACCGGCCGTTCAGGGCCGACGAGTGGCTGCTCTACGACCAGGAGTCGCCCACGAGCCACGGCGGCCGCGGGCTCGGCCAGGCCCGGATCTACACGCAGGACGGGCAGCTGGCCATCTCGGTGATCCAGGAAGGGCTGGTCCGGGTCCCGCGCTGACGGGACAGCAGGACCGTCAGGACAGGCCCGCCTCCGCCAGCAGATACGCCGTCATCGGGTCGTAGTGGCGCGGGCTCGGCACATGGTCGTCGAGCGGGACCGTCACCTGTACGGTGCCCTCGGCCTCGGCGAGGAAGAGCGCCGGGTCGTTGCAGTCGGCGTAGCCGACGGAGTCGACGCCGTGCTGGCCGGCGTAGCCCGCCCAGCCGTGGTCGGCGACGACCAGGTCCGGCAGCGGGCGGCCCTCCTCCTCGAGTGCCGTGAGGATGGCCTTCATCGGCTCACCGGAGTGCGTGTGCCAGAGGGTGGCGCCGTGCTCCAGGACCGCCACGTCCGCGAGCTGCCACACATACCCCTCGTCCGTCTGCAGCCCCTCCGGGATCACCACGATCTCGCAGCCGGCCGCGCGCAGGGCGGCGGCCGTGGCGCGGTGCACGTCGAGCAAGCCGCCCGGGTGGCCGGTCGCGAACAGCACCCGCTGCCGCCCCTCGGCCGCCTTGCGCAGCCGGGCCGCCATCCGCTCCAGACCGCCCACCGTCAGCTCGGGGTCGATGGTGTCCTGGCCGTACCGGTACTCGGGGTCGTCGTTCACACCCACCCGCTCCGCCATCACCGCGAGCACGTCCTGCTCGTCGGTCCACCGGTCGCCGAGTTCCAGCCCGAGCCAGAAGTTGCGGACGCCGTTCGCGAGCTGGCGGTAGTGGGAGAGGTTGTTCTCGCGCGGGGTGGCGACGTCGCCCGCGATGCGGGTCTTCACGAGGTGCTCGAGGAGCTCGGCGCGGCTGGGTGTCCCGGGTATCGGCATGAAACCCATTGTGAGGCAGCCGACTCTGCGATTCCCTGGCGTCCGGCACGCTGGGACGCGCGTCACGTACTCAGCGACGTGGGCCCGCGTACCCACTGCCGCCGTACCTGTTGCCGTCGTACCTACTGCCGCCGCAGCGCGAACCACAGCTCCATGCGGACGTCCGGGTCGTCCAGGTCCGTGTCGAGGAGGGCGGCGCAGCGGGCGATGCGCTGGCGGACCGTGTTGCGGTGGACGGACAGGGCGACGGCCGTGCGGTCCCAACTGCCGTGCAGGGACAGCCAGGTGCGCAGGGTCTCGGCGAGCGCGGGGGTGCCCGAGATCGGGGCTAGGAGCGTACGGGCGTGGGCCGCGGCCTCCTCGGACGGCACCAGGTCGGCGAGGCCCGCCCGGTCGCCGTGCCGGACCAGCACCGCGCGGGTGGCGCGGGCGCGGGCCAGCGCGCGGGCGGCCTGGGTGTCGGCGGACGGCCATCCGGACGGGGCCGAGGCGGCGCTGACGCCCAGCGTCCAGCCCGGCTGTGCGGCCGGTTCGCGGCCGGCGGGCACCAGGACCCGGACGACGTCGTCGGCCAGGTCGACCAGCGGTGACCCGAGGGCCGCGCCCAACGCCGAGGCGGCCACCGGGTCGGGTGCCTGCGCATCCGGCCGGGCGTGCACCACGAGCCAGGGGCCGGGCCCGAGGAGGGCGGCCACCTCGGCCGGCGGCGCCCCCAGCAGCAGCCGTACCAGCGCGGACGACCGTGCCGCCCCGGTGCCGCTCTGGTGCTCGCCGGTGAGGAGGGAGAGCAGGACCGCGGCCACGGAGGCGATGGTGTGATCGCCGGGTTCCCGCTGCGGCGCGGCGACCCCGAGCACGAAACCCTGCCCGGCGCCGAGGGCGTAGGCGGCGAGGTGGGTGCCGGCGGCCGTGTCGGTGGCGGAGGTGGGCGCCCCCGGACCGGAGGGGCGTACGACCTGCGCGAGCCGGGCCAGCGCCTCCGGGACGGTCGCCTCCGCCGGGCGCCCCGCGGAGGCGATCTCCGCGCCCTCCGGCCCGTACAGCACCGCCCGGCCGCCCACCCGCTGGGCCAGCTGCCGCAGCACCGACGGCACCGGGTCCGGGCGGGAGGCCGCCGCCGCGAGGCTCTGCTGGGCCTCCGTCACCCGGCGCAGTTCGGCGAGGCGCGCCTGCGCCATCAGCTGCCAGACCGCGCGGGCGATGCCGGAGAACGTGGTCTGCTCAGGGACCTCGACGAGCGGCAGCTCGTGCGCGTCGCACGCCGCCACCAGGGCGCGCGGCACCGTGTCGTGCACGGGGGCCAGGCCGAAGCCGAGGGCCGCGCCGCCCGCCGCGACGATCCGCGAGACGTAGTCGTCGAAGTACGTGCCGGAACCGGCGGCCTCCGGGACATGGACCCCCGCGGTCAGCAGCAGCTCCCCGCCCAGCAGATACGGGTACGGGTCGGCCATCTCCGAGGTGTGCGCCCAGTGGATGACGATGCCCGGATCGGTCGGCCCCGCGATCTGCCGCAGGGCCAGGTCCTCACGGGCCAGGAGTGCCGAAAGGGGCACGGGTGGCGTGGGTGGCGTGGCGGGAGCCGTGGAGTCCGGCATGGTGTGCGCTCCCTCCATCCCGTACGGCTCGAATGGATGAAACGTACACTTCGCAGTCGCTTTTCAGCCACCTAGTGTCAGTGCTCATCACCCGCCGGCGAGACCGAGCGAAGGAGGGCCCCGTGGCCATCGACTACACAGTGATCGTCGTCTATCTGGCCGGAATGCTGGCCATGGGCTGGTGGGGCATGCGCCGCGCCAGGTCGAAGAGCGAGTTCCTGGTCGCGGGGCGCCGCCTCGGACCCGCGATGTACTCCGGCACCATGGCCGCGATCGTCCTCGGCGGCGCGTCCACCATCGGCGGCGTCGGCCTCGGCTACCAGTACGGCCTCTCCGGCGCCTGGATGGTCTTCACCATCGGCCTCGGGCTGCTCGCCCTGTCCGTCTTCTTCTCCGCCCGCATCGCCCGACTGAAGGTCTACACCGTCTCCGAGATGCTGGATCTCAGGTACGGCGGCCGCGCGGGCGTCATCTCCGGTGTGGTCATGTGGGCGTACACCCTCATGCTCGCGGTGACGTCCACCATCGCGTACGCCACGATCTTCGACGTGCTCTTCGACATGAACCGCACGGTCGCGATCATCCTCGGCGGCTCGATCGTGGTCGCGTACTCGACGCTCGGCGGCATGTGGTCGATCACGCTCACCGACATGGTGCAGTTCGTGGTCAAGACGATCGGCGTGCTGCTGCTCCTGCTGCCCATCGCGGTCGTCAAGGCGGGCGGCTTCTCCGAGATGAAGGCCAAGCTGCCGACGTCGTACTTCGACCCGCTGGGCATCGGCGGCGAGACGATCTTCACCTATGTCCTGATCTACACGTTCGGCATGCTCATCGGACAGGACATCTGGCAACGCGTCTTCACCGCCCGCAGCGACACGACGGCGAAGTGGGGCGGCACGGTCGCGGGCACCTACTGTCTGGCGTACGCCCTCGCCGGCGCCGTCATCGGTACGGCCGCCAAGATGCTGTACCCGAAGCTGGGCAGCCCGGACGACGCCTTCGCGACCATCGTCAAGGACGAACTCCCGGTCGGCGTGCGGGGGTTGGTGCTGGCCGCCGCGCTCGCCGCCGTGATGTCGACCTCGTCCGGCGCGCTGATCGCCTGCGCGACCGTGGCCAACAACGACATCTGGTCGCGGCTGCGGGGAGCCGTACGCAGGTCCGACGGCGAGCACGACGAGGTCAAGGGCAACCGCGCCTTCATCCTGATCATGGGCCTCGCGGTGATCGGCACGGCGATCGCGCTCAACAACGTCGTCGAGGCGCTGACGGTGGCGTACAACCTGCTGGTCGGCGGGCTCCTCGTGCCCATCCTCGGCGGGCTGCTGTGGAAGCGCGGCACCGTGCAGGGCGCCCTCGCCTCGGTGATCGTCGGTGGCCTCGCGGTCATCGGCCTGATGGCCGGCTACGGCATCCTCGCCAACGAGCCCGTCTACTACGGCCTTCTGTCGTCCCTCGTCGCATATGTGGCGGTCTCCCTGGGGACGAAGCCCACGGACGAGCGTGTCCTCGCCACCTGGCGCGAGCGTCTCGCGGGACGGTCCTCCGAACTCGCGTCCGAACCGGTCCCGGCTCCCCAGTAGAGTCGTACGAGAATCAGTACTTATCGCTCCATACGCGATGAAGCGTAGGAAAGAAGGCATCAGCCCATGAGCAGCAACGAGACGCCCCGCGGCCCCGTCGACTCCTCCCGCATCCCGCGGTACGCCGGACCCGCGACCTTCGCCCGGCTGCCCCGCCTCGACGAGGTCGGCCGCGCCGATGTCGCCGTGGTGGGCGTGCCGTTCGACTCGGGCGTCTCGTACCGGCCGGGCGCCCGCTTCGGCGGCAACGCGATCCGCGAGGCGTCCCGGCTGCTGCGGCCCTACAACCCGGCGCAGGACGCGTCCCCGTTCGCGCTGGCGCAGGTCGCGGACGGCGGGGACATCGCGGTGAACCCCTTCAACATCAACGAGGCCGTGGAGACCGTCGAGGCCGCGGCGGACGAGCTGCTGGGCACGGGCGCCCGCCTGATGACCCTGGGCGGCGACCACACCATCGCGCTGCCGCTCCTGCGCTCGGTGGCGAAGAAGCACGGCCCGGTCGCGCTGCTCCACTTCGACGCCCACCTCGACACCTGGGACACGTACTTCGGCGCCGAGTACACGCACGGCACACCGTTCCGGCGGGCGGTGGAGGAGGGCATCCTCGACACCGAGGCGCTCTCCCACGTCGGCATCCGCGGCCCGCTCTACGGCAAGCAGGACCTCACCGACGACGAGAAGATGGGCTTCGGCATCGTCACCTCGGCGGACGTCTACCGCCGGGGCGCCGACGAGGTCGCCGACCAGCTGCGGCAGCGCATCGGCGACCGCCCGCTGTACATCTCGATCGACATCGACTGCCTCGACCCGGCCCACGCGCCCGGCACCGGCACCCCGGAGGCGGGCGGCATGACCTCCCGCGAGCTGCTGGAGATCCTGCGCGGCCTGGCCTCCTGCAACCTGGTCTCGGCGGACGTCGTCGAGGTGGCGCCCGCGTACGATCACGCGGAGATCACGTCGGTGGCCGCGTCCCACACGGCGTACGAACTGACCACGATCATGTCCCGCCAGATCGCCGCGGCCCGCACGGAGAACAAGGGGAACGAAGGCAAGTGACCCACGACCACGACCTGGAACTCCGCCCGACCGAGGCGCAGATCTCCGCCGCTCTCAACCCTCCTCCCGGCCGCAACGGCGGAGACCTGGTCGTGGAGACGCTCGCCGGGCTCGGCGCGACGACGGTCTTCGGGCTGCCCGGCCAGCACGCGCTGGGCATGTTCGACGCGCTGCGCCGGTCGGCGCTGCGGTATGTGGGCCTGCGGGTGGAGAACAACGCGGGGTTCGCGGCGGACGCGTACGGCCGGATCACGGGCGAGGCGGCGCCGCTGCTCCTGTCCACCGGCCCGGGAGCCCTGACGTCCCTGGCCGCGCTGCAGGAAGCGGCCGCGGCCTCGGCGCCCGTGCTGGCGATCAGCAGCCAGATCCCGACGGCGGGGCTGGGCGGCGGCAGGCACGGCTATCTGCACGAACTCCCGGACCAGGCGGCCTCGTTCCGGGGCGTGGCCAAGTCGGTCCACACGGTCCGCACCCAGTCCCAGATCCCGTCCGCGATCGCGGCGGCCTGGAAGTCGGCTCTGACCGCCCCGCACGGCCCGGTGTGGGTGGAGATCCCGCAGGACGTACTGCTGGCGCAGACCTCGCTGCCGGTGGTGACGGGAGTGGACGCGACACCGGAGGACCTGGTGCCGCGCCCCGAGCTGACCGCCGTCGCCGCCGACCTGCTCTCCCGCGCCGAACGCCCGGCGATCATCGCGGGCGGGGGAGTGGTACGGGCGGACGCCTCGGGCAAGCTGCGGCAGCTGGCGGAGGTCTTGCAGGCGCCGGTGGTGACGACGCCGGGCGGCAAGGGCGCCTTCCCCTGGAAGCACCCGCTGTCCCTCCAGTCCTGGATCGAGGACCGGCACACCACGGACTTCCTGGAGGACGCGGACGTCCTGCTGGTGGTCGGCTCGGGCCTGGGCGAACTCTCCTCCAACTACCACACGTTCAAGCCCCGCGGCCGGGTCGTCCAGATCGAGGCGGACCTCGGCAAGCTGGAGTCCAACCACCCGGCGCTGGGCATCCACGCGGATGCCCGCCTGGCGTTGCAGGCCCTGCTGGAAACCGTGTCGGAGCGCACGGACCCCACGGCACCGGAGCGGGTCAGGGCGGTCCTCTCGAAGGTCACCGAACGCATCGCCTCCCAGGAACTGACCCTGGAACAGGACGTGTTGGCCTCCGTCCGCCGGGCGCTGCCCGCCGACTCCCCGTCCTTCTGGGACATGACGATCCTGGCCTACTGGGCCTGGTCGGCCTTCGACGCCAAGGGACCCAATCTCCTGCACTCCGCCCAGGGCGCCGGCGGACTCGGCTACGGCTTCCCGGCGGCCCTGGGAGCAGCGGCGGCGGACCCCACCCGCCCGGTGCTGGCGGTGTCGGGTGACGGCGGCGCCCTGTACTCGATCGCGGAGCTGGCGACGGCCCGCCAGTACGACCTGAACGTCACCTGGCTGATCGTCGACGACGGCGGCTACGGCATCCTGCGCGAATACATGACCGACGCCTTCGGCCAGGCGACGGCGACGGAGCTGTCCCGGCCGGACTATGTGGCCCTCGCCGAGTCCTTCGGGGTGCCGGGGGTGCGTACGACGCCGGAGACCCTGGAGACGGACCTCGCGAAGGCGCTGGCCTCAGCCGGGCCGTCGGTGGTGGTGCTGCCTGCGGTGCTGAGGATGTTCGCGGCGACGCATCTGGACTGACCGGGGCACTGCGGGGCGCGGCCGGTCTACGGACGTCGTGCGAGGAAGACGAACTCCCTGCCCGGCCGGTCGGGTGCCTCGCGCACGCCCTCCACCACGTACCCCTGTGCGACCAACTCGGCCTCGACCTCGTGCCGTTCGCGGAAACGCAGCGTTGAGTCCGACGTCAGCACCTGGCCGGTCGTGGTGAACACATAGGTCCAGCGGAACGACACCAGTGGCCCGCTCACCTCGATCAGTCGGACCCAGCTCTCGACCGCGCCGACGCCCGCAGTCTCCGTCACCCGGTAGGAGTCTTCGCGGTTCCATTCCTCCCAGGCGCGTCGGGCCGGATCCCGGGTCTCGAACACCAGCCGGCCACCCGGTCGCAGCGCGCTGTACGCCCCCTTCAGCGTCTCCTCCCACTCCCGGGCGTCGACGATCTGCTGGGCGACGTTCGCCGTCATGGTCGCCAGGTCGACCTGCAGCGGCGGGAGCGCTGTCGCATCACCGCAGATCCAGCGCACCCGTTCGCCGCCCGGCTTGGCCCGGGCGACGTCGATGGATGCCCTGGCCGGATCGCAGCCGACGACCTCGATCCCGCGATCGGCAAGCAGGAGCGCGAACACCCCGGTCCCGCAGCCGATGTCCAGAACCCGACGGGCCCCGAATTCCTCCGCCATGCGGGCGTAGGCGTCGAGATCGCTGCGGTCGGGGTCCAGCCGGTCGTAGATCGCGGCAAGCTGTGGATGCGTGAAGCACTCGTCGGCAGCCATGCTGCCGAACCTAGGCGGAGCCGGCCGCGCCGGGCCACGGAATTTCACCGGCCCCGCCCCACGCCACCGGCCTACCAGATCGCGTCCACCCACTCCGGGTGGTCGATGAACGGGTTCCGGTTGTGCTGGTAGGTGTCGTAGATGACCTGGTTGCGCTTCTCCTCGAAGGCGCTCGGCGGGTCCTCGTCGTTCCACTGCTTGAGGACCGAGAGCTTGCCGATGTACGGGTTGCTGCCGTTGTTGACCTTCTCGTCGGGCTCCAGGTCGGGGAAGCCGTCGCCCCCGTCGTAGCGGACCGCCATGTAGAGGATCATGCGGGCCACGTCGCCCTTGTCCGCGTCGCGCGGCTCGAAGGAGTCGGAGTCGACCCTGCTGCCGCCGCCGCCCGTGACCGCGCTGCCGCCGTTGTCGAAGTCCAGGTTGCCGCGGATGCTGTTGACCTGGACGTCGGCCGGGCGCAGATGGTGCAGGTCGGTGCCGGGGCCGGTCGAGGTGCCGAAGTCGCCGTGGGACTTGGCCCATACGTGCTCGCGGTTCCAGTCGCCGGTGTCGCCGCCGCTCAGGGACTTGGCGCGGGAGACGCCGCTGTAGAGCAGGATGACGTTGTTGCTGTTGTTCGGGTCCTGGTCGGTGACCTTGAGGGCGTTCCAGACCGCGTCGTACGAGATCTTCGTCTGGCTGCTGATGATCGTGTGCAGGGAGGACTTGAGGCTCGCGCCCGTCTTGCCGATCGCGTTCTTGTAGTACGTCGAGTCGTAGTCGGTCGTCGTGGCGTCGGCCGGAGTCGCGGTCAGGGCCGGGGTGGTGAGGCCGACCAGGACGGCCGCGGTGGCCCAGGCCACCGACTTCCAGCGGCGGGTGCGTGTCGCCGTCATGTGGGGGTTCCCATCTACGCGGGTTGAATGGAGGCGGCAAGAAGGAGGGTGACATGGACATGAGGTCCGGCAGGTGAACGGAACGTAAAAAGGGGCCCCGGTCATGTGGTCGGGGCCCCTTCGGTGTCGGAGTCCGTCAGCTGACGTCTGACGGGTCCAGGCGGTAGAGCGACGACGAGCTCGAACGGGACGAGGACGGCGAGGACGGCGAGGACGACGAGGACGGCGAGGAGTTCGTGTTCGTGGTCGTGTTCGACGTCGAACTCTTGCTGTAGGCGCTCTCCTTGACCGCCGTGCCGTGCTGCTGCACCCAGTTCGACACCTCGGTGCTGAGGTTGTTGCCGCCGCCGGGGCCGCCGCCCATGCCGCCGCTGCCGATCTGGATGTAGTGCAGCTCGCCCTTCTTCACCAGCTCCTTGAGCTTGGCCACCGTCATCGCGTTGTCGGAGCCGGTGAAGCCCCACATGGAGATGACCGGTTCCCTGGCGCTGAGCTCGATCTGGGCGGCGCTCTGCGAGTTGGACACCGCGAGCAGCCACTTGGCGCCGTCCTGGTGCTCCTTCAGGTACGAGATGAGCTCGCTGTCCGCGCCGCCCATGCCGCCGGGGCCGCCCATGCCGCCGCGGCCGAAGCCACGCTGTCCGGACGTATCGCCCAACTCGCCGTTGCCGCTGGGAGTTTGGCCGCCGCCCTGTGGGGTGCCGCCCGGCACTTCACCGTTCTGGCCCTGCCGCCCGCCGACGGGGAAACCGCCCGCGCCCTCGGCCCGGCCGCCTGCCCGGGTGGCGCCGCCCGGCATCCCCCCGCCGCCCGGGAAGCCGCCGCGGTTGCCGCCGGGTCCACCGCCGAAGCCGCCTCCCGTGGAGGGGCCGGCCGTCGGGTTGGTGCCGCCCATCATGCCGCCGGAGGAACCGAAGGCCGGCGAGACCGCGTACGCCGTTGGACCTGCGAGGGCCGCGATGACCGCCGCCGCCAGGGAAGCCGTCAGCAGCCGTACGCGGGAGCCGGAGCGGAAGGCGAGCATGCCGACGACGCCGGCCACGGTGAGGACGCCGATCGTGGGCCACAGCCAGGTGTTCCAGCCTGAGGCGCGACGGAGCAGCACGATCGCCCAGATGCCGGTGACGGCGAAGGCGACCGGGAGCACCCATGCCCAGCGCCTGTCGCGGCGGAAGGCGCCCAGCAGCATCGCGCCCCCGCCGCCGCACAGTGCCGCGATGCCCGGGGCGAGAGCGGTCGTGTAGTACGGGTGCATCGTGCCCTGGGCGGTCGCGAAGATCACGTAGTGCAGCAGGGTCCAGCCGCCCCACAGGACCAGTGCCATCCGGCGCAGGTCGGTGCGCGGGGCGCGCCCGCACAGGACCAGGCCGCCGATCAGGGCGATCGCGGAGAAGGGCAGCAGCCAGGAGATCTGGCCGCCGAGGATGTCGTTGAACATCCGGCCCAGGCCTGCGGAGCCGGAGAAGCCGCCGCCACCGCCCCCGCCGCCTCCGCCGTTGCCCTCGCCGCCGAAGACGCGGCCGAGGCCGTCGTAACCCATGATCAGGTTCCAGGCGGAGCCGTCCGTGGAGCCGCCGATGTAGGGCCGGTCGGAGGCCGGGACCAGCGAGACGGCGACCGCCCACCAGAAGCTGGAGACGGCCAGGACGACCGCGGCGAGAAGCAGGTTGACGATGCGCTTCACCCAAGGGGCCTTCGACGCGTAGAGGTAGAGCGCGAAGACGGCCGGGAGGGCGATCCAGCCCGCGAGCAGCTTGGTGTTGAAGGCGAGGCCGAAGCAGGCGGCCGAGCCGAGCAGCGGCAGCAGCCTCTCGTCACGGGTGGCGCGGAACGCCAGCGCCGCGCCCGCCACCATGAGGAAGACGAGCAGGGTGTCCGGGTTGTTGTCGCGGTTGATGGCGACGGTGATCGGGGTGAGCGCCAGCACCAGCGCGGCGACGGTCGCGGCGCCGTGGCCCCAGACCCGCTTCACATTGGCGTGCAGGATCCAGATCGTGGCGAGGGCCACCGCGATCATCGGCGCCATCATCTGCCAGGTGCCGAAGCCGAAGACACGGCACGACAGGCCCATGACCATGAGCGCGAGCGGCGGTTTGTCGACGGTCAGGAAGTTGCCCGGGTCCAGCGACCCGAAGAACCACGCCTTCCAGCTCTGCGTGCCCGCCCAGACGGCACCGCTGTAGAAGGTGTTCATGCCGGAGCCGGAGAGGTTCCAGGCATACAGGGCCGCCGCCAGGACGAGAATCGCGATCAGCGCAGGCAGCGACCAGCGGGGCGCCTTGTCCGCGGGCGCCGCGGGTGGGGACGGCGGCGGCCGGTCGGCGGACACGGTCTCGGCGGTGTGGGGGAGTGGATCGGTGGCAGATGTCACGAGCGCATCGTGCAGAGGCGGAGTGAGCGCGCGCTGTGGCGAACCTGGCTCCCGGCTGTGAATCGGCCGAGGCCGCGGTGACGCCTCGTACTGCTTTTGCCCAACGATCCCGCTGATGCGTACAACCATTCAGTCGAACCCGTGCGTCAACAGGGGCATGACTCACCGGACTTCCACCAGACGCGCAAGAGCGCTCGCCACCGGAGCCCTCGGGCTCGGCATCCTCATACCCGGCGTGGCCGCCGCCTCGCCCGCCGCGGCCGCCACGACACCGGCCGTCAGCTGTACGTCCTCCAAGGCCGCCCTGGCCACCAAACTCCAGAAGGACATCACCGCCGCCCTCGCGAACCGCACGGGCACCGTCTCGGTCGGCCTCTACGACCGCTCCACCAACACGACTTGCTCGCTGCGGGCCACTTCCTCCTACGACTCCGCGAGCGCAGTGAAGGTCACCGTCCTCGCCACGCTGCTGTGGGACGCGAAGAAGCACAACCGCTATCTGACCGACACCGAGGCCTCCTTGGCCAAGGCCATGATCACCAAGTCGGACAACGACGCGACCAGCAAGCTCTGGAAGCAGCTCGGCCTGACGAAGATCAAGGGCTTCCTGAGTGCCGCCGCCATGACGAAGACCGTCCCCGGCGCGAACGGCTACTGGGGGCTGACCCAGATCAACGTCACCGACGAGCAGAAGCTGCTCAAGCTGATCACCGCGCCGAACGCGGTCCTGAGCGACAACTCCCGTGCCTACATCCTGAAGTTGATGAGCCAGGTCATCTCCTCGCAGCGCTGGGGCACACCGTACGGAGCGCCCTCCGGGGTCTCGGTCCACGTCAAGAACGGCTGGCTGCAGCGCTCCACGCACGGCTGGCGGGTCCACAGCCTCGGCACCTTCAACGGCGGCGGCCACGACTACATGATCACGGTGCTGACGTGGGGCAACAGCACCATGAGCTACGGCATCAACACCATCCAGGGCGTGGCGAAGGTGATTCACAGGGACCTTGCCGCGAGTTGACCTCTACCGGTCTCCCGCCCGTCACCCTCCCGCCCTACGGTGACGCCCATGCGCCTGAGAACCGTACTCGCGACCGCCACCGCGGCCCTGGCGGCGGCCACCAGTCTGACCGCCGCCGGGCCCGCCACCGCCAACACACAGCAGGGCCATGCCTGTTCGCCCTCCGTCTCCGTCGACCGCTTCTCCGACGCGCTCGACAAGACGACGTACCAGGGCACCTTCGTCGGCAACTTCTCCGCGCTCGCCGTGGATCGTGACGGGTCACTGGCCGCCCTGGAGGACCGCTCCTCGCTGTTCAGCCTGGACCGGAAGACCCTCGCGCCGCAGTCCGTCGTCCCGCTCGCCGACGAGAAGGGCGCCGCGCTCGACAGCGAGGGGCTGGTCATCGACCGGGACGGCACCCGGCTGATCACCTCGGAGACCGAGCCGTCGATCCGCCGCTACAGCGTGGACGGCAGGATCCTCGACCGCCTCCCGGTCCCCTCCCCGCTCCTCGTCGCCCCGGCGGGCCGCGCCACGGCCAACCAGACCTTCGAGGGTCTGACCCTCCTGCCCGGCGGCCACACCCTGCTGGCCTCGATGGAGAACGCGATCTCCGGCGACGCCACGAACACCGTCCGCTTCCAGACCTGGGAGCGGACGAAGGGCGGGCACTTCCGGCTCGGCGCCCAGTACGCGTACCCGATCGACTCCGGCCTCGGCGTCCCGGAGGTCCAGGCCACCCCGGACGGTCGCCTCCTCGTCCTGGAGCGCGGCTTCACTCCCGGCGTCGGCAACACGGTCCGCCTCTACCTGGCCGACCCGCGCCACGCGACGGACACCAGCGGCATCGAGAACCTCACGGGCCAGTCCGGCGTACGCCTGATCAGGAAGACGCTGCTCACGGACCTGGTGACCTGCCCGTCACTGGGGGCGACGGCCAAGCAGCCCCAGCCGAACCCCCTGCTCGACAACATCGAGGGAATGGCGATCACGGGGTACACGAAGGGCCGCCTGAAGGTGCTGCTGGTCAGCGACGACAATCAGAACGCCGTGCAGACGACGCGCTTCTACTACCTGCGGGTACGCGTCTGAGCCTCGACCCTGTTTTGTTGCGGCGGGATGAAATCCGCCTCGTTCCGCGTTGGTGCCTTCCGGTAGATCAGGACTTCTGAGCGATGGAGGGCACCCGCGTGGAACCGCAACGGGGATGGGCACGACGGCTGGCGGGATACGCCTGGCGCTATCCGAAGGACGTCCTGCTCGCCCTCGGCTCCTCGCTCGCCGGCATGGCCGTCATGGCGCTGGTCCCGCTGGTCACCAAGGTGATCATCGACGACGTGATCGGTGACCACAGCCGCCGTATGGCCCCCTGGGCGGGAGCCCTGCTCGGCGCCGCCGTCCTCGTGTACGTCGCCACCTACATACGCCGCTACTACGGCGGCCGCCTCGCCCTCGACGTCCAGCACGACCTGCGGACCGAGATGTTCGAGACGATCACCCGGCTCGACGGGCGCCGCCAGGACGAGCTGTCCACCGGGCAGGTCGTCGGCCGCGCCACCAGCGACCTCCAGCTGATCCAGGGCCTGCTGTTCATGCTCCCGATGACCATCGGGAACCTGCTGCTCTTCCTGATCTCCCTCGTGATCATGGCCTGGCTGTCGCTGCCGCTGACGCTGGTGGCCCTGGCCGTGGCCCCCGCCCTCTGGTGGATCGCCAAGCGCAGCCGCTCCAGGCTGCACCCCGCCACCTGGTACGCGCAGGCCCAGGCCGCCGCCGTCGCCGGAGTGGTCGACGGCGCCGTCAGCGGCGTACGCGTGGTGAAGGGGTTCGGGCAGGAGGACCAGGAGACCGGAAAGCTCCGGGAGGTCAGCCGCCGGCTGTTCGCCGGGCGGCTGCGCACCATCCGGCTGAACAGCACGTACACCCCGGCGCTCCAGGCCGTCCCCGCGCTCGGCCAGGTCGCCATGCTGGCGCTCGGCGGCTGGCTGGCCGTGCGCGGGCACATCACCCTCGGCACCTTCGTCGCCTTCTCCACCTACCTCGCCCAGCTGGTCGGCCCGGTCCGCATGCTCGCCATGGTCCTCACGGTCGGGCAGCAGGCGCGCGCCGGCACCGAGCGCGTCCTGGAGCTGATCGACACCGAGCCGTACCTGAGGGACGGGACGAAGGAACTTCCCGCCGACGCTCCCGCGACCGTCGAGTTCGACGACGTGTCCTTCGGGTACGACCGCGCCCCCGGCAAAACCAGCCCGGTTCTCGACGGGCTGAGCTTCGAGATCCGCCCGGGCGAGACCCTCGCCGTCGTCGGCTCCTCCGGCTCCGGCAAATCCACCGTCTCCCTCCTCCTGCCGCGCTTCTACGACGTCACCCACGGCGCCGTCCTCATCGGCGGCCACGACGTCCGCGAGCTCACCCTCGACTCGCTGCGGGCCGCGATCGGGCTGGTCCCCGAGGACTCCTTCCTCTTCTCGGACACCGTGCGCAGCAACATCGCCTATGGCCGTCCCGACGCCACCGACGAGCAGATCGAGGCCGCCGCGCGTGCCGCCCAGGCGGACCGTTTCATCCGCGAGCTCCCGGACGGCTACGACACCAAGGTCGGCGAGCACGGCCTGACCCTCTCCGGCGGTCAGCGCCAGCGTGTCGCCCTGGCCCGCGCGATCCTCACCGACCCGCGGCTGCTCGTCCTCGACGACGCGACCTCCGCCGTGGACGCCCGCGTGGAGCACGAGATCCACGAGGCGCTGAAGCAGGTCATGCAGGGCCGCACGACCCTGCTCATCGCGCACCGCCGCTCCACGCTCAACCTCGCCGACCGGATCGCCGTCCTCGACGCCGGCCGCCTCGCCGACATCGGCACCCACGAGGAGCTGCAGGAACGGTCCGCCCTCTACCGGCGCCTGCTCACCGACCCCGACGAGCTCGGCGGCGTATCGCCGGGGCACACCCAGCCCGCCGTACCGGCCGAGGACACCTCGGTACGGGACGAGCTGGACGCCGAGTTCGACGCCGAGCGCGGTCTGACGCCCCGCCTGTGGACCGGCGACCGCGAGCCCAAGGACACCGCGCTGGCCGGGATGCCCGCCACCCCCGAACTCCTCGCGGAGGTCGACGCGCTGCCCCCGGCGAACGACACCCCGGACATCGACGAGGCGCGGGCGGTGCGGGCGGAGGAGTCGTACGGCCTGAAGCGGCTGCTGCGGGGCTTCGGGCTGCCGCTGCTGGTCAGCCTGGGGCTGGTCGCCGTCGACGCGGGCATGAGCCTGCTGCTGCCGATCATGATCCGGCACGGCATCGACCAGGGCGTCTCCAAGCTCGCCCTCGGCGCGGTCTGGTCGGCCTCGCTGCTGGCGCTGCTCGCCGTGGTGGTGCAGTGGGCGGCGCAGCGCGGTGAGACCCGGATGACGGGGCGCACTGGGGAGCGGGTCCTGTACTCGCTCCGGCTGAAGATCTTCGCCCAGCTCCAGCGGCTCGGACTCGACTACTACGAGCGGGAGCTGACCGGCCGGATCATGACGCGGATGACGACCGACGTCGACGCGCTCTCCACCTTCCTGCAGACCGGGCTGGTCACCGCGTTCGTCTCCGTCGTCACCTTCTTCGGCATCATGGTCGCCCTGCTGGTGATCGACGTTCAGCTGGCGCTCGTGGTCTTCGCGACGCTGCCGCCGCTGATCGTCGCCACGTTCTTCTTCCGCCGGGCGAGCGTGAAGGCGTACGAACTGGCCCGTGAGCGGGTGTCGGTGGTGAACGCCGATCTCCAGGAGTCCGTGTCCGGGCTGCGGATCGTGCAGGCCTTCCGGCGCGAGGGCGACGGCGGCCGGCGGTTCGCGGAGCGCAGCGACAGCTACCGCAGGGCCCGTATACGGGGTCAGTGGCTGATCTCGATCTACTTCCCCTTCGTGCAGCTGCTGTCGTCCGTGGCCGCCGCTGCCGTGCTGATCGCGGGCGCGGGCCGGGTGGACGACGCCACGCTGACGACCGGCGCGCTGGTGGCGTACCTGCTCTACATCGACCTGTTCTTCGCGCCTGTCCAGCAGCTCTCGCAGGTCTTCGACGGCTACCAGCAGGCCACGGTCTCCCTCGGCCGCATCCAGGAACTCCTCCAGGAGCCGACGTCCACCAAGTCCGCCGACGAGCCGCTCGAAGTGCTCTCCCTGCGCGGCGAGGTCGCCTTCGAGGACGTGCACTTCGCGTACGGCGACGACGAAGAAGCCCTCGCCGGCATCGAGTTGAAGATCCCGGCGGGCCAGACGGTCGCGTTCGTCGGCGAGACGGGTGCAGGCAAGTCGACCCTGGTCAAGCTGGTGGCGCGCTTCTACGACCCCACGGGCGGCCGGGTCACGGTCGACGGCCAGGACCTGCGGTCGCTGGACATCACCTCCTACCGCCACCGTCTCGGCGTCGTCCCGCAGGAGGCGTACCTCTTCCAGGGCACCGTCCGCGACGCCATCGCCTACGGCCGCCCGGACGCCACCGACGCCGAGGTCGAGGCGGCGGCCCGCGCGGTGGGCGCGCACGAGATGATCGCCACGCTCGACGGCGGCTACCTCCACGAGGTCGCCGAACGGGGCCGCAACCTCTCGGCCGGCCAGCGCCAGCTGATCGCCCTGGCCCGCGCGGAACTCGTCGACCCCGACATCCTCCTCCTCGACGAGGCCACGGCCGCCCTCGACCTGGCCACCGAGGCCCAGGTCAACCAGGCCACCGACCGCCTGGCCGGCCGCCGCACCACCCTCGTCGTGGCCCACCGCCTGACCACCGCCGCCCGCGCAGACCGGGTGGTGGTCATGGACCACGGCCGGGTCGTCGAGGACGGCACCCACGAGGAGCTGCTGGCGCTGGAGGGGCGGTATGCCGCGTTGTGGCGGACGTTTGTGGGTGCTGACGCGCCGGTGGGGGCCTGACCGGCTGTTCGTGTGGGGGTCGGTGGCATGTCGCCTGCGGCCGCGTGGGGCGCCGGGCGGAGCCCGGCCAGTCGTACGAAGCCTGGGAGGCCCGCCAGGGCCGAGCGGTGCGAGGGCGACCGGGGGAGGTTCAGCCCACGGCCGGGTCGTCGAGGACGGCACCCACGAGGAGCTGCTGGCGCTGGAGGGGCGTTACGCCGCGTTGTGGCGGACGTTCATCGGGGAGGCCGAGCCCGGGGAGCCGGTGGGCGCGTCGTACTGACGGTCATGCAACCATCCGACATACGTCCTGCGTCCGTACACCCGTACGTACATCGCCGGGGTACGGGAGGGATGACAGTGGACAGTGGTGCGATACGGCGGCGGCTCGGGGCGTTCCTTGCCGTGCTGGCCGCTTCCGGGGTGCTCGCGCTCGCGGCGCCGGGGGAGGCGCAGGCCGCCGACTCCTTCTGCGCGGGCCGCAAGATCAGGACGTTCACCTTCTCCACCGGGGCCGTGCAGCTGTACAAGAGCGGCAACTACCTCTGCGCCCTCACCGTCCCCAAGAGTCCCGGTGTCAAGCGCCCCATGATGGTCAGCCTGCAGGCCCGCGGCTTCGAGCCCGTCGTCGACAAGGGACTGTTCACGCAGCACGCCGGCCCGGTCCGCTCGTACGTCGGACACCGCAAGGTGTGGATCAAGGGCTCGGTCGGCAGCGGGTCGTACGACTCCGGCGGCTGGAAGCGTTACTAATCCGTCAATCACAGCAGTGATCCCCCATCTCCCCTGGTGCACAGCGGAGTTGCTCCGATAGCTTCCGCTCGCACATCTGAATGACAGGGGAGGGTGCATGCGCAAGGCGCTGAGATGGCTGCTCGCGCTCGCCGTGCTCATAGGCACGTTGAGCACGGCCGGGGCGGCCACCGCCGCACAGCCGGAGGCCACCGGAACGACCGACATCAAGGATCAGCTGCTCTCCATACCGGGGATGAGCCTGATCGAGGAGAAGCCGTACACCGGCTACCGCTTCTTCGTCCTGAACTACACCCAGCCGGTCGACCACCGCGACCCGTCCAAGGGCACGTTCCAGCAGCGGATCACCGTGCTGCACAAGGACGTCAGCCGCCCGACGGTCTTCTACACCAGCGGCTACAACGTCTCCACGACCCCCAGCCGCCGCGAGCCGACCCAGATCGTGGACGGCAACCAGGTCTCCATGGAGTACCGCTTCTTCACGCCCTCCCGGCCCGCCCCGGCCGACTGGAGCAAGCTGGACATCTGGCAGGCGGCCAGCGACCAGCACCGTATCTTCCAGGCGCTGAAGTCCGTCTACACCAAGAAGTGGATCGCGACGGGCGGTTCGAAGGGCGGCATGACCGCCACGTACTACGAGCGCTTCTACCCGCGCGACATGGACGGTGTCGTCGCGTACGTCGCCCCGAACGACGTCGTCAACGACGAGGACTCCGCCTACGACCGCTTCTTCACCAAGGTCGGCACCAAGGAGTGCCGCGACCGGCTGAACGCCGTGCAGCGCGAGGCGCTCGTGCGCCGGGAGCCGCTGGAGAAGAAGTACGCGGCCTACGCGGCGGACAACGGCTACACCTTCAAGACCATCGGCAGCCTGGACCGGGCGTACGAGGCCGTCGTCCTCGACTACGTCTGGGGCTTCTGGCAGTACAGCCTGCTCAGCGACTGCGCCACCGTCCCGGCGGACGCGAAGACCGCGACCGACCAGGCGATCTGGGACTCCGTGGACTCCATCTCCGGCTTCTCCTTCTACACCGACCAGGGCCTGGAGCCGTACACGCCGTACTACTACCAGGCGGGCACACAGCTGGGCGCGCCGGACATCCGCTTCCCGTACATCGAGAAGCAGTACATCCGCTACGGCTACGAGACGCCGCGCAGCCTGGTCCCGCGCGACATCCCGATGAAGTTCCAGCCGTACGCGATGCGCGACGTCGACTCCTGGGTGCGGCACCACGCGCACCACATGCTCTTCGTCTACGGCCAGAACGATCCGTGGGGCGCGGAGCGCTTCCGCGTCGGCAAGGGCGCGAAGGACGCGTACGTCTTCACGGCAGCGGGGCTGAACCACGGCGCCAACGTCGCCGGCCTGGTCGCCGACCAGAAGGCGCTGGCCACCGCCCGCATCCTGCAGTGGGCCGGTGTCCCCGCCGCCTCCACGGCGCAGGCGAAGCCGCTGGCCCGATTCGACAGCAGGCTGGACATCCGGGACGTGGAGCGCGAGCCGGCTCTGCGGCCGTAGCACCGCCGACTCCGGTGCTGCGCCCGGCGGTTGTTCACACCCGCCGGGCGCAGCCCACCGGCTGTGCGCTCGCCAGATGCACATACAGCGCCGTCCCCGCGGGGCACTGGGCGCGCGTGGCGACCGCCTCGACCACCTTGTACTGCGGTTTCCTGCTGCCGCTGCCGTCGCAGGCCGTCTCGCGGACCTGCCCGCTCCCGGAGCCGTAGACGCAGTCGCCGACGATGGTGCGGGGGCCGCCCCCGCCGCCCGGGTCGCCGGGGTGCGGTGGCTCCAGGTTGCGCATACAGGCGTAGCCCTGCGGGATCGAGCCGTCGCCGTCCTCGTCGGCGGACGGGCTCTGCCGGCTGATGTGCAGGACGAAGTCCGTGGTCGCCGGGCACAGCGGACCGTCGCTCACCGTGCCGTCGTAGCGGGCCACGACCCGGGCGGCCGCCCGCTCGCTGGTGCACGGCACCTCCGTGAAGCTCGTCGAGCCGAACGAACTGCACTCGTCGACGGCGAGGAACACCGCCCCGTAGCCGGAGGGCCGGGTCGTGGCCGCCTTCGGTGTCACGTCGGCCCTGCCGTCCTCGCCCGTCCCGGACTTCAGGATCTGACAGCCGGCCAGCAGGGCGGCGACCAGTACCAGCAGTGCGCAGACCACCCCCGCGGAACTTCTCTCACGCATCGCGAACCCCCCGGGCACCTCCCCAGATGACCCGCATCCAGCGTGACCCGCCGCAGCGGGCGCACGCCAGACGCGCGGGATGCTTTGGGCCAGTTTGGGGTTGCACGCCGGGTGCGTTACGTATGCGCCCTACGCCCCCTGTACCGGGTGCCGGGCGCACGGGTTCTAGTACGTCAGTCCGTACCCGATGGGATACAGCACCTTCGTCGGATCGTCCGCCCGCTGCACCGGCACCGGCAGCTTCCCGCGCGGCACCGCCCGGCCCGCGATGACGCGCGCGGCCGCCCGCAGTTCCACGTCGGTCCAGGAGTACGTCGCCAAGTGGGCGGAGGCGGAGGGGAGTTGGGCCACGTCGTAGGGGTTGCGGATCGCGACCGCCACCACCGGTCTGCCGGTCGCCGCCAGCTGTTCGACCAGCGTGCGCTGCGAGCTGCCCGCGGTGACGTTGTAGGTGCCCACGACCACCGCGTCCGCGTCCTGCGCCGCCGCGACCGCCGCGGCGATGGCGGCCGCGGAGGGGGCCGTGCCCGTGGACAGGGCGGTGGCGGTGAAGCCCAGTTCGGTGAGGGCGCTCGCGAGCACGCCGGTGGGCGGTCCCGTCGTACCGGACGGGGAGGCCGGGTCGGCGCCGACGACGAGGATCTTCCGGTGCGTGAGCCGGGACAGCGGCAGCAGGCCACCCGTGTTGACCAGCAGGGTCGTCGTGCGCTCGGCGATACGGTCGGCGGCGGCCAGGTGCGCGGCCGTGCCCACGGCCCGGTCGACGCCCTTCCGGCTGACGTAGGGCTCGTCGAAGAGCCGCAGCCTGGCCTTGAGCTTCAGGATGCGCAGGATCGACTCGTCCAGCCGGGACTCGGTGAGTTCCCCGTCCTGGACGGCCTTCAGGACGGCGTTCCAGGCAGTGGCGAGGTCCGGCGGGTTGAGGAGCTGGTCGACGCCGGCCTTGAGTGCGAGCACGGGGACGCGGTCGTCGCCGTACTTGGTCCGCACGCCCTGCATGCCCAGGGAGTCCGTCACCACCACACCGTCGTAGCCGAGCTCCTCGCGCAGGATGCCGGTGAGGATCGGGTGGGAGAGGGTCGCCGGGTCGCCGGAGCCGTCGAGGGCCGGGAACTGGATGTGCGCTGTCATGATCGAGTCGATGCCCGCCTCGACGGCCGCCCGGAACGGCACGGCGTCCAGTTTCTCCCACAGCTCCCGGCTGTGGGTGATCACCGGGAAGCCGTAGTGGCTGTCGACGGCCGTGTCCCCGTGCCCCGGGAAGTGCTTGGCGGTCGCGGCGACCGACGACCTCTGGTACCCGGCGACCTCGGCGGCGACCAGCGCGGCCACCGCGTCCGGGTCGGCACCGAAGGACCGGACGCCGATGACCGGGTTGGCCGGGTTGATGTTCACGTCTGCGTCGGGGGAGTAGTCCTGGTTGATGCCCATCGCGCGTAGTTCGGCGCCGGAGATGCGGCCGAGGGTGCGGGCGTCCTCGCGGGAGCCGCCGGCGCCCATGGCCATGGCGCCCGGGAAGAGGGTGGCGGGCTTGCCGACGCGGCAGACGATGCCGTGTTCCTGGTCGGTGGTGATGAGCACGGGCAGGCCGCGGGGCCGGCTGAGGGAGGCGCGCTGGATGCCGTTCGACAGGTCCGCGATCTGGTGCGGGTCCTTGGTGTTGTGCGCCCAGGTGAAGTAGATGATGCCGCCGACGCGGTATTCGGCGATCAGCTCGGCGGCCGTGCGGACGCCGATCTCCTTGAGGTTGGCGTCGATGTCGGCCTGGTCGGGGTCGGTGGCGGAATGGCCGTAGACCCGCATGACGAAGAGCTGGCCGACCTTCTCCTCCAGGGTCATACGGGAGATGAGGGAGCGGAGTTTCTTGTCGCCGGGGGTGCCGGCGCTTGCCGTGGTGCCGACGGCCAGAGCCGCGGTGACGCCTGCGCCGGCGGCGAGGACGGTACGTCTGGAGGGCACGTGCGCTCCTTCCGGAGTGATCCGCTGGAGATCAGCTGAAGGAAACTTCCGTGAGGGAGTGAATATCCGGGAAGTTTCTGCCAGTCAAGGGAGCGCGCACGGCAGGGGTTTGGCGGAGGGGCCGCCATCGGCGCTGTTGGAGGGGGCGCGCCGATGGCGGCGTGCTGCCGGCCGCTGTACGGCGGAGAGGGTGGAGTCAGCGATCGCAGCCAGCAGCGAGGGCCGACACCGCACGGCGGAGACTCATCCGGCAGCTTGCGGGTTGGACGAACCGAATTCGGGGCGGGTTCCCGCCTTCCGCGCGATTCCCGGAAGTTGGTGCCCGAGGGTTCAACGGGACGGGTGGGACGTGATGCCCGGCCACTGCTCCTGCAGAGTGCGTACGGTCTCTGCGATCGCCGGACGACGTGCGGCTCCTTTGCGCCACAGGGCGTACAGGCGCCGTACGGGGGTGGGTTCGAGGTGCACCTCGACGACCCCGGCGGGCAGCGGGCCGCGGCCCAGGCGCGGGACGAGACAGATGCCGAGGCCGCCGGCGACCAGCGCGACCAGGGTGGGGTTCTCGTCGGCCTGGTGCACGATCTCCGGCTCGTGCCCGGCGGCCCGCATGGTCCGCATCAGCCAGTCGTGACAGACCCGCCCCGGCGGCTGGCACACCCACCGCTCCCCGCCCAGCTCCTCGCGCCGCACGGACTCCCGCCCGGCGAAGGGATGGCCGTCGGGCACCAGCAGCGTGCTGAGGTCGTCGCCGATGACGGCGTGCTCGACGCCCGGCGGCACAGGCAGCGGCGCGATGTCCCAGTCGTGCACGACGGCCAGGTCGACCGCGCCCTTGGCGACCAGGTCGACGGAGAGATGCGGGTCGATCTCGGTGAGCCGGGCGTCGAGCGCGGGGTGCCGGGCGGCCAGGTCGGCGAGCACGGCGGGCATCAGCCCGCGCGCCGCCGAGGCGAACGCGGCGATCGTCAGCCGCCCCGCGGGCACCCCGCGCCGCTCCTCGAGCGCGGTCTCGGCCCGCTCGACTATGGCGAGCAACTCCTGTGCTGTATCGACGAGTTGATGGGCCTCGGGGGTCAGCCGCACCCCTCGTCCCTCTCTCTCCAGGAGTACGGTCCTGGTCTCCCGCTCCAGCTTGGCGATCTGCTGGGAGACGGCGGACGGCGTGTACCCGAGCGCGGCGGCCGCCGCTCCCACGGTCCCGTGGACGGAGACGGCGTGCAGGGCGCGCAGGCGTTGGAGATCGAGCACGGCAGCTCCCATTCATCAGCGTTGCTTCATCCGACCATGCAGTAATCATCGCTGGTGCTACATGGTCGTGGGGCGTGATGCTCGAACGCATGCGACCTGCACACCTTGCTCTTGCCGTGGTCGTTGCCGCCGTCTGGGGCGTGAACTTCACGGTCATCGAGATCGGCCTCGACCACTTCCCTCCGTTGCTGTTCTCGGCCCTGCGCTTCCTCGCGGCGGCCCTGCCGGCCGTCTTCTTCGTGGGCCGTCCGAAGGTGGCGTGGAAGTGGATGCTGGCGGTGGGGCTGGTGCTCGGTGTGGCCAAGTTCGGTCTGCTGTTCATCGGCATGGACGCCGGAATGCCGGCCGGACTGTCCTCGCTGGTCCTGCAGATACAGGCGGTGTTCACGGCCGGGGTGGCCTTCGTCGTGCTGGGCGAACGGCCTTCCGCGGTACGGGTGTCGGGCATGGCGGTGGCGCTGGCGGGCATCGGTGTCGCGGCGGTGGACGAGGGCACCTCGGGCCCGCTCGGCGCCTTCGCCCTCGTGATCGGCGCGGCGGCCTGCTGGGGCGTCTCGAACGTCCTGACCCGCAAGGCGGCCCCGCCGGACGCCCTGAACTTCATGGTCTGGGTGAGCACGGTCCCGGTCCTGCCGCTGCTCGTCCTGTCCCTGCTGCTGGAGGGTCCGGGCAGGGACTACGACGCCCTGCGCGCCCTGGACTGGCAGGGCGCCGGCACGGTCGTCTACGTGGCCTGGGTGACGACGGTGTTCGGCTTCGGGGCGTGGGGGTGGCTGCTGCGCAGGTACCCGGCGTCGACGGTCGCGCCGTTCTCGCTGCTCGTCCCGGTCTTCGGAATGTCGTCGGCGGCCGTCTTCCTCGGGGAAGGCGTGAGCCCGCTGCGGTGGTGTGCGGCGGCGCTGCTGGTGGGCGGGGTGGGGCTGGCGTCGGTGACGCGGGGGCGACGGGAAGTCGTCCATCCCGTGGACGAGGCGGCGACCGAGCCCGCACTCGGCCGATCATGAGGGCATGCCCGTAGTCACCATCCCCGGTTCCAAGTCCGTCACCGCCCGCGCGCTCTTCCTGGCTGCGGCGGCCGACGGGGTCACCACCCTCGTACGCCCCCTGCGCTCGGACGACACCGAGGGCTTCGCCGAGGGGCTGGTGCGGCTGGGGTATCGGGTCGGGCGGACCCGGGACGCCTGGCAGGTGGACGGCCGTCCGCAGGGCCCCGCGGTGAGCGAGGCGGACGTGTACTGCCGGGACGGCGCCACGACCGCCCGGTTCCTGCCGACCCTGGCGGCGGCGGGACACGGGACGTACCGCTTCGACGCGTCCGCCCAGATGCGCCGCCGGCCCCTGCTGCCCCTGACCCGGGCCCTGCGCGACCTGGGCGTCGACCTGCGGCACGAGGAGGCGGAGGGGCACCACCCGCTGACGGTACGGGCGGCCGGTGTCGAGGGCGGCGAGGTGGTCCTGGACGCGGGGCAGTCCTCGCAGTACCTGACGGCCTTGCTGCTGCTGGGCCCGCTGACCCGCAAGGGCCTGCGGATCCGGGTCACCGACCTGGTGTCCGTCCCCTATGTGGAGATCACGGTCGCGATGATGCGGGCGTTCGGGGTGGAGGTGGAGCGGGAGGGCGAGGTGTTCGTGGTCCCGCCGGGCGGCTACCGGGCGACCACGTACGCGGTCGAGCCCGACGCCTCGACCGCCAGTTACTTCTTCGCGGCGGCCGCGGTGACGCCGGGCGCCGAGGTGACGGTGCCCGGGCTGGGCACGGGGGCGCTCCAGGGCGATCTGGGCTTCGTCGACGTGCTGCGGAGGATGGGCGCGGAGGTGTCGGTCCGCCCGGACGGCACGACGGTCAGGGGGACGGGGGTGCTGCGCGGCCTGACGGTCAACATGCGGGACATCTCGGACACCATGCCGACACTGGCGGCGATCGCGCCCTTCGCGGACGGGCCGGTGCGCATCGAGGACGTGGCGAACACGCGCGTGAAGGAGTGCGACCGGCTGGAGGCCTGCGCGGAGAACCTGCGTCGGCTGGGGGCGGAGGTCGCCACCGGCCCGGACTGGATCGAGGTCCGGCCGGGGGTACGGGCGCCGGGCGGGGCTGAGATCAAGTCGTACGGGGACCACCGGATCGTGATGTCGTTCGCGGTGGCGGGGCTGCGGGTGCCGGGTATTTCGTTCGACGACCCCGGCTGCGTGCGGAAGACGTTCCCGGGGTTCCACGAGGTGTTCGGGGAGTTGAGCAACCGGCTGGTCAGCCCTGGATGTTGAGGTGCAGCAGAAGGTCGCCCCGGCCGCCTACCTTCAGGTGCGTGGCACCGAGGTTGGCGAGCCGCAGGATCCGGCCGTCGGGGGAGCCCTTGGGGATACGGACCTGTTTGGGACCGTCCAGGGTGTCCACGGAGACG
This sequence comes from Streptomyces sp. NPDC001604, assembly GCF_042893475.1. Classification (NCBI taxonomy): domain Bacteria; kingdom Bacillati; phylum Actinomycetota; class Actinomycetes; order Kitasatosporales; family Streptomycetaceae; genus Streptomyces; species Streptomyces sp. NPDC001604. The sequence goes on along the minus strand of NZ_JBIAUY010000001.1, from coordinate 818,608 downwards.
GTGCCGCCGTTCACCGCCGTGGAGCTCGGGATCTTCAAGGTGGTGTGCAGGTCGTCGCCGGTGCGGCTGAGGTGGGGGTGCGCAAGCTCGGCGACCTCCACGTAGAGGTCGCCGGCCGGACCGCCACCGGGCCCGACCTCGCCCTGGCCGGCCAGTCTGATGCGCGTGCCGTTCTCGACGCCGGCCGGGATCTTCACGGTGAGGGTCCGGCGGGAGCGGACCCGGCCGTCGCCCGAGCACTTGTGGCAGAGAGGGGTCATGAGGACACCGGAGCCGTCGCACTTCCGGCACCACTCCTGGCGGGACTGGCTCCAAGCGCGCTTCTTCCAGCCGGTGCCCCTGCAGGAGTGGCACGGTTCGGCTTCGGACGCCTGCGTGCCGCCCCGGCCCGAGCAGGTCGGGCAGAGCACCGCGGTGTCCACCCTGATCTCCTTGACCGTGCCGAACGCGGTCTCCTCCAGGGTGTGTTCGAGCTTGATCAGGGCGTCCTGGCCGGGCCGCGTGCGGGGCCGCGGCTTCGGGAACTGGTCGAAGAGGTCGGAGAAGTCCCACTGCCCTCCGGCGGGCGCCGCGGGCGGTTCCCATGGGCTCTCGGCGCCCCCGGTGTTCCCTGCGGGCTCACGCTCTCCGGCGGTCCGCGCGACCGTCACCTGGTACTCCAGGTCCGCCCAGATCCGTGGCCGCTGCTTCACCCCCGCGCGGTGCAGTGACTCGTACACGTATTCGTACAACTCGGTTACGGTGATCCGCCCGTCCCCGTTCAGGTCCGCCGCCCCGGTGCTCAGCCCCTCGATCAGCGCCCCCGTGAAACGCGACGGTTGCGGCACCTTGGACTTGACGTGCGCGCCCTCCCAGGCGTACTCGGTGCGGTTGGTCGCGGTCAGCACCGCCCGCCCGTGTCCGCCGAGTTCGTCGCGTACGTGGACCTGGTCGTCGCCCTTGGCGCCCGGCAGGAACGCCCCGCTGTAGCAGCAGTCGAGGAGGACGACGACGGTGCGCGCCCGGCACCGTTCCATACGGTCCCGCAGGAACGCCGCCGGTACCGCCGTGGACGCCGGCAGGTCGCGGTCCGTGTCGCGGGCGGCGAAGTACAGATGGCCGTCGTCGTCCTTGATGCCGTGGCAGGAGATGTGCAGGAGGAGCAGGTCGTCGCGGCTGCGGTCCAGGAAGAAGCGCTCGACGGCTCGCATCACTTGGTGCGCCTGCGCGTCCTTCAACTGCTCCGTACGGAAGCCGCCGATCCCGGGGTCGGCGAGCACACCCGCGAGGCTCGCGCAGTCCTGACCGGGCGAGCGCAGGGTGCTCAGGGTCCGGTCGTCGTATGCGCCGGTCGCGATCAGCAGGGCGTCCCTGCGGCCCGGGCCGAAGGCGAAGTCGGTCATGTGCGGCCCGCTCCCGTCACTCCTGGCCGGCGGACGACTGTTCCGCAGCCTCGTCCCGGAGCCCCTCCAGGAAGGCTTCCACCAGAAGCCGTTGCTCCTCCGGGGATGCCTGGCCGAGCTCAAGGGTGCGGCCGTCGACCTCGACCTTCACCGTGCGGGCCGGACGGTTCTGCAACCACGTCTCCACGACACGCAGGGCGGGCCGGAACACGGCGGGCGCGAGGCTGACGGCGAGCGCGCCTACGCTGATGAGCTCACCGGGCTTCGCACCGGGCGGCGGTGCGGCGTCCGACCGCTCCACCTTCACGTCATCCACGTCGAGTTCGAGCAGCCGCTTCCTCAACTGCCTGGTGAGCGCGTCGAGTTCCTCGCCATCCAGCTCGTCCCCACCGGACAGCACCAGACGCATACCGTCGGCCACGGCCACCTCGTCCCCCAGTTCCCCCTGCTCATCTGCACACCCAGTCTAGGCGCGAGGACCTCGTGAAATCCGTTCGACGGAGCAGGGCGGTACGGGCAGACTCCCGACGTGACCTTCAGATGCGAAGCACCGCTGCTCCAGGGCCGGTTGGTGCGACTCGAACCACTGATCCACCGGCACGTGGCCGACCTCGCGGTCGCCGCGGAGGAGAACCGGGGCACGTACGGGTTCACCTGGGTGCCGAGGGCGGAGGAGGTCGGCGAGTACGTCGACGCGCAGCTCGCCCGCGCCGCGACGGGACGCCTGCTGCCCTACGCCCAGGTGTCGGTCGCGACGGGGCAGGCGGTGGGTGCGACGTCGTACTGGGAGCCGCGGTGCTGGCGGGCCGAGGACAGGTTGGACGCGGTCGAGGTCGGCTTCACGTGGCTCGGAGCCTCCGCCCAGGGCACGGGCATCAACGCCGAGGCCAAGCTGCTCCTGTTCCGGCACGCCTTCGAGGTCTGGGAGGTGTCGCGCGTCGACCTCAAGACCGACGCCAGGAACGAGCGTTCCCGCGCGGCGATCCAGAGCGTCGGCGCCCGCTTCGAGGGAGTACTGAGGAACTGGTCGCGGTCCTGGGCGCCGGGGGAGGACGGGCGGTTGCGTGACTCGGCGATCTTCTCCATCACGGCGGAGGAGTGGCCGGAGTGCCGGGAGCGGTTGGAGGAGCGGGCGCGGTCACGCCGGCCTCGCCGGTGCGAGCCGGACAGCCGCGGTGCTCCAGTTCGCGCAGGAAGGTCGGACGACGCAGATCAACCGTGAAGCCCTCCCTCACCCGTTCCACCCCGAAAGACTGACTGGACCGATGGAACGGCGATCGGAAACCATCGCCCCATGACCGCGAAGCACTTCCTCATCCTCCACGGCTGGCAGAACCACCGTCCCGAGGCCCACTGGCAGCACTGGCTCGCCGACCGCCTCACCGACCTCGGCCACCAGGTCACCTACCCCCAGCTGCCCGACCCCGACGACCCGAGCCTGGAGGTGTGGCTCACGGAGCTGACCCGGCACCTCGACGACCTCGGGGGCTCCGAACGCGTCGTCCTCGCGCACAGCGCCTCCGTCCTGCTCTGGCTGCACGCCGTCTCCCGCGGCCTGGTGAAGGACGGCGCGGTCGACCGCGTGCTGCTCGTCGCCCCGCCGTCCGCCTCGGTCCTCGCCCGCTTCCCCGAGGTGGCCGAATTCGCCCCGCCGGCCCTCGGCTTCACCCTCCCGGCCGCCACCCGTCTCGTCGCGGGCGACAACGACCCGTACTGCCCGGAGGGCGCCCGGGAGGTCTTCGGCGACCCCCTGGGCATCCCCACCGACCTCCTGCCCGGCGCGGCCCACCTCGACCTCGACGCCGGCTACGGCTCCTGGCCCGCCGTACTGGAGTGGTGCCTGGACGGGGCGGCGACGATCACGGCCCGCCCCGCGTAGGACGTACGGCTCAGGCGCACTCGTTGAGCAGCCGCCCCAGATGCTCCCGCCCCGCCGCCAGCAGCTCCGGCAGCGGTGCGGCCTCCTCGTACCAGCGCTTCTCGTACTCCCAGCACAGCCAGCCGTCCCAGCCGTGCCGGGAGAGGACCTCCACGGTCTCGGTGAGCGGCAGCACGCCGGCGCCCAGCGCGAGCGGCGTCGGGTCCTCGGCGGAGGCGATGTCCTTGACCTGGACGTAGCCGAGGTACGGGGAGAGGGCCGCGAACGACTCCGAGGGCTGCTCACCGCCCAGCCAGGTGTGCATGACGTCCCAGAGGGCGCCGACATGGCGGTGCCCGACCAGGCCGAGGATGCGGATCGCGTCGGCGGCCCTGCGGTGCGAGTCGTGGGTCTCCAGGAGGATGCGTACGCCGAGGTCGGCGGCGTACTCCGCCGCCGTGCCGAGCCGTCGCGCGGCCGTCGCGTCGGCGCGCTCGGTGCTCTGCTCGTGGCCGCCGCCCGGGAAGACCCGGATGTAGGGGGCGCCGAGGTCGCGGGCGAGGTCGAGGAGGCTGCGGATCTCGTCGATCACCGGGCCGTCGTCGCCCGGGGCGGCCACGCGCGCGTACCCGGCGAGGCCCAGCACCTCGACGCCGCCCGCCTTGAACTCGGCGGCCACGTCGGCACGTTCCGAGAGGTCGATGCCGGGGTGGACCGGCTCCTCCGGATGCGCGCGCAGTTCGACACCGTGGTAGCCGTGGGTGGCCGCCAGCCGGATCACGTCCGGGATGGGCAGGCCGGGTACGCCGAGGGTGGAGAACGCCAGTCTCATGGTCCCTACTGTCACTCGGGGGTGCCGTGCAGGTCCAGGCGCCAGTCCTGGCCGTTCAGGTCCTTTCCGAAAGAACGGTGCGGTTTCTCGGCGACGAGCACGAAGCCGTGGCGCTGGTAGATGCGGCGGGCGGCGGCCAGGACGTCGTTGGTCCACAGGACGAGCTCGCGGTAGCCGACACCGCGCGCGAAGTCGACGACGGCCCGCACCAGCCGGTCGCCGATGCCGAGCCCGCGCGCCTCCGGCTCGACCAGCAGCAGCCGGAGCCGGGCCGTGCCGGGTGCCTCGTCCCGTACGCACATCACGCACCCCACCGGGCGGCCGTCGAGCTCGGCGATCCACACCCGCTCCAGATGCGGGTCGTGGTCCTCGGCGAAGTCGGCGACGATCCGCGCCACCAGCCCCTCGTAGTCGGTGTTCCAGCCGAACTCGGACGCGTACAGAGCGGCGTTGCGCTGGACGATCCAGCCGAGGTCGCCGGGGGCCGGTTCGCGCAGGACGACGTCCTCACGGCGGGGAGGGCGGCCCTCGGAGAGGATCTCGCGGACGGCCCGCATCGCCTCCGCCAGGCGCGGCCGCTCGGCGGAGGGCACGGTGGACAGCAGCGCGCCCACCGATTCGTTCGCACGCTCGGCGAGCAGGGCGGCGGTCTCACGGCCGCGGGGCGTGAGGGAGACGCGCCGGCGCCGGGAGTCGTCGGCGGACGGCGTGCGCTCGACCAGCCCGTCCTCCTCGAACTTGTTCAGGATCCGGCTCAGGTACCCGGCGTCCAGCGAGAGTTCGGCCCGCAGGTCGGCCGCGTCCGTCCGCGGGGAGTGCGCCAGTTCGTACAGGACGCGGGACTCCGTCAGGGTGAACGGGGCGTACAGCTGACGGCTGTAGTCGAGGGCGCCGATGACGTTCGTGTAGAAGCGGTTGAAGGTGCGGATGTCCTGGACGGTCATGAGCGTCGACCCCCGGATGGTTGTCCCGGATACATGAACCAGATAGTTGACTCAGTCAGAGATACCGTCGGCTCCGAGACTAGGACACCCGCACCCGCGTGACTACCCTTCGTCGCCCACCGGCCGGTACACGCTCACCTGCACACCGGTCTTGCCCCTGACCGTGGAGACCAGCTCGAACGGCCGCTTGACCCCGTCCTCGGGGAAGATGGACTTTCCGCCGCCGAGGATCACCGGCATGTGGATGAGCTGCAGTTCGTCGACCAGCCCCTCGCCGATCAGTGTCCGCACCAGGGTGGGGCTGCCCATCATCGCCAGGTCGCCGCCGGGAGCGGCGCGCAGCTCCCGGATCCGCGCGACCGCCTCGCCGCCCGGGATGCGCTCGGTGTTGTTCCAGGTCAGCTGGTCGTCTCCGAGGGTGTCTGTCACGACGTACTTCTTCATCCCGTTGAGCCGGTCGGCGAACGGATCTCCGGCCCGGTCGGGCCAGGCCCCCGCCATCGTCAGATACGTACGGCGCCCGTAGAGCAGTGCCTCGGCCTGCTCCAGGCCCGCGGCGAAGGCCCCGCCGACCACCTCCGGATCGAAGTACGGATGCGACCACCCGCCGTGCGCGAACCCGCCGTCGGTGTCCTCCTGCGGACCGCCGGGCGCCTGCACGACTCCGTCGAGACTGATGAACTCGCTGACAACGATGCGCATGGGACTCGCTCCCTACTGTCCGTCTGCGGTGCCTTGGTAGGCGTTACGTCCATCAGACCGAAGAACCGGCCGGGAGTCATCGCTCAGTCCCACCAGAACCGGGGAAGCGGGGCCCGGAGGTTTTCAGAAGGTCCTCGGGCAGATCGTCGTATCGAGCCGGCTCGCGCCACGACGGCGCCCACGGCCTCCGGGCCCTGGAGGAAGAAGGGGGCGTCGGGCCGGCAGAGATACGGATGCACGCCCGTCGCCCCGGCCGACTCCATCAGCCGAGGCCACAACTCCACAATGTCGTCGGGCAGTTCCTCGGACGCCCACACGTCGACATGTCCACGGGGCTCGAACACTCTCAGCCCCTCCGGCCCGTCTCAGCGCCGGTCAGGCAGGCCATCTCAGCCCTCCGGCGTTCGATGACGAGGACGTTCAGGCCGAAAGCGGGGATCTGGGGGCGGCAGCCCCCAGAGGCGGGACGGTCACGCCGCCGCCGGATCCCGCGGCACCCCGGAGGACCCCCGCACCATCAGCTCCCCCCGCACCGTGGCCATCCCGCCCGGCGGCGGCTCCTCCCGCCCCATGGCGATCCGCCCGGCCCGCGCACCCGCCTCCGCCAGCGGCAGCCGCACCGTCGTCAGCGCGGGCACTGCATCGACACTGAACGGCAGATCGTCGAACCCGGCGACCGACACGTCCTCCGGAATCCGCAGCCCGGACTCCCGCAGCGCGGCGCACGCCCCGAGCGCCACGGAGTCGTTCGCCGCGACGACCGCGGTGAGGGACGGGTCCCGGCGGAGCAGCTCCAGCGTCGCCTCGTACCCAGAGGTCCGGTCGTAGCGCCCCCACACCGTCAACCGCGGGTCCTCCTCGATCCCCGCCGCGGCCAGCGCCGCCCGGTGCCCCTCGAGACGGTGCCGCGTCGTCGTCCGCTCCTCGGGCCCGGCGATGTAGCCGAGCCGCCGGTGCCCGAGCCCGATCAGGTGCTCGGTCAGCCGCTGTCCGCCCCCGCGGTTGTCGAAGGCCAGCGCGATCGCCCCGGTGTCCGGAGCCGGCGGCCGCCCGCACAGCACCACCCGCGTCCCCGCGTCCGTCAGCTTCCGCAGCTTCGCCGCGACCGCCGCCGCGTGCGGCTCGTTCTCCATGGCGCCGCCGGTCAGCACGACCGCCGCCGCCCGCTGCCGCTGCAGGAGGGTCAGATACGTCAGCTCCCGCTCCGGCGAACCCCCCGTGTTGCAGACGACCGCGAGGCGTTCCCCGCCGGCCCGGCCGCCCGGTCCCCCGATCTCCGACTGGATCGCGCTCGCCATGATCCCGAAGAACGGGTCGGCGATGTCGTTGACGAGGATTCCGACCAGATCGGAAGTCGCCGCCGCCAGCGCGCTGGCCGGCCCGTTCAGCACGTAGTCCAGCTCGTCGACCGCCTTCAGCACCCGCTCACGGGTGGAGGCGGCCACGGGATAGTTCCCGTTCAGCACGCGCGACACCGTCGCGGGCGAGACCTGCGCGCGGGCCGCCACGTCCGCCAGGGTCACCGTCATCTCGTCGTCCTCCGGTCGCGCATTTCGTCGCGCATCTCTCGTGTCTCGTCGTACGTCCGTACCTCGTCGTACGTGCTCGTAGACAGACCGCCGCAGGCCCCCGGTTCCGAGCACGTCGAGCAGACCTTACGGCCAGAACGCCCCACTGTTCGTCCCCTCGAACAACTCGAAGCGGTCACGGTCTTGTCCGGACCACGGCTCAGAGGCTACTTTCTCCTTGTATAGAAAGCGCTTGCTGTGACGCTCATGAGTAGGGCCGACGCGGCGCACACCACCCGCGTACGACGCTGTGTACGACGCCTGCGAAGGGAATGACGTGACACGCAAGACGGTGCGTATCGCCATGAACGGCGTGACCGGGCGCATGGGCTACCGCCAGCACCTGGTCCGCTCCATCCTGGCCATCCGCGAACAGGGGGGCCTCGACCTCGGCGACGGCACCGTGCTGTGGCCGGAGCCGGTCCTGGTGGGCCGCCGCGAGCACGCGCTCAGGGCGCTCGCCGAGCAGCACGGCCTGGACCCGCAGAACATCTCCACCGACGTCGACGCGGTCCTCGCGGACCCGACCGTCGAGATCTACTTCGACGCCCAGGTGACCTCGGCCCGCGAGGAGGCGATCAAGAAGGCGATCGCGGCGGGCAAGCACATCTACACGGAGAAGCCGACCGCGACCGGTCTGGAGGGCGCCCTGGAGCTCGCCCGCCTCGCGAACGCAGCGGGCATCAAGCACGGCGTCGTCCAGGACAAGCTGTTCCTCCCGGGCCTGCTCAAGCTCAAGCGCCTGATCGACGGCGGCTTCTTCGGCCGGATCCTGTCCATCCGCGGAGAGTTCGGCTACTGGGTCTTCGAGGGCGACTGGCAGACCGCGCAGCGCCCGTCCTGGAACTACCGTGCCGAGGACGGCGGCGGCATCGTCGTCGACATGTTCCCGCACTGGGAGTACGTCCTGCACGAGCTGTTCGGCCGGGTGAAGTCCGTCCAGGCCCTCACCGCCACCCACATCCCGCAGCGCTGGGACGAGAACGACAAGCCCTACGACGCCACCGCCGACGACGCCGCCTACGGCATCTTCGAGCTCGAAGGCGGCGCGATCGCCCAGATCAACTCCTCCTGGGCCGTGCGCGTCAACCGCGACGAGCTGGTGGAGTTCCAGGTCGACGGCACCGAGGGCTCGGCCGTCGCCGGCCTGCGCAACTGCCGTGTCCAGCACCGCAGCATGACCCCCAAGCCGGTCTGGAACCCCGACATCCCGGCGACGTACTCCTTCCGCGACCAGTGGCAGGAGATCCCCGACAACGACGACTTCGACAACGGCTTCAAGGCCCAGTGGGAGCTGTTCCTCAAGCACGTCTACGCCGGTGCCGACTACCACTGGGACCTCCTCGCCGGCGCCCGTGGCGTCCAGCTCGCCGAGCTGGGCCTGAAGTCCTCGGCCCAGGGCGCCCGCATCGACGTACCGGAGATCTCGCTGTGACCATCCGACTCCCGGACTTCAAGGGCGGATCGAGGACGTACGACCCCCGCCCCGAGCCCCTCGCCGTCACGGCCGGCTCACCCTTCACCTCTCGTACGGTCTTCTCGGCGGCGCACGTCGTCTCCGACCCGTACGCGGACGTGTCGCCCGACTCGCCCGCCGCCGTCGACTGGGACGCCACCCTCGCCTTCCGCCGCCACCTGTGGTCCCACGGGCTCGGCGTCGCCGAGGCGATGGACACCGCCCAGCGCGGCATGGGCCTGGACTGGGCGGGCGCGGCCGAGCTGATCCGACGGTCCGCCGCCGAGGCCAAGGCGGTCGGCGGCCGGATCGCCTGCGGAGTCGGCACCGACCAGATCACCGCCGGGTCCCTCGTGGAGGTCCGGACGGCCTACGAGGAGCAGCTCGCCCTCGTGGAGGAGTCCGGCGCGCAGGCCATCCTGATGGCGTCCCGCGCGCTCGCGGCGGCCGCGAACGGCCCCGAGGACTACCTCGAGGTCTACGGCCACCTCCTGCGCCAGGCGTCCGAGCCGGTGATCCTGCACTGGCTCGGCCCGATGTTCGACCCGGCCCTTGAGGGCTACTGGGGCTCGTCCGACCTGGACACGGCCACCGACACCTTCCTGGACGTCATCGCCGCGCACCCGGACAAGGTGGAGGGCATCAAGGTCTCCCTGCTGGACGCCCAGCGCGAGATCGACATCCGCCGCCGGCTCCCGCAGGGCGTCCGCTGCTACACGGGCGACGACTTCAACTACCCCGAGCTGATCGCGGGCGACGAGAAGGGCTTCAGCCACGCCCTGCTCGGCATCTTCGACCCGCTGGGCCCGCTGGCGGCTCAGGCGGTAAGAGTCCTGGACACGGGCGATGTGGCGGGCTTCCGCGCCCTGCTCGACCCGACCGTCGAACTCTCCCGCCACCTCTTCCAGACCCCGACCCGCTTCTACAAGACGGGCGTGGTCTTCCTCGCCTGGCTGGCCGGCCACCAGTCGCACTTCACCATGGTCGGCGGCCTCCAGTCGGCCCGTTCCCTCCCGCACTTCGCCCGTGCCTACGAACTCGCCGACGGCCTGGGCCTGTTCCCGGACCCGAAGCTGGCGGAGGAACGGATGAAGAACCTCCTCGCCCTGTACGGAGTGGCCCAGTGAGTGACCCAGTGACCACCGGCGACCTCTCCCGCTTCTCCATCAACCAGATGACGGTGAAGCAGCTGTCGATGCCCGAACTGGTCGACGCCTGCCTGGAGTTGGGTGTGCCGGGCGTGGGGCTGTGGCGTGAACCGGTCCGGTCCCACGGTGTGGAGGCGACGGCGAAACTGGTCCGCGACGCGGGCCTGACCGTCACCACCCTGTGCCGCGGCGGCTTCTTCACGGCGATCGACCCGGCCGAGCGCGCGGCCGCCCTGGACGACAACCGCCGGGCGATCGACGAGGCGGCGGCCCTCGGAACGGACACGCTGGTGCTGGTCTCCGGCGGCCTCCCGGCGGGTTCGAAGGACCTGCACGGCGCGCGGGAGCGGATCGCGGACGCGCTCGGCGAGCTGGGGCCCTACGCGGAGCAGCACGGCGTACGGCTGGCCATCGAGCCGCTCCACCCGATGTACGCCGCCGACCGCTGCGTGGTCTCCACGCTCACCCAGGCGCTCGACCTCGCGGAACGCTTCCCGGCCCACCAGGTCGGCGTCACCGTCGACACGTACCACATCTGGTGGGACGACAACGCGCCCGCGCAGATCGCCCGCGCGGGTGCCGGCGGTCGTATCCACACCTTCCAGCTCGCCGACTGGACCACGCCGTTGCCGCAGGGCGTGCTCAACGGCCGCGGGCAGATCGGGGACGGCTCGATCGACATGCGGGAGTGGAAGGGGTACGTGGAGGCGGCCGGATACACCGGGCCCATCGAGGTCGAGCTGTTCAACGACGCGCTGTGGGCACGGGACGGCCGGGAGGTGCTGGCGGAGACGGCCGCACGGTTCGTGGAGCACGCCGCCTGACCGCACCGGGACAACTCGCTGGAACCGCACAGAGGTTCGTGCAAATGTGATCTCGTGAGCGAGAGTCTCGGACCACTGGAACGGGTCGACGGCCGCTGGGCGTTGGGGGACGCCCGGCGGCCGCGCCGTGCACGGGTGGAGTTCCGCCCGGACGGCCTGCACGCCATCGCGCGGGACTCCCGGGCGGAGGTGGTCCCCTGGTCCAGGGTCATGCTGGGCTTCCGCATCACCCTGGGCGGCCGCTACCCCCGCGGCGTCTACACCCAGATGGGCGTCCTGGGCGGCCTGCCCGGCCCCTTCAAGGGGCGCGGCGGCGGCTATCTGCACATGACCGTGCGCCATCCGTACGAGGACCAGGAGCTGTTCTTCGACCGCCATCCCCGCTGGTACCGGACGAAGGACGTCCTGGTCCTGCAGTCCGTGATGACGCAGCTGGTCCAGGACGGCGAGGTGCACCGGCTCGGCGACCCCGACTGGACGGCCCGCATGGTCGCACACCTGTCCACATTCGACGGCTGGGCGACGACGGGGGCGCTGCGCCGGGCGGTGGCGGAGGCCCTGGAGGCGGCGGGACCGCCGAGTACCGGGGCGGGTCAGGGGTGACACGGGCCATGGTCGCCGCGCTGTACCGCTACCCGGTGAAGTCGATGCTCGGCGAGCCGCTCGAAGCCGTCGAGATCAGTGAGCGCGGGCTGAGCGGTGACCGCCGGTTCGCGCTGCTGGACGCGGAGTCGGGCAAGGTCGCCAGCGCGAAGGCCCCGCGTCTGTGGCGGGAGTTGCTCCGTTGCGCCGCGACCCTCACCGAGGCCGGGCCGCGCATCACGGGACCGGACGGCACCGAGCTGCACACGGACGCCGCCCTCTCGGCCCTCGTCGGCCGCAAGGTCACGCTGACCGACGTGCCTCCGCCCGCCGCCGCTCTGGACCGCTCTCGCCCGGATCAGGTCCTGGCGGCGGGCCAGGAGGCCGAAGTGGAAGCGGACACCGTCCAGTTCGGCTCGGCCGCCCCGCCGGGCACCTTCTTCGACTTCGCGCCGGTGCACGTCATCACGACGTCGACGCTGAGGAGAATCGCCGAACTGAGCCCTAGGGGCACGGTGGAGGCGCAGCGCTACCGCCCCAACCTGGTCATCGACACGGACGAGGCCGAAGCCTTCGTGGAACACACCTGGGCCGGCCGGCAACTGCACATCGCCGACGGCCCGATCCTCCGCGTCATCGCCTCGACACCCCGCTGCGCGATCCCCACCCTCGCCCACGGCGACCTCCCCCGCGACCCGGACGCCCTGCGCGTCCTCGCCCACCACAACCGCACACCCGCCCTGCCCGGGCGGCCGCCCGAGCCGTGTGCCGGGGTGTATGCGCAGGTGGTGCGGGGCGGCTGGGTGCGGGAAGGGGATGTCATACGGTTCTGATGCCGCCGGTGGTCAGTGCGCGCGCACCGCCCGGTGCAGCGCCTCGGCCGCCAGCCGCATGGCCGAGTCCTGGGCGGCCCGGCCGAGCAGATCCGTGCGGATGGGGCCGCCGCCGGCCAGATGCCGGTCGTACGGCAGGACGACGACGGGAACGCCCGTCTCCTTCAGGTGAGCGGTGGCCGCCTTCACGTCGAGGATCATGTCGGGGGAGCTCGCGGTGAGGGCCACGACGGTCGTCGAGAGCGCGGAATGCGGCAACTGCCCGAGCCAGTCGAGGACCTGCCGGGTCCCGCCGACACCCTCCGCGGTCATCGGTGCGACGACCACCCGGGCGTGGGCGGTGTCCATCGCCGTCCTGGCGACGTCGCCGGGCAGCGTCTCGCAGTCGACGACCGTCACGGAGAAGTAGCGCCGCAGGGCGAGCGTCACGGTGCGGTACGTCCGTACGTCCAAGGGGGCGCCGACCTTGCCCTGGCTTCCGGGCAGCAGCCAGCCGCCGTCGGCCACCGGCACCAAGTACCCGGTGACATGGGTCAGTTGCATGGCCGGCGTCAGAATCCGGGCGAGGTCGCCGCACGACCATCGCACCGACTCCGCGCCCATCCGCACCGGCAGCGTGCCCAGCGCGGCGTCCGCCTCCAGCGTGAGCACCGGGTCGTGCCGGTAGTGGTTGAAGGTACGCCCGAGCAGCGCGGCAACGGTCGACTTGCCGACGCCCCCGCGGATCGAGGTCACGGCAATGACCCGCCCGGTGGCCACCGGCTGCTGCAACTCTCGCGCGATCCGCGTCTGTTCGGCCACGTCCTGCGAAACGGAGGTGGCCAGCCGACGCAGGGTACGGCCGGTCCGGTGGGCGAGTGAATCGCCGTGGTGGGGGCGACCGAGGGCGAGGGCGAGGCGGGGGTCGAGGGTGGGGAGGCTCTCGGGGGTGGAGGCGGGTGTGGCGGGGGCTGAAGGGGGAGTGGGGGCGGGGACGCGGGAGGGGGAGGCGGGTGCGGGCGCCCCGGGCTCCGGTGCGGCGGGGTGTGCGGGGAAGGCAGTGGTGGGTGGGGCAGGGGGCGGGGTGGGGGCGCCGGCGGGGTGCGCGGATATGGCGGTTGGGGGTTGGTGAGGTGGGGTGGGGGCATGGGAGCGGGACCCGGAGACGGGCGGGAGGGAGGCGACGGGAGCGGTGGGCGTGGGCGCCCCGGGCTCCGGTGCGGCGGGGTGCGCGGGCATGACGGTCGGGGGTTGCTGCGGTGGAGCCGGGGCGGCCATGGACTGCGTGGGGGCGGTGGCCTGCTCAATGCGCTGAGGGGCGGCCGCTGTGGCCGCAGGCATCGGGCCGGCCGACGGACCGGTCTGGCCCCCGGCAGGGGCCGGGGCCTCGTCCCGTGCCGAGTGGACGAGCCGCAGGGTGGGCTCGCCGCCGGGTCCGGGAAGCGCCGGATCCGCTGCCACGACGGCTTCGCCCGAGGGCGCCGAAGCCGGCTGCTGCTCCGCCGGCCCGAGCTGGAACAGCGCATCGCGCCGCCAGTCGTCGTCACCCGCCGGCTCCCGCTCCTGTTCCCCGTGAACCATGCCGTCCCGTCCCCTAAGCGATGGTGTCGAGCAGCCGCTCGTACACGCCGAAGGCCCCGATGAGCAGTGGAAGCAGGGCGATGACACCGGCGGATTCCAACAGGTCACCCGCTCGCCGCAGCCGCACCCGTACCTGCTCGGCGGGACGTACGACGAGCGTGGCGAGCGTCAGCACGGCCAGCCCGGCGAGCACGACCAGGGCAGGCCCCGCCGCACCGGACCGCTCCACCCACACCGCCAACAGCCGTACGGCCACCACGGCGGCACCCCCCAGCAGCGCCACGACCTCGGCGACCAGCGGAAAAGCCCGCGCCCGCAGGGCCATCACCACCGCCGTGACGACGGCGAGCAGCACGGTCCACACGCCGGGCGCGCGCAGGGCCCACACCGCCGCCACGGTCGCCGACACGGCAACGGTGACGGTGGCGAGCACCAGCCCGCGATGGGCGGTCGCCAGCGCCGCGGACGCCTGGTACCGGCTCACGGAGACCCCGCCGGCCCGCCGGTCGTCGAGCCCGGACAGCCCGGAGGCCGTGAGCGCGAGCCGCGGCAGCACACCGAGGGCGACGACGGAGACGACGGCGAGCACCGCACCGGCCCGAGCCTGCTGCCCTGCCGTCTCTGCCCCCGACTGCAGGGCGACGACGCCCTCCCAGCCGAGGACGGTGCCGGCGAGAGCGCCGGCGCCCACCGACCCGGCGCGCCCCAACCGAGTGCAGAGCCCCAGCAGTACGAGCGTCACGGCACCCACAGCGGCCGGCGCACCCACGTGCAGCGCACCGGGCCATCCGTGGTCACCGGCAAGTGTCCAAGCCCCGAGGGCACCGAGCACCCCGGCCGTGCAGATCAGTGTGCCGGCGACCCCGCCCTGCCGCCCGCCACGCCCCACCAGGGCCCCGACACCGGCGGCGACACCAGCGAGGGCGAGCAGCGCAGCCGCGACGACAGAGGCGTCGTAGGCACTCCGAGCGAAGATCCCGCCCGCGCCGGCCCACCCCACGGTCGCCAGTCCGGCGACGACGCGCCGCGACTCGGGCCCCCACTGCCACGCCGGCCCGCCGAGATCCACCGGGACCTCGTCACTCACGCCGTGCACTGCGGGCGCCGACGGAGCATCCCCGGCCTGAACGAGCCGCAGCACGGCACCGTCCCGCACCCCGGCGGACTCGAGGCTGCAGTCAGGAGCGAGCGCGGACCCGTCGGCGGTCACGAGATGCCGCAACTCGGGCCGCTCACCGGCCCGGTCGCCCAGCACCCGCAGGATCTCGGGCAACAGCACCCCGACCGGCTCCCGAGCCGGCAACACGAGATCGACCCGACGCCGCTCCCCGACCAGCGTGACGCGACTCAGAACAACTGCGGACCCATTGGCCGCCGTACGACTCAAGGCCCCCGCAGACATCACGTAATCGAACCTATCACCGGGTTGAGTACGACCCGCAGGACGAGACCAGCCCCGCTCGAAGGCTGCACGGAACCTCCGTACGTGCTTTTCTCACCAGGCACCGGTGACAGCGCGAAAAAATCTGAAGACGCCGTGCAACCCTTCCGCCACCCCGTGGGTCGTACTTGGCATCAGGACTTCTCGGAGGGGGATCTGGGGGGATCGCGGGGGTTCTGATGGTGGAGGGGAAAAGCCGAGGGGGCCCGGTCGACGGACCGGGCCCCCTCGAATCTGTGCGACACCCCTTCGCTACGGGCCGGCGGTGGCCACGCCGCTTTCGTCGACGGTGAACTTTCCGTTCGTGGCGCCGTTGAAGGTCCCGCTCTTGATCCACTCGATCAGTGCCGCCTTGACCGTGGCATGCGGGCCGGCCCACGGTTCGCCGGGGCGCCCGCCGTAGGGCGTTCCGGATTCCGGTGTGCAGCGCGGGCCGGAGCAGCCCTCCATCTGAAACTGGTGGCTGGCGCACTGGACCTGTACGAGCACCTTGTTCGTCATCGACGCCGGGAGAGCGTTGAAGATGGTGGACGCGTTGGCCGGCGGCGCGGTGGCGTCGTCGAGGCCGTGGATGACCAGCGTGGGCGGGGTCAGCTGCCCCACGACAGTGGTGTTCCAGCCGTAGTTGGAGAACGTCGGAGAGCGGTCGAGACCGGCCGGGTTGCCGGGATCGTCCCCTCCCCAGTTCCGCCCCTCGGTGTCCTGCTCCATGATCTGCTTCCAGAACTGATCCTGGCTGCCGGGGATGACACGCCCGGTGCACACGGCCTCGCGAGCCGGCGGCAGCACCGGCGCTGCCGGGCGGCGGTCAAGCGTCAGCGGGAACGTGACGAAGCCCGAAGGGGGCGTCGTCTCCTCGGTCGGTCCACCGAAGATCGACGACATGAACACGGCACGGTTGACCTTCGCGATGACGGCGGCGCTTCCGGGCAGGACCGGGTTGGCTGCGTACAGTGTCCGCCCGACGCGCACCCCACCGAGCGAATAGCCGAGCAGGGTGACCTTGCCGTCCGTCGGCTGCGCGCGCGTGATGGCGTCATCGATGACCTGGCGGATGTCGCGCACCCAGACGTCCATGCGCGCAAAGCGGTAATTGCTCGAGTGCGCGCGCCTCTCGCCGCCCAGCGGATTGGTGAGCAGCAGGCTCCCCTGCTGATCGAGGGTGAAGATCGGGTTGTGGGTGCGGTCGCACCCCTCGGGGTACGGACAGGTGCCGTCCGCGAGGTAGGGCCTGAGGCTCGCGTTGCCGGGATCGTTCAGGCCGTTGTCGAAGCGCGTCGAGTGGCCGTAGCCGAGCAGGCTCGGGGCGAAGGTGTCGATTCCCGCACGTGCGAGTCCTTCCTGCAGGCTGAGCGAGCCGCCTTCCGGCGCGGGGGAGCGCAGGTCGAAGGCCGGCGAGGCGGTGATGGCGCGGCCGTGGATCAGCACCGCCGCCCTGTTGGGCACTCCCGGGCATTTGCCGTTCGCGTACACCGGCTGGACGCGATGCACCTGGATCTTCGCCGGCTGCCCGTCGAACTGAGGGTCCGGCATGAGTCCGGGCGGCACCGTGAACCTCAGCCAGTGATCGTGGGTGGCGACCCCGGTCGGCGCTTCGTCGCATTGCCGGGCCGACGGCTCGGTGGCAGCGGCCATCGGCGAGGTGCCGAAACCGAAGGGACTCGCGATCAGGCAGACGCACAGCAGGAGCCACTTCGTCCGGGCCCCGGCCCGTCCCCCGGACCACCCCGCCGGCACGCCCAGTCTCCGGAGGATCCCTCTGTGCCGCCGAGTCACGCACGGTGCTGCCATGCCCAAACCCCCTGCCACTGGATGCGAGTTGAGCCCTCTCTCCTCAGCGTGCCCAGCAGTCAGTCGGCGAGCGCCCCGCGCACGGACGCACAGGTGGCACACAGGCGCGCGGCGGCAGCAGCGCTTTCGCTCTCGCCCCGTGCAGTGGCCGACCGCCCATGTTCCCTGCGCGGTCGCACGACTTGGAGGCCGGAGGCCACCGACGCCACCACGCTCCCGGAGACCAGGCCCCACCACACCGGCCGTGCCGCCGCCGACAGCTCCTTCAGCCGCTCGTGCCCCGCTCCACCACCAGCTCGGCCCCGTCCCCGTGGCCCGGCTCCGCCGACGCGCCGGAGCGATGACGGTTCAGGATTCCCGTCTTCTTCACAGGGCCTCACCTCGCCGCGATTCGCCGGGCACGCTCCCCGGCCTGCTGCCGGGGGTCCGGCCCGTGGCGTAGCCACTGTCGGACGCCGCGTCCGCCGGGACGGCACAGCACAGGGCGTCGACCTCCTCGGCCGTCGGGAAGGACACCTGCGCGCCCTCCTTGGTGACGGCGGCCGCGCCGACCCGGGCCGCGTATGCCGCGGCCTCCGCAAGGGACGCCCCCGACCCGAGCCGGTATGCCAGCGCCGCCGTGAACGCGTCGCCCGCGCCCGTGGTGTCCACCGCGTCCACCTTCACCGAAGGCACCCGTGTCACCCCGGCCGAGGAAGCCACCAGCGCGCCCTCCGCACCCAGGGTGACCACGACCGAGCGCGGGCCCTTGGCGAGCAGCAGGCGCGCCCAGTCCTCCGGGCGGTCGGAGACGTAGGCGTCGCCGAGGACCACCTTCGCCTCGTGCTCGTTGACGATCAGCGGGTCGCAGGCCGCCAGCACCTCGGGCGGCAGCGGCCGAGGCGGCGAAGGGTTCAGTACGAAGCGGTTGTCCGGCGCCAGACTCCGTACGACCTCCACGACCGCCTCCAGCGGGATCTCCAGCTGGGTCGAGACCACCCGCGAGGCCAGGAACAGGCTCGCGGCGGTCCGTACGTCCTGCGGGGTCAGCCGCCCGTTCGCGCCCGGCGACACCACGATGCTGTTGTCCCCGGAGGGATCGACGGTGATGAGCGCGACCCCGGTCGGCGCTCCGCCGACCAGCACCCCCACCGTGTCCACGCCGGCCGCCCGCTGCGAGTCGAGGAGCAGCCTGCCGTACGCGTCGTCGCCGACCCTGGCCAGCAGGACCGTACGGGCCCCGAGGCGGGCCGCGGCGACGGCCTGGTTCGCGCCCTTGCCGCCCGGGTGGACGGCCAGGTCCGAGCCGAGCACCGTCTCGCCGGCGCCCGGCCGCCGCTCGACGCCGACCACCAGGTCGGCGTTGGCGGATCCCACGACCAGCAGGTCGTAGTCGTACATCAAATGACTCCCCTGAGAGATGATGAGAGATGACGTGTGGCGGGCCGCTGTCGCCGCCGGGCAACCACCCGAGCAACCCCCGGCTCCCCTGGCAGCAACGACCGCCCGCCCGTTCCCCTTTGCCGGTCGCCTCGTGAGCCGCCGAAGCCGGCCACGTTCTCCTTCGTGACCACCTTCACCGGCACCGTCACCGACTTCGTGACCCTCTTGCCCTCGGCGACCTCCACCGCGTTCTGTACCGCGATTCTGCCGAGTTCCGTCGGCTGCTGGGCCACCGACGCGTAAAGCGTGCCCGCCTCGACGGCGCTGAGGCCCTCCGGGGTGCCGTCGAAGCCGATGACCGCGACTGATTTGCCGGTCTTGTCGCCCAGGGCCTTACCGGGGTCGCACCGGCCTTGCGGCGCAGGGCGTGGTCCCTGAGCCCCGCCGCTGTCACACCTCACCGGTACCGTCGGGCCATGGCAAAAGAAGCGGGGAACCCTACGGAGGAGCGGCGACTGGCCGTGCTCGAGGGCGTCCTGGAGCGGATCACGTACGCCAACGAGGAGAACGGCTACACGGTCGCCCGGGTCGACACCGGCAGAGGAGCCGGAGACCTGCTCACGGTCGTCGGCGCGCTGCTCGGCGCCCAGGTCGGCGAATCCCTGCGCATGGAGGGCCGTTGGGGCTCCCACCCCCAGTACGGCAAGCAGTTCACGGTGGAGAACTACACGACCGTGCTCCCGGCCACCGTCCAGGGCATCCGCCGCTATCTCGGCTCGGGGCTGGTCAAGGGCATCGGCCCCGTCTTCGCCGACCGCATCACCCAGCACTTCGGCCTCGACACCCTGCAGATCATCGAGGAGGAGCCGAAGCGCCTCATCGAGGTGCCCGGGCTCGGCCCCAAGCGCACCAAGAAGATCGCCGACGCCTGGGAGGAGCAGAAGGCGATCAAGGAGGTCATGCTCTTCCTCCAGACCGTCGAGGTGTCCACCTCCATCGCCGTGCGCATCTACAAGAAGTACGGCGACGCCTCGATCTCCGTCGTCAAGAACCAGCCGTACCGCCTCGCGGCCGACGTCTGGGGCATCGGCTTCCTCACCGCTGACAAGATCGCCCAGTCCGTGGGCATCCCGCACGACAGCCCGGAGCGCGTGAAGGCAGGCCTGCAGTACGCGCTGTCGCAGGCCACCGACCAGGGCAACTGCTACCTCCCCGAGGAGCAGTTGATCGCCGACGCGGTGAAGCTGCTGCAGGTCGACACGGGCCTGGTCATCGAGTGCCTCGCCGAGCTCGCCCAGCCGCCCGAGGAGGGCGAGGACCCCGGGGTCGTACGGGAGAAGGTGCCAGGACCGGACGGCGGCGACCCGGTGACGGCCGTGTACCTCGTCCCCTTCCACCGCGCCGAACTCTCCCTCTCCGCCCAGCTGTTGCGGCTGCTGCGCACCGCCGAGGACCGGATGCCCGGCTTCCACGACGTGGCCTGGGACAAGGCGCTGGCCTGGCTGAAGGGCCGTACGGGCGCCGAGCTCGCGCCCGAGCAGGAGGCCGCCGTCAAGCTGGCGCTGACCCAGAAGGTCGCCGTGCTGACCGGCGGCCCCGGCTGCGGAAAATCGTTCACGGTCCGCTCGATCGTGGAGCTGGCCCGCGCCAAGAAGGCGAGGGTCGTCCTGGCCGCCCCCACGGGCCGCGCCGCCAAGCGCCTGGCCGAGCTCACCGGGGCCGAGGCCTCCACCGTCCACCGACTGCTGGAGCTGAAGCCCGGCGGTGACGCGGCGTACGACAAGGACCGCCCGCTCGACGCGGACCTGGTGGTCGTCGACGAGGCCTCCATGCTGGACCTGCTGCTCGCCAACAAGCTGGTGAAGGCGGTCCCGCCGGGCGCCCACCTCCTCTTCGTCGGGGACGTCGACCAACTGCCCAGCGTGGGCGCCGGCGAGGTGCTCCGCGACCTGCTCGCCGAGGGCAGCCCGATCCCCGCCGTCCGCCTCACACGCGTGTTCCGCCAGGCCCAGCAGTCGGGGGTGGTGACGAACGCGCACCGGATCAACTCCGGGCACCACCCGGTCACCGACGGCATGAAGGACTTCTTCCTCTTCGTCGAGGACGACACGGAGGAGGCGGGGCGGCTCACGGTGGATGTGGCGGCCCGCCGGATTCCGGCCAAGTTCGGGCTCGACCCGCGCCGGGACGTGCAGGTCCTCGCGCCCATGCACCGCGGCCCGGCCGGCGCCGGCACGCTCAACGGTCTGCTTCAGCAGGCCATCACCCCGGGCCGCCCGGATGTGCCGGAGAAGCGGTTCGGCGGCCGGGTCTTCCGGGTCGGCGACAAGGTCACCCAGATTCGCAACAATTATGAGAAGGGCAAGAACGGTGTCTTCAACGGCACCGTCGGCGTGGTCACCTCGCTCGACCCGGTCGACCAGCGCCTGACGGTACTGACGGACGAGGACGAGGAGGTCGCGTACGAGTTCGACGAACTGGACGAGCTGGCCCATGCGTACGCCGTCACCATTCACCGCTCCCAGGGGAGTGAATATCCCGCCGTGGTGATCCCGGTCACCACCGGAGCCTGGATGATGCTGCAGCGGAACCTGCTGTACACCGCGGTGACCCGGGCCAAGAAGCTGGTCGTCCTGGTCGGTTCGCGCAAGGCGATCGGCCAGGCGGTGCGCACGGTGTCGGCCGGGCGACGCTGCACGGCACTCGACTTCCGGCTCTCCCCGAGACCCCTGTGAGAGCTCCCTGGACCCCCTTGCGGCCCCGCCGAGCCGGGTTTGAGACAGGCATCACGAAAAATGATCGATCAAATGAGTCGTGAAGGTCACACAGCACTTCCGGATGGGGAATCAAGGGGGCAGGATGAGCAAGTTGGCGGCACTCAGTGCCGTCAATAGGCCCGATGGTCGACCCCGAGTGCACTCTCCTGAGCCAATTGGGGGATGGTAGAGACAGTCAGGGCAACCTCGAAGATGAGGCACTACGTCGGTGAGGGAAGACGTGAGCGACAACTCTGTAGTACTGCGGTACGGCGACGGCGAGTACACCTACCCGGTGATCGACAGCACCGTCGGCGACAAGGGCTTCGACATCGGGAAGCTCCGCGCCCAGACCGGTCTGGTGACGCTGGACAGCGGTTACGGGAACACCG
The DNA here is from genome assembly GCF_042893475.1 of Streptomyces sp. NPDC001604. NCBI lineage: Bacteria > Bacillati > Actinomycetota > Actinomycetes > Kitasatosporales > Streptomycetaceae > Streptomyces > Streptomyces sp. NPDC001604. The sequence goes on along the minus strand of NZ_JBIAUY010000001.1, from coordinate 797,177 downwards.
CCGCCTATAAATCCGCCATCACCTACCTCGACGGCGAGGCGGGCATCCTCCGGTACCGCGGCTACCCGATCGAGCAGCTGGCGGAGCGCTCCACCTTCCTGGAGGTCGCCTACCTGCTGATCAACGGCGAGCTCCCGACCGTCGACGAGCTCTCCGTGTTCAAGAACGACATCACGCAGCACACCCTGCTGCACGAGGACGTCAAGAACTTCTACAAGGGCTTCCCGCGCGACGCCCACCCGATGGCCATGCTGTCCTCGGTCGTCTCGGCGCTGTCCACGTTCTACCAGGACAGCCACAACCCGTTCGACGAGAAGCAGCGCAACCTCTCGACGATCCGCCTGCTCGCCAAGCTCCCGACGATCGCGGCGTACGCGTACAAGAAGTCGATCGGTCACCCGTTCGTCTACCCGCGCAACGACCTCGGCTACGTCGAGAACTTCCTGCGCATGACCTTCTCGGTCCCGGCGCAGGAGTACGACCTCGACCCGGTCGTCGTCGCCGCCCTGGACAAGCTGCTGATCCTGCACGCGGACCACGAGCAGAACTGTTCGACGTCCACGGTCCGCCTGGTCGGCTCCTCGCAGGCGAACATGTTCGCGTCGATCTCGGCCGGCATCAACGCCCTGTGGGGCCCGCTGCACGGCGGTGCCAACCAGTCCGTCCTGGAGATGCTCGAGGGCATCCAGGCGAACGGCGGCGACGTCGACTCCTTCATCCGCAAGGTGAAGAACAAGGAGGACGGCGTCCGCCTGATGGGCTTCGGCCACCGGGTGTACAAGTCCTTCGACCCGCGCGCGAAGATCATCAAGGCGGCGGCGCACGACGTCCTCTCGGCCCTCGGCAAGTCCGACGAGCTGCTGGACATCGCGCTCAAGCTGGAGGAGCACGCGCTCTCGGACGACTACTTCGTCCAGCGCAACCTCTACCCGAACGTGGACTTCTACACGGGCCTGATCTACCGCGCCATGGGCTTCCCGACCGAGATGTTCACGGTCCTGTTCGCCCTCGGCCGCCTCCCGGGCTGGATCGCCCAGTGGCACGAAATGATCAAGGAGCCGGGCTCCCGCATCGGCCGCCCGCGCCAGATCTACACGGGCGTGGTGGAGCGGGACTTCGTCCCGGTCGAGGAGCGCTGATACGCCGCCGGTGACGGGGCCCGACCTGCTTTTGAGGGGCGCGGGGCCGCATCGATTTGCGGCTCCGCCGCGTGGGCGCGACAAGCCCCCACCGGCCTTCAGCCGAACGACGATCTGAGGACCCGAGTCCCCTCGGCTGAATCCGCGAAGCGAAAGGCGCCCTGGCGCCGGTCCCCCCACGGGCCGACGTCCAGGGCGCCTTCCCATGTCCCGGTGCGGATTCCCCCCACGGGATCCGGCCGGGCGTCTGTGAAGCCAGCGCCTGAATCGCTGTCGAGTGCGGCGAGCGTTGAGCAGAATGAGCAAAACTCGCCGTACTCATGGTTGTGCGGTCTGCCGGGACAACGCACGCTCGGGAGGGCCGCTCAAAGCACCCCGGTGTACGTGGCCCCGGCAACGCACCTCTGAGGAAGTCCCCCAAGACATCCTCAGATGCCAGGAAACGCCCCCCAAGACGCTGCCTGACACCGTCAACTTAGACCTTCGAACCCCTTCGATGGTTACGTTCACATCACTGTGATCTGCGTCTCTTGCATTTGTCCGTTAGATACGCAAGAGCCCCGGTACAGCGATCGGTGCCCAAGCGTAAGGATGATGCGCGAGCCTTGTGAAGAGCTTATGTGAGGCTGGCGCCGGACTCCAGAGGTGCTCTCACCTCGACTTCGACTAACCGCCGGTAACCTCGCGGCAGGTCAACGGAACGTCCGCAGCCGGAGGCTGTTCGTCACCACGAACACCGACGAGAAGGCCATCGCGGCCCCGGCGATCATCGGATTCAGCAGGCCCGCGGCGGCCAGCGGCAGCGCGGCCACGTTGTATCCGAAGGCCCACACCAGATTGCCCTTGATCGTGGCCAGAGTCCTGCGGGACAGCCGGATCGCGTCCGCGGCCACCCGCAGATCCCCGCGCACCAGCGTCAGATCGCCCGCCTCGATCGCCGCGTCCGTCCCGGTCCCCATCGCCAGACCCAGATCGGCGGTGGCCAGCGCGGCCGCGTCGTTGACCCCGTCGCCGACCATGGCGACCGTCCGCCCCTCGGCCTGCAGCCGCCGTACGGCTGCCACCTTGTCCTCGGGCAGGACCTCCGCGATCACCTGCTCGATCCCGACCTCGCGCGCCACCGCCCGGGCGACCGCACTGTTGTCCCCGGTCAGCAGCACGGGAGTGAGCCCCAGCGCGCGCAGTTCGCGCACCGCCTCGGCGCTGGTCTCCTTGATCGCGTCGGCGACGGCGACGACACCGCGTGCCACCCCGTCCCAGCCGACCACGACGGCGGTACGTCCCTCGCTCTCGGCCTCGGCCCTGGCGCGGGCCAGTTCCTCGGGGAGCTCTTCGAAGAGCCGCCCCACGGCCACCTCGCGGCCCTCCACACGGCCGCGTACGCCCCGCCCGGGCACGTTCTCGAACCGCTCGACCTCCGGCAGCCGCCCGGCCCGCTCCTCGGCGCCGAGCGCGATCGCCCGGGCGACGGGATGCTCGGAGGCGTGCTCGACGGCGCCCGCGAGCCGCAGCACCTCCTTCTCGTCGGTGCCGGCGACGGCGTACACCTCGCACAGGGTCATCCGGCCGGTGGTGACCGTTCCCGTCTTGTCGAGTACGACGGTGTCGACGCGGCGCGTGGACTCCAGGACCTCCGGGCCCTTGATCAGGATGCCGAGCTGGGCACCACGCCCCGTACCGACCAGCAGCGCGGTCGGGGTGGCCAGGCCCAGCGCGCACGGGCAGGCGATGATCAGGACCGCGACGGCAGCGGTGAACGCGGCCACCGTGTCGCCCGTGACGCCGAGCCACACGCCGAAGGTGCCGACGGCGATCAGCATGACGACCGGCACGAAGACCGCCGAGATCCGGTCGGCGAGCCGCTGCACCTCGGCCTTGCCGTTCTGCGCGTCCTCCACCAGCTTCGCCATCCGCGCCAGCTGGGTGTCGGCGCCGACCCGGGCGGCCTCGACGACCAGCCGCCCGCCGGCGTTGACCGTGCCCCCGGTGACGGCATCGCCCACGCCCACGTCCACCGGCACCGACTCGCCGGTCAGCATCGAGGCGTCCACGGCGGAGGCACCCTCGACGACGGTGCCGTCGGTCGCGATCTTCTCCCCGGGCCGTACGACGAAGCGATCCCCCACGGCCAGTCGGGACACGGGGACGTGCACTTCACGGCCGTCCCGCAGGACGGACACGTCCTTGGCGCCGAGCTCCAGCAGCGCCCGGAGCGCCGCGCCCGCGCGGCGCTTGGAGCGGGCCTCCAGACAGCGCCCGAGCAGGATGAACGCGACGACGCCCGCGGCGACCTCGAGGTAGATGGTGGACGCCCCGTCCATGCGCGAGACGGTGAACCTGAACTCGTCGTGCATGCCCGGCATGCCCGCGTCGCCGAAGAACAGTGCCCACAGCGACCAGCCGAACGCGGCCAGCGTGCCGACCGAGACCAGTGTGTCCATGGTGGCGGCGCCGTGCCGGGCGTTCGTCCAGGCGGCTCGGTGGAACGGCAGTCCGCCCCAGACGACGACAGGAGCGGCGAGTGTGAGCGCCAGCCACTGCCAGTTGTCGAACTGCAGGGCCGGGATCATCGACAGCAGTACGACGGGGAGCGCGAGCAGGGCGGAGACGGTGAAGCGCTGCCGGTAGGAGGCCGGTTCCGGGTCCTCGGCGGCCTCCTCCTCGGCGGCGGGCTCGGGTTGCGGCGGGGGCGGCTCCTCGGCCGTGTATCCCGTCTTGACCACGGTGGCGATCAGGTCGGCGACCTGGATGCCCGCGGGGTAGGTGACCTTCGCCTTCTCCGTCGCGAAGTTCACCGTGGCGCTGACGCCGTCCATGCGGTTGAGCTTCTTCTCGACGCGGGCCGCGCAGGAGGCGCAGGTCATCCCGCCGATGAGCAGCTCGACCTCGGAGGCGTCCGCTGCCGTGGGTATCGGTGCCGGTGTCTCTGTGGTGGTGCTGCTCATCTCGGGCTCCCGGACCTCGGTCAGACCTGGCCGACGAGCTCGAAGCCCGCCTCGTCCACCGCGGCGCGTACGGCCGCCTCGTCGAGCGGGGCCGCGGAGACGACGGTGACCTCACCGGACGCGGCGACGGCCGTCACCGAGCTGACGCCGGGAAGCTCGCGGATCTCACCGGAGACGGAACCCTCGCAGTGTCCGCAGCTCATGCCGCTCACCTTGTAGACGGCGGTGACGGTACCCGGGGTGTCGGTCTGGGCGGTCATGTCGTTCTCCTCGTCGAGGCGTGTGGGGCTGCGGGGGCCCACGGGAGGCCCTCCACTTCTCACACTATACCCCTAGGGGGTACCCATCCAAGGAGAGGTGCGGCACTCATGCGGTGCGAGTCGTGGCGGCGCCCGTGTCCTCCCGGGTGCCCAGTCGATCGCCGACCAGGGGCTCCAGATAGCGGATCAGTACGTTCTTGATCTCCCGGGTGTACGCGTCGCGCTCGGCGCCCTCGTGGGCGAGTACCAGCTCCAGGCCCGCCTTGTACATGCCGAGGCAGACATGCGCGGTGCGGGTGACGTCGGCCGGGGGTGTGTCCGGCAGCAATGAGGACAGCAGGGCCTCGATCCGGGAGACCAGGGTCGCGTGCAGGGCGTCGTGCTCCTCGGCGATCCGGCCCGGGATGTCGGGGCCGTGCATCAGCGCGAAGAACACCGGGTGGTCGCAGTTGAAGGCGATGAACCGGTCCACGGCGGCGCCGACGGCCTCCTCCAGCGGAGTCGCCGGGTCGACCGGTGCGAGCGCCTCGCCGTACGTCTCCCGCATCTCGTGCATCAGCCGGTCGCCCAGCTCGATCGCGATCGCTTCCTTGTTCGGGAAGAACTGGTACAGCGTGCCCGGTGAGACGCCGGCCTCGCGGGCGATGGCGTTGGTGCTGGCGGCCGTGTAGCCGGTGGTGCAGAAGACCGAGGCGGCGGCCTCCAGGAGCTGGGCGATGCGGCGCTCGCCGCGGGCCTGGCGGCGGCGCGGCTGCTCCTGCTGTGAGTTCTCGGGCACGCGTTATCCCCAGTTCTCCGAACGCGATTGACAAACACGAGCGGTCGCTCGCATTCTGGGTCCAGATGAAACGCGAGCGATCTCTCGTGTTTGCCAGTTTATGGTTTCCACGGTGAAGGGGACACCGCACGATGACCGAAGTCAACAAACCACCGCGTCCCGGGGGCTGGACCCGCTTCGTGACCGCCCGCCCGCGGCTCTCACTCCTGGTGGCCCTGGTCATCACCGCGCTCGCCGTGCTGGCCGGCAGCGGCGTCGCCGACCGCCTGGGCAGCGGTGGCTGGGAGGACCCGGCCGCCCAGTCGACGTATGCGACCAAGGCGCTGGAGCGCGAGTTCCCGGACTCCCAGCCCAACCTGCTGCTGCTCGTCGACGCGGGCCGCTCCTCGGTGGACGATCCGGCCGTCGCCGCCCAGGCACGCCGCCTCACCGCGCGCCTGGCCGGGGAGAAGGGCGTCATAGGCGTCGGCTCCTACTGGCAGTCCAAGTCGCCGGCCCTCCGTGCGAAGGACGGCCATGAGGCGCTGATCGCCGCGCACATCACAGGCGACGAGAAGGCGATGGGCGACACCCTGGACCGCATCGCGCCCCACTACCGCGGCTCACACGGCGCGGTGCAGGTGAAGGTCGGCGGCCTCGTCGCCGTGCGGCACGAGATGCAGACGATCATCAAGGAGGACCTGACCCGCGCCGAGATGATCGCCCTGCCGGTGACGCTCGTGCTGCTGGTGATGGTCTTCGGCTCGGCGATCGCCGCCCTGCTGCCGCTGGGCATCGGCATCGTCGCGATCCTCGGCACGAACGCGGTGCTGCGCGGTCTGACCGAGTTCACCGACGTCTCGGTCTTCGCGATGAACCTCACCACGGCCCTGGGCCTGGGTCTGGCCATCGACTACGCGCTGTTCATCGTCCGCCGCTTCCGTGAGGAACTGTCCACGGGCGCCGACCCGTTGACGGCGGTGGGCACCACCCTGCGCACGGCCGGCCGCACAGTCCTCTTCTCCTCCCTGACGGTCGCGGTCTCCCTCGCGGCGATGCTGCTGTTCCCGCAGTACTTCCTGCGGTCCTTCGCCTACGCCGGCATAGCGGTGGTCCTGCTGGCCGCCGCGGCCGCGCTGATCCTGCTCCCGGCCGCCCTGGTGCTGCTCGGACACCGGGTCAACTCCCTGGATCTGCGCCGCCTGTTCCGGCGCGGACGGGCGCCGAAGGCCTCCGGCGAGGAGGGCACGGCCTGGGCGCGGATGGCGACCCTCGTGATGCGCCGGGCCCCGCTCTTCGCCGTGGCGACCACCACCGTCCTGATCGTCCTCGGACTGCCCTTCCTGGGCGTGAAGTTCGGCACCGCGGACGACCGTCAGCTCCCCTCGACCGCGGAGTCCCACGTGGTTCAGCAGCACATCCGCGACGGCTTCCCGGGCAGCCCCGGCGGCGGTCTGGAGGTGCTCGCCGAGGGCAGCTCGACCCCCGCCCAGTACACCGCGTACAAGGACCGAATAGCTGATCTGCCCGGCGTGCTGAGGGTCGACGGCCCGCTGGTGAAGGGGCAGTCGGCGTACTTCACCGTGTTGCCGAAGGGTGAGGCCGTGGACGACGCGGCCCAGCGCCTGGTGGGTGAACTACGTGCCACGCACGCCCCCTTCGACACCAAGGTGACCGGCACGGCGGCCGTCCTGGTCGACTCCAAGCACGCGATAGCCGAGCGCCTGCCCTGGGCGGCCGCCTTCATCGCGATCGTCACCCTGCTCCTGGTCTTCCTGCTGACCGGCAGCGTGCTGATACCGATCCAGGCGGTGGTGCTCAACGCACTCAGCCTGACCGCCATGTTCGGCGCGGTGGTGTGGGTCTTCCAGGACGGTCACCTGTCCGGCCTGCTCGGCTTCACCAGCCCCGGCTCCATAGAGACCACCCTGCCGGTCCTGATGTTCTGCGTGGCCTTCGGCCTCTCCATGGACTACGGCGTCTTCCTGCTCTCCCGCATCAAGGAGGAGTACGACAGAACGGGCGACCACAACGAGGCGGTCCGCCACGGCCTGCAGCGCACGGGCGGCCTGATCACAGCGGCGGCGGTGATCCTGGCAGTGGTGATGGTCGCCATCGGCACCTCCCGGGTCACCAACACCAAGATGCTGGGCCTGGGCATCGCCCTGGCGGTACTGATGGACGCGATGATCGTACGGAGCCTGCTGGTACCGGCGGTGATGAGGCTGACGGGACGGGCGACCTGGTGGGCGCCGGGGCCGTTGCGGAGGTTCCACGAGCGGTTCGGTCTGAGTGAGGGCGAGGACGAGCGCCCCGTAAGGGGCGCGGGGCTGCATCGAACTGCGGCTCCGCCGCGGAGCGCGACCAGCCACGATGTACCCGCACACACAAACGGCGATGGGAGCGCAGATGCGGGCAGTGGTGATCGAGCAGTACGGGAGCCGGCCCGACGTACGTGAGGTACCCGACCCCCGCCCCGCCGACCACGGAGTGGTCGTCCGCGTCGAGGCCACCGGCCTCTGCCGAAGCGACTGGCACGGCTGGCAGGGCCACGACCCGGACATCACCCTGCCCCACGTACCGGGCCACGAACTGGCCGGCGTCGTAGAGGCCGTCGGCGCCCGAGTGACCGCCTGGCGCCCAGGCGACCGCGTCACCGTCCCGTTCGTCTGCGCCTGTGGCAACTGCGCGGCATGCGCGGCAGGCGACCAGCAGGTCTGTGAGCGCCAGACCCAGCCCGGCTTCACGCACTGGGGCTCGTTCGCCCAGTACGTGCCGCTGGACCACGCGGACGTGAACCTGGTGGCCGTTCCGGAGGGCCTGTCGTTCGCCACAGCGGCAGCGCTGGGCTGCCGCTTCGCCACGGCGTTCCGCGCGGTCGTGCAGCAGGGCCGGGTGGCGGCGGGGGAGTGGGTCGCGGTGCACGGCTGCGGGGGTGTGGGCCTGTCCGCGGTGATGATCGCGGCGGCGTCGGGGGCGCGGGTGATCGCGGTGGACGTATCGCCTCAGGCCCTGGACCTGGCGCGGAAGTTCGGCGCGACGGAGTGTGTGGACGCGACACGGACAGCCGATACGGCCGCGGCGATCCGTGAGCTGACCGGCGGCGGCGCCCAGCTGTCCCTCGACGCCCTCGGCTCGCCCGCCACCTGCGCCGCCTCGGTGAACGGCCTGCGCCGCCGCGGACGCCACGTCCAGGTGGGCCTGCTCCCGTCGCCCACCGGCACGACCCCCGTCCCGATGGCCCGGGCGATCGCCCTGGAGCTCGAACTCCTCGGCAGCCACGGCATGGCGGCGCACACCTATCCGCCGATGCTGGAGCTGGTCAGAGCGGGTGTGCTCCGCCCCGACCTGCTGGTCACGTCCACGATCACCCTGGACGCGACCCCGGACGCGCTGGCTGCGATGGGGACGGCGCCGGGAGCGGGGGTGACGGTCATCGAGCCGTGGAGTTGAACGAGCGGGCGGCCCACTCCCGGTCGAGGATCGACATGATCACCTCGTCGGCCCACTCCCCGTGCCGTAGCTGCACCTCCCGCCGCACACCTTCGACGACGAACCCGACTTTCTCGTAGACGTGCAGGGCGCGTCGGTTGTGGCTGTAGGCCTCCAACTGGACCCGGTGGAGGCCCAGTTGCTCGAAGCCGTACCCGACGATGAGCCTGGTGGCCTCGGTGCCGATGCCGCGGCCACGACCCCGGGGCCCGATGAGGGTGCGGAACGTGCAACTGCGCGCCACCGGATCCCAGTCGTACAGGACGACCTCGCCGAGGAGTTCACCGCTGTCCGGGTCGGTGACGGCGAGGTCGAGCCGGTCGGGGGCGGTGGCCCGGGAGCCGTACCAGGACCGCAGGCGCTCCGGAGTGAGCTCGGTCGACGGCTCATAGGTGAAGCGGATGACCTCGGGGTCCTCGATGATCTCCCCCATCACCTCGGCGTCGGCCGCGGTGAAGGGCCGCAGGACGGTCCTCTCGCCGGTCAGTACGGGTTTCACCGAGAAGTCGCTCATGGGACGACTGTGCCCCACTGGTCAGGTGGGGCACAGGTCGTTTTTCGGCAGGTCAGGGGGTCAGGAGAACGGCTGGTCGGGGGCCTCGTCGTCTCTGCGGCCGCGGTTTCCGGGCCGGGAGGCGACCCAGGCCCGGACGGTGTCCGCGTACCAGAAGGGCTTGCCGCCCTCGACGTGGTCGGGCGGCGGCAGCAGCCCGTGTTTGCGGTAGGACCGCACGGTGTCCGGCTGCACCCTGATGTGCGCCGCGATCTCCTTGTACGACCAGAGCCTTCGGTCGGTCATGGGTAGCACCTCCCCGCGCGCACCGCGGGGGCGGCCGGGGGCGGCCGTCGGGGGAACCGGGCGCTGCGCTGGCGATCACAGATCTGTGCCCGGTCAACGACGGAGCGTGAGGGGAGGGCAGGGCCTGTGGGGCGGGTGTGACACAAGCCTCGCTCACATGCGACACCCGTGACAGGAAAGGGGTGTTTGTGACACGGGCGCAGCAAACGCACCGGCGGGCTCAGGGGCGCGGGGCGTTGACATCGGCGAGGTGGCCCGGACCCACTGCCGGGTCCGGCCCACCGGGCACCCGCACCGAACCCGGCGCTTCAGCAGGCGACCGCTACGCCCCGCACGACCGCAGAAACGCCCGAGTCCGCTGAGCGATCGGCAACGGCTTGTCCGGCTCACACGGATACATGTCCTGCTCGACGATGGCGAAGAGATCCACGTCCAGCTTCTGCGCAGCCTCCAGCACCGGCCCCAACGCCGGAACCCCCGCCGGCGGCTCACACATCACACCCCGCGCCACCGCAGGCCCGAACGGCACCTGGTTGGCCCGGACGTCGGCAAGGATCTCCGGGTCCACCTGCTTGAGGTGCAGATACCCGATCCGCTCCCCATACGTCTCGATCAGCTTGACGCTGTCCCCGCCGCAGTACGCGTAGTGCCCCGTGTCCAGGCACAGCGACACCAGAGAGGAGTCCGTCCCGTCCAGGAACCGGACGACGTTCTCCTCACTGTCGATATGCGTGTCGGCATGCGGATGGACGACGATCTGCAGCCCGTACCGCTCCCGCACCTCCCGCCCGAGCCGTTCGGTCAGCGAGGTCAGATTCCGCCACTGCTCGGCCGTCAGCGTGTCCGGCTCCAGCACCTCACCGGTCTTGTCGTCCCGCCAGAAGGACGGGATGACCACCAGGTGGGAGGCGCCCATGGCCTGCGCGAGCACCGCGTTGTCCGCGACATGCGCCCAGGTCTTCTCCCACACCGCCTCACCGTGGTGCAGGCCCGTGAACACGGTCCCCGCCGACACCTTCAGGCCACGCCGGGAGGTCTCCTCGGTGAGAACGGCCGGATCGGTCGGCAGGTAGCCGTACGGGCCCAGCTCGATCCACTCGTAGCCGGACTGCGCGACCTCGTCGAGGAAGCGCTGCCAGGGGACCTGCTGCGGGTCGTCGGGGAACCACACACCCCAGGAGTCGGGAGCCGACCCGATCCGGATGCGGGACAGTGAGGAGGAAGAGGGTGACAACGACGTCATGCCGGTCAGCTTCGGTGCGACGGTAAGCGCTGTCAAGGTCTCGTCCGAATGTCTGGACAAAACATTGACAGGGCTCCGCGTGCGGGGCTAGAAACGCGGGGAGAGCCGTAACGAAGGGAAGCCGATGGCGTACGACCTGATCACCATGGGGCGGATCGGAGTGGACCTGTATCCGCTCCAGACCGGTGTCCCGCTGCCGCAGGTGACGAGCTTCGGCAAGTTCCTCGGCGGCTCGGCGACGAACGTCGCGGTCGCCGCGGCCCGCCTCGGACGCCGTACGGCGGTGATCACGCGCACTGGCGACGACCCCTTCGGCACCTATCTGCACGAGGCCCTGCAGGGCTTCGGTGTCGACGACCGCTGGGTCACCCCGGTCCCCGGCCTGCCCACCCCGGTCACCTTCTGCGAGATCTTCCCGCCGGACGACTTCCCGCTGTACTTCTACCGGCAGCCCAAGGCCCCCGACCTGGAGATAGACGCCCACGAGCTCGACCTCGACGCCATCCGCGACGCCCGGATCTTCTGGGTCACCGGCACCGGTCTGAGCGAGGAGCCCAGCCGTACGGCGACCCTGGCGGCCCTCGCCCACCGGGCCAAGGCCGGGACGACGGTGTTCGACCTCGACTGGCGCCCCATGTTCTGGCGGGACCCCGAAGCAGCCCGCCCCTTCTACAAGGAGGCCCTGCGCCACACCACCGTCGCGGTGGGCAACCTCGACGAGGTGGAGGTCGCCACCGGGGTGCGTGAACCGCAGGCCGCCGCCCAGGCGTTGCTGGACGCGGGCGTCGAACTCGCCGTCGTCAAGCAGGGCCCCAAGGGTGTCCTCGCCGTCAACAGCAAGGGCGAGTCCGCCGAGGTCCCGCCGCTCCCGGTGAACGTCCTCAACGGCCTCGGTGCCGGCGACGCGTTCGGCGGTTCCCTCTGTCACGGTCTGCTGGAGGGCCGGGACCTGGAGACGATCATGCGGCACGCCAACGCGGCCGGCGCGATCGTCGCCTCCCGCCTGGAGTGCTCCTCCGCCATGCCGACCACCGACGAGATCGAGGCCGCCCTCAAGGCAGGGGCGGTGCTGTGAGTACCCGCAAGCGCCGCAAGGGCGTGGACGAGACGGACGACACCGGCTGCCTGGGCATGACGGTGGTTCCGAGGAGCGAGCCCGCTCCCGCACCCCCGACCGTGGACGTCGGCGAACTCGTCCGCATCCGTGCCCACCGCCCCGAGGCGATAGCGGAGGCCGCCGCGCGCCGCACCCGCAGGCCGCTGCTCGGTGACTCCGGCCGGCTGATGATCGTCGCCGCCGACCACCCGGCCCGTGGCGCGCTCGGGGTCGGTGACCGCAGGTTCGCCATGGCCAACCGCGCCGACCTGCTGGAACGCCTCTGCCTCGCGCTCTCCCGGCCCGGCGTCGACGGCGTCCTCGCCACCGCCGACATCCTCGACGACCTGCTGCTCCTCGGCGCCCTCGACGGCAAGGTCGTCATGGGCTCGATGAACCGCGGCGGCCTCCAGGGCGCCAGCTTCGAGCTCGACGACCGTTTCACCGGCCACCGCGCCGAGGACATCGAGCGCCTCGGCTTCGACGCCGGCAAGCTGCTCCTGCGCATCGACTACGACGACCCGGGCTCCCTCACCACCCTGGAGTCCACCGCTCGCGCCATCGACGACATGGCCGCGCGCGGACTGCCCGTCTTCGTCGAGCCGTTCCTCAGCCGCCGCACTGACGAGGGCCGGCTGAAGAACGACCTGTCCGCCGAGGCCGTCACCAAGTCCATCGCCATCGCCTCGGGCCTGGGCGGCACCTCGGCCTACACCTGGCTGAAGCTGCCGGTCACCGAGAACCCGGACGACATGGCCGAGGTCATGGAGACTTCCACGCTGCCCGCCGTGCTGCTGGGCGGCGAGGTGGGGGACGACCAGGACGGCGCGTACGAGAAGTGGCGCGGCGCCCTCCAGCTCCCCACCGTGCGCGGCCTGGTGGTCGGCCGTTCGCTGCTGTACCCGGCGGACGGCGATGTGGCCGCCGCCGTGGACACCGCCGTAGGACTGCTGTGAGGGCCGCATGAGCAGCGAGGAACTGTACGTCGCGCGGGGCACCACCGCGGACGCCGATCACGCGCTCGACATCGACCCGAAGCGGGCCGGCTGGGCGTACTGCAGCCTGCGGATCGTCGAGCTGGAGCCGGGTGGTGCACACACCTTCACCACCGGCGACAGTGAGTGGATCGTGCTTCCGCTGCAGGGCGGATGTACCGTGCGCACAGCCGACGGCACAACGGACGAAGAGTTCCAACTCCTGGGCAGGGAAAGCGTGTTCGCGTCGGTCTCCGACTTCGCGTACGCACCCCGTGACGCCCGGGTCCAGATCGCCTCCGGCGCGGGAGGCCGCTTCGCCCTGGCAGGAGCGAAGTGCGAGCGACAACTCCCCGCCCGCTACGGCCCCGCGCCGGAGGTCCCCGTCGAAGAGCGCGGCAGCGGCAACCGGCTGCGGCACGTCCGCAACTTCGCCTCCGCCGACGCCTTCGACTGCGACAAGCTCATCGCCGTCGAGGTCGTCACCCCCGGCGGCAACTGGTCCTCGTACCCGCCGCACAAGCACGACGAGCACCGGCCGGGCGTGGAGGCGGAGCTGGAGGAGATCTACTACTTCGAGATCGACGGCCCGAACGGTTTCGGCTATCAGCGCGTATCTCCCTCCCGTGAGGGCGGATCGGACGTCCTCGCGGAGGTCCGCTCCGGTGACGCCGTCCTCGTCCCCGACGGCTGGCACGGCCCGTCCATCGCCCAGCCCGGCCACGACATGTACTACCTCAATGTCATGGCGGGCCCGGGCGAGACCCGGGAGTGGCGGATCTGCTTCCATCCGGAACATACGGAGGGTTACCGATGACGTCCTCAACGACGAGGCTCACGGTCGCGCAGGCACTCGTCCGCTTCCTGTCGGCCCAGTACACCGAGCGCGACGGCGTCCGGCAGCGGCTGATCGGCGCCACCTGGGGCATCTTCGGCCACGGCAACGTGGCGGGGATCGGACAGGCGCTCGTCGAGTACGCCGACGACATGCCGTTCCACCAGGGCCGCAACGAACAGGCCATGGTGCACGCGGCGGTCGGTTACGCGAGGCAGTCGGGCCGCCTGTCCACCCACGCGGTGACGACCTCCATCGGCCCGGGCGCCACCAACCTCGTCACGGGCGCCGCCCTCGCGACCGTCAACCACCTCCCGGTGCTGCTCCTGCCCGGCGACGTCTTCGCCACCCGCCCCGCCGACCCGGTCCTGCAGCAGCTCGAAGTCCCGTACGCCGGTGATGTGTCGGTCAACGACAGCCTGCGCCCGGTGTCGAGGTACTTCGACCGCATCACCCGGCCGGAAGCCCTGATCCCCTCGGCCCTGAACGCCATGCGTGTGCTGACCGACCCCGTCGAGACCGGCGCCGTGACCCTGGCCCTCCCGCAGGACGTCCAGGCGGAGGCCTACGACTGGCCGGAGGAGTTCTTCGCCGAGCGCACCTGGGTCGTACGGCGTCCGGGCGCCGACCCGGCCGAACTCGCCGAGGCCGTACGGGCGATCAGGTCCGCGCGCAGGCCGCTCGTCATCGCGGGCGGCGGTGTCCACCACAGCCGCGCGGAGGAGGCCCTCGCCGAGTTCGCCGAGGCCACCGGCATCCCGGTCGCCTCCACCCAGGCCGGTAAGGGCTCCCTGCGCCACGACCACCCGCAGGACGTCGGCGGCATCGGCCACACCGGCACGGCGACCGCGAACGAGCTCGCCCGCACCGCCGACCTGGTGATCGGCGTGGGGACCAGGTACACCGACTTCACCACGGCCTCCGGCACCCTCTTCACCGGCGAGGGCGTGCGCTTCCTCAACCTCAACATCGCGCCCTTCGACGGCCACAAGCTGGCCGGTCTGCCCCTGATCGCGGACGCCCGCAGCGGCCTCCAGGAGCTGACCGCGGCCCTCGACCTGCATGCGTACGAGGTCCCGGCCTCCTATGTCACCGAGTACACGGAGGACAAGGAGCGCTGGGAACAGCGCGTCGACGCCTGCTACGAGGCCGACGAGCCGGACGTACGCCCGACGCAGCCGCAGGTCCTCGGCGCCCTGGACGCGCTGGTGGACGAGTCGGACGTGATCATCAACGCGGCCGGCTCCCTCCCCGGCGACCTGCACAAACTGTGGCGGGCGCGCTCACGGGACCAGTACCACCTGGAGTACGGCTACTCCTGCATGGGCTACGAGATACCCGCCGCGATCGGTGTGAAGCTGGCCGCCCCGGAGCGGCCCGTGTGGGCGCTGGTCGGCGACGGAACGTATCTGATGATGCCGACGGAGATCGTGACCGCCGTCCAGGAGGGCATCGCGATCAAGGTCCTGCTGATCCAGAACCACGGGTACGCGTCCATCGGCGGCCTGTCCGAGTCGGTGGGCGGCGAGCGGTTCGGCACCGCCTACCGCTTCCCGTCCGACGACGGTACGTACACGGGGGCGCCGCTGCCCGTGGATCTCGCCGCCAACGCCGCCAGCCTGGGCATGCGCGTGCTGCGCGCGAAGACCGTGGCGGACCTGCGGACGGCGCTCGCGGAGGCGCGCGCCGCCGACACACCCACATGTGTCTACGTCGAGACCGAAACGGCCGACACTGTGTCGGGCCCGCCGCCGGCGCAGGCCTGGTGGGATGTACCTGTGGCCGAGACCGCGACCCGACCGTCGGCGGTGAAGGCCCGCGAGCTGTACGAACGGCACGTCTCGACCCGACGCCGCCATCTGTGAAGGAGAAACCGGTCATGACGAAGATCGTCAACCACTGGATCGGCGGCAAGACCGTCGAGGGCGCGTCGGGCACGTACGGGCCGGTCACCGACCCGGCGACCGGCGCGGTCACCACGAAGGTCGCGTTCGCCTCGGTCGACGAGGTGGACGCGGCGGTCGCCGCCGCGAAGGACGCCTTCGCCACCTGGGGCACCTCTTCGCTCGCGAAGCGGACCTCGATCCTGTTCAGGTTCCGGGCGCTGCTGGAGGCGAACCGCGACGCGATCGCCGAGCTGATCACCGCCGAGCACGGCAAGGTGCACTCCGACGCGCTGGGCGAGGTCGCGCGCGGCCTGGAGATCGTGGACCTGGCGTGCGGGATCACCGTGCAGCTGAAGGGCGAGCTGTCCACCGAGGTGGCCAGCCGGGTGGACGTCTCGTCCATCCGCCAGCCGCTGGGTGTGGTCGCGGGCATCACGCCGTTCAACTTCCCGGCGATGGTCCCGATGTGGATGTTCCCGATCGCCATCGCGACCGGCAACACCTTCGTCCTCAAGCCCTCCGAGAAGGACCCGTCGGCGTCCATCAAGCTCGCCGAGCTGCTCGCGGAGGCCGGTCTGCCGGACGGCGTCTTCAACGTGGTGCACGGCGACAAGGTGGCCGTCGACCGCCTCCTGGAGCACCCGGACGTCAAGGCGGTGTCGTTCGTCGGCTCCACCCCCATCGCCCGCTACATCCACACCACCGCCGCCGCGAACCACAAGCGGGTGCAGGCGCTGGGCGGCGCCAAGAACCACATGCTGGTCCTGCCGGACGCCGACCTGGACGCGGCCGCCGACGCCGCCGTGTCGGCCGCCTACGGCTCCGCGGGCGAGCGCTGCATGGCCATCTCCGCGGTCGTCGCGGTCGGCTCCATCGGCGACGAGCTGGTGGAGAAGATCCGCGAGCGCGCCGAGAAGATCAAGATCGGCCCCGGCAACGACCCGACCTCCGAGATGGGCCCGCTGATCACCAAGGTCCACCGGGACAAGGTGGCGTCGTATGTCTCGGGCGCGGCGGCCGAGGGCGCCGAGGTTGTGCTCGACGGCACCGGCTACACGGTCGAGGGCTTCGAGGACGGCCACTGGATCGGCATCTCGCTCCTCGACAAGGTGCCCACGTCGGCGAAGGCCTACCAGGACGAGATCTTCGGCCCGGTCCTCTGTGTCCTCCGCGTCGACACGTACGAGGAGGGCGTGGCCCTCATCAACGCCTCGCCGTTCGGCAACGGCACCGCGATCTTCACCCGGGACGGCGGCGCGGCCCGCCGCTTCCAGCTGGAGATCGAGGCCGGCATGGTCGGCGTGAACGTCCCGATCCCGGTCCCCGTGGGCTACCACAGCTTCGGCGGCTGGAAGGACTCCCTCTTCGGCGACCACCACATCTACGGCAACGACGGCACGCACTTCTACACCCGCGGCAAGGTCGTCACCACCCGCTGGCCCGACCCCGCCGACGCCCCTGCCGGCGTCGACCTGGGCTTCCCGCGCAACCACTGACGAAGGCGTCAGGGGCCGTCCGCCATGCGGACGGCCCCATTTTTTTGCGGGCGCATGCTGCGATTCCCGTAGCGGGACAAGCGCCCACACCGACCGACCCGTTGTGTCGTAATCAACATCCGTAAGGGTGTCTGGCTACGGATTCCGTAGACAGTGAACCATTGACGCGACGGTTTCCGTCGAGGTTCCATGCAGCCACCCAGCCGCCGGAGGCATCCGCACGAGTCGATCGGAATCCGCCGTATGACCGACACGCTCCGCCCTGTCGACACCGCCGTCCCGGAGACGGCGGCAGGCAGCCCCAAGGCCCTCAAACGCTCCATAGGGGTGGTCGGCGGCACTCTCCTCACCCTCTCCTGCGTGACCCCGGCCTCCACGCTCTTCGTGGTCGTCCCGGACCTGTTCGGCTCGCTCGGCACCGCCACCGCCCTGACGATCGCCATCGGCTCCCTGCTCTGTATCGCCGTGGCGTTCTGCTACTCGGAGCTGGGCACCCTGATCCCCAGCGCGGGCGGCGAGTACGCGATGGTCTCGACGATGGCCGGACGGCTCGCGGGCTGGCTCGTCTTCGTCCTCTCGCTGCTGGTCGTCATGATCGTCCCGCCGGTGATCGCGATGGGCACGGCGGACTACCTGGCACCGGTCGTGCACCTTGACCCGGCGATCGCGGGCGCCGGCGTCATGCTCCTGGCGACGCTCGCCGGTCTGCTCGACCTGCGGGCCAACGCCTGGATCACCGGCATCTTCCTGGTCCTGGAGGTCATCGCGGCGGCCGTGGTGGCGGTCCTGGGCTTCGCACACAGCGAGCGGGGCGCCGGGAGCCTGGTCTCCATGCAGGTGGCGGGTTCCGGCCGTCACACGGACACGGTGACGGCGATGATGGTGGTGTCAGGCCTCGCGATCGCCCTGTTCGTCACCCAGGGCTTCTCGACCGCCGTCTACCTCTCCGAGGAACTGGAGCACCCGCGCCGCAACGTCGCCCGTACGGTCCTGGCCACCCTCGCCATCTCGACGGTGATCATCCTGGTCCCGGTGGTGGCGATCACCATGGGTGCCTCGGACCTCTCCACGCTGACCGGCGGCGACATCAGCTCCATGGTCACCGCCTGGTCCAACTCCGCGGTCGGCACCTTCGTCAGCCTCTGCGTGGCCCTCGCGATCATCAACGCGGGCATCGTCATGGTCATCCAGAACTCCCGTGTCCTGTTCGCCTCGGCCCGCGACAAGGCCTGGCCGGAGCCGGTCAACAACGTCTTCGCCAAGCTCGGCCGCTTCGGCTCCCCCTGGGTCGCCACCCTCGCCGTCGGAGTCCCCGGCGCCCTGCTCTGCTTCGTGAACCTGGACACCCTGTACGGCGTCACGGGCGTCTCGGTGACGGGCATGTACCTCCTGGTCGCAGTGGCCGCCCTCCTCTCCCGCCGCGGCTCCCACAAACACACCCCCGCCTGGCGCATGCCCCTGTGGCCCGCCATGCCGATCCTCCTGATCGCGGTCCTCGCCTACATCCTGAGCCAGCAGGAGACGAGCTACCTGCTGTGGACGGGCGGCATCACGGCGGCGGCCACTCTCTACTGGGCCTTCTACCTGCGACCGCGCCGCGAATCCCGGTGGCTTGTCTCGCTTCCGGAGGACCAGCGCCCTTAAGGGGCGCGGGGCTGTATCGATATGCGGCTCCGCCGCGTGGGCGCGACAAGCCACGACGCACCCGCACTCGGCAAACGACAGAAGCAACCGAGCCAGTAGCCGTACAGCACCTGCGGTACAAGCAGATCACCCCGTACTCCCACGGGCTACCCCCGGCTCACCCCCCGGTCTGCCCCAACTGTCAGAGACGCCCCGTACCGTTGAGACATGGATCTTCGACTGCCCCGCCTGGGAGGGCTGCTTCGGAGGCCCCGGCGCCTGCTGGCCGCCGGGGCCGCCGTCGTCGTGCTCGCCGGTGTCGGGACATGGACGGCCGTCGCCTCCGACGATGCGCCCCCGGTGCACCGAGCCGACCGGATGATGTCGATGAACGGCGTCCGCATCGACACGTCGTACTTCACCCCCGGCGGGGCCGGCGGGCGCCACCCCGCCGTCCTGCTCGCCCACGGCTTCGGCGGCAGCAAGCAGGACGTCCGGCAGCAGGCGGAGGACCTGGCGAGAGACGGTTACGCGGTGCTCACCTGGTCGGCCCGCGGCTTCGGGAAGTCCACCGGCAAGATCGGACTGAACGACCCGAAGGGCGAGGTCGCCGACGTCTCCAAGCTGATCGACTGGCTGGCGAAGCAGCCGCAGGTCCAGCTCGACAAGCCCGGCGACCCGCGCGTGGGCGTCGCGGGTGCCTCGTACGGCGGCGCGATCTCCCTGCTGGCAGCGGGGTACGACCCCCGGGTGGACGCCACAGCCCCGGCGATCACCTACTGGAACCTGGCGGACGCCCTGTTCCCGAACGGCGTCTTCAAGAAGCTGTGGGCGGGCATCTTCATCAACTCCGGCGGCGGCTGCGGCAGGTTCCAGCCCGAGCTGTGCCGGATGTACGAGCGGGTCGCGGAGTCCGGCAAGCCGGACGCACAGGCGCGTGAGCTGCTGGCCGCCCGCTCCCCGTCCGCCGTGGCCGACCGCATCAAGGTGCCGACGCTCCTGGTGCAGGGCCAGACGGACTCCCTCTTCCCGCTCGGCCAGGCGGACGCGGCGGCGAAGGCCATCCGAGACAATGGCGCCCCGGTCGACGTCGACTGGATCGCCGGCGGACACGACGGCGGCGACATGGAGACGAGCCGCGTCCAGACACGCGTGCGTGCCTGGTTCGACCAGTACCTCAAGGACGAGAAGGACACGGACACGGGCCCGGCCTTCCGCATCACCCGCACCGGAGGAGTCGACTCCACGGACGGCGCGGCCGTGCTGCGGGGAGCGACCGACGCCACCTACCCGGGCCTGGAGAGCGGACAGCGCTCCGTACGGCTCCGGGGCGCGCAGCAGAGCTTCGCCAACCCTGCGGGTGCCAGCCCGCCCGCCGTCTCCGCCCTGCCGGGCCTCGGCGGCTCCGGCGGCCTCGCCCAGCTGTCCTCGCTCGGCGTCGGGGTGTCGCTGGACTTCCCCGGCCAGTACGCGCAATTCGAGTCGGTACCGGTCAGCAGCGGCCTGCGGATCACCGGATCGCCCACGGTCACCGTCCACGTCAGGTCGACGAGCGACGACGCCGTGCTGTTCGGAAAGGTGTACGACGTCGGTCCCGGCGGCGGCGCACCCGTGCTGCCCTCGCAGCTGGTGGCGCCCGTCCGCGTCGAGGGCGCCAAGTCCGGCAAGGACGTCACGATCACGCTCCCGGCCGTCGATCATGAGGTCGAACAGGGCCACCGGCTGCGCCTGGTCCTCGCCTCCACCGACCTCGGCTACGCCTCCCCTGCCGCCCCGGCGACGTACACCGTCTCCCTCAAGGGCGACCTGAAGGTGCCGACGGCACCCGGCGTGACGACCGCGGCCGCCCCGCTGCCGTCCTGGGTGTGGTGGCTCCCGCTGGCCGGCGCGGTGCTCGCCCTGGCCCTGCTGCTGACGGGCCGCCGCCGCACGATCGCCCCGGCCCCGGCTCCCGAACTGGCGGACGTCCCGCTGCAGATCACGGACCTGAGCAAGCGGTACGCCAAGTCGGCGGACCGTTACGCGGTACGGGACCTGTCCTTCCGCGTGGAGAAGGGCCAGGTGCTCGGCCTCCTCGGTCCCAACGGCGCGGGCAAGACCACGACCCTGCGCATGCTGATGGGCCTGATCAGGCCGGACGGCGGCGAGATCCGCGTCTTCGGCCAGGCGATCCGCCCCGGCGCCCCGGTCCTGTCCCGGGTCGGCGCGTTCGTGGAGGGCGCGGGCTTCCTCCCGCACCTGTCCGGCCGCGAGAACCTGGAGCTGTACTGGCAGGCGACGGGTCGCCCGCCGGAGGACGCCCACCTGGACGAGGCCCTGGAGATCGCGGGTCTCGGCGACGCCCTGGCCCGCGCGGTCCGCACCTACTCCCAGGGCATGCGCCAGCGCCTGGCCATCGCCCAGGCCATGCTCGGCCTCCCGGACCTGCTCATCCTCGACGAACCGACCAACGGCCTCGACCCGCCCCAGATCCGCGAGATGCGCGAGGTGCTGATCCGCTACGCTGCGGCCGGCCGCACGGTGATCGTCTCCAGCCACCTCCTGGCAGAGGTCGAACAGTCCTGCACCCACCTGGTCGTCATGGACCGCGGCCGCCTGATCCAGGCAGGCCCGGTGTCCGACATCATCGGCTCCGGCGACACCCTCCTGGTGGGCCTGGCATCCGACATCCCGGACCCGCTGCTGGAGAAGGTCGCGGCCCTACCGGGCGTCGAGTCGGCGGTACGGACGGACGGGGGCCTCCTGGTCCGGCTCGCTCCCGGCAATGGGTCCCGCCCGACCGGGGTCGGCGAAGTCACCTCCGGCGCGGCAACTCCCCCAAGGGGCGCGGGGAACTGCGCGACCAGCCACGACGGCGCCGCAGACGAACGACGCCAAATCGCGGCACTCACCGAACCGTCCCCAGCAGCCCGCACGGGCACAGCCGCCAACCTCCTCGTAGAGCTGGTGCGCCTGGAAGTCCCGGTGGCTTCACTCGGCCCCCACCGCCGCCTGGAGGACGCCTTCCTCACCTTGATCGGAGGTTCCGCATGAGCACGCTGGCCGAGCACACCGAGCCCCTCCACGCCGCCTCCGGTTACCGGGCCGCCCGCACCCTGCCCCTACGGGTCGAACTGGCCCGGCAGCTGAAGCGGCGCCGGACGCTGATCATGGCGGGGATCCTCGCCGCGCTGCCGTTCGTGCTGCTCATCGCGTTCGCGATCGGCGGCGACCCGAGCGGCCGCAACGGCCAGGTGACCCTGATGGACACGGCCACCGCGTCGGGGGCCAACTTCGCCGCCGTCAACCTCTTCGTCTCCGCGGGCTTCCTGCTCGTCATCCCGGTCGCCCTGTTCTGCGGGGACACGGTGGCGTCCGAGGCGAGCTGGTCCTCCCTGCGCTACCTGCTGGCCGCACCCGTCCCACGCGCCCGCCTCCTCTGGTCCAAGCTGGTCGTCGGACTCGGCCTCAGCCTGGCCGCGATGATCCTTCTCCCGGTGGTGGCACTGGCCGTGGGCACGGCCGCCTACGGCTGGGGCCCGCTCCAGATCCCCACCGGCGGTGCGCTGGACTCGGGGACGGCGGCCCAGCGCCTGCTGGTGGTCGTGGCGTTCATCTTCGTCTCCCAACTGGTCACCGCAGGGCTGGCGTTCTGGCTCTCGACGAAGACGGACGCGCCCCTCGGGGCGGTCGGCGGCGCGGTCGGACTCACCATCGTCGGCAATGTCCTGGACGCCGTGACGGCCCTCGGCCACTGGCGTGACTTCCTGCCCGCGCACTGGCAGTTCGCCTGGGCTGACGCCGTCCAGCCGCACCCCGAGTGGTCCGGCATGATCCAGGGCACGGCGATTTCCATAACGTACGCGCTCGTGCTGTTCGCCCTGGCCTTCCGGGGTTTCGCCCGCAAGGACGTGGTGTCCTAGGTCAACGGAGGATCACCCACCGGTCTCGACCGGCCATGATCGTGGCCGTCTTGAGATTCATCCGCAACACCCCGTGCCGCACATTCCGACCCCCCGCGCCGTCACAGTCACAGAAGTCGGCGTCAACACACCAAGGGGGCACGGAAGATGGAGCGGTACCGAACACCACGCCCGGACACGCCACACGGCCGTACCCGACGGCTGCGCGCGGCTCTTCTCGCCCTCACGGCGACGAGCGGCCTGCTGCTCACGGCCTGCAGTGCGGGCGGCTCCGACAGCAGCAACAAGGCCTCGGACGGCTCGCACGGGGGCTTTCCGGCCCCCGCCGCCCCGACGGCCGGAGGACAGCAGGGCGAGGACAGGTTCGCCGGCCCGTCCCCGACCCCGGACGACCACCTCTCCACCTTCGCCCTGGACGTCGACACGGCCTCCTACGGCTACGCCCGCCGCACCCTCGCCGCGGGACAGCGCCCCGACCCCTCGACCATCCGCCCCGAGGAGTTCGTCAACAGCTTCCGCCAGGACTACCGACGCCCCGACGGCAACGGCTTCACGGTCACCGTCGACGGCGCCCGTACCGACGAGAAGAACTGGTCCCTGGTCCGTGTCGGCCTCGCCACCCGCCCGGCCGCTGACGGCGGCGAACGCCCGCCCGCAGCCCTCACCTTCGTCATCGACATCTCCGGCTCCATGTCCGAGCCCGGCCGGCTCGACCTCGCGCAGAAGTCCCTCGACACGATGACGGACCGGCTGCGCGACGACGACTCGGTCGCCATCGTCACCTTCAGCGAGAAGGCCGAGCAGGTCCTGCCGATGACCCGCCTCGGCGGCCACCGCGGCGAGATCCACCACGCGATCGACGGCCTGGAGCCGACCTACTCCACCAACCTCGGCGCAGGCGTCGAGACCGGCTACGCCACCGCCGTCGAAGGCCGCCGCAAGAACGCCACCAACCGCGTCGTCCTCGTCTCCGACGGCCTCGCCAACGACGGCGACACCGACCCGGACTCGATCCTGAACCGCATCTCCTCGGCCCGCCGCGAGTACGGCATCACCCTCTTCGGCGTCGGCGTCGGCAGCGACTACGGCGACGCCCTCATGGAACGCCTCGCGGACAAGGGCGACGGCCACACCGTGTACGTGTCGGGCCAGGACGAGGCCCGCAAGGTGTTCTGCAATCAGCTCCCGCAGAACATCGACCTGACCGCCCGCGACGCCAAGGCCCAGGTCGCCTTCGACCCCGCCACGGTCACCGAGTTCCGCCTCGTCGGTTACGACGACCGCCGGGTCGCCGACGACGACTTCCGCAACGACCGCGTCGACGGCGGCGAGGTCGGCCCCGGCCACACCGTCACCGCCCTCTACGCCGTCCGCACCAGGCCGGGCGCCGACGGCCACCTCGCCACGGCGACCGTCCGCTGGCTCGACCCCGACACCCGCGACCCGCACGAGCAGTCCGGAGAACTGGAGACCGGCGCCCTGAGCGACTCCCTCGGGGAGGCGAGCCCGCGCTTCCAGGTCACGGCCGTCGCCGCCTACTTCGCCGACGCCCTCCGCCAGGGCGACGACCGCTGGCGCTCCCTCCCCGGCGACCCCGGCCTCAGCGAACTCCACGACCGCGCCGAGCGGTTGGCGAAGAAGACCGAGGACAGGGACGTCCAGCAGCTCGCCGACGCGATAGACCAGGCCGACCGCAACCAGGGCTAGAACGTCAGTCCACTCACCGCCGCACCATTGACCTTTCCTTACTTGTGAGTAAGTTGACCTCCCAGTCAGAGCCGACCGGGAGCCGTCATGGGCGTACGCAAGGACCTGAAAAGGGCAGAACGGCGCACCGACCTCGCGTCCCGCACCAGGGTCGAGGTCGTGAGGGACGAGGACGGAGTCGTGCGCGAGGCCCGCACCCCCGCCCTCGCCCCGCGCCCGACCACCGGCAGCACCGCCGACCTCCCGTTCACCAACGCGGCCGAGGCCCCCGACGCCGTGGTCCTTCGCCGAAAGGGCGACAACGGCGCCTGGCAGCCGGTGACCGCGGCCGCCTTCGCCCGCGAAGTCACCGCCGTGGCCAAGGGGTTGATCGCAGCGGGCCTGGAACCGGGCGGCCGGGTCGCCGTCATGTCCCGCACCCGCTACGAGTGGACGGTCCTGGACTTCGCGATCTGGGCGGCGGGCGGCCAGACCGTCCCGATCTACGCCACCTCCTCGGCCGAGCAGGTGGAGTGGATCGTCCGTGACTCGCAGGCCCGCTTCGTCGTCACCGAGACCGCCGAGAACGCCGCCACGGTGACGACGGGCACGGCCCGCCATGAACGGCAGCCACAGATCTGGCAGTTGACGCCGACATCGGCTGCTGCCGCAGCGGGGAACGCCATGACCGACCTCGCCGCCCTCGGCCGCCACCTTCCCGACGAGGAGATCACCGAGCGCCGCGCCGCCCTCACCCCGGACACGACCGCGACGATCTGCTACACCTCCGGCACCACCGGCAAACCGAAGGGCTGCGTCCTCACCCACGCCAACCTGCACGCCGAGGCGGCCAACACGGTCGAACTGCTCCACCCGATCTTCAAGGAGGTCACCCGCCAGGTCGCCTCCACCCTCCTCTTCCTCCCGCTCGCCCACATCCTCGGCCGCACCCTCCAGATCGCCTGTCTGATGGCCCGCATCGAGATCGGCCACTGCCCGAGCATCAAGCCCGACGAACTGCGCCCGGCCCTCAAGGAGTTCCGCCCGACCTTCCTCGTCGGCGTCCCCTACCTCTTCGAGAAGATCCACGACACGGGCCGGGCGACCGCCGAGAAGATCGGCCGCGGTGCCTCCTTCGACCGCGCAGACCGCATCGGCGTCCGATTCGGCCAGGCGTACCTGGACAAGTTCCTGGGGACGGGCAAGGGCCCGAGCCTCGCCCTCTACGCCGCCTGGGCCCTGTACGACCTGCTGGTCTACCGCCGCATCCGCAAGGAACTCGGCGGCCGTATGCGCTACGCGATCAGCGGCGGCTCCCCGCTCGACCGCAACCTCAACCTGTTCTTCTACGCCGCCGGAATCATCGTCTACGAGGGCTACGGCCTGACGGAGACGAGCGCGGCCGCCACCATCGTCCCGCCCCTGCGGCCCCGCCCGGGCACGGTCGGCGTCCCGGTCCCCGGCACCGCGGTGCGCATCGCCGACGACGGGGAGGTGCTCATCAAGGGCGGCGTCGTCTTCGGCGCCTACTGGAACAACCCGGCCGCCACCGACGCCGTACTGAAGGACGAGTGGTTCGCGACCGGTGATCTCGGCTCCCTCGACGAGGACGGCTACCTCACCATCACCGGCCGCAAGAAGGACATCCTCGTCACCTCCGGCGGCAAGAACGTCTCCCCGGCCGTCCTGGAGGACCGGCTGCGCAGCCGCCCGCCGATCGGCCAGTGCATCGTCGTCGGCGACAACCGTCCCTTCGTGGCCGCCCTGATCACCCTCGACCCAGAGTCGGTCGCCCACTGGCTGACGGTCCGCAAGCTGCCGGCGGACACGCCGATGTCGGAGGTCGTCCGGGATCCGCGGATGCGCGCCGAGGTCCAGAAGGCCGTGGACTACGCCAACGAGGCCGTCTCCCGTGCCGAGTCGGTCCGTGCCTTCACCCTGGTCGAGGGTGAGTTCACGGAGGACAACGGATTGCTCACCCCGTCGTTGAAGATCAAGCGGCACGCCGTGACGGCGGCGTACGCGAAGCAGATCGAGGCGCTGTACGGCGGCTGAGGGTCTGCCCTGATCACTCGTGCGGGTGATCAGCGGGCCAGCCGTCTGACTCAAGTGCCGCAATTAAGTTATATATGACTATGTTTCATTAACGTGCGGAATTGCGGCAAAGGAGGATGAATGAGCCCTCGTCGCCGCCGGTCCGCCCACAGGCGGCTGGCGATTCTCACCGTCGCAGCGCTCGTGTCAGCCGCGCTCGCCTGGGGCCCGGCCTCCCCGGCCGACGCCGCACGGCATCCCGGCCGGCCAGGCCCGCCCCCGAACGATGCGCGCGCCTACTCGGTGGCGGACGTACGGCGCGCCGCATTCGGCGCCTTTCTCGACTCCGAGCCCGAAGGGCTGGTCCGGCTGAGGGAGTTCAGCGGCTGGCTGGGCGGCACCGAACTGCGCGTGGGACACACCTATCTGCCGGGCGACGTGTGGGAGAACATCGAGGGCGGCTACAACTTCCTCGACAGCTGGGCCAAGTGGCGCCTCGCCAAGCCCGACCGGCTGCTCGTGCTCAACGTCCCGCTGATGGAGCACAACGAGGCGCAGGTCTCCGACATCGCCGTCGCCCGGCTGCTGCGGCGCGCCGCGGCCGGAGAGTTCGACGAGCACTTCCGGCTGCTGGCGAAACGCCTGGTCGACCTGGGCGCGACGGACACGGTCCTGGTGCTCGGCTGGGAGATGAACGGCGTCACCTACACCCATCGCTGCGGCCCCGACCCGGAGGACTGGATCCGCTACTGGCGGCGCATCGTCACCGTCATGCGCTCGGTTCCCGGCCAGAAGTTCAGGTTCGACTTCGCCCCGAACCGGGGTGCGGACTCGATTCCGTGGCCGAAGTGCTATCCCGGCGACGACTTCGTCGACATCGTCGGCATGGACTCCTACGACCAGCCGCGTGGCATGTCCTTCGACGAGGAGGTGTCGGAGCCCTACGGCCTGCAGTTCCACGTGGACTTCGCGCGCCGGCACCACAAGCCGATCTCGTACCCGGAGTGGGGCCTGTACCGCAACGGCGACAACATCACGTACATGCTGCGCATGCTCGCCTGGATGGACGAGCACAAGCCGCTGTACAACACGATCACCGACTACTGCCCGCACGGCGTGTGGCTGTGCACCGAGAATCCCCGGGCCGCCGCCACCTACCGTGCGGTGCTGGCCAGCTCCCTGCTGCCGGAGCCGACGCCGTTGCCCGTCGTGCCCGTCCCGCCCGTGCCCGTGGTCCCCGTGCCACCCGTGCCACCGGAGCCGACACCGGTGCCGTTGCCGACGCCGGTGCCCACGCCCCCGGCACCGGCCGTTCCGGAGCCCCCGGCGCCGGCCGCGCCGACCCCGCCGGCGCCCGCCGTGCCCACGCCGCCCGTCACCCCGCAGGTCCCGCCCGCCCCCTCGCCCTGAGGCGGTGCTACCAGTGGTCCTTGGAGTCGGGGACCATGCGCCGGACCGACTTGGCCCCGTACCGGGCGGCGGCCGCGCAGAGGGTGGCCGCCAGCAGCGGCGCCGTGCGCCGCCCGGCCAGCAGGAAACGCTGGTTGTAGACCGTCTCGGGGCACCAGCGGTACTTGTGCGGCTCGTCGCCACGCATCAGGCTCAGCACCCTGCCCTCCTCGGCGGGCGCGACATGCTCGGTGGACGCGCGCAGCAGCATCGTCGCCACGTCCACCTTGCGCTCCCGCAGCCCCGGGTGGAAGCCGTACATGTAGTCGCCCAGCAGCCTCCCCGACAGCAGATGCAGGTTGACGGCCACCACCGCGCCCTCGAGGAGGAACTCCGTCACCGCGGCCTGCCCGGAGCGGGCCATCGGGACCACCGACCGCACCAGGTGCTCCAGGAACTGCGGCCGGGTGTGCTCCGGTGTCATCTTCTTGCCCTGCCACTGCAGTCGGTGCAGCTCCAGCAGCCGCCGCAGCGCGGTCTCCGTCTCGTCGTGGCCGACGACCCGCCACTCGACACCGAGCCGCCCGAGCTTGTTCACCTTGTTGCGCACCCGCTGGGCGCGCGTCGGCGGCAGCCGCTTGACCAGCTCGTTCATCGGTACGGCGGGCAGTTCCAGGCACGTGGAGTCGCGCAGCCGGCGGCGCGGACCGCGCCAGCGGCCGTAGACCTGCTCCACCGCGCTGCCCGGCCGCACCTCCCGGAAGTCGATCAGCGCGGTGCGGGCCGCCTCGGTCAGGGCGTCGGCCAGCGCCCGGCTGCCGGGCTCGGCCTCCTTCTCGTCGAGCAGTACGTCGCAGAAGTCGGAGATGGCGCCGCCGATGGGCACCAGCTTCGGCAGTGGATGCCGTACCCGCATCAGCGGTGCGGCGGCCACCAGTTCACCGCCCCGGCGCACCAGGAACAGCCGCAGCCCGTCGGGTGTGCCGTACGAGAGCCACCAGGAGTGCAGCCAGGCGTGGCTCTGGAACGGTGTCGCCGACGGGCAGGCGTCGTGCAGCCGTCCCCATTCCCCGGCCAGTGCGGCGAACGTGCGCTCGTCGGTGCACAGTTCCACCGAGAGCGTATGGCCGGACGCGGTCATCCGAGGGTCCCGCGGGCGTCCGCGGCATGGGTCGGGGCGGGCACCGTCGGCTGGCCGGGGCTGTCGCCGTCCGCCTGGCGCCGCGGCCGTGCCAGCAGGGCGAGTCCGCCCAGCAGACCTCCGGCGCACGCTCCCACCAGCGAGGTCAGCTTCCAGGACGCGGACGACGGTTCGGCGGGCCGCATCGCACGGGCGAGCGGCTCCAGCCGGATGCCGGTGCCGGCCTTGGTGTGGCCGGCCTGCCTGACCAGCGCACCGGACACGGCGTTGGCGACGTCCGCGGCCTGGGCGGGGCTCGACGAGGTCGCCGAGACCGAGACCATCGGCGCGTCCGGCGAGGTCGCCACCTGCACGCTCTTGCGCAGGAACGCGGCCGGAACACCCGCCTCGACCTGCGCGTCCCCGAGCACCGCGAGCTGCGGGGCCACCCGGCCGTACGCCTGTGCGAAGCCGAGCGCGTCGGCGCAGTCGACGTCGGAGCGGCCGCCGGCCGCCACAGCGACGACGGAGCTCGTCGCCGTGTACTGCGGCGGCTTCACCAGTCCGTACGTGCCGCCGGCCACGGCACCGAGCAGCGCGCCGGCCGGCAGCAGCCACCACGCGGGCAGCCGCTGCACACGGGCGCGCTCACGGCGCGGCTGGCGGGCACGCTGAACGGGGTTGTCGGTCATGGAGCACTCACTTCCAGGGTCGAGCCGGCCAGGGCGGCCGTGTAGACATCCATCAACTGCCGGGCGCTGCACGCGATGTCGTAGCGGTGCACGGCGTCCGGGACGCATCGCTCGCCCGGCCCCGCCGCCCGCAGCCGCAGCAGCTCCCGTACGTACGCCCCGGTGGAGCCGGTGACGCGCCGCGCGCCGGGTGCCGCGTCCGGGGGCAGGTCCTCGACGGCGGGGCAGCTCGCGTAGAGCACGGGCAGGCCGGCCGCCAGTGCCTCCACCACCGCCAGCCCGAAGGCCTCCTGCGTCGACGGTGAGACGAGCACGTCCATCGCCGACAGCAGGTCGACCAGGCCGGGCGCGTCGTCGCGGGGGCCGGGCAGATACGGCCGCTCGCCCGTCAGCACCACCCGGTCCGCGACCCCCAGCGCCCGCGCGGTGCGCCGCAGCACCGTCTCCTCGGGGCCGCCGCCCACCAGCAGCAGCCGTACGTCACCGGGCAGCCGGGACAGGGCGCGCAGCAGCAGGTCGAAGCGTTTGGCCGGGGCGAGGCGGCCCACCCCGCCGACGACATAGGCGTCCTCGGGCAGCCCGTAGTGCATCCGGGCCTCCTTGCGGGCGACCTCGTCGAAGCGGAACCGGGCCGCGTCGATGCCGTTCGGGATGACGTGGATGCGTGCCCCGGGTACGCCCCAGTGGCGCAGCCGCTCGGCCACCGTCGGCGAGACGGCGACCGTGGCGCGGCCCAGGCGCTCGCCGGCCAGGTACAGCCCGCGGACACCAGCGGTCAGCGGCCGTCCCTCCAGCGCGGTGTCGCCGATCGAGTGCTCCGTGGCGACGACCGCCCGGACACCCGCGAGCCGCGCGGCGATCCGGCCGTACAGACAGGCCCGGTACAGATGGGTGTGGACGAGGTCGTAGCCGCCGCCGCGGATCAGCCGGGTCAGTCGGGGCAGTGCGCCGAGGTCGCGGTTGCCGCCCATGCCGAGGTGGACGACGCGTACGCCGTCGGCGGCCAGGCCCGCGGCGACCGGGCCGGGGTTGGTCAGGGTCACCACGTCGCACTGCATGGGAAGGTGCCGCAGCAACAGCCGCAGCTGCTGTTCCGCTCCGCCGACGCCGAGGCCGGTGATGACATGCAGGGCCCTCACACGGCCTCCACGGAGCGGCCGAAGAACCGGGCCAGGCGTCGCTTCAGCTCCAGCCGTACGGCGGTGTCGATCTCCCCGACATGGATCCGGGGCAGCGCGAAGTCGCCGCAGCCGTCCGGGCCGGGGGTGATCGCGCAGGCGTAGCGGTAGCCGGCCAGGCGCACCGCGGCGGCGACGCGCTCGTCGAGATACCCGTACGGGTAGCAGAAGCCCTCCACGTCGGTGCCGGTGATCCCGGCGAGCAGACGGCGGCTGTCGCTGACCTCGGAGTGCAGCACCTGGTCGGTGACCTTGGTCAGGTCGAGGTGGGTCAGGCCGTGCGAGGCGACCTCCATGCCCGCGGCCACGGCACGGTGGATGCCGTCCACGTCGAGCAGCGGCTTGCGGGGGCCGAGCGGCTCCCAGGCGTTCTCGCCGCCGAGCCGCCCGGGCAGCACGAACACGGTCGCCGTGAAGCCCCAGCGGCGCAGCACGGGCAGCGCGTCGCCGGTGAAG
This sequence comes from Streptomyces sp. NPDC001604, assembly GCF_042893475.1. Classification (NCBI taxonomy): domain Bacteria; kingdom Bacillati; phylum Actinomycetota; class Actinomycetes; order Kitasatosporales; family Streptomycetaceae; genus Streptomyces; species Streptomyces sp. NPDC001604. Next base: position 766,175 of record NZ_JBIAUY010000001.1, on the reverse strand, counting down.
TCGGCGTATCCGTCGTCGAAGGTGAGCCCCACCAGGCCGCGCTCGGTGCCGCGGGCGCGCGCCGCGAGCAGTTCGCGCATGCTCACCCCGCGCAGACCGCGGCTCGACATCCAGGCGAACTGGCGGTCGAGGCGGGCGGGGGTGACGGTGACGTTGTACGGGTCGTCCGGGCAGTCCGAGACGGAGTGGTACATGGCCACCCAGACGGCGGGACCCCGCTTGGACCGTCTTCTCGCGGACGATCTGGGATCCGGTTCGGCCTTGCGCGGTGCAGCGGAGACGTCAGCGACCATGACCCAGCTTTCGTGTGACGGAATGACGGAGTGACTGCGCGACGGGAAGCAGAAGAGACCGGGCGTCCGCCGCGTCGAGGACCCAGGCCAGCAGCAGGAAGACGACGGTGACGCAGATGCAGCAGGCGGCGACGGCCGCGGCGGGCGAGGTGAACAGCCCGGCGACCACCAGTCCGGTCCCGGTGGCGCACGCGGCCGCGCACACCGGACGGACCAGTTCGGCGACGACCCGGCGCACCCGCACCGGCACATTGCGCGGGCCCAGGCCGTGCAGCATGAGCAGCGCGGTGAGGGTGATGCCGGTCGCGTTGGCCGCGGCGATGCCGCAGGCACCCCAGGGCCGTACGGCCCAGGCGCCGATGACGACGGTCGCGAGCGCGCCCACGCCCATCGCGCCCAGCGGGAACCAGGTGGTGCGGCCGGCCGCGAAGTACGACCGCACGAGCGCCCCGACCAGCGTCTGCCCGAGCAGCCCGGCCGCGTACACCCGCATCACTGCGGCGGTCGCGGCGGTGTCCTGCGCGGTGAACGCGCCGCGCTGGAAGAGGAGTTGGACGATCTGCGGGGCGCAGGCCACGACCACCGCGGCACCGAGCAGGACGAGACAGGCCATCAGCAGCAGGTCCCGCTCGACCCGGTCCCGGGCCCGCCGTGTGTCGCCCTCGGCGATGGCCTGCGCCACCACCGGGAAGGTGACGATGCACACCATCATCGACAGCGACATCGGCAACTGGGCGACCTTCTGGGCGTAGTTGAGGTGCGAGATGGCGCCTGCGGGCAGCGCGGACGCGAAGTGCCGCTCGATGAGGACCTGCGACTGCCGGCACAGCGCGAACAGCAGAACCGCACAGACGAGGCCCGGCGCGAGCGGCCGCCCGCCGTCGTCCTCGTACCCGCAGTCGCCCAGGCCGGAGCGCCCGGCGAGCCGCCGCACCAGCGACGGAGTCTGTACGGCGACCATCAGGCACCCGCCGAGCGCGACCCCGAGGGCGGCGGACCGCACGCCCCAGTGCACACCGAGGACGAACATCGTGGAGATGATCGCGACGTTGTACGCGATGTAGATCGCACCGGGCGCGAGATACGAACGGTGGGCGCGCAGCGCCGCACTGCAGTACCCGGCGAGACCGAAGCTCAGCACACAGGTCGCGGTCAGCCGCGTGCAGGCGATCGCGAGCGACGGGTCGGGCAGACCGGGCGCGAGGGCGTCCACCAGCAGTGGCGCCCCGGCCACGAGCGCGGCGGCCGTGGCGGCGAAGGCGAGGCACAGCCGCGGCAGCGAGGCGGCGACCAGGGCGCGCACCGGATCGGGGGTGCTGTTCCCGAGCGCCCGCCGGGCCAGCGCCACGCTGAACGCGGGCACCAGCACGAACGCCATGCCCTCCTCGATCAGCAGGGTCGCCGCCAGTTCGGGCACCGTCCAGGCCACCAGGAACGCGTCGGTCTCCGCACCGGCACCGAAGAGATGCGCGAGCGCCTGGTCCCGCGCCAGCCCGAGGACCGCCCCGGCCATGGACAGCGCGGCGGACAGCAACGTCGCCCGGGCCAGGAAGCGGCCTGAGGGGGTGTCCGCCTGCCGGGCGGTGACCGTGCCGGGACGGCCGTCGACGTCGGCCACTTCGGGGGCACCCGCGGTCTTCGCGGTTCCGGGATTCACCGGGGGTCCGATTCATCGGCAGGCGGTACGGCAGCGCCCCAAAGGGGCACGGGGCTGTGTCCATCTGCGGCTCCGCCGCGATGGGGGTCCCCCCGCTCGAGCGAATTCGAGAGTGGGGGAGCGACCAGCCACGACGGCGCTGCAGACGGCTGATGGCACGACCACCACGCGGCGACCCCGAAGCACAGGCCCGTCAGGGTGGTGGACGGACCCCCGATGTCGGAGTACAGGAAGTTCACCAACTGCCACACCAGCAGCCCGCAGGCCGCAAGCGCACAGTCCCGGGCATGAGGCGCCCCCCGCAACCGCCGCAGCGCGCACACCAGCAGGGCCAGCCAGCTGCCCGCGACGGTGACCAGGCCCAGCAGGCCCTGCTCGCTCAGCAGCAGCATGTACATGTTGTGCGGGGAGAGCAGCGGCTGGCGCCGGAAGGCCTGGCCGTCGCCCTCCGTGTCGCTGCCCGACGACAGCGCGAGCGAGGCGTGCGAGTCCCGGTAGGCGGGAAAGGCCTTCAGGCCGACGCCCCGCACCGGGTGCTCGTCCCACATGTCGATGGAGGCCGCCCACATGGTGTAGCGGTCCACGACCGACTGGTCGGGTGCGCCGGCGACCTGGGTGATGCTGGTCAGCCGCTCCTGCAGCGCCGAGCCGCCCACGCCGAACCCGCCCACCAGCACCACCGAGGCCGCGGCCACCGCCGCGAACACCTTCACCGCCCGCCGTACCCCGGCCAGCAGCAACTGCGCCCCGCAGGTCACGGCCGTGGCGATCCAGGAACCCCGGCTGAAGGACAGCGCGAGCGGCACGAGCAGCGCCGCCGCACAGACGGCGGCCGCGACCCGCTGCCGCCGCGCGCCCGTCCCGAGCGCCAGACCGGTCAGCGACACCACTCCGGCCGCGACGACCGACGCCATCCCCATCACGTCGTGCGGCCCGAACGTGCCCACGGCCCGGATGTAGGCCCCCTGGTACGAGGCCCCGGTGCCGGTCAGGTACTGGTGCACCCCGACCGCCCCCTGCCACAGCGCGAGACCGGCCAGCCCCCAGAGCACCAGCCGGGCATCGCGCAGGCCGCGCAACAGCAGCACCATCGCGAGCGGGACGAGCACGAACACCTGGAGGTAGCGCGCGAGGCCGGTGACCGCGTCGCCGGGCGTCACCGCCCCGGTCGCGGAGACCGCGATCCCCACCACGGGCAGCCCGAGCACGACCGCCGCCGTCCGCGTCAGCGGGCGCTGCGCCTGTCGCAGGGTGCGTACCGCGGCCCACAGCAGGACCAGTCCGCAGGTCAGGTCGGCGGGCGTGGCACCGCTGTCCGTCTCGGCCGGCAGCCCCAGGAGGGCGATCACCGCCAGGAGGGGCAGCACGGGCGCGGCCCGCTGCAGCGCCGGGACCGGCCACGCGAGCGGTACGGAGGCCGAGGGAGTGCTCACCCGCGCTCAGCTCCCCGTCGGCCGTACGAACAGGGCCGCCGTGCGCGCCAGGATGCAGATGTCCTGCCACAGCGACCAGTTGTCGATGTAGGCGTTGTCGAAGCGGCACCGGTCCTCGATGGAGGTGTCGCCGCGCAGCCCGTGGATCTGGGCGAGCCCGGTGATCCCGGTCGGCATCCGGTGGCGCTCCCGGTAACCCGGGTAGGTCTGGCTGAACTTGGCGACGAAGTAAGGCCGTTCGGGCCGCGGACCGACCAGGCTCATGTCTCCGCGGCAGACGTTCCACAGCTGCGGCAGCTCGTCCAGCGAGGTGCGGCGCAGGAACTGGCAGAAGCGGCTCATCTCCTGCTCGTTCGCCACGCTCCAGCGGGTCGCCGCCTCGTGCGCGCTGGCGGGCCGGTGGGTACGGAACTTCAGCAGGGTGAACGGCCGTCCGTCCTTGCCGATGCGCTCCTGCCGGAACAGCACACCGGGCCCGTCCATGATCCGCAGCACCGCCGCGCACACCAGCAGCACCGGGCAGGCGAGCAGCAGCAGCGAGCCCGACAGCACCGCATCCAGCACCCGCTTGCCGACGCCGACCCGCCGCCGTCCGCGCCCGGGGCACAGCAGCCTGCGCGGGAAACCCGCCAGATGCCCGCCCGATTCGCGGCGCCCGCCGAGGCCGTACGAGGGTGCGTCCGCGTCCAGCTCCCACACCACGCAGCCGTACGCGGCGAGGTCCCGCAGCAGAGCGGTCTTCTCCACCCGGGTGGCCGCGCCCACGACGAGCACCGTCTCCACACCGTTCTGGATGACCGCCCGACGCGCCGCCTGATCCGTGGTCAGCAGCGGCAGCTCGTGGCCTTCGCCGGGCCGGGCGAGGACGTCGAGGCCGTCGCCGACCACGCCCACCGGCCGCACCCCGCAGCCCGGCTGGCGCAGCAACGCGGCCGCCACCTTCCGGGCCACCGCGACCGGTCCGACCACCAGAGCGGGATCGGGCAGGCGCCGCCGCGCCCGCCGCCCGTGCACCGCAGCGCGGCCCGCACAGGCCGCCGCGCACTGCACCGCGAACGCGCAGGCCAGTACGGCCGGCGGGAGCGGCCGCAGCGGCGAGAGCGCCCCGACAGCCCCCCAGCCGACGGCGATCCGTCCGCAGACGGCGGGGAGTTCGTCGAGCACACCGCGCACCTGGGAGCTGTCGTACAGGCGGGCCCGCCGGTTCAGCCCGATCACCCCCAGCACCAGCAGGGCGACGACCAGCGGATACCTCGGGGCCCCGGGCACGACCAGGACCCCCAGCAGGGCGGCGCCGCCATCGACGAGCGGCAGGGTCCCCCTGAAGGCCCGCCGCGGCCGGCTCTCTCTGCGTCCGGCGGGCAGTCGACGTCCGGCTGCGGGGCCGCGCGGGGCGAGAACGGAGACAGCGTGCTCTGCCGCCCGCGGCTGCTGCCCCGTACGAGGGGGAACGGTACTTTCCGCAGTCATCTGGTGATGCACTTCCTGCTCTAGTTGGGTACGGCGACCGGCGCGACAACGACGCCGAACAGTTCGCCGAGCAATTCGCGGTACACGTCGGTCACGGCGTCCGCCGTCCGCCGCAGGTCGTGGGCGGCGAGCACATGCCGGCGGCCCTGCGCGCCCAGCACCGCGCGCAGCGGCTCGTCCCGCAGCAACGCCGTCAGCGCCCGCGCCAGCGCACCGGGGTCCTCGGGCGGCACCAGGCAGTACGGCGGCTGCTCGGGCGGCAGGCTCTCGCGCGCCCCGTCCACGTCCGTGACCACGACCGGGCGGGCGCACGCCATCGCTTCCAGCGGGGCGAGCGCCATGCCCTCCCAGCGGGACGGCAGGACCACCACGTCGGCGGCCCGGTACCAGGGGGCCGCATCGGGCGCGGCACCGGCGAACACCACCGAAGCGGGCGCACCGGAGCGCAGCCGGTCCGCGTCCGGCCCCTCGCCGACCAGCACCAACCGGGCCCCGGCCACCTGCCGTTCCACCTCGGGCCACGCCTGCAGAAGCACGTCCTGCCCCTTCTGGCGGCACAACCGGCCCACGCACACGACGAGCGGCCCGGGCCCGGACCGACAGACGTCCCCCTCCGGCCGGAACCTGAGCGTGTCGACGCCGTTGGGGACCACCCGCCAGCGGGCGCTGATCCCGCACCGCTCCCCGGTCCGCCGCTCCGCCTCGCTGACGCACACGATGCGCGTCGCCCACCGCGCCCCCGACCGCTCCCAGCCCAGCGCCAGCCGCGCGACGATTCCCTCGGCGGCCTCGAACGACCAGGCGTGCGGCTGGAAGACGGTCGGGACACTGCCGCGTACGGCCAGCCGGGCCGCGAGTCCGGCCTTCGCGCTGTGCGCGTGCACCAGGTGCGGCCGCACCTCGCGCAGGATCCGCGCCAACCGCCGTACCTCGCCCGGAAGTCGGTGCCCGGGGGAGCGGGTCGCGTCCCAGCGCAGCACCGTGCAGCCCGGCACGCGCAGAGCGTCCGTCAGCGTGCCACCCTCCGGACAGGCCACGGTCACCCGCAGCCCGGCGACGAGCTGAGCCGCCACCAGGTCCGCCACGACCCGCGCGACACCGCCCTCGACGGGCTGCGTGACATGCAGGATGTGCGGCACGCGTGGGGAAAAACGCATGGGAGAGGATGCCCTTCCGAACAAAAGAGTCCGAGCCGGGGCCAGGACGTGCGGCTCGTGCTTCTTGATATAAAAACCCGCACCCGTTCGAGAGCGTGAGGTTCGTTGTTCAACCGGCATCGCTGAAATCACGAGGTGAGCCACTCTAGCCGCTCACCGGTATTTATCTGCGGACCGGTCATCTGTGTCGGAATGGTGGCGTTTCAATGAGCTATTTGTCGCCCCGGATCACCCGTTTGGAGCCACGGCAACGGCAACAGGGTTTCCCGGAAGCCGCACTCTCGTTAGGCCGCTCGAAGACGACTTACGAAAGAAAGGCACACGATGAAGACTCTGAAGGCTGCCGCCGTCGTAGCCGGTTCCCTCGCCCTCGCCGGGGTGGCCGTGCCCGCCGGCGCGGCGGACATGCCGGCCGGGGGACTCGTGGACAGCGGGAAGACGGTCGCGAGCGGTGTCCCCACGGCAGCCAAGGTGTCGACGGGTTTCGTGGGCGACAACGTCGGTCAGGTGGCGCAGAGCGTGAAGGAAAGCGTGAAGGGCAGCATGAAGGAGGCGGGCATGAAGGGCCCCGTCGTCGGCGGCACCCTGCCGAACCCCGCCCTTCCCGCGACCGCCGCCGACGGCAAGCTGCTGGGCGGGCTTCCGGTCGGCAGGTAGCCGGGGGATCCACGATTCGGGTCGGCTCCGCATTCCTCGGAGTCGGCCCTTCGGCATATGCGTCCGCACTTCGCGCGCTGGGCCGAACGATGGATTCGTAGTGACCGCAGGCGGCAGGACGCGTTGTTCCCATTGGAATGACCAGCTGGAGCGCCTTTCCCTCCTTGTTGGCGCGCTCTTCGTCGGCCACCTCCTGATCGCGGGGCCTGTCTGCAGCAGATGCAGACAGGCCCCGCGGGCGTGTATGGATCCTGAAAAAGAAGCTCAAAAAAGAAGAGCGGAAAAACAGGGTACGGAAAAGCCGATGGCGGCCCACCGGAATTCCGGCGGACCGCCATCGAGTGAAGCGCGGCTCAGAAGATGATGCCGCCCGTGTACGGGGCGTTCTGCGACTGGTCGACAGCCGCCGTGTTGCACGCGGCGTAGTGCGAGTTCGGGGCCACGACGCCGCCGAGGACGGCACCGTTGGACCACGGAGCGATGCAGCGCCCGTCGATCAGTGAGCCGTTGATGACGGCGACGCCCTGCTGAGGGGCGTTCACGACGATCGGCGACTCCGAAAAGCCGCTGCCGCCGGTGACGGTGGTGTTGGAGTCGTTGGCCGAGGCGGCGCCACCGGCCGCGAGCACGAGGCCCGCGGCGAGGGCGGTGATGGCCGTAACCTTGTTACGCATGGGATGCGCCTTTCGGTGGGGCGATGGGGGTTTCCGTGCTTCGATTTGCTCGGAGCAGGTCAGAAGATCAGGCCGCCCGTGTAAGGGGCGTTCTGCGACTGGTCGATCTTCGCCGTGTTGCATGCGGCGTAGTGCGAGTTCGGGGCCGCGACGCCGCCGAGGACGGCACCGTTGGACCACGGCGCGACGCAACGGAGGTCGGCGACCGAGCCGTTGACGACGGCAATCCCCTGCTGGGGAGCGTTGACGACGACCGGGGACGACGAGAAGCCGCTGCCGCCCTTGACGTCGGTGCAGTCCTCGGCCGCGGCGGTGCCGGCCGCCGCGAGGACGAGGCCCGCGGCGAGGGCGGAAATGGCCGAAACCTTGTTACGCATGGGATGCGCCTTTCCGGGCTGTTTTGGGTGATGCGCTTGCTCCGATTTGCTCGGAGCAGGTCAGAAGATCAGGCCGCCCGAGTAGGGGGCGTTCTGCGACTGGTCGACGGCCGCCGTGTTGCACGCGGCGTAGTGCGAATTCGGGGCCACGATGCCGCCGAGGACGGATCCGTTGGACCACGGGGCGATGCAACGGCCGTCAACGAGCGTCCCGTTGACCACCAGAACGCCCTGCTGAGGGGCGTTCACGACGACCGGCGACTCCGCGAAGCCGCTGCCGCCCTTGACGGTGGTGTTGCTGTCGTTGGCCGAGGCGAGACCGACGCTGCTGACCATAGCGCCGAGGGTGAGGGCAGTGATGACCGCGAACTTCCTGGGCAACTTAGTTCCTTCCTCAATTCACGGTTGCGCACGCTTGCATACCAGGAAACCTTGATATGCGCGTATAAGTCACGGGACGGGCGCCTAAACAAGGTTTATTCCGTCGGATGGCGCAATGCCGCAGGTTCCTGGGGGTCGGACCGGATTGGATCCGGAATCCGTGTGGCGTAAATGAACGACAATCCGAAGAGGGAGCGGCCGTCGACATGTGTCCGGCCCACCGGAAGGGAGAGGGCCGGTGGGCCGGGCAAGTGCTTCATATGAGGGCTTTCGCCGGTACGGCCGGCTCCTACGGTCTCCGTCTTGTCACTTGCTGAGCAGGCTCCCCAGACCCGTGGAGGTCGGGGCCTGCAGCGGGTGGACCTGAACGACGCCGTTTCCGGCCGGGTTCTTGACCGGAATCGTGGGCTTCTTGGAGGCGTTCGGGTCCATGCCGTCCAGGTAGACGCCCGAGACGCCCGGAGTCTTCTGCTTGTCGAAGGCGCTACCGTTGGCGAGCTTGCCGTTGCGGGCCAGTCGCGAGACGACGTCGGCCGCCGGCACGACCGCCGGAGTCACCTTGGTCGGGGACATGAGACCGAGCAGGCCGCCCGACGCAGCCGGTGCGGCCGGCGGGGTGGCGGCCGACGCCGCTACGGCGGACCCACCCACGAGGCCCGCTCCGATGGCCAACGCCGCAGTGGTGAAAATTGCCTTCTTCATGATTCACCTCGGTTGAAAGTTACCTCTGATCCGACGGCTGGAGAACATAGCAGTCCAAGCCCTCCGTAAAAGCGATGCGTTACTCCATACGCATGAAAGTCAGAGGGGTGAACAATGCTTTGCTTACGGTGTCGTCAAAGGGATTCGGATGGTCGGTGAATCAATTGATCGTATGGTGGGTGCGGTTTCGGCCGGATGGGTAGTGTGAAAGAGGAATTCCAGTGGTGCGGCCGCTGCTTCGGCCGGGGCGTACGCTTCGCGGCCCTACCCTCACCGCCATGACCGCCGACAGCGCCCAGCCCACGCCGACCGCGTCCCCTGCCATCGCCGCCGGCAAGTCGCTCACCTGGTCGGAGGAGTTCGACGCCCCCATCGCCTGGGGGAGCAGATGGGTCGGCGACAGAACCAGCGCCTACCGCTACGGCAACCACAATCCGGACGACAACAAGCTGGACTGGCTCAGCCCCGGCTGTGTGACCGTCTCCGAAGGCGTGGCCACCTTCACCGCCTCCCCGGCGGGCCACACCCTCGAGAACGGCCGGCAGGCCTGGCACACCGGCCTGCTCACCACCGAGTACTCCGCCGAGGGCTTCCAGGTGCGCACCGGTGACTACGCCGAGACCCGGGTCAAACTGCCCTCCGGGACCGGCGCCTGGCCGGCGCTGTGGACCTGGAAGGACGGCGGGAACGAGATCGACACCTTCGAGTACCACCCCGACAACCCGCACCTGCTGGAGCTGTCCAACCACGTCAACCACGGCTGTGCGTATCACACGGATGCCGACACGATCGCCCCGGACGAGTGGGTGACCATCGGCAGTTGCTACGGAGAGCACTCCGTCGACTGGTACGTCAACGGCGAGCGGGTCTTCCGCGACCGCACCGGAGTGGGCGCCGACTGGTCGGCGTATCTGATCCTCAATCTGTCGCTGAGCGCCGGCCGGTACCACCCGGCCCCCTCCGGTCCGGACCCCCTCACCTTCGTCGTCGCCCACCTTCGCGTCTACCGCTGAGTGTTCTCGAAAGGAGCCCCCATGCGTGCACTGCCCGCACGGCGTATCGCGTCCGTCGCTCTGAGCGCCGCCCTCCTGGTCGGCATCGCCGCCCCGGCCGCCGTCGCGGCCGGCTCCGCACGGGAACGCGCCCGCGCCTCGTCCCTCGGGCCGGTCCCCGGCGCGGACGAACTGATCCCGCAGATCAAGAAGCTCGGCGACATCGGCGGTGTGCTCACTCCGGTCGCCAGACTGCTCAACGCCGTGCTGAAGGCCGACGGCGGGCAGCTGTCCGTCGTCGAGGCGCAGAAGCTCGGCGACGCCGTGAAGGACGCCATCGCCAAGGCCACCCCGCTGAGGACCAAGGCGGTCAAGGGGGACGCGCTGACCGCTCTGAAGAAGGCGGTCGACGCCCTGATCGTGGCCGCCACCTCCGGCGACGCCGAAAAGGTCCCCCCGGCCGTCAGCGGCATGGTGAGCGCCCTGGGCAAGGTCCTCGCCGCGGCGGCAACGGTCGGGTGAGCCTCGCCCGGACGGTCGGTCATTCGGGTGAGAAGGCAGCGGGCTGTTCGGTGGCCCGTCGACAAGGTCGCGCGATGACCTCGACCCCAACCGAGACGCGCCCCTTCCGCATGACCGACCTCGGCACCCTCGTCCTGCTGCCCTGGAGCGGCGCCGCCGCCGACGGGGGCGACCTGCCGTATCTGCTGGCCTCCTCCCCCGGGGACGCCGAGGGAGGTCCGCAGGCGACGTCCGCCGCGGTGGAGGGGCTGCTGGCCGGCAACGGGCTGCGGGTCGGCGGGGGCCTCGTCGACGGCACCACCGGGGCCCCGATCGCCGTCCGCCTGTTCCTGGAGGCCGGGCAGGCCTTCGTCACCATGCCGGAGCTGGGCGCCCGGTGCGCCGCTCCGCCCGAGTGGCTCGCGGCGGTCGCCGAACGCGGCTACGCCTGTCTCGTGTTCACCACCCGCCCCCTGGCCCGGGGGCAGGCCGGGCCGGCCGATCGAGCCTGCGGCGCCGGCCGCCATCGCCGGTGACGAGCAGACCCTGAGGGCCGCCGCGCATGTGCTCCTGCCCGCCCTCACCCCGCGCTGAGCGCTTCGTCGGCCTGCCGATCCTGACCCGTTTGTGGGATTTATGGACGAGCTGACGCACCGGCTCCGCCGACGTTCCGCGTGGGCGCAGCATCGTATGAACGTACTGGTGTTGACCCTACGAGGGAGCGAGCCATGGTCGTCAGTGCCGGTGGAGTACCGAGGGGCGCCGAGCCGCCGGGGTGGCAGGCGATAAGGCGCCGGGTGCTCGCCTGCCTCGCCGCGCTCGCGCTCACCCCCGTCCTCGCCGCCTCGCGCGCCCCGCGGCCCGCCGAAGGCGCCGGGGAGGCGGCCGAGTCGGCCTTCGACGAGGTCTACCGTGGCCGCCGCATCCGGGGTGTCCTGCTCCCCGCCCCGGGATGCGGCGCCGACGGCCGTGCGTGGCAGGTGACCGTGGACGGCCGCCCGCTGCATCTGATGCGCCGCTCCGACGGCAGCTGGCTGAGCATGGTCAACCACTACTGCTCGTACCGGACCCTGCTGGAGGCCACCCGGGCGGCCGTCGACGAGCTCGGCCCCGGGCAGCGGCTGCGCGACCTGGCGCCGGGCCTGCTCGGCGGAAGCCATCTGCACATGGGGGAACGCCATGGTGTACGTGCGTAAGGACGTGAGCACGCTGACGCGCGACGAGCGGCGGCGGCTCGTCAACGCACTCCTCCAGATCAAATGGCGGGGGGAGTACGACGAGTTCGTGCGGGTGCACATCGCGTACTACCAGGCCGACGGCGAGACCGGACTGCGTCCCGCCCACATGGGGCCCTCCTTCCTGCCCTGGCACCGCCGCTTCCTGCTGGACCTGGAGCGGGCGCTGCAAAGGGTCGACCCGTCGGTGACGGTGCCGTACTGGGACTGGACGCGGGACCGTTCGACGACGTCCGTGCCCTGGACCGACGACCTCCTCGGCGGCAACGGGCGCAGCTCCGACCACCAGGTCGTCAGCGGGCCGTTCGCCTATGCGCAGGGGTACTGGCGCATCCGGGAGGGCATCATCGACGTCGACTTCCTCACCCGGGACCTGGGCCGGGCCGACGACCCCATCGAGCTGCCGACCCAGGAGGAACTCCAGGAGGCGCTCGCCGACCCGGTCTACGACACCTCGCCCTGGGACTCCACCTGCGACGAGGGGTTCCGCAACAAGCTGGAGGGCTGGGGGACCGGACAGGACGGCGTCGCCTGGCGCAATCACAACCGCGTCCACCGCTGGGTCGGCGGAGCCATGCTCGGCGGCGCCTCCGTCAACGACCCCGTGTTCTGGCTGCACCACGCCTTCGTCGACCTGCAGTGGACCCGCTGGCAGCGGCTGCACAGGAACGGTGCCCCGCGCTATCTGCCGGCCCAGCAGCCCGGCCCTCGCAGCGGGCAGCGCGGGCGCATCGTCGCGCGGCACGAGCCGATGCCGCCGTGGGGGGTGACACCGGACGAGATGGAGGACGTGAGCCGGATCTACCGGTACGCCTGACCGATCCCTCGTGTCAGCTCAGCCGGCGTACCGGTGCCCCGTCCAGGAAGGCCCGGATGTCCTCCACCGCCTCCCGGTAGTACGTCTCGTAGTTCGCCCGCGACACATAGCCGAGGTGCGGTGTGGCGAGCAGACGGGGCGCCGTGCGCATCGGGTGGTCGGCTGGGAGGGGCTCGATGTCGAAGACGTCGATGCCCGCGCCCGCGATCCGGCCCTCGTGCAGGGCGGCGAGCAGGGCGTCCTGGTCGACGATCGCGGCGCGGGAGGTGTTGATCAGATACGCGGTGGGCTTGAGGAGGGCGAGTTCCGCGGGGCCGAGCAGGCCGCGGGTGCGCTCGCTCAGGGCCAGGTGGACGGAGACGTAGTCGCTGCTGGACAGCAACTCCTCCTTGGAGGCGGCCAGTTCGACGCCCACCTCGTCGGCGTACTCCTTGGTGAGGTTCTGGCTCCAGGCGCTGACGTGCATGCCGAAGGCGGTGCCGACCCGGGCGACCCGGCTGCCGATCTTGCCGAGGCCGAGCAGTCCCAGGCGGCGGCCGTGCAGGTCGGCGCCCACCGTCTGCTGCCAAGGGCCGCCGGTACGCAGGGACTTGCTCTCCTCTACGATGCCGCGGGCGAGGCCGAGGAGCAGCGCCCAGGTCAGTTCGACGGGCGGGGTCGAGGTGCTCGCCGTGCCGCACACGGTGACGCCGTGCGCCTCGGCGGCGGCGTAGTCGATGACGCTGTTGCGCATGCCGGAGGCGACGAGCAGCTTCAGCCGGGGCAGACGGGCGAGCAGTGAGGCCGGGAAGGCGACGCGCTCGCGCAGGGTGACGACGATGTCGACGTCATGCAGAGCGGAGGCGAGTGCGTCCTCGGTGTCGAAGTGTTCGGCGAAGCTGACGGCATCCACCCGGTCCGCCACGGGTGACCAGTCGGCGAGCTCCGTCGCCACCTGCTGGAAGTCGTCGAGCACAGCGCAGCGCAGCCGCACGGCGGGTCCCTTTCGTCGGCGGGGTCGGGTGGCAGGGCGTGATCAGCAATGGTCGCGCATGAGCGGATCCGCGAGCCACTCGAGCACGCGTTGATCGAGTACGCGTAGATCAAGAAGCCTTTAAAGATTGCGCAAGCCGAGAACCATTACACTCGCCACTCCATGCCGCAGGCGTCCATCCATCGGGGGAGATACATGCGGTTCGTGTGCGTACGGGCGATGCTCGTGACCGGTGTGCCGGCCGTTGCCGCGGCCGTGTTCCTGTTCCTCGGGTTCGGAGCGGGCGCGTTCGCCGGGCGGCCCTACGTCGGACAGGGCCTGATCACGGCGGGCCTGGTCGCCGGGGCGGTGGCTGCCGGGACGGCCGTCGGTGACGTCGCCTGGTTCCTGATGGCGGCCCGCGGCCGGTCCGATCCGGACGACGCGGCGGCAGGGGGCGGCGAGACGGAGGTCCGCGCACAGCCGGACACCTAGACTGGACCGAGCGTGACGACCAGGGCGGGACGGGAGAGGACTGTGGCGGCAGACATCGGGGGCTTCGAGGATCCGTCCGCCGAGGTACTGGCCGAGGCGGCCGCCGCCTTCGGACTGCTGGCCTCCTCGGCCCGGCTGCACCTCGTGTGGGCGCTGGCCCAGGGCGAGAGCGATGTCACCCACCTCGCCGACCGGGTGGGCGGGGCCCTGCCCGCGGTCAGCCAGCACCTGGCGAAGCTGAAGCTCGCGGGACTCGTGCGGTCCCGCCGGGAGGGCCGGCGGCAGATCTACTACGTCGACGATCCCGACGTCGTGACCGTGGTCCGGGTGATGGTGGGGCAGCTGGCCGCGCGTGCCGACCGGTCGTCCGTGCCCGTGCACGCGCTGCGCGGGGCCGGTGGCTGACAGCAGCGCGGCCCCGGAACCCGACCCCGGGGCGTTCGATCCCGCGGGAGGGCCCGGACCGGTCGCCGATGCGGGGCAGGGCCCTTCGACCCTGCTGCAGACGCTGCGGCGCCTGGACAGCGGGCCGCGCGGGCTGACGGAGGCGCAGGCCGAGGAGCGGCAGGCCCGCTTCGGGGCCAATACGCTGCCGACGCACCGGGAAGCCTCCTGGCCGAGGGCGCTGCTGCGCAGTCTGCGCGATCCGTTCACCGTCGTGCTGCTGTGCCTCGGGCTGGTGTCGGCGGCCGTCGCCTCCTGGGGCACCGCCTGTGTGATCCTCCTGCTGGTCGCCGTGAGCTGTGTGCTGCGCGCGTCGGGGGAGCACCGGGCCGGCCGGTCGATGGCCGCACTGCGCGGCCTGGTCGCCACCACCGCCACCGTCCTGCGCCGCGCCGGAGAGGATCTGCCTCCGGACGCCCGGGAGATCCCGGTGGACGAGCTGGTGCCGGGCGATGTGATCCGGCTGGGCCCCGGCGACCTGGTCCCCGCCGACGTACGACTGCTGCGGGCCCAGGGCCTGACCGTGCATCAGGCCGTGCTCACGGGCGAGTCGGCCCCCGTGGCGAAGGACGCCGCCGACGGGGCGGGCGTGCCGGGCGGTGGGCTGTTCGACCGGCCCGAGCTGTGCTTCCAGGGCAGCAGTGTCGCGTCCGGCAGTGCCACCGCGGTCGTCGTGGCGACCGGCGCGCGGACCCGGTTCGCCGCGGCGCACGGCCGTGGCGACGCCCGGCCCGAGGCCAGCGCCTTCGACCGCTCCGTGCACGGCATCTCCTGGATCCTCATCCGGTTCATGCTGCTGACCCCGCCGCTGGTCCTGATGGCCAATGCCGCGCTGCGCGACCGTGGTCTGGAGACGCTGCCGTACGCGGTGGCGGTGGCGGTCGGGCTGACGCCGGAGATGCTGCCGGTCATCGTCACCATGTGCCTGGCCCGCGGCGCCTCGCTGCTGGCCCGCAATCACGGTGTGATCGTCAAGCGGCTGCCCGCGCTGCACGACCTCGGCGCCGTCGACGTGCTCTGCCTCGACAAGACCGGCACGCTCACCCAGGACCGGCCGGTCCTTCACCAGGCCCTCGGCCCGGACGGCCGGGACGACCCCGAGGTGCTGCACTGGGCCGCGGTGAACGCCTGGTGGACCCTGCAGCTCGCCGACCTGCCCGCCCCGGACGCCCTCGACGACGCCGTCCTGGACGCGGCCGACGAGGACGACGTCATGGCGTACGACGGGGTGGCGGCCCTTCCCTTCGATCCGCTGCGGCGCCTTGCGACCGCCGTCGTCCGCACGCCGGGACGGCTGGGCACGCACACCCTGGTCGTCAAGGGGGCCGCCGAGGCCGTCCTGGAGCGTTGCGTACTGGAGGACGGCCGGCGCGGGGAACTGCTCGCGCTCGCGGCGCGGCACGCGGACGACGGGCTGCGGGTGCTGGCCGTCGCCACCGCCGACCGCCCCGCCCGCACCCGCGAGTACACGGCCGTCGACGAACGCGGCCTGGACTTCCGGGGCTTCGTCACCTTCAAGGACGCGCTCGCCGAGACCGCCGGCGAAGCGCTGAAGGTCCTCGCCGAACGGGGCGTCACCGTGCGGATCCTCACCGGCGACCACCCGGGCACCGCCGTCCGGGCCTGCCGCGACCTGGGGATCGCCGTACCGCCGGACGGTGTCCTCACCGCCGACGGCATCGACCACCTCACCGACGCCGAACTCGCCGCGGCCGCCGCCCGCACCGTCGTCCTCGCCCGCTGCACCCCCGCGCACAAAGCCCGCTTCGCCGCCGCCCTGCGGGCCGGCGGGCACACCGTCGGCTATCTCGGCGACGGGGTCAACGACCTGCCCGCCCTGCGCGCGGCCGACGTCGGCATCGCACCCCGGGACGCCGTGGCCGTCGCCCGGGAGAGCGCCGACGTGGTCCTGGCCGACAAGGACCTCACCGCGATCGACCACAGCATCGCGGCCGGACGGTACTCGGGCGGCAACATCGCCACGTATCTGCGCATCACCCTCTCCTCCAACCTCGGCAACGTCATCGCGATGCTCGCGGCGGGCCTCCTGCTGCCCTTCCTGCCGATGCTCCCGGCCCAGGTGCTGGCGCAGAACCTGTGCTTCGACGCCGCCCAGCTGGCCTTCGCACACGACCGGCCCCATCCGTCCGTGCTGCGCCGCCCCACGCTGCTGCGCCCGCGCGATCTGCTGCGCTTCATCATCGGCTTCGGCGTCCTCAACGCGGTCGCCGACCTGGCCACCTTCGGCGTGCTGGAGCTCGCCCTGCACGGACCCGAGGGGCTGGACGACCGGGCGGTGTTCCACTCCGGCTGGTTCACCGAGAACCTGCTCACCCAGGCCCTGGTGATGGTGCTGCTGCGCACGGGGCGCCTCGCGGCGGGTCGCGGACCCGGGCCGATCGGCTGGGCGGCGGGCGCGCTGGCCGCCGTAGGACTGCTACTGCCGGTATCCCCGCTCGGCTCGCTGCTCGGGCTGACCCCGCTGCCGCTCCTCTACTACCTTCTGCTGGCCGCCGTTCTCGCGCTGTACACCGTCGGACTGATGGCTGTCAGAAGGGCACCATGGTTGTACAGTTGCGCAACGTAGCAACCATGCGAGAAGTGAGAAGGGGTGGGCGGGATGCTCCGCAACGGACTGGAACCCTGGCACCTGCTGGTCCTGGCGATCGTCATCATCGTGCTGTTCGGCTCCAAGAAGCTGCCTGAGGCCGCCCGCGGTCTCGGCAAGTCCATGCGCATCCTCAAGAGCGAGGCGAAGGCGATGAAGGAGGACGGCGCCGCCCCGGCTCCCGCCGCCCAGCCGCAGTCCGAGCCCGCGTCCGACGCGACGGCCGCCCGCGTCATCCAGTCCTCCCCGGGAGATGCCGCATCGGCCCGTCCGGTCTCCGAGGACAGCACGGTTCGCTGAGCCGGAGAGGCGTGCCGGTACGGCGTACCGGCCCGGCGCGGGTGGGAGGTGTGACACAGCCCACCTGCGAACGGGATAACGCTTGCTATATTGCGCAATCAACCAACCCGAGGGGTGCGCCGTGGCGCCGTCGGTTGGCGTCGGCCACAGCGTAGGGAGTGGGAGTTGAGCGACCCCTGGGGCGGAAATCGTGGCCATGCGGCCACCCGAGATCGTTCAGCAAGCGTTCCTCGTCAGCGGGAGTCCGATGACGGCACGTCCCGTCCACCGCAGGGCGGCCGGGCCGCGGCCCGGCAGGCGGCACGCTCCCGGGGGCGCGGCGCGGGCCGCCGGGCCAAGCCCGTCGCCCGGCGCAGAAGGATCGCCCGCATAGCCCTGTTCACGGTGGCGGTGCTGATCCTGGTCACGGCCGGAGCCGGTGCCTGGCTGTACGAGCATCTGAACGGCAACATCAAGAGCGTCGCGATCGACGACGGCGCCGGCGGGCAGGAGAAGGCCGACGCCTTCGGGCGGACCCCCATCAACATCCTGGTGATCGGCTCCGACGGCCGGAACAACGCGGCCGACTGCAAACTGGGCGGCGGCTGCGGCTCGGCGAGTGCGACCGTCGGTCACAACGCGGACGTGGAGATGGTGGTGCACGTCTCCGCCGACCGCTCCAACGCCACCGTGATGAGCGTCCCGCGCGACACCATGACCCACGTCCCCGCGTGCAAGGACCCGGACAGCAGCCAGGCGACGTCCGGCTACTACGGCCAGATCAACAGCGCGCTGCAGTACGGCCCCGCGTGCCAGGTCAAAACCATTCACCAGCTCACCGGCATCACCATCGACCACTTCGTGATGCTCGACTTCGCCGGAGTGGTGAAGATGTCCGACGCGGTCGGCGGCGTCGACGTCTGCGTCAGCGACAACGTCTACGACACCTACTCCCATCTGAAGCTCGTCAAGGGCACCCACACCCTCCAGGGCGATGCGGCGCTGGAGTTCGTCCGCTCCCGGCACGGCTTCGGCGACGGCAGCGACCTGGGCCGTACCGTCTCCCAGCACCTCTTCCTCAGCGCCATGATCCGCAAGTTCAAGAGCGCGGGGACCCTCACGGACCCGGCGAAGGTCTACTCCCTGGCGGACGCCGCCACCAAGGCGCTGACCGTGGACACCGGCCTGGGCAGCGTCACCAAACTCGTGAACCTGGCGACGGATCTGAACAAGGTCCCGTCCAAGCGGATGACGTTCACCACGATGCAGACCGCGGCCGACCCGACCAACGCCAACCGGGTCGTCCCCGCCGCCTCCGCCGACTCGCTGTTCGCGACCATCGCGAACGACCAGTCCCTGACCTCGGACAGCGGCAAGAAGAAGACGCCCTCCGCGTCCCAGTCCCCGTCGACGTCGGCCACCGTGCCGGCCTCCGAGGTCGCCGTACAGGTCGAGAACGGCACCACCACCGGCGGACGCGCCTCCGTGGTCGCGCAGGCCCTCCTCTCCAAGGGCTTCAGCTCGAACACCACCACGGGCAACGCCCCCGCGCAGTCGTCGCGGACGACGATCACCTACGGCCCCGGGCAGAAGGCCCAGGCCCAGACGGCGGCCTCCGCCCTCGGACTGCCCGCCTCGCACCTCACCCAGGGCAGCAGCAGCGGCGTGGTCCTCGTCATCGGCAGCGACTGGCCGAGCGGCACGGCGTACGGCTCCTCGGGCGGCTCCTCGGCCGCCCCCGCCGACACGCACGCCGCGGTCGCCGACGCGCACGCCCAGACCGCAGACAAGGCCAAGACCTGCGCGAAGGTCAGCCCCTACAAGACGGTGCAGATCAACGGGGTGCCGATGACGCCGTCCCAGGCGTACGCGGCGGCCAGGGGCAAGGAGGACTCGGCGCCCTGATCGAGCGCCGCGCTGCCTTGGACGCGTCCGGAGCGAAGGCAGCTCTGCGCTGACGAAAGGGTGGCGGTTCAGTCGGCGCCGGGGCTCTGCCCCGCCGCGGTGTCGTAGGCGGCGCGGGCCTCGGCGATGGCGGACCGGTGCCGCTCGGCCCAGCCCACCAGCCCGGTCAGTGAGGCGTGGAGCTCCTGGGCCATGGGGGTGAGGCTGTACTCGACCTTGGGCGGCACCGTCGGATACACGGTGCGCACGAGGAGCCCGTCGCGCTCCAGCCGGCGCAGGTTGAGCGTGAGCATCCGGCGGCTGATGCCTTTGATGGCCCGTTCGAGCTCGGTGAAGCGAACCGGGCCGTGGGCGGCGGCGATCAGGATCCCGATGCTCCACTTGCCCGCCACGCGGTCGAGCACCTCGGTGACCGGGCAGGCTTCGTCTCTCAGCGCTTCGGTGACACGGGTGTGACTGCGTGACATGAAAGTGCCTCCTTCCGGCGACCAGCAAGGTTATCGATGATGACTGCTGTTACAAGTCGTGAACCAAGGGGGAAGACATGCCCGTTCGTGCTCTCGTCGTCGATCCGTCCGCATCCGCGGCCGTCCGCCTCGCCGAGGTGTCCGACCCCGTGCCCGCGCCGGGCCAGGTCCTGGTGGACGTCTCCCACGCCTCGTTGAACTACGGCGACCTCAACGACGCCCGCTCCGGGCGCATCCCCGTGGGCGCGGTGCTCGGTTCGGACGCCGCCGGAGTGGTCGTTCGGGCCATGGCCGACGGAACGGGCCCGGCGGTGGGCACCCGGGTGGTGGCGCTGACCGCGGGAGCGTTCGCCGAGCGCGTGGCGATCGACGTGGGTGCCCTCGCCGAGGTGCCGAAGGGCCTGCAGCCGGCGCAGGCCGCGGCTCTGCCGGTCGCCGGAGTGGCGGCACTGCGCTCGCTGCGGGCAGCGGGGCTCGGACCGGACAAAAGGGTGCTGGTCACCGGGGCCTCCGGCGGGGTCGGCCGGTTCGCGGTGCAGCTGGCGGCGCGGGCCGGTGCCCATGTGATCGCCTCGGTGGGCTCGGCGGCCCGCGCAGAGGGGCTGAGCGAGGCCGGTGCCGACGAGGTGCTGATCGGACTGGAGTGTCTCCACCGACCGGTCGACGTGGTCATCGACAGCGTCGGCGGCTCCCAGCTGGTCGCGGCATGGAACCTGCTCGCTCCCGGCGGCAGCGTGCAGAGCGTCGGCTGGACTTCCGGCGAACCGGCGGTCTTTGCGCCGTACGCGACCGTCGGCCCGGCCAAGTCGCTGAACTCCTTCGTCATCGAAGGCGAGGCCGGCGCGGACCTGGCCGTTCTCACCCGGTTGGCTGCCGAGGGGCTCCTCAGGGTCGAGGTCGGCTGGCAGGGCTCCTGGGACCGCTTCGAGGAGGCCGCCGAGGCCCTGCGCGGACGCCGCGTCGTCGGGAAAGCGGTCATGGCCCTGGGAAGCCCGCTCTGACAGCAAAAACGCCCTCCCGAAGGAGGGCGGAGACTGGGCGCCCCCGGCAGGACTCGAACCTGCGGCCAAGCGCTTAGAAGGCGCCTGCTCTATCCACTGAGCTACGGGGGCCGGTGTGTGGCCGCTGTCGTGGGTGCCCGGGTGTGGGCCGTTCCGTGACGTGCCGGGGACAAGGATAGGGCTCCCGTGTCCTTGTCCCTGTTGCTTCGCCTCCGTGGCTCGATGTGGAGGTTCGGTGAAGCGGTCCTGATAATCGCAGGCAGGTACGAATCGTGCATCGCTTTTGGGTCCTCGCGCACCGGGTGTTGTGCACTCGTTATGCCTGGAGTGTGCCTGCGTCCCAGTCATCCCTTCCGTCCCTTGTGTCCTGTCGGCGCGCAGACATGCTCATATGCTTCAGAATTCCCCTAAAATCGGGCATTCTCCGCATGTGGTGACCTTGGACGTACGGCCTCAGCTGCTCGACGCACTCTCCGCCCTGCGGGACAGTGTCGCCGCCGCACGCTTCCCGCTGCCCCTGGCCGGGGCTCCACGCGCGCGTGCCAACCGCGACGAACTGCTCGCACAGCTCGACGACTACTTGGTGCCCCGGTTGCGGGAGCCCGAAGCGCCCTTGCTGGCCGTCGTGGGCGGCTCGACGGGAGCCGGCAAGTCGACCCTCGTCAACTCCCTCGTGGGGCGCCGGGTCAGCGAGGCGGGCGTGCTGCGGCCGACCACGCGCACACCGGTGCTCGTGTGCCACCCGGAGGACCATCACTGGTTCAGCGGGATGAGGGTGCTGCCCGACCTCACGCGCGTGTGGGTGCCCCATCAGGACGCCGGGGAGGACCTGTTGCTCCCCGGGGAGGACCCCGCGCGCGTGCTGCGCGTCGAGACCGCCGACACGATGCCGCGCGGGCTCGCCCTCCTCGACGCCCCCGACATCGACTCCCTGATCGCCGACAACCGTGTCCTGGCCGCCGAACTCGTCTGCGCGGCCGACATCTGGGTCATGGTCACCACGGCCGCCCGCTACGCCGACGCCGTCCCCTGGCATCTGCTGCGCACCGCGAAGGAGTACGACGCCACCCTCGTGACGGTGCTCGACCGCGTGCCGCACCAGGTCGTCTCCGAGGTGTCCCGGCAGTACGGCGCGCTGCTCACCAAGGCCGGACTCGGCGACATCCCGCGCTTCACCGTGCCCGAACTGCCCGAGTCCGCCTGGGGAAGCGGGCTGCTGCCGGCCACCGCCGTGGCCTCGCTGCGGACCTGGCTCGTACACCTGGCGCAGGACCCGGCCGCCCGGCAGCAGGCCATGGCCCGTACCGCCAACGGGATGCTCGACTCCCTCAGGATCCGGCTGCCCGAACTGGCCAATGCCGCCGCCGCCCAGTACGCGGCGGCCCTGCGGCTCACCAATGCCGTCGAAGGCGCGTACGACGGCGAGCACGCGCGCGTGCGCGGCCGGCTGCAGGCAGGCGCCGTACTCGCCGGGGACGCCCTCAAGCGGTGGCGGGCGTTCCCCCTGGACTGCTCCGCCGGAGAGCTCCTGGACGCGCTCGTGGAGAGCCTTGCCACGCTCCTGCTGTGCGCCGTCACCGCCGCCGACGAGCGCATCCGGGAGGCCTGGCGGCGCGAACCCGCCGCGAGCGCCCCGGAGCTGACGGAACAGGAACCGTCGGCGGAGAGCGCGGAGGACCGCATCGGGCTGGCCGTACGGCGATGGCGGCGCGAGCTCGAGGAGTACGCCGAGGAAGAGGTCCGCGACCTCGACCGCAATGTCGCGCCGGACCCCGAGGTCGTCGCGGCCCTCGTCGCCACCGCGCTGCTGGGCGGCCGCCGGGCGCGTCCGGCCGGCGAAGGGCTCGCCGAGCGGATCGGCGCGCACGGGGCGCTGCGGCTGCGCGACCGGGGCGGGCGGCTGCTCACCGAGCACCTCGACCGGGTCATGCACACCGAACGCGAGCGCCGTCTCGCACCCCTCGACGC
This sequence comes from Streptomyces sp. NPDC001604, assembly GCF_042893475.1. Classification (NCBI taxonomy): domain Bacteria; kingdom Bacillati; phylum Actinomycetota; class Actinomycetes; order Kitasatosporales; family Streptomycetaceae; genus Streptomyces; species Streptomyces sp. NPDC001604. The sequence continues at coordinate 743,710 of NZ_JBIAUY010000001.1, read as the reverse complement.
CCTCGAGATCCACCCCGAGCCCCAGGCCGAACTCATCGCCGCGCTGTCCGTACTGCAGAAGGAGAGGTGACCGGTGACTGCCGTCACAGACGAGGACCACACTGGCCGGGCCGAGCACCCCGAAGAGAGCGCCAAGAGCCTGACGGGAGGGGACCGAACGGTGAAGCAGGGGTCCGGCGAGCGTGAGTCCGGCGTACGTGACAAAGGCGGCCACGCGCGCGTGGTGGACGTCGCCACCGCCCGTCGTACGGAGTCCACGAGCGCCTGGGACGACGGGTTGATCGCGCGGCGCGCCACCGAGGAGAACACCGGGTCCGAGCACGTCCCGGTGGTGGAGACACGGGCGCTGAGCGTCCAGCCGGCGGTCCCGCTCACCTACGACCGCCCCCTGCGGTCGCGGCTCGACGCGCTGCGGGAACTCGTGGGGCTCTCCCGCACCCGGCTGGACGGCCAGACGCTCGCCGAGGCCGGACGGGTGCTCGACGAAGCGGCGGCGCGGCGCAGGCTCTCCGGGCAGCACACCGTCGTCGCCATCGCGGGCGCCACCGGCAGCGGCAAGTCACAGCTGTTCAACGCCCTGGCCGGGGTACCGATTTCGGAGACCGGCGTACGGCGGCCCACCACCGCGATGCCCATCGCCTGCAGTTGGAGTGACGGCGCGGCGAGCCTCATCGAGCGGCTCGGCATCCCGCCCCGGCTGCGGCGGCGCCCGCTGCAGAGCCCCGAGACGGAGGCGCAACTGCGCGGGCTGGTCCTGGTCGACCTGCCCGACCACGACTCGGCGGCCGTACAGCACCGCGAACAGGTGGACCGGGTCCTGGCCCTCGTCGACGCCGTCATCTGGGTCGTCGACCCCGAGAAGTACGCCGACGCCGTCCTGCACGAGCGCTATCTGCGGCCCATGGCGGGGCATGCGGAGGTCATGTTCGTCGTCCTCAACCAGACCGACCGGCTGCCCGGCGAGGCCACCCACCAGGTCCTCGACGACCTGCGGCGGCTGCTCGACGAGGACGGGATCGCCCTGGGCGAGTACGGCGATCCCGGCGCCACCGTGCTCGCGCTGTCCGCACTCACCGGCGACGGCGTCGGTGAACTGCGCGAGGCACTCGGGCAGTTTGTGGCGGAACGCGGAGCCCCGGCACGGCGAATTTCGGCCGATCTCGACGCGGCCGCGGAGGAACTGCGGCCCCTCTACGCGGCGCGGCGGCGGACCGGCCTGAGCGAGGAGGCGCGGGACGAGTTCTCCGCCCGGCTCGCGGACGCGGTGGGTGCGTCCGCCGCCGGCGAGGCGGCCGAGCGCGCCTGGCTGCGCAACGCCAACCGCGCCTGTGGAACGCCCTGGCTGCGGCTGTGGCGCTGGTACCGGGACCGGTCCGAAGCGACCACCGGGCGGGTGCCGTTGCCGCCTCAGACGGACGAGGAGGCCACGGCGCGCCAGCGCGTCGAGCAGGCGGTGCGCACGCTCGCCGACCGGGCCTCGACCGGGCTGCCCGCGCCCTGGGCCCAGGCGGTGCGCGAGGCGGCCGTACGCGGCTCCCACGGGCTGCCCGAGGCGCTCGATGAACTGGCGGTACGGGCGGGTCTGCCGCCGGGCCGGCCACCGCGGCCCGGCTGGTGGCCGCTGGCCGTCATGGCCCAGGTCTCCATGACGCTCCTTCAAGTCGTGGGCGGGCTGTGGCTGCTGGGGCAGATCATCGGGTTCATGGCGCCGAACCTCGGGGTGCCGGTGCTGCTGATGGCGGCCGGCATCATCGGCGGCCCGATCGTCGAGTGGAGCTGCCGGATGGCGGCGCGCGGACCGGCTCGGCGCTACGGCACCGACGCGGAACGGCGATTGCGGGAGGCGGCCGCCGGGTGCGGCCGGGCCCGGGTGCTGGATCCGGTGGCGGCGGAGCTGCTGCGCTACCGGGAGGTGCGGGAGCAGTACGGGCGGGTGAAGGGAGTGGGGACCGGGCCCCGGTGACACCCGGACGGGGCGGCGGGTTCCGGAGGGTGACGGTGAGCCTTTCTGCAGATGATCACTCATCGGAGTGCTCCTGGACTCACCCGTCCGGGTGATGGAGTTTTCCACGCGTGGGGGGCGGTCCACAGGGCTCAGCGGGCTCGGCCCGACGGAGGCAGTCTGGCGGTGCGGCGATCGCGAGGGACGCGGTCGCCGCGGCAGACGCAGCCGTACGGGACGGGCCCGTAGGCATGTCCGCCCGGCCCCGGCGGCCGGGCGAGGGAGGGGGTCGTGATGAACGAGACGATCATCTGCGCCGTGGGGAACGTGGCGACGAAGCCGGCGTTCCGGGATCTGGCGTCGGGGCCGTCGGCGCGCTTCCGGCTCGCGGTGACCACGCGCTATCTGGACCGTGAGAAGAACGAGTGGACCGACGGCCACACCAACTTCTTCACGGTGTGGGCCAGGCGGCAGTTGGCCACGAACGTGACGGCCTCGCTGGACGTGGGTGACCCCGTCATCGTGCAGGGCAGGCTCAAGGTGCGTGAGGATGCGCGCGAGGGACAGAACTGGGTCTCGGCGGACCTCGAGGCGGTGGCGATCGGCCATGACCTCACGCGGGGGACCTCGGCGTTCCGGCGGCCGGGCAGGCCGGATCCGGAGGCTGCCGCTGCAGCACCCCGGCAGCCCGAGCCCAACTGGGAGACCCCGCCCGGCGGTTCGGAGACCGACTCGACCCAACGGGAGCCGGAGCCCGCTGCGGTGACGTGATGTCAGTCGGTGCCCCGAGCTGACCGTACTGCGGCTTATCGGCGAATGCGTTCCGAACGGTCCGGTGGATTTGTCGATAAGCCCTGCTCATGGGCCCTCTTGGCGATAACGATTCCGAGTCGGATCGCTTGTCCGACGGTATGACCGGCAAGCGCGGTGCGCCGCGTCCATAGGATGCCCGGCATAGCTCTTGGGGCTTCTGATTCTGCTGGTGGGACCACACCCCCCACGTCAATGGTCCTGCTCGAAGGGGAATTTGGTGTTTTCTTCTTTCTCTGCGCCGTCCGCACGCAGGCGAGGGGCCGTGCGCCTCGCCGCCGCGACGCTGGTGTCCGGTCTTGTGGCCGTCGGGGTGCTCTCCGGAGCCGGTACGGCCACCGCGGAGGAGACGACACAGGGCCAGGGCGGGGCGACCGCCACCATAGGCGGCCTCAAGACGTACGGCACCGCCGTGATCCATGAGAAGACCGGGGACCAGCAGGTCTCGGCGGGCCTGTTCGAGATGTCCGTCGACGGCGGCGGCACCCTGCAGACGTACTGCGTCGACATCCACAACCCCACCCAGCGGGACGCCAAGTACCACGAGACCGCGTGGAGCGGCACCTCGCTGGGCGCCAACAAGAACGCCGGCCGGATCCGCTGGATCCTGCAGCACTCCTACCCGCAGGTCAATGACCTGGCGACGCTCGCGGCGAAGGCGGGCGTCCAGGGCGGCCTGACCGAGCAGGACGCGGCGGCGGGCACCCAGGTGGCCATCTGGCGCTACTCGGACCACGCCGACGTGGACGCCGTCGACCCGCAGGCCGAGAAGCTCGCGGACTACCTGCAGAAGAGCGCGGTCGACCTGGCGGAGCCCGCGGCGTCGCTGACGCTGGACCCGCCCGCGGTCTCCGGCCACCCCGGCGGGCTGCTCGGCCCGGTGACCGTGCACACCAACGCGGCCGGCGTGACCGTGACGCCGCCGATGGGTGCGGCGACCAGCGGGGTACGGATCGTCGGCAAGGACGGCAAGCCCCTCACCTCCGCGGCCGACGGCAGCCAGGTCTTCTTCGAGGTGCCCGAGCACGCCGCCGACGGCTCGGCCGAGCTCACCGTGCAGGCCTCGACCACCGTGCCGGTGGGCCGCGCCTTCGCCTCCGACACCCGCAGCCAGACGCAGATCCTGGCCGGCTCCAGCGAGTCGACGGTCTCGGCGACGGCCGGCGCGAGCTGGGCGAAGAAGGGCGCGATACCGGCCCTGTCGGCCGCGAGGGACTGCACCAAGGAGGGCGTGGACATCATCGCCGCCAATCAGGGCGACGAGGCGTTCACCTTCGAGCTGATGGGGATCGAGCACAGCATCCCGGCGGGCGGGGCCCGCACGGTGACGATCCCCCTGCAGGAGGACCAGCCCTACGACTTCACGATCACGGGACCCGCCGGCCTCAAGGAACGCTTCACCGGCATCCTCGACTGCAGGACCCAGACCTCCCAGACCGGCAACGCGACCCAGATCCTCAGCGAACCGAGCCCCGCGACGGTGGGCGGCATCGCAGACGACACCAACCTCGCCGCCACCGGCGGCTCCAGCACGACCCCGCTGATCGCGGGCATCGCCATCGCCTTCGTGGTGATCGGCGGCGCGGCCCTGGTCCTCGTAGGAAAGAAGGACGCACCGACACAGGACTGAGCCGTCGGAGGAAGTCCCTACACCTACGAGAAGGAACGCCTCCCCAACACCCGCCCCTCCAGGACGTGTTCGGCCACATGCATGGAGCTCGGTGAGATGGATGGGCAGGATGGCCTCATGACGAAGTCATCCGTGTCGCCGGCGTCGTGCGCCTCCTCGGGCTCGGTGCTGTCCCTGTGGTCGCAGGATTCGGTGCTGTCGATCGGCTCGGTGGGGTCGGTGCTGTCCATCGGGTCCGTCGGGTCGGCCCTGTCCGTCGGGTCGGTCGGGAGCGTGCTCTCCGGCGGGTCGATCGGTTCGGCGCTGTCGCTGATCTCGGCCGGGTCATGGCTGAGCACGGGATCACTGCTGTCCGCGCAGTCCCGGTGGTCGGTGCTGTCCTGGCGTTCCTCCCGTGCCTTCCGGTCGGCGGGGGTGGTCGGGGCGACGGCCGTGGCTGCCCTGCTGCTGGCTCAGCGGCTGTCCAAGGTGAACGGCGACCACTGAAAGTGACCATGGCGCCGAGGGGGTGAATCTGCGAGAGGATCTCGGTCAGCGTCTTCCACCCGGCGGCGGACACCGACCCGAGAAGGGCCGATCTCGTGATCATCTTTGGCACCAAGGGATACCTGTACCAGCTCGCGATACTCACGCTGGTGTGCGGAGGCTGCGGCAACCCTGCCGCGCACACGCTCAGGAAGCGCGTCACGAAGTTCACGCTGTTCTTCGTGCCGCTGTTCCCCATCTCGACGAGGTACGCCACGCAGTGCACCTTCTGCGGCGCGGAACAGAAGGTCACCAAGGAACAGGCCGAACAGCTCCAGGCCCAGTCCACAGGCACCCCCGACGGCCGGCCCTACGGGCAGCCGCAGCAGCCCCACCAGCACCCCGGAGCCTGAGCACCCACCGTCGCGGGCAGGAAACACATACAAAGGTCATGTACGCGACTGCCGCCACCGTTCCCACCGTCCCGAGTGCCAAGCCGATCAAGGGCTGGGCATGGCCCGCTGTGACCTGAGATGATCCGGCCCGAATCATGATCACGAGAGAGTCCAGGCATGCAACCTTCGAGACCGGGCAGGGCCGGCACTGTGTCCTGCCGGCGCGTGAAGCGGCCGCGTATTTCGCTGCTGGTCGCCGCGCTGGGCATCGTTGCCGTCTCCGTTACGGGGTGCGGCAGTTCCGATGATGAAGAACTGCCGGTGCGAGTGGTCAACGAGTCGGCCTGGGATGCCCGCGTGTTCGGTTGTCCGCAGTGCGGAAAGCACGGCCTCGTGGTCGTAGGGGATCCTGACCGAAAGCCTGGCGAGGGCGGTGCCTTCTTCGGGTGGACCGAGGGACGCGCGTGGCCGAAGACGTACGAGGTCGTCGTCCGAGGAGTGGAGTCGGCCTGCCCCTTCATCGACCCCGAGCCTGGTAAGGAGAAGGGCGCAGTGGGGACCCGTGACGTCATCTACATAGTGGACGAGAGCGGGAAATGCGTCGCAGGGCCGGCGAGCATGGACGACATCCACACCAGCGGTTGACACCACCAAGATGTCGGGCTGAGCCGTCCCTGGGCCGTGCCAGGGTGCCCGAGGCCGACCAGTGGCGACCGACAGTGACAGTCGAGCGGCCCCCGCCGACAACGAAACCGCAGGTCAGAGCCGCCCCGCCATACGCGTTTCCCCCCAGGGGTGGCGGTCAGGCAAGATGGGGTGCTACTTGCCGCCGGAGGGCATGAAATAGCCCCTCACCAGCGGGTTTCCCACCGATGAGGGGCCGTGTCAGGCGGCTTGGGCCGTCTGTGGGCCGTCGTGAGCGTGACCGGCGGCCCGGTACATCGCGGAGATGGCTTTCCGGGTCCGGGTCTCGCTGGACGGCATCAGGTGTGTGTAGACGCGGAGCGTGAACCCTGGGTCGCTGTGGCCGAGGTAGAGGCTCAGGGCCTTGATGTTCTCTCCGGCGTCCAGGAGGACCGAGGCGTAGAAGTGCCGGAGCGCGTGCATGCCGTGCTCGCGAGCCGCCGCGTAGCGCTGTCCCTTCTCGGGGACGGGGATTATCCCGGCGGAGGCCAACGCGGGCTTCCAGGACTGGTCGTTGAACCCCTGGCTCCAGATGGCGGAGCCGACGCCGTTCGTGAAGACCAACCGGTGCTTGACCTTCGGGCCGTCCGGCCGGAGCCACGGCAAGGTGACGTCGACAGGCGGAAACAGCTTCATGTTCTCTTCGAGCGCGGCCGACACCTCGGGGTCGAGTGGGACGTTACGGAGCTTGCCGGGCTTGGGCGGGGCGAAGACGAGCGTCCCGCGGACCTTCTTGACCTGCTGGCGGACGTAGAGCCAGCCGAGGTCACCGATGTTGTCGACGGCCAGCCCGAAGATCTCACCCTGTCGCAGGCCGCACCCGGCGCCAACGTCGACCGTGGCCCGGTAGCGGTCGGGCAGTCCAGCCCGGACGCCGAATACCTGCTCAGCGGACCACGGATGGACGCGTGTCGGCAGGAGACGGGGTGCCTTAACCGATCGCGCCCGGCAGGGGTTCGAGGCCAGCAGACGGTCATCTACGGCCGCGTTGAGCACCGAGGAGACCGCGTCGAAGATCAGGCGTCGGTACTGGGCTGACGACACCGCCCCTTCGAGCTGGCGGCTCCACTCGCGGATGTGCTCCGGCTGGAAGGAGCCCACAGGGCGCGTACCGAGGTAGGGCAGCGCGTGAAGCCTCAACCGGCCTTCCACGGCGGCCCGGCTCGTGAGGTCAGTCGTAAGCGCGGCCAGCCACTTTTCCGCGTACTCCCGGAAGGTGATCCGGGCGGCCCGTGGGTCGATGTACTGCCCGCGCGCCATGTCCGCTTCGATGTTGGTCAACCAGGCGTCGGCCAACCGCTTTTGCTTGTCGGGGAAGCCCTTCGACTTCTCCGTCCCGTCCGGGGCGACGTAGCGGGCGCGGTAGCGCAGGCCCGTGCCATGAGGCTCGGTCTTGACCTTGCGGGTCTTGCCATCCGGGCCGGTCTCGGTCTTGTACCAGCGGTCTTGGATGTGTCCGGCCATCAGGCAGCGACCCCCTCACGCTGGGAGTCGACCCAGGCCCGTACGTCTTCCGGGTCGAAGCGGAGGTGCCGGCCAACGCGGAAGCAGCGGGGACCGGTGCGCTTGCGACGCCATTGGTAGACCGTCTCGACGCTGGGGAGCTTGAACATCACGACCAGGTCGTCAGGAGTCAGGAAGCCGTCCGGCAGCTCCGATGCCATGGTCACCCCTCCCTCTCGTCGACGAGCGTGCGCAGCTCTTCACGGGCGGTTTCGCGATTGAGTTGGAGGTCGCGGGCGATGGAGGCGGCGAGGGCGGACTCGCCGGGGGTGTGGCCGTGTCCGGCGTATTGCCAGTCGGCGAGCACGAGGACGGTGTCCGGCTCGCGGTCGTCCAGGCCGAGCACGTCACGTTCTTGGGCGGCGCGATAGTCGGCGCGGGCCTGGCGGAGGGCGCCGAGGGTGGTCGTTCACTGCGCCTGTCAGCTGCTCTCAAGATTTCAATATCCAGCAATAGCGGATTCGACGTCCAAGAGAAGTTCCCTAAACTCGGATGTCACCTCTTCAGCCCTCATATTGTTTGAGATGCCACGCACGTTAACCGCTTTATATCCCTGCGCTGTCAATTTCTTATTTAGGGACGAAAGAGTCTTCTTTGGGGGCACCATACCCGATCTCGCCTCAGGATCGTTCCACCACGTCTCGAATTCAGGAATAGCGGCGCGCGTAACTTCCATGGCGTGATTTTTCGCGCTCACAAGGTCCGTTGTGCGACGATAAAGGAACTGCGCCTGTGCATCGACCTTCTGTTCCTCAATAGCTTCATCCAGAAGCTCATGAACCACCTGCACTTCAGCTCCCGAAAGCCGAGCAATAACACTCGGAATCAGAAAATAACTCTCAAGCTCCTTCTTCTTCCAGACATGGCAGTGGACCCCCGAATGCGACAGCGCATTGGTTACATCGAAAACTTGATTTTCCGTCCGATTGTCTCGGTCCAAGATGACGTACACCTTTACCGAATCGCCGAGCAAGCTGTCGCTGAGCGTGGCAAATGATCCAGCCTGGGCCCACTTGTCGAAGCCTCCGAGCGGGATCACCGCCACTCCCTTTTCCCCAGCAAGCCTCTTAGCCCCAACCTTGCGCGCTACGTTTCTTATGACCTTCATGTCTTGCCCCTCCACAAAGAGGGCCACCTTTGATCTCAAAGCTCGCGCAAGGCCCAGGTTGAAGCCTGTCCCTAGCGACTGGCTGGCATGTTCCAGAGATTTTGAGTCGCGGAGGTGTCTAGCGCGGCTGCGGGTCCTGTCTACGAGGATTACCGAGTCTCGCGGAGCTTCAGCGAGGATCTCAGGCGCGTGCGTGGCTAGAATCCACTGCTGATTTCTTTCCTCTAGAACATTTACTAGTCTGCGCTGCAGATCTGGATGCAAGAAGACGTCCGGCTCATCCAGGACGAGAGTCTTTGCCGTCCTATGCCGGTAGAGGTGAAGCAAAACCTGAAGCCAAATTTGCAGGCCATCGCCAGCCCAAAACAGTTCTTTGACAGATCTTGTAGCAGTCTCGGTGAAGTACAGGTCAAGCTCAGCAGTGTCGCCCGCCGAGCTAGCTTCAATGCTGAGATCCTGGATCTCTGGCGTATTATCCAGAATGAAGGATGTCAAATCAAAATACGCGTCCGCATCTTCCCTCTTGAGATAATACAATTGGTTCCTGAAGTGACTACTCGACAGGCGCGTGGTCTGACTTTCCTTTACATATCTCTCGGTAAGAATAGGCTCCCGGTGCTGGAGGGGGGTCAATGTAGGAACCACGCCGATTGACGGTGTCACGGATCGGGCACCAGCGGTAGTACTTACAATCGACCCATCACCATTGGCCAGGCAGAAAAATGGAAACTCGTGCACAGGCCAAATTGATTTAAGTGAAGCACCAGAACTGAACGTCAGCTCCAGTCGCGTTTCCGACTCCCGGAACTCATGCCGGATGTTTTCCCCCACAAATCCGGAGGGATTACCGATTCCACTTGAGAGCTGATGTCCGAGAGCCCACCTGTTTCCATCTAGATTGAAACGATCTCGACAATTCCTGCGTCGCGCGAAAGAAACTTCTTCGGCCGCAAGGCGAAGTGCCGAAATGATGGTGCTCTTGCCAGCATTATTTGGACCAACGAGCACCGCTTGTTGACCAAAGTGAATTTCGAAATCAGCGAAGCCTTTGAAGTGATGCAGGCGAAGTTTCTTAAGCACTCATCCACTGTAGTTTCCTGCACCGGCCAGGGCAGCGGTTTGGACGAATCTGCGGCATGACGGCTATGGCGCCGCCCTGCCCCCACTCGACTCAGGGGGAGACGTTAGACGGGCGTTGCTCCGGTGAGCCGTGATCAGTAGATCGGCTGCTGAGGGCGGCCCTCAGATCTCACGAGGCCGAGTCGAATGCGTGTCAAAGTCGGCAGGCAAGCGGTCGCCGAGTCGAGCGACTGCCCAGGTCAGAGCCCGGTTGCGTGGAATCGCGCGAAGCCCCTGCTAAGCCCTCAATCCAAGCTTGTCCAGTGCACCCGCAGGCCCCTTCGCGCCGCATGGCCGGATCCGCGCCCTTGTTGATGCTTCATGTACGTGTCACACAGTTAGGACGGGATGTCTCGGGGAGGGGGACTCTGCATGCCGGTGCTGGGTAGTAACAGCGGCGGGCCGTCGGACTGGGCCGTAGAGCGGTTCGGGCGGCATGCCGGCAGGCTCGTCGAAGCGATCCCGGAACAACTCGCCAGGGCTCACGCGCGGGCTCATGCCGTTCACCTCACCGCGAGGCTGAAGAAGCGCAGCCCTTACGGCGTCACCCTAGCCGAGGCAGTGCGCGAGAACCTCGCGGATACGGCTCGTGAGCTAGACGAAGCCGTGCGAGACGTGCGCGGGTACGAGTACGCCGTCATCAACGACCACGCGCTCTTCCCCTTCAAGTACGCTGACCGGCCCAAGCCTCTCGAACGTGCTCGGTTGGCAGCCAACGCTTCCCCCACTCGCCGTCGGATGCTTCTCAGCCACGGGCCGGAGCCGCAAGACGGGCTCTTCCCTCTCGACGACGAGCTCACGACAGAGGAGTACGAGGAACTGCACGAGACCTTCGAGGCGTTGGGCGCTTCTACGAAGCTCGTCTGTCTGTTCTTCACGGCCGACCCAGAGAACGGCATCCACGTCATCCACTGGGGAGACGCCCACCTCGAACCTGACCGCACCTTCACGTGGCTCCACAGTGAACAGCTGCGGGTGGCGGCCCAACGGCTTGAGTGAGCAGTCCCAGCGCTGGGCCGTCTCTGGGCCGTGCGAGGCCACCCGACGCCGACCGACAACGACAGAAGCCCACGGCATCCGAACTGGTCAGAGCCGTGGGCTTCTTCAGTCTCGCTGGTCGGCGAGAGCGGTGATCAGTAGACCGGCTACTGATCGCCCGGTGGCGGCACTTGACTCGCACGTTGAGACTCCACCGCTCGCGTGCCCATGCATCCGAGGTGCGTGGTCGGCGCTGTCAGGTCTCACTCTTGGCCATCAACAGAGCCCGCGTCGCCGGTTAGGTCCACGGGCCGGATACCCCCGGGTGCCGACCACGCGCCGCTGAGAGTACGCGTCCGCACTGACAATCGAGACCAGACCTTGGCGGTACAGCAGAGAAGTACAGCAACCACGCCGACCACTACCGACCGTAGTAGCCCGTGAACGGCTACCTGAGCACGTGCGGAGACCTCAGCGACCGCCCCGCCCGTAGTTCGCATCGAGCACGGGCCGAGCGGGACGGTGTCGAGGGTGGCCACGGCCCGGATTCGAACCGGGGTTTCCGCGTCGGGGCGAACCCGAGCGCGACGTCTTGGGCCGCTAAACGACTCATGGCCAGGCGGATCGTACCGACTCAGAGGCCGGCGAGCCCATCTCTTTTTCGAGGGAGTGACGCCGCAGGGCACCAGCTCGGATCGATCTCATACCGGATCCCGTCGCCCCACCCCCCACCCCGGGGCTTGACTGAGTCATTGATGCTCCGCCGACCTAGGTTGCCCAAAAACCGCCCGCGCATCCTCAGGCCCGGGGCAAGCTACTAGGCATGCTTGCGAACCTCCTGCCAGGAATCCGGGAAATTCGCGCCCCGTTGGCGGCCGGATACATTTGGATGATCACCTTTTGGATTGGCTTCTCTGATCATATCCCCAAGAGAAGTAATGCGCAGGGGATATGGAAAAGCGCGTACCAGCTCAGCACGGCGGTGGGAGCCACAGCCACACTCGCAGCCGCCAGTTTCGCCGCATATCTAATTGGTTGTCTTCTCGAAATTCGCGCGCGCTCTATCGTCCACTGGTTTCGATTCTCTGAATGGCGATGGAGTCTGTACCAGAAAATTCTGGGTAACCCTTTGTCTGGCCAGCTTGACGACCCACGCATGTTGAGGTGGACCGAGATGCCAGAAACGAGCCGGGGCACCGCAGAACTAGATTCCATCATTCAACCAAATGAATCCATGACTGCAGTTCGCAGGCCAGAATGGGGAACCAGCGCCTCACGTTCAGCCCTAATTGATCTAGCTATTTATATTCGTCGCGTCGGAGGCAGGAGAGCGGATATCTATTCCGCGCTGGGGCGTTTTGGCGACGAACTCGATCAACTTTCCATTCGGCTGCAGGCCGGGAACATTGATCTTTACGGTACTTACGACCGAGCAGCTGCAGAGGCAGATTTTAGGGTGAATGTCGGCTTCAGCTCATCGGCACTCTTGAGCACCATCGCAGCTAAGACCACCCTTGAAGTACTTCTACTGATCCCATGCGCTTGGTTTCTTATCATGCGGGGACAACAGAAGGCGCGCGAGGCGAACGACGTCTTGATCCAGGCTGTCGTGTCCGGAGAATTGGAGTCCACCGTTCTGGCATCCGCTCTACCTCAGCTCACCGTTTCGCCAACAGATGCAGAAGAAAGCGGTGCGGTCAGCACGGCATCTGAACCTGCCGCCCCCGGGACAACGCCGACCGGTATGACCGAACCCGCTTGAGAGCAGGCACTGTCCGGCAGAGCGCCGTGGACCATTCGTGGACAGACTGTGCTCAGCCAGTTGCAGGCGCGGCCTTGACCAGCACTATTTCGCAGGCCCTAAGCGCCCTCCGGAGCCGTTGCAGTGCGGCAACGCAGTACCGCATCGATGGGTTACACCGACAGAGTGAGCACGACCGCGTGTTGTGGAGACATGCGGTTTTCGCTCTGGTGTATTTCAAGCTGAGCCGAACGTTAGCCGCCCGGCTCCTGAGTGGCGTTCGAGAGGTAGCACTCGTTGGGATCACAAGCCTGGTGGGAGGACCTGGCCAAGGTCAAGTGGCCCAATGTTCCGCCAAGTGTGATCGCGCGCGGAACGTGGTATCAGCAGAACATGCGCAGTTCCCGCTGGAGAGCCAGGCTGCTGGATCTGGCGATCCTGGTTCTAGCTGCGGGGGTGCCCTTCGCCGTCGCAATCAAGGCTGACAACTGGGTTGTTGCGCTTCTAGGATCCCTTACATCCCTACTTACAGGGACGCGCCATGTCTTCGATCCGAAAGGAGACTGCATTCGTTTTAGCCGGGCGAATCTGCAGATTGAAACGGAGGTGGTTCGCTACAACCAAGCCTTGGACGAGTACAGCGACCCGGCCGCCGCGCCAGGAATTCTTGCCGCACGCGTCGAAAATATCTGCGCAGAGGAGACAGGCACCTGGTCTCAGCGCCTCCCCCGCCCTGCGACCCCAAGCACAAGCAGCAGCACCATGTGAGTGTCTAACTGCGTGACAACGTCGACGAACAACGGCGGACGAGAGCGAACGGCTACGGACCATCAGCGCAGGTGAGAACCACACCAACCCAAGGCCGCACCCCGCTCACGTTGCTTCGGGACGAAGAGATCGCGTGCCAGAGCCGTGCCGGCCGCGCGGTCAAGCACGGTCAAGCACGGTTCGCCGCAGTTGAGATGCGCCGGTGAGCTGCGCACCATGGCCACCCCACACCGCCGTCGTTACGGGCCGGGCGTTCCTGCCTTCCCCCTAGACTCCCTGCCGTGGCATATGAGCTGAACTACCTACTCAACCGCCTCGTCGGGTTCCGGCTGTACTCGGTGCAATTCGTCTTGGACTATGTCCAACTCCGGTTCGACGGCCCGACCGACGACATGCCCGTGCTCACATGCGACGTACTGCCCACCGTCACACTGTCTGGACAACGGTTCTCGCCGACGGAGACCGGCTGGACCGACGCGCTACGTGGACTCATCTCCCAAAGTGTGACCGCCACCCACGAAAAGACGGGCATCGGGGTCAAGGTCGACTTCGGGACCAGCTGCATCGAGTTGCACCCTGCCGAGAGCGAACTCGTCGGTCCAGAGATCGCGACGCTCAACGGTTTCGATGATCACTCCTGGATGACCTGGCGGCCCGGCGAAGACGCCTTCGAAGACCTGTAGCCGCACGTGGGGAGCCCGCACGGCCCGCAGTCACGGTGTCGAATGCGTGTCGAAGTCGGCAAGCAAGGTACCGTCAAGCCGCACGTAGGCCCAGGTCAGCGGCACTCCTGCGGGGAACTACTGTAACAGTGTGCCTTCTAAGCCCCAGGCCCATCGCTACGTCATGATCTCTCGATGGACGAGTACGCGTGGCCCACGGGTCCCGACCTGCCGGCCGCAGACGTAGTTCTCGGGAGCTGGGCGGCAACCGTCGCAGCTCTGCCGGTCGGGACCCGCGTCACTGGAGAGGTCATCGGTCGCCAACCCTTCGGCGTCTTCATACGCATAGACGGTGTGCCCGCTGCCGTGGCGCTGGCTGAGATCACCGCCATGCCGCTGGGAATGGAGCTGCCTGCCCTCGGGGCCTCCGTCGAGGGGGAGGTCTTCTGGCACGCCCACAACCGCCAGGTCAGGGTGCGGCTGGATGAGTGGCGGATGTCTGCCGAGTGATCGTTTTCTGGGCCGTCTCTGGGCCGTGCGACGGCGCCCGAGGCTACTCAAGGCCGACCGACAGTGACAGACGTGCCGGATCGGGTGACGGAGGAGTCGCAGGTCAGAGCCGCCCGACCATACGCGTTTCCCCCCAGGGGTGGCGGTCAGGCAAGATGGGGTGTATCTGCCCACTGCCAGATTTCAAGCTGCCGGACGGTTTCTCTTGGCTGAGTACATCTACACCATGCGCAAGACGCGCAAGGCAATCGGCGACAAGGTCATCCTTGACGACGTTTCGCTGAACTTCCTGCCCGGCGCGAAGATCGGTGTGGTCGGCCCGAACGGTGCCGGTAAGTCGACCATCCTGAAGATCATGGCGGGACTGGAGCAGCCGTCGAACGGTGACGCGTTCCTGTCGCCCGGCTACACCGTGGGCATCCTGCTCCAGGAGCCCCCGCTCAGCGAGGACAAGACCGTCCTGGAGAACGTCCAGGAGGGCGTCGCCGAGGTCAAGGGCAAGCTCGACCGGTTCAACGAGATCGCCGAGCTGATGGCCACCGACTACTCCGACGCGCTGCTCGACGAGATGGGCAAGCTGCAGGAAGAGCTCGACCACGCCAACGCGTGGGACCTCGACGCCCAGCTCGAGCAGGCCATGGACGCCCTGGGGTGCCCCCCCGGCGACTGGCCCGTCACCAACCTCTCCGGTGGTGAGAAGCGCCGCGTCGCGCTCTGCAAGCTGCTGCTGGAGGCCCCCGACCTGCTGCTGCTCGACGAGCCCACCAACCACCTCGACGCCGAGTCGGTGAACTGGCTGGAGCAGCACCTCGCCAAGTACGAGGGCACCATCGTCGCCGTCACCCACGACCGGTACTTCCTCGACAACGTCGCCGGCTGGATCTGCGAGGTCGACCGCGGCCGGCTGCACGGCTACGAGGGCAACTACTCCAAGTACCTCGAGACCAAGGCCACCCGTCTCAAGGTCGAGGGGCAGAAGGACGCCAAGCGGCAGAAGCGCCTCAAGGAAGAGCTCGAGTGGGTGCGGTCGAACGCCAAGGGGCGGCAGGCCAAGTCCAAGGCGCGTCTCGCCCGCTACGAGGAGATGGCCGCCGAGGCCGACAAGATGCGGAAGCTGGACTTCGAGGAGATCCAGATCCCGCCGGGCCCGCGTCTGGGCAACGTGGTCGTCGAGGTCAACAACCTCAGCAAGGGCTTCGGCGAGAAGCTCCTCATCGACGACCTGAGCTTCACCCTGCCGCGTAACGGCATCGTCGGTGTCATCGGCCCGAACGGCGCCGGCAAGACCACCCTCTTCAAGATGATCCAGGGTCTGGAGACCCCGGACTCCGGCTCCATCAAGGTCGGCGAGACCGTCAAGATCTCGTACGTCGACCAGAGCCGCGAGAACATCGACCCGAAGAAGTCCCTCTGGGCCGTCGTCAGCGACGAGCTCGACTACATCAACGTCGGCCAGGTCGAGATGCCGAGCCGGGCGTACGTGTCCGCCTTCGGCTTCAAGGGCCCCGACCAGCAGAAGCCCGCCGGTGTCCTCTCCGGTGGTGAGCGCAACCGCCTCAACCTGGCGCTCACCCTCAAGCAGGGCGGCAACCTGCTGCTCCTCGACGAGCCGACCAACGACCTCGACGTCGAGACCCTCAGCTCGCTGGAGAACGCGCTGCTCGAGTTCCCGGGTGCGGCCGTGGTCGTCTCCCACGACCGCTGGTTCCTGGACCGCGTCGCCACGCACATCCTCGCCTACGAGGGTGACTCCAAGTGGTTCTGGTTCGAGGGCAACTTCGAGTCGTACGAGAAGAACAAGATCGAGCGGCTCGGACCGGACGCCGCGCGTCCGCACCGCGCCACCTACAAGAAGCTGACCCGGGGCTGATCGATCTTGCGTCACATCTACCGCTGCCCCCTGCGCTGGTCGGACATGGATGCCTACGGCCATGTCAACAACGCGATCTTCCTCCGGTATCTGGAGGAGGCCCGCATCGACTTCCTGTCCCTTCGGGGCAAGGAGTCCAAGCAGGGGTCCGTGGTGGCGCGCCATGAGATCGACTACAAGCGGCAGCTCGTGCACCGGCCGGACCCGGTGGACATCGAGCTGTGGGTCACCGAGATCAGGGCCGCGTCCTTCACCGTCACCTACGAGGTGAAGGACGAGGACCTGGTCTATGTACGGGCCTCGACCGTCGTCGTGCCGTTCGACTTCGAGACGCAGCGGCCGCGCCGGATCACCTCCGAGGAGCGGGAGTTCCTCGAGGGGTACCGGGACGACGCCGAGGAGGAGGCCGTCGCCGCATGACGGTGCTCCACCTAGCCGACGAGCGGGAGGCGGCGGACCTCGCGGCCTTCCTCTCGCGGCTGCTCCACTACGACCGCGGTGCCGCGGTGCGCCTGCAGGCCGCCGGGACCGCGCTCGCCGTCTTCGGGCGGCCGCCGTCCTTCGAGGTGCTGGCGATCCGCGCGGTGCGGCTCGCCAAGCCGTACGAGAACGGGCTCGACGTCACGCTCGACGTGACCGTGTCCGCCGGTGAACTCCTGGAGACGGTGGACGAGTCGGCGGCGACGGCCGGCGTTCCGGCGGCGGTCACCGGGCCGCCCTGGGCGGGCGTCCTCCCGCCGCGCGGCGGCTGGCGGCCCGAGCCCGGGCTGCCCGCGCCCGACGAACTGCGGGCCATGGTCGGCGCGGCCGTCGCCGAATTCCGCTCCCGTACGGGGGAGTTGGCGCCCGAGCTGCGCACACGCGCCGAGCTCGACCGCATCGGACGGGAGATCTGGTCCCGGACCGTCGGCGACACCCACCTTCCGGTACGGGCCGCGCACGCGGCACAGTCGCTCGGGTTCCTCCGGTCCACGCAGGACGCCGGGGACCTCGCGTTGGTCTCGTCCGGTGCCTGGCTGCGGCTGCGTACGCCGTACGGGTCGATTGCCGTACGGCGTGCGGGACTTGGGGCGCTGGACGTCAGCGTCCGGTAGCCGTCCGGGCAGGGCGGGCGGCCAGCCCGCGTGATCACTCGCTGTCGTCCGGTCGTACGGCGATGTGGTCCGGCTCCAGTTCCAGGGCCACGCGGTCGCGCATGCCCAGGGCCTCGGTGTACTCGGCGGGGAGCTGGAGGCGGCCGGCGCGGTCGAGCATCGCGTACTCGCGGGCGACCACCGTCTCGTGGCCGGTGGCCTCGTCGACCTCGCTGCGGCGCAGGACCTCCGTGGAGGTGCGGCCGTCGCGGATGGCGACCGTGCGCCGGACCTCGCCGGCGACCGCCTGGTCGTGGGTGACGATGACGATGGTGGTGCCCAGGCGTTCGTTCGCGGTGCGGAAGGCGGCGAAGACCTGTTCCGCGGTGTGGGAGTCGAGTTCGCCGGTGGGTTCGTCGGCGAGCAGGACCGCCGGGTTGTTGGCGAGGGCCACGGCGATGGCGACGCGTTGCTGCTGGCCGCCTGACATCTGGTGGGGGCGGCGGTCGCGGCAGTCGGAGACCTCCAGCAACTCCATGAGTTCCAGGGCCCGTTCGGTGTGCGGACGGCGCTTTGTGCGGGTGCCCGCGAGCTGCATGGGGAGGGCGATGTTCTGGGCCGCGGTGAGGTAGGGGAGGAGGTTGCGGGAGGTCTGCTGCCAGACGAAGCCGACGGTGGTGCGGCGGTAGGCCAGGCGGTCCTTCGCGGTCATGGTGAGGAGGTTGTGGCCGGCCACGCGGGCGGTGCCGGCGGTGGGGGTGTCGAGGCCCGCGAGGATGTTCATGAGGGTGGATTTGCCGCTGCCGGATGCCCCTACGAGGGCCATGAGTTCGCCCTCGTGGACGAGGAGGTCCAGGCCTTGGAGGGCTTGGACCTCTGTGCCGTCCGTGGTGAAGATGCGGACCAGGCGGTCGCAGGTGATGAGGGCGTCGTGGCCGTAGGTGGGGCGGTTGCGTTGGGCTGCGGCGCGGTTTGCCAGGTCGGTGAGGGTGGGATTTGCCGGGGGCATCGGGGTCTCCTGGGCATCGGCTTGGTCGACAGTGGCCCGGGGTGGGGGTTGCTGTGGGAGTGGGCTTCGCTTGCCCGCGCTTGCGGGGTGCCGCTCTCTTTGGGGCGGGAGCCGCCCTGAGGGGCACGATTGCCCGCAGCTACGGCGGCGAGGCGGACCGCAGCTAGGGCGGCTGTGCGCAGTCGTCTCCGAGCGTGTGGGTCATCGGGCATCCCCGGCCCTCAGTTCCGCCACCGCTCCCCGCCGGCCGGTCCACCAGGCCTGAGCCGCTGCGACACCCACCGTCAGCAGGACGATCGCCGTTGCCGGTAGCAGCAGTGATGTCGCGTCCGTGCGTAGCACCGCATCCGTTGCCGGTGCTCGGTCCGAGGCCAGCGCGATCGTGGTGAGGTCCACGCCCGGTGAAAGGAGCCGGATCGTCGCCCAGCCCGTCAGGGTGCCGCCTGCTGCTGCCAGGACCGCCTGGGGGAGGGACTCCAGGATCAGCAGGTGGCGGCCCTGGGTGCGGGTCAGGCCCATGGTGCGCAGGCGGGCCAGGAGGGCCGTGCGTTCGGGGGCCGTGCGCAGGAGGGACAGGAGCACGGCCAGTACGGCGTAGCCGGCGCCCGCGGCGACCGCCGTCGTGTAGACGCGTTCGGCGCCGGTCTGGAGGGGGGAGTCGGCGTATCGTGCGCGTTCCTCGGCACGTAGTTGTACGTTCGCCGAGTGGGGTGCCGCTCTGCGCAGGGCGGGTCCGTCGAGGTGGCTGCCGGTCAGCAGCAGTGCGGTGGGGAGGGACGCCTGCCTGTTGAGGCCGGCGCGGTCCACCACCAGGAAGTTGTCGCCGGCGACGGCAGGGGTGCGGTCGACGACGACGGTGATGCGGACGGTGACCGTGGTGCCGTCCTCCAGGCGTACCGGGAAGGGCCGGGTGCCGTAGGCTCCCGCCACCGTGGGGGACGCGAGTGCCGGGAGTGGACCGTGGCCCGGCGGGTCCCTCAACTCCCCTTCGGGGAAGGGGCCGAGGCCCGTCCGGCTCGCCAGTTCTGCGTAGTCTCGCGGATCCACCCCGGCCAGCGGTACCGGCCGGGTGAGGTCGGTCGGCTTGGCCTGGTACGTGATGCTCGCGACCGCGAGGCCCTGTACGCCGGGCGTCCGGCGGATCCGGTCCGGCAGGCCCGCCGGCAGCGGGGTCGTCGTCTCGATGCGGGCTTCGGCGCCGACCGCGAGCAGGGCCGCCTGGTCGCGCGCCTCGCGTACGCCCGCGAGGACCGAGCCGCCGAAGGCCGCCGTGGTGAGGGCGGTGAGCAGCGCCAGCAGGGGCAGCACCGCGGAGGCGGAGGTGCGGCCCGCGCGGGCCAGCGACAGATGGCCCAGTGCGCCGCGCAGCCGCGCCGCCGGACGGGCCAGGCCGCGCAGCGGGAGCGGGTAGACGCGAACGAGCACCAGGGCCGCGACCACTCCCACCAACACGGGTGCCAGGGCGGTGAGCTGATCGCCCGTCGTGCCCCGTCTGCGCAGGGTCTCGACCGCGCCCAGGGCCACCACGACCAGGGTGAGCTCGGCGACCGTACGACGCCTGGACGGCCGTACCGAGGTCACGTCCGCACGGCCGCCATGGACGCGGACGGTCCGGTGCGCGGCAGCCGCCCGCAGGGGCAGGGCCGCGCAGGCGACCGCCGTGACCGCTGCCGCCGCGGCGATCGCGTAGGGGGCGCGGCCGTCGGGGAGCGCGAGCAGGGCGACCGCCAGGCCCACGGCGCCCGCGGGGACCGCGACCACCGCGGTCTCGGTGAGGAGGCGGCCCGCCAGGCCCGGCAGGGATGCGCCGCGGGCGCGCAGCAGGGTGAGTTCGGCGCGGCGGCGGTCGGCGGCCAGACCGCCCGCCATCAACAGGACCACGGCGGCCACCGTGCCGGCGCCGAAGGCGGCGACGGCCACCAGCGGGCGGACGCCGGACCGAAGACCGGTGAAGTCGTTCAGTACGGTGTCCAGGTCGGTCTCCACCGTCGTGGACGGGTCGGTGAGCGTACGGATCTTGCGCAGGGTGGGGCCGGACTCGAGGGACGCGACGGCGGACTTCAGGCTGTCCGCGTCGTGGGCGCGGAGCGCGGTCGGCGAGGGGGCCAACTGCCAGTAACGCCAGGGGCCTACGGTCGTGCCCAGCATCGCCGGGGCCGCCTCGGGGGCGAGCAGCAGAGAGCCGGCCCAGTACCTGTCGGGGTCGGCGCCGTTTCCCGGCAGCAGGACGAGATCGGGGGTGCGCAGGAGGGGCTGGGTGGCCCAGTAGGCGCCCTCGGGGTCGCGCGGGGTGACGATGCCGGTGACGCGGACGGCCAGCGGGGCGCGTTCCACGCGGGGCACGTGGATCACCGAACCGACCTTGATGTGCAGGCTCTTGGCGGTCGCGACGGTGACGGCGGCCTCCACCCCGGCGGTGGCGGTGGTGACCCGGCCGGCGTGCGGGAGGCGTCCGCTGCGTACCGTCGCGTGGTCGGCGAGGCCCTGCTGCGCGGCGAGGGACAGCTGCGCCGGCAGACCGCTCGGCTGGGGCAGCCAACGGTCCGGGACCTCCTGGGGCTTGGTGCGCACCCCGTACGTCGACTGGTCCGGGTCGACGACGAGCGGACGCGGCACGGCCGCACGGACCTTCGCGTACTGCGCGGCGAGCGTGCCGGGGCGCAGCGCCTCCTCGCGCCGCTCCCGTGGCAGGAACAGGCCGGGCTGCTCGGCCCAGACCGCCACGCCGGTGGTCGCGGGCCGGGCCCGCTCGACGGCCCGGCGCAGAGCGGCGTCCTCGTAGCGGTCGACTGCCCGCGGGAACGCGGCGGCGAGGCAGGCGGTCAGCGCCACCAGCAGCGCCAGCGCACAGGCGGCACCGGGCGCGACACGCAGCCGCGTGCGCACCCAGGGAACCGGCACCGGGTTCATGTCACTCACCCCCCTGCTCCCGCAGCGACACCACCGGGTCGCCGCGCCGCACCGCCAGCGCCGCCGTCACGAGCAGCGGAGTCACCGCCACGGCCGCCAGCAGTACGGCGACATGCGGCACCGGCAACTCGACCAGCACCCTCGGCACCGGACGCGTGGCCTGCGCCGTCAGCACGATCAGCGGGATCACCGCCCGGGTCAGCACCGTCCCCAGGGCCGTCCCCACCACCAGCGCCAGTGCCACCAGCACGCCCTGCTCGACGGCGATCATGCGGGCCAGTCGGCGGCGCGGGGCGCCCAGGGCCCGCAGCACGGCCAGTTCGGCGCCCCGCTCCCGCAGGGACCCCGCCGCACTCACCGCGAAGCCGACGGCGGCCAGCGCCGCCGCGACCCCGGCCGCCGCCGCGAACGCCGCCTCCGCGCCCGCGCCGAAAGGATCGTCCCGCAGCCGGGCGGCCGTCTCGTCCCGCACCACGACCTGTGCCGGGTCCAGCTCGGGCAGCGCCCGCAGGGCCTTCGCGACCTCGGCCGACTCTCCGGGGCCGGTCCGCAGCCACCACTCCGTGGGCGTGACGCTCGTCCCGTACCGTGCCTCCAACAGCCGGTTCACGGACCGCAGATCGACCAGCAGGGCGCCCCCGCCGGCGTCGCCGGTCGTCGGCAACTCCCGTATCGCGCGCACGATCCGCACCGGCACGTTCTCCCCGCCGACCGTCACGTCAACCCGCTGCCCGGTGCGCGTGCCCGCCGAGGTGAGGAACCGGTCGGTCGCCACCGCCGTGATCTCGGGCGGCCTCGGCTGTAGGACCTGCACCCGCACCGTCAACGAGGCGGCGACCCAGGTGTTCTCGGCCGGCACGTACCCCGTGCCGTACTCGACGGTGAGCGGCCCCGACGAACTCAGGTGCGGCTTGGTCGGGTTCGTGCTGCCGTCCGGCGAGGAGACCTGCCCGTCAGTGCGCACGGACGCCTTCCAGGAGTCGGGCAGCGGGACCGTCCGCACGGTCCCGTCCACCCCGGTGGCGATCAACTCCCGCAATTCCAGCCGCTGCTGCTCGGGCTTCCCGACCGGCTGGGACAGCACGAACTCCACGTCCGTGAGCGCCAGCGGCCCCTCGGAGACGGGAACGTCGAGCGTGTGCGCCCGCCCGTCGCCGGGGAGTTCCCCGGCCGGCACCTGGTACGGCGTCCCGTACCGGTCCACCAGCGTGACCGTCACGTCCGCCGCCGTGCCCGACCCGTCCCGGGAGGAGCTGTGCAGGGCCGCGGTCAGCCGCAGCCGGGCGGTGTGCGGAGGCACCTTCGCGCCGGCCGTCGGCGTCCTCGGGCCCAGGGACGCGAGCAGCGGCCGTACCGGCTGCGAGACCAGGTCCCGGCGCACCAGCATCGTGTCCGCCGCCTGCGCGGTGTCCAGCGCCAGCAGTGCGGCCGTGCGGTCACCGGACAACGGCAGGTCCGCGCGGAAGGCCGGAGCGACCTCCTGTACGTGCGGGACGGCCGCGTAGGTCTCCGTGCGCCCGAGGCCGTCCTCCCCGGCGGCGATCACCCGCACCGGGGCGCCCGCGCCGAAGTCCGCCTGGTCGCCCTGCGAGCGGTTCCAGGAGGCGCGCTGCCCGATCGCCAGCATGCCGAGCGTGACGGCCAGGACCAGCAGCAGCACCGGGCCCGCCCCGCGCATCGGGCGGCGGCTCAACTGCCAGCCCGCCAGCGCCGCGGTCAGCCCGCGCCCGCCGGCCGCCCGCCGCTCGGCCAGCCGCGCCACCAGGGGCAGCAGGCGCAGGGTCAGTACCGTGCCGGCGAGCAGGGCGAGTGCCGGGGCGGCGACCAGGAGCGGGTCGATGCCGAGCGTGCCGGACCTGTCGCCGTTCACGGCGCCGGAGTTCTGCTTGTCGAGCTGCCAGTACGCTACGGCGGCCACGGCCAGCAGGGCCAGGTCGGCGCCGGTGCCAAGAGCTCGGGCGCTTCTGTGAGTGGCCGTGTGGGGGTGCGTCTTGGCTGATCGCGCAGTTCCCCCCGCCCCTGCGGGGCGCGGCCCCGCCTTCAAGGGGCGCGGGGCTGTGCCGGTGCATGCGGCTCCGCCGCGGGGGCGCGACAAGCCACGATGGGCCCGCAGCCGAAACACAGCCCCTCGTGGCTCGACCCGCGGAGCGCCCGGCAGCGTCACGGCCAGCGCGCAGCCCAGCCCCACGGCCCCCGCCACCACCCACACCCCGAGCCCCCCGCCCGTCGGCACCTCCAGCCGCAGCCCGATCCGTGCCAGTGGACCCTGGCCGGCCAGCAGCCGGGTGAGCGGGCCGGCCAGCAGGGGGCCGCACAGCACCGCGGGCGCCGCCAGGAACAGGGCCTCCAGGGCGGCCAGCGAGGCGATCCGCGCCCGGGAGGCACCGCGGGCCCGCAGCAGCCGGACCTCGCCCGCGCGCTCGGCGCTCAGCAGCCGGGCCACCAGCAGCAGTGCACAGCAGGCCAGCAGCACCAGCTGCAAGGCGACGATCAGCAGCGTCGAACGGGAGACGAGCAGTGAGCGCTCGACGCGGTCGAGAACCTCGGGCAGCGACGTGCTCGCAGCCGTCGCGCCGCTGAGCACCGGCTGCCGGCGCAGGGCGGCCCCACCCGCTCCGGCCGCCTTGCGCAGCTCGCCGATCCGCCCGGTCGTCAGCGTCGAGAAGTCGGCCGCCGCCAGCCATCCGGAGGGCCCGGCGCTCACCTTGCCGCCGCTCAGCACGCCGGGGGCGGCGAGCAGGGGGCCGTACGTCGTGAAGTCGACGGTGGTGACGCCCCGGCCGCGCAGGTCGTCCAGCCGCCAGTAGGGCGCGTCCGCCCGGACGGGCCGGTACAGGCCGGTGAGCGTCACGTGCACCTTCGGGCCGCCGAGCCGGTCGGTGAGGGTGAGGCGGGCGCCGGGCTTCAGGCCGAGGCGCCGGGCGGCGGTCTGCGGGAGGGCCGCCTCGATGCCGGTGCCGGAGACCGTCCGGGGCGCCCGTCCCGACACGAACCGCACCTGCATCGGGTCCAGCGCCGCGACATACGTCAGATCGGGGTTCCCGGCCCGCTCGGCCGGCGGCTGGAGCGAGCGCGGGAGTGCGTACGGGCCCGAGCGCACCAGGGTCCGCACGGTCACCGGCAGCCCGTCGAACATCCGTCGCGCCCCCTGCCGTACCGCGTCCTCGGCGGCGGTGCGCCGGTCCGCCGGGACCTCGGCCTTGACGATCAGCGCGGCATCGGCGGCGTTCTGCGGGTCCCGTAGCGAGTGGCGCAGGGCCGCGTCACCGATCGCGCCCGAGTAGGCGGTGAGGGTCGCGAGGACGGCCGTGGTCAGCAGGACGGTGAGCAGCGCGGCGGCCAGCAGCGGGCGGTGCGCACGGGCGCGTAACAGGACGAACCGTGCCACCGCACCGAACGCCGTCACGCCCAACCCCCCGTGGTTGTCCAGACCTCCGGGCGATGTTGTCAGAGTGAGCGGGCCCTCGGTAAGCGCTTGTACGGCGGGCTTGACCGGATCGTGACCGGATTCCGGCGTCGTACGACCGGAATCCGCACGTCATGCGGTCATGTTCAGTCCGGGGTGTTCACCATCGAGGCCGCGGCGTACGTCAGGTACTTCCACAGTTGCTGCTCGTGCTCCTCGGACAGACCGAGCTCGTCGACGGCGTCCCGCATGTGCCGCAGCCAGGCGTCGTGCGCCTCGCGGTTCACGGTGAAGGGGGCGTGGCGCATGCGCAGCCGGGGGTGGCCGCGGTTGTCGCTGTACGTCGTCGGGCCGCCCCAGTACTGGATCAGGAACAGCGTGAGGCGCTCCTCGGCCGGGCCGAGGTCCTCCTCGGGGTACATGGGCCGCAGCACCGGGTCCTCGGCCACGCCCTCGTAGAAACGGTGGACGAGGCGGCGGAAGGTCTCCTCCCCGCCGACCTGCTCGTAGAAGGTCTGCTCCTGAAGCGTGCCGCGCCGAATCTCATTCACGCTCCCCATGCTCTCAGACGGCCCGGCGGAGGACCTGAGGCTTAGGACCCCGCTCCGCATCCAGGAAGCGGACATTCCGGATCTGGCGGCTTCGGTACTCGCCTCGTGCCCCCTCCCGCAGCACAGTGGACCCATGGGCGCAGCTGCTCTCGACAAGGAACTGGACGACCTCGCGGTCACCGCGCGGGCGGAGCTCGTAGGGGAGATCGAGGCGAGCGGGGCCTGGGACGAGGACCCGGTGTGGCGGGAGGCGTTCGAGGCGGTCCCGCGCCATCTCTTCGTGCCGTACTACTACGTCGGCGTCGTGGGCGGCTACGAGCGACGCTGGGGCGAGAGCCCCGATCCGCGGACGCGCGAGCGGTGGCTGCGCGGGGCCTACGAGGACGCCCCGCTGGCGACCCGGCTGCGCGACGGCGAGCTGCTCTCCTCCAGCAGCCAGCCGTCCCTGATGGCGAGGATGCTGGCCGAGCTGAGGGTGGAGGACGGCAACCGGGTCCTGGAGATCGGTGCGGGCACCGGCTACAACGCGGCCCTGCTGGCCCACCGGCTCGGCGACGACGACCTGGTCACCACCGTGGACCTGGAGCCGGAGATCACCGAGTCGGCCCGGCAGCACCTGGCCGCCGCAGGCCACCACCCGGCCGTCGTCACCGGCGACGGCGCCCGCGGAGTCCCCGAGCGCGCCCCCTTCGACCGGATCATCGCCACCTGCGCCCTGACCTCGATCCCGCGCGCCTGGCTCGCCCAGTGCAACCCGGGCGCCCGGATCCTGGCCCCGTTCGCCACCGGCCTGATCGCGCTGACGGTCCGGGACCCCGACCACGCCGAGGGCCGTTTCCTGGACACCCCCGCCTACTTCGTCCCACTGCGCGGCGGGACCCGCCCCGAGCAGGAGTCACTCCAACTCGGCGACATCCCCCGCCGGGCCAGGGACCACGAACTCTTCCGCTTCCTCCTGGCCCTCACCCGAGGCACCCTCGACCCTCAGGAGGCCTTCGCCCTGTGGGAACGCGAGGAACAACCGGAGCGCCAGCGCTATGGCATCACCATCGGCACCGGCCGAGAGTGGGCATGGCTGGACGACCCGAAGGGGCCGTGCATCTGGCCCCTCCGGTGAGTCAGCGGCTTTTGGGGGCGCGGGGAACTGCGCGATCAACCACGACGACGCCGCACCCCACAGCGGTGCTAGCTACCCACGGCGAATAGTGATCGTCGTCCACGCACCCACATGCACCCGGTCCCCGTCCTGCAGAGGCACCGGCACAAAAGGTTGAATCGGCTCATCAGAGCCGTTGACCGTCGTACCGTTCGTCGAGTTCTGGTCCACGACCGCCCAACTGCCGTCCGGCTGCTGCACGAGCACCGCATGCTGGTGCGAGACGCCCGGGTCCTCCGGCGGCACCGCCAGGTCGATGTCGGGGGTGTCGCCGGTGGAGTGCCGGCGGCGGCCGATGGTGATCTGGTTGCCGCTGAGGGTGCGCTGCTGCTCCGGCGAGTACGCGGGCAGGTTGAGGCCCGCGGCCTCGGGACCGGAGCGCTGCATCATCGCCATGAAGTACTCGCGGTCCGGACCGATGGTCGCCGTCCAGGTCACCGGCCCGCCATGGGTCTGCGGGAAGCCCTGGCCGGGCGGGGGTGCCTGGGTCGGAGCGGGCTGCGGATAGCCGTAGCCACCGCCCTGACCTGGGCCACCGGGAGCACCGGGGCCGCCGGACGGCGGGGAGATCACCCAGTCGTCGTCACCGCCGCCGAAGGACGGACCGCCCTGCTGCGGCGGACGTCCCGTCTCCTGCGGGAAGCGGGGCGGCGCCGGCGGACCGGGCTGCTGGAACGCCTGCGGGGCGCCACCGGGGCCACCGGGACCACCGGGGCCGCCGTGCGGTGTGGGACCGGGCGGCGGCGGGACCGGACGCGAGGGGTCGGGGCCGAAGCCGGACCGGTCGGCGAACGGGCTCGGCGGACGGGGAGGCTCGGTGCCGAAAGGGCTCGGCGGCGGGCCCGAGGGCTCGTTGCCGAACGGGCTCGGCGGGATCGGCTCCGCCGGGCGGTTCACCTGGGACGGGCGCGAGCCCTGGTACTCGTACGAGTCGCCGCCGCCGTACGACGGTCCTGGCTGCTGCTGGAAGGGCCCGCCGGGGCCGGGCGCAGACGGGCGCGGGGCGGCCGGGGTGTACGAGGTCGCGGTGTTCGTCAGGAAGTTCCACCGGCACTCCTCGCAGAACGGCGCACCGCCCTCACGGGGCGTACGGCACTGCGGGCAGAGCTCCGGCTCGTGGTCGGGCACCGCGGACAGCGGACGGCCGCCGGGCTGAGGGCCCTGGCCGGGCGGCGGGAAGCCGTAGCCGCCGCCGGGCGGGGGCGGCGGGGGAGGGGGCGGAGGCACGGCACCGGCCATGCGGTGACCGCAGACCTCGCACCAGTCGTCGGAACCCGACTGGTGTCCGTTCGGGCAGGTCGGCATGTCGGCGCTTCCCCCTTTCCTGCAGGGTCCTACTCGGTCCTGTGATGTGTGTGGTGTGTACGGCGACGTGACGTACGGTGTCACTTCTTTACACGAACAGTCTTTGTCGACCGTGTCTCGAGAGTCATCTCGTCGGCCTCCTCGACCTTCGCTTTCAGTCGCACAGTACCTGTCGCGGCATCGACCACGTCCACCACCTTCGCAAGCAGTTTCGCAGTATCCGCGTTTCCGGAGGCGCTGGCGAGCTGAACGGCCCGGCCCAGTTTGGCCGTTGCTCCATCCATATCGCCCGCTTTGCGAAGATCCAGCCCTTGTTGGATGGCCTGTGCCAGTTCGGCCTGCCCGGTGTAGTGGGCGACCTGGGGGTTGATCGAGGTGGAAGCCACCATGTCGTCGGTCCACACGGCCCTGACCAGGCCCTGGGCGCCGAGGTTCTGTGCGCTGCCGTCGGGCTGCGGGACGACCAGGGAGACCCGGGCGGCCAGCATCTCCTGGCCGAGGCCCGCGGCCGGGACCTCGACGCATACGTGGTAGTCACGGGACTCGTCGCCCCAGGAGCCGGTGGGGTAGTCCCCGGCGCGCGGGCCCGCCTCGGTGCGGCGGGCGGTCAACTCCTCGACGGTGGGCGCGACTTGCTTGACGAACTTGATGGCGGTGCCGACCGGCGTCCACAGCCGCAGAGCGACGTCGGCGACCTCCTTGCCCATCGCCTTCTCCATCATCTGCGTGAAGTCGGCGGCGAGGGCGGCCGGGTCGGCGACGATGTCGGCGGTGCCGAGCAGTGCGGAGGCGATCCCTGTGACTTCTTTCACTTCCCAGTCGGTGCCCACGCCACGTGCGTCACAGGTGAACCGTCCGGCGCATTCATCGAGCGCCCGCTTGAGGTCCTCGGGCGACTCGTGCTCGTTGCGGCCGTCGGTGAGCAGGATGCCGTGCCGGATGGCCACCTCCTCCGAGGAGAGCAGCCGGTCGGCCAGTTTCAGCCAGGTGCCGATGGCCGTGCCGCCGCCCGCGCTCAGCTTGCGCAGGGCCTCCTTGGCCTGGCCGCGGGTGGTGGCGTCGGCGACCGCGAGGCGCCCGCCGCCCGGGTAGACCTCCTTGGCGACGTGTGTGCCGCCGATCACCGCGAAGTGCACCCCGTCACGCAGGGTGTCGATCGCGGCGGCCGTCGCGTCACGGGCGTTGCGCATCTTGGTCGGCGGGTAGTCCATCGAGCCGGAGCAGTCGACCATGATCGCCACCCCGGCCGACGGGCCGCGCCCCGGCCCGTAGAGGTGCGGCGCTGCGACGGCGCTGCCGACGGTGCCGCCGCCGGTGGCGGTGACCGTGACGATGGCGTTGACCTCGCGGCCGCCCTCCGGCAGGTACTCGTTCTGGTACACGTCCATCGAGAACTGCGGCACGCTGGACTTCGAGAAATTGGCCATGCCTACTCAAATCCCCCTCGAGAACCCCGCGTTCGCGGGGCGACGACTGTATGCGGACCGGTCCCCTCCGGTCCGCTGAGGCATCCCCGTATACGGCCTCAGGCCGATCCTGCCCCCTGAGGCACGGCCGGGAACGGCACGACGGCCACTGTTACGTTGTCGTGGCCCCCGCCGTCCAGGGCGTGACCGACCAGCACACGGGCGCTGTGCAGCGGACGTACGGCGGCATCCGGCGGCACGACCTCGGCCATCTCCTCGGCCGCCTCCGCGTAGTTCCACAGTCCGTCCGTGCACACCACCACTACACCCGGCCGGTCCGGCTTGAAGGAAGCGGTGTGCGGCTCCAGTTCGTAGGCGTCCGCGCCGAGCCAGCCGGTGATCGCGTGGGCGCGCTCGTCGGCGTACGCCTCGGCCTCGCTCATCAGGCCCGCGGACACCATCTGCGCGGCCCACGAGTCGTCCTCGGTGAGCCGGGCCGGGGCCGAACCGCGGTCGACCGGCACCCAGTAGGCGCGGCTGTCGCCGACCCAGCCGACGACCAGCAGCCCGGCCGTCACGACCGCGCCGACGATCGTGCAGGCGGGCGCGTTCTGGTGCGGGGAGTGCTCGCGGGCGGTGGCGGGTTCGTCGGCCAGGGCGTTGACCGCGTGCGAGGCGGCCACGATCGCGTCGTGCATGGCCTGCTGCGGGTGCGTGCCGCGCGGCAGGGCGGTGAGCAGCGCGTCGTTCGCGGCACGGGCGGCGGCGAGCGAGGCCTCGTCGGGGCGGGTCGCCGAGGAGACGCCGTCGCAGACGATCGCCACGGACGCGGGCGCGCCGTCGGGCAGGGTGGCGGTGCCGATGCCGAACGCGTCCTCGTTGCGGTGGTGGCGCAGACCGCGGTCGCTGACGGCCGCCACCGGGCCGGACTCCTGCTCCATGTGGTCCCGCTCCCGGGGCTGGGCGTGCCCGCAGTTCTCGCAGTAGCCGTCGTCGTCGACGCGGCCCGCACGGCAGGCCACGCACAGCTTGGCCTCCTCGGCGGGCGCGGCGAGCGAGGCCACGCGCGGGTCCGGGGCCTGCAGCGGATACTCGTCGGGCACCGGTGGCCGGTCGAAGCGCACCCCGGAGGCCGGGGAGAGCGGCGATCCCGTGGGCTGTTCCGGCGGCAGCGGGGAGCCGCCCGAGTCCGTCCCGTGCAGGTCCGTCGGCAGATGGGGCGCCGCCGGGGTGTCGGAGCCGCCCGGAGCGGCGGCGACGGGCCAGGCCGCACCGCCGCCTTCGCCCGGCGGCAGGTCCGAGCCGTTCAGGGCGATCGTCGGATGGTCGTCCGGCCGTGCGGGCACGACGGACAGGTCGTATCCGCACGCACCGCAGAAACGGTCACCCGACTCGAGCGGCCACTCGCAGCTCGGGCAGTTCGACAGGGCGGCCTGCTGGGGCATCTGCGACATCAACTACACCCACGTCCGGGGGCGGTAACGGTTGGCACGTTCCACCAGGTCGATCCTCTCCTCGCCGCCTCGCGCCAGCCGGGCCAGCGTGCGGTACGAACGCTCCAGGCCGAAGCGGAGTCCCCGCTCGTCCAGGTCGCTGCCGAGCAGCATGCGCTGCGCGGCGGGAGCAACCACCTGGCCACCGGAGAGTATCCAGTCCAGCGCGCAGCCGAGGACTTCGGCGGACAACCGCTCCCGGCGCGCCGGATCCAGACCGTACGCGTCCAGCGCCTCGACCTGCCCGGCGGCGGCTCTGAGGTCATCGAGGAACGGTACGTCGGAAGCGGCCGCCGTGCGTCCGCGCAGCCGCGCCCGTACGGCCGCCACCCGCGCGGCCGTGTAGTGGATCGAGGACTCCGGCACCGACTCCAGCGTCCGTACGGCACTGCGCCGGTCCCCGGTCGCGAGCTGCACGCGGGCCAGGCCGAACGCGGCGCTCACATAGCTGGGATCGGTCGACCAGACCAGCCGGTAGTACTCGGCGGCGTTGTCCAGCTGGCCCAGCAGCTCCGCGCACAGCCCGAGGGCGAGCTTGGGCGCGGGTTCGCCGGGGAACGCGTCGTAGATCGCGTCGAAGGCGAGCGCCGCGCCCTCGTCGTCGCCGGTCACCAGCGCGGCCACGCCCCGGTACCAGACCACCCGCCAGTCGTCGGGCCGCTCGGTCTCCAGGGTCTGCAGGGCGTTGAGCGCGGTCGCGGAGTCGCCGTTCTCCAGCCAGGCGCGGATCTGCCTCAGCCGGGTCTCGACGGATGCCGCCGGAGCCGCGGCGAGCGCCCCGAGCAGCTCGGCCGGCGCGGTCGTCATCAGGCCCGCCAGGAAACCCGCGTTCGGGTCGGAGGGATCGACGCGGGGGACGGGCAGGGCGAGGGCCGCGGTGGGGGAGTCGACGTGCTTGACGAGGGCCGCCGTGCCGTTCGCGGACGCGGGAAGCTGCGGCTGCTGCCCCCTGCGCGGCTGCACCGCCCGCGCCCCGAGCCGTGAGACGTCGCCCTCCAGCTTCGGGAACAACTCCGTGTCGGTCACCTTCAGTTCGGGCCCGAACAGCGTCGACAGCGAGGGCCGCGCACGGCCCGTCTGCAGTGAGACGACCTCGCGCAGCACGCCCGTCAGCTGCTCCGCCATCTCCTGCGCGGAGGCGAACCTGCGGGCGGGGTCCGGGTCGGTGGCGCGGACCAGGAGCCGGTAGAAGGACTCGTACTCGCGGAAGACCTCGATGTTGTCGGGGTCGGGCAGGGAGTCCACGAAGACGTTCGTGTAGCCCTGGAAGTCGAAGGACAGGACGGCCAGTGTCCGCGCCACCGTGTACAGGTCGCTCGCCACCGACGGGCCGACCTCGGCGACCTCCGGCGCCTGGTAGCCCACCGTGCCGTAGATGGCCGACTCCTCGTCGTCCATCCTGCGCACCGCGCCCATGTCGATCAGCTTGAGCTGGTCCTCGGTCTGGATCGCGTTGTCGACCTTGAAGTCGCAGTACAGCAGGTTGCGGCTGTGCAGATGGCCGAGCGCCTCCAGCGCCTCGATGCCGTACGCGCACGCCTGCTCCACCGGCAGCGGGTCGCGCTTGCCGTCGGGCGTGCGGCGGCCGTTGGCGATCTCCTTCAGGGACTTGCCGCCGACGTACTCCATGACGATGTAGCCGTCGAGCGAACCGGTGCGCTGGTCGAGGTGCTCCACGAAGTTGTAGATCCGCACGATGTTGGAGTGCTCGATCTCGGCCAGGAAGCGCCGCTCTGAGATCGCCGCCGCCATCGCGTCCTGGTCGCCGGTGTCGAGGAGGCCCTTGAGGACCACCCAGCGGTCGGAGACCGCCTTGTCCACGGCGAGGTAGACCCAGCCGAGCCCGCCGTGCGCCAGACAGCCCACGACCGCGTACTGGCCGTGCACCACATCGCCGGCCTTCAGCTTCGGTACGAACGAATACGGGTTGCCGCACTTGGTGCAGAAGCCCTCGGTGCGGCCCGCGCGGTCACCGCGCGAGCGGCCCACCGGCGCCCCGCAGTCCGAGCGCGAGCAGAACCGCTTGCGCTCGGGCACCTCCGGGTTCTCCAGCACCATCGCGCGCGGATCGGGCCGCGGCACGTCCGGCACCTGCACCAGGCCCGCGCCCAGCCGGCCCCGGGAGCCGGTGCCGGTGCCGGATCCGGAGCTGCGCACCGACACCGAACGGCCCGTGGACCTCCCCGACAAGGAGCGCGAGAGCCGCCCCGACACCGAGCGCCGGGACTTCGACGACTGCGAGGAGGTACGCGAGCTGCCGCTGCCGCCGGCCCGCGAACTGCCGCTGTCCTGCGAGCCCTTGCCGCCGCCGGTGATGCCGGTGGCCGACGAGTTCACCATGCCCTTGGCCGACACGACCGGCGCGAGACCGCAGGTGTCGCAGTACAGCTCGCCGCCGCCCACGTCCTCGTACGTGCCCTCGCAGTCCGGTCGTTGGCAGGTCTGCTGTGCCTCACTCATGACGACGCGTACCCCCCTTTGTCGCTCATGCTCCGGACTCCCTGCGGTCCTGCGGGCCGCCCTGCGGCGGCACGCGCGGGGCGCCCAGCACTTCGGCGGCCGCCTGCTGGTAGCGCAGCACGGCCTGTTCGGCGACGCGCAGATCGCACGGTGCGCTCCACAGCATGCGCCGCGCCGCGTCGTACCGCTCGATCAGGAACGGGTCCTCGGCATACCCGAGCCGGGCCACCTTCGCCCGGTACGCGTCGAGGCGGCCGCGCAGTTCGGCGCGGACCGCCAGCGGCGCGGTGACTGCGGTCAACGACTCGCGGGCGCGCAGCAGTTCGTCCTCCGCCTTCTGCTCCAGGGACTCCAGGAGCGGGGACAGGCGGTGCCACTGGGCGTGTCTGCGGTACTCGGCGGCCGTCGCCAGCTGCTCCTGCAGCGCGGTCGGCGGGCCGCTGACGACCGGCACCTCCGTGGCGGCGATCTTCGCGAGGACCTCCCCGCGCGCGTTGCGTGCCTCCGCGAGCGTGCGGTCCGCCCGGCTGAGCACGTCCCGCAGCTTCACCAGCCGCTGCTCCGCGTCCTGCCGGACGGTGAGCACGGCGTCGATCTCCCGGCGCACCTCCTCCAGGGCGCGCGCCTCCCGGTCGTACACCGTGGTGTCCGGCCGGCCGCCGCCCGGGGCCGAACTCCCCGGTGCGGGGATCCAGTACGCCAGCGGGTCCGAGATCACCTGCTCGCGCAGGGTGGTCAGGGTGCGGGTGATGCGCTCCAGGTCGTCGCCGGAGGGGTGCTCGCCGGGGCGCACACCGACGGAGTGGGCGAGCGTACGGGTGCGCTGGAGCTCCGCGGCCAGTAAATCGATCCGGGCGGGCAGCGCCGACCAGACCGCGTCCGCCGCGACCACCATGTCCAGGCTCGACGCATACAGCTCGTTCATCAGGTCGACCAGGGCGGCCAGGGAGTACTGCCGGCTGAGCTTGCCCGGGGTGGACAGCAGCGTCGGCGCGTTCGCCGTGGCCATGGTCGAGCCCGCGACCGTGACGGACTCGCCGCGCAGCAGCTCCGTCAGCTCCACCAGGTCCTCGCGGCTGGACCAGCGGCGCCGCGAGCGGATCTCGCGGGCGGAGCGCAACGCGTCCGTGTACGCGTCGAAGTACGCCCACAGCAGCGTGATCGAGGCCTCCGCGGCAGCCCACCGCTCCTTGGTGATGCCCGTCAGCTCCGCGCCCTCGAGGAGTCTGCGGCCCGCGTGGTCCTGCAGGGCGAGGAGCGAGGTCTCGATCGCCTCGTGCTCCGCGCCGAGCCGCGCCAGCGCACGGTCCACCTCGTCCCGGTCCATCACCGGCCCGGCGGGGTCCGTGACGCCCATCGATCACCTCTCGCTGCTGTCGTGTTCCGTCGTGGTTCCGTCGTGTGCTGCCGTACGTCCGTCAGTTGATGATCGGTCACTTGTAGTGGGCTTCGGGAGGGGTCGCCGACGCCGACTTCTGGCCGCCCTGGTCCATGGTCGGATGCAGCCATTTCCCGTACGAGGCCGCCCAGTCGCCGTCCTTGATGTAGTTCTGCAGGGTCCGGTTGACCTGGCGTATCAGATCCTGGGAGCCCAGCTTCATCGCCACGCCGTAGTACTCGTCGCTGAACAGGCCGCCCTTCAGCTGCACCGTGGGGTCCTGCGCGGCCTGGCTCGCGGCGAGCGCGCCGTCCGTGACGACGGCGTCGACCGCGCCGAGCTGCAACTTCACCAGGCAGTCGAGCTGGTTGGGGACCACCGTCCCGATGTCCGCGCCGGTGGGAAGGGTGCCCTTCGCCTTGTCGCCCTGCAGTCGCTCGAGGGCGGTCGAGCTGTCCGCCGAGCAGATCCTCTTGTGGGCGAGGGTGTTGTTGTATCCCGTGATCGCCGAGGTCCGCGGGGCGAGGACCTGCTGGCCGGTCCTGAAGTAGGGAGCGGAGAAGGCGACTTGCTTGATCCGGTCGCAGTTGATCGTCATGGTGCGGACCACCATGTCGACCTCGTCGTCCTGAATCGCCTTGATCCGGCGGCTGGTCGGGATGGCCTTGAACGAGACCGCGTCCGGGTCGCCCAG
Source organism: Streptomyces sp. NPDC001604 (assembly GCF_042893475.1). NCBI lineage: Bacteria > Bacillati > Actinomycetota > Actinomycetes > Kitasatosporales > Streptomycetaceae > Streptomyces > Streptomyces sp. NPDC001604. Next base: position 708,684 of record NZ_JBIAUY010000001.1, on the reverse strand, counting down.
GATGTCCTTGGCGATCTGGTGGACGAGATCGATGTCGAAGCCCTCCGGCGCACCGGAGGTGTTGTTCGGGTTGAGATAGCCCCAGCGGTAGCTGTTGGTGTCGATGCCGACGATCAGACGGCGGTCCTTGCGGGCCTTGATCCTGTCGATGATCGGTGTGCTGCCGTCACCGCCCGACGGCGACAGGCTGCCGTCCTGCGGGTTGTCGCACTTGGCCGCCGCCCTGGCCTGCAGCCCCCGGGCGACCCCCGGGCCGCCGCTGCTCGCCGCGTCGTCCGTGCCGCTCGACTGGGTCAGGGGCAGCAGCAGCGCGAACGCCAGCGCCAGGGCGCACAGGGCCGCCATCGCGCCGACCCCGCCCCAGCCGCGGAGGCCGGTCCGCAGACGTTGTGCCAGACGCCGTGCATCCATCGTCACGCCCCCTCTCACCGGTACTCCGACAGCCTGCGCCCGATGCCGACGACCGCGCCGGCCGCCCCCAGCACCGCGAGGACCGCGGCCCCGTACGGCAGTCCGGTCAGCGCGTCCCGGCCGTCGCCCGCGGCCTGCTTGAACTCGGCCTGCTCGTGGGCGAGTGCCGTCTCCAGAGCGAGGTCCACATTGTCGAAGCACACGCTCGTCGGGTCCTTGCCGACGCCGATGACCTTGTCCCGGGCCTGCTGGTACTCGCCCTTGTCGTTCAGGCCCTGCGCGACCCCGTGCCGGTCCTTCCACGCCTTCATGTAGCCGTTCGCGTCCTGCACGGGCTTGCGGCCCGCCGAGTCGTCCGCGAGACCGTCGGCCTTGGTCAGCGACTTGGCCAGCACGTCGATCTGCTCGTCGTACCCGGCGGCGTAGGCGTCCACCGGGTTGCCGCCCACGACCTTGGTGTCCGCGCCGCGCCGGATCAGGCTGAGGTTCTCGTCGCTGCGGGCCGTCAGGGACGCGATACGGGCGTCGTGCAGCACGTTCAGCGAGCGGACGCCGTGGTCGTACGAGGCGTTCAGCCCCGAGCTGGCGACCGTGTGGCCGACGACCAGCCAGAGCAGCACCACCACGGACGCGGCGGAAGCGGTGACCAGGCCGTGGTTCAACACCCTGTTGGTGCGCAGGTAGTTGCGGCGCTGCGCCCAGGCCAGCCCGCCGAGGGCGAGCAGACCGAGGCCGATCGCCGCCCACGGGAACGCCTTCGCGTCCGCGTAGTCGGAGTTCAGCCGCTGGTTCTCCTTCTGGTACAGGGCCTCGGCCTTCGGCAGCATCTGCTGCTGCATCTGCTCGTTCGCCGCCCGCAGATAGGCGCTGCCCACCGGGTAGCCCTGCCGGTTGTTGGCCCGGGCCGTCTCGACCAGGCCCTTGTACTGGGGCAGCAGCTTGTTGAGCTCGGCGATGGTCTTCGCCGAATCGGACCCCGGGTCCGAGCTGGAGGCGGCCGTGACCAGCTTCTCCGCGGCCGTCCGGATGCCGTCCTCGTACCGCTGCCGCGTCTCGGGCTTCTCCTGCGGGCCCGCCAGATAGCCGCTGGCCGCAGCCGTGTTGGCGTCGGCGAGCGAGCGGTAGATGTCGGCCGCGTCGGAACTGAGCGGCTGGCTGCGGGTGAGCACGTCCTCGGCGGCCGTCCACCGGGCCGTCATCTGCCAGGCGGTGACCGCACCGAACGCGACGACGAGAAGGGCGAGCAGCGCACCGATGATGCGCAGCCGCCCGGGCTCCGTGGTCGCGGCCTCGCGCAGCCGGTCGACGCCCTCCGCGAAGGCCGTACGACGTGCGGAGACGACGTCGGGAACGGCTGCCGAGCCCGTCGGCGTGGGGGGAACGGGCCGGCCCGGCTGAGGCGGTACGGACGGCATCGTGGGCACGGCGGTGCCCGGTCTTGCCGCACTGCTCTTCGGCGGGTGTGTCACTTTTGACCTCCCCCATGGTCATCCGTCACAGCAAGTATCGCCGCCCGGACTGACATCCGCACGGGGTGCCTGCCGGCGGCTTGCAGGATCCCGCACGACCCCTGCCCAAGAACACGTTTTGGGAATCAGTTCGGTTCCGTACCGGGGGCGGCTGCCCCCAGGCCCTGCTCCTTCGGCCCTTGAGGGGCCTCGTCCTCAAACGCCGGGCGGGCTGGGGGTGCCCGACCGGTGTTCGAAGTATGCCCGCACCCGTTCGTGCACCACCGCTTTCGCGCCCACCCTGTCCAGGCCCAGCAGCGCCGCCCCCAGCACCGGGCTCGCGGTCACCACCCGGGGTACCGCCTTCGGGGCGCGGACCGTGAGCAAGTCACGCACGCCGTCCGCCAGTTGGGGGTGCTGCGCGGCCAGGACGCCGCCGCCCAGGAGAACGGGGGTCTCCTCCTCCAGGAGGTCGAGGCGGGTCAGGGCCACCGTGGCCATGGTCACGACCTCGTCGGCCAGGCGGTCGACGATCGCGCGGGCGACCGGGTCGCCGTCCGCCGCCGTGGCGAAGAGGACCGGGGTCAGTTCATGGCGGCGGGCGGGCGGTACCTGCTCCAGGTGGAGGGCCTGGATGAGGGCGAGCATCGTGTCGTGGCCGAAGTGGGCCGGGAGGGTGTGGGCGAGGGCTGTGTGCTCGCCGCGGCCGTCCTCCGCCCGCGCCGCGTGCCACAGGGCCTCCTCGGCGAGGCCCCAGCCGCCGCCCCAGTCGCCGGAGATGCGGCCGAGCGCGGGGAAGCGGGCGGTGCGGCCGTCGGGGCGCATACCGACGCAGTTGATGCCGGCGCCGCAGACGACGGCGACCCCCCGGGGTTCGGTGACGCCCGCGCGCAGGATGGCGAAGGTGTCGTTGCGGACCTCCACGCCCGCGCCCCACGCGCGCGCGTGCAGCGCGGCCGCCAGCTGCTCCTCCTCGAAGGGGAAGTCCGCGTTGGCGAGGCAGGCGGAGACGTGGTCCACCGAGCTCACCGAGGCCGCGGCGAAGGCCCGTTCCACCGCCTCGGCGACCTTGTCGACGGCCGCCTGCACGCCCACCACGGGCGGCCGGAACCCGCCGCCGCGGCTCGTTGCGAGGACGGTTCCGTCGGCCGCCACGACCGCGACGTCGGTCTTGCTGTTGCCCGCGTCGACGGCGAGGACACGTGCGGTCATGCCCACGCGAGATGCTCCCGGTTGTGTGCGATCAGTCGGTCGGTGAGGGCTTCGGCGTACTCGAACTGGCCGATGAGGGGGTGGGCGAGGAGGGCCTTGAACACCCGGTCACGGCCGCCGCGCAGCGCCGCCTCCAGGGCCAGGTCCTCGTACGCCGTCACGTTCGCCATCAGGCCCGCGTACAGCGGGTCGACGGGCGGTACCGGCAGCGGGAGCGGCCCCTTCGGGCCGACCGCCGCCTGCACCTCGATCACCGCGTCGTCCGGCAGGAACGGCAGCGTCCCCCGGTTGAGGGTGTTGACCACCTGGTACGGGCTGCCGGCCGAGCCCAGCAGGGCGGCCGCCAGGTCCACCGCCGCCTCCGAGTAGTAGGCGCCGCCGCGCTTGGCGAGCAGCTCCGGCTTCTCGTCGAGGGCCGGATCGCCGTACATCTTGAGCAGGTTCCGTTCCATCTCGGCGACTTCGGCGGCACGGGAGGGCTTGGTGCGCAGTTCGCGTACGACCTCGTCGTGGGCGTAGAAGTAGCGCAGGTAGTACGACGGGACGACGCCCAGGCGGTCGAGCAGGGCCCGCGGCAGCCGCAGGTCCTCGGCGATCTCGTCGCCGTGTTCGGCGAGCAGCTTGGGCAGGACGTTCTCGCCCTCGGGCCCGCCCAGGCGGACACCGGTCTCCCAGGTGAGGTGGTTGAGGCCCACGTGGTCGAGGTGGACGTCGGCCGGTGCGACCCCGAGCCGGTCGGCGAACTTCCGCTGGAAGCCGATCGCCACGTTGCACAGGCCGACCGCCTTGTGGCCCGCCTGCAGCAACGCGCGCGTGACGATGCCGACCGGGTTGGTGAAGTCGACGATCCAGGCGCCCGGGTTGGTACGGCGGACCCGTTCCGCGATGTCGAGGACCACCGGGACCGTGCGCAGCGCCTTGGCCAGGCCGCCCGCGCCGGTGGTCTCCTGGCCGACGCAGCCGCACTCCAGCGGCCAGGTCTCGTCCTGCTCACGGGCCGCCTGCCCGCCCACGCGCAGCTGCAGCAGCACGGCGTCGGCGCCGTCCACGCCGGCGTCCAGGTCGTCGGTCGTCACGATCCGCCCGTCGTGCCCCTGCTTGGCGAAGATACGGCGGGCCAGGCCGCCCACCAGCTCCAGGCGTTCGGGCGCCGGGTCGACGAGGACCAGTTCCTCGACGGGCAGGGTGTCGCGCAGCCGGGCGAAGCCGTCGATGAGTTCGGGTGTGTAGGTCGAGCCTCCGCCGACCACGGTGAGTTTCATGCCGGGTTAACCCTTCACTCCGGTGAGCGTGACGCCCTCGACGAACGCCTTCTGGGCGAAGAAGAACACGAGGATCACGGGAGCCATGACCAGCACGGTCGCGGCCATGGTGAGGTTCCAGTCGGTGTGGTGCGCGCCCTTGAAGGACTCCAGGCCGTACGACAGGGTCCAGGCGCCGGGGTTCTCCGAGGCGTAGATCTGGGGGCCGAAGTAGTCGTTCCAGGCGTTGAAGAACTGGAAGAGGGCCACCGCGGCGATGCCGGGCTTCGCCATCGGGAGGACGACTTTGAGCAGGGTGCGCAGGTCTCCGCAGCCGTCCACCTTCGCCGCGTCCAGGTACTCGTTGGGGATGGTCATCAGGAACTGGCGGAGGAGGAAGATCGAGAACGCGTCCCCGAATGCGAGCGGGATGATCAGCGGCCACAGGGTGCCCGAGAGGTCCAGCTGCTTTGCCCAGAACAGGTACATCGGGATGACGATCACCTGAGGCGGCAGCATCATCATCGAGATCACCAGCATGAGCGCGAGATTCCGGCCCGGGAAGCGGAACTTGGCGAGCGCGTACGCCACCGGGATCGAAGACACGACTGTCAGCACCGTTCCCAGTCCGGCGTAGATCAGGGTGTTCTTCCACCAGGTGAGGAAGCCTGGCGTGTCGAAGACCTTCTTGTAGTTGCCCCATTCCCAGGTGTGCGGGATCAGGTCCCGGCTGAGTGCCTGTGAGTCGCTCATCAGGGAAGTCAGCAACACGAACACGAAGGGAAGCGTGAAGAAGAGGGCCGCGGCGATACCGAGGGAGTGGATCGCGATCCACTCCAGGACCGCCTTGCGGCGGGCCGTGCGCTCGGCGGGCGAGGGCGGGATATGCAACTCCACTGGACGGTCGAGTACTTGGGCCATGAGGATCAGTCACCTGCCTGGATGAGACCGCCCCGGCGCCGCATCAGAAGCGCGGTGAACGCCATCGACAAGACGAACAGGACGAGGGCCACGACACACGCCGAGCCGTAGTCGAAGCGCTGGAAGCCGAGGTTGTAGATGAGCTGGGGGAGGGTGAGTGTCGACTTCTCCGGATAGCCGGGCTCGAACTGGGTGCCCGCGCCTTGGATCACGCCCGAGGCGACCTTCCCGGCGACCAGCGGCTGCGTGTAGCACTGCATCGCCGCGATCACGCCGGTGACCACCGCGAACATGATGATCGGCGAGATGTTGGGAACGGTGACGAACCGGAACCGCTGCCAGGCCGACGCGCCGTCCAGCTCCGCGGCCTCGTACTGCTCCTTCGGTACGTCGAGCAGGGCGGCCATGAAGATGACCATCAGGTCGCCGATGCCCCACAGGAAGAGCAGGGTCAGCGCCGGCTTGGACCAGTCCGGATCGTTGAACCAGCCCGGGGCCGGAATACCGATCTTCTCCAGGATCGAGTTGACGGGTCCTGTGCCGGGATTGAGGAGGAAGGCGAAAGCCATGGTCGCGGCAACCGGCGGGGCCAGGTAAGGCAGGTAGAAGAGGGTACGGAAGACTCCTGTCCCCGTCTTGATCTTTGTGATGAGCAGGCCGATCCCGAGCCCGAACAGAACGCGCAGGCTCACCGTGATCACCACCAGCCAGAGGGTGTTGCGCAGAGCGGGCCAGAAGTAGGGGTAGTTCTCGAAGACGTACGTCCAGTTCTTCGTCCCGCTCCACGTAGGCGGTTTGAAGCCGTCGTAGTGCATGAACGAGAAGTAGACCGTCGAGATCATCGGGTACGCGAAGAAGACCGAGAACCCGATCAACCAGGGCGACATGAAGGCGAGAGTTCGAAGCGCCGACCTGCGGCGCTTCGACGCCGGCGTGATGGTGCTCATCGTCGGACTACTTCGCCTGCGCGATGTCCGTGTCGATCTGCGCGGCCGTCTTCTTCAGGCCCGCCTTGAGGTCGGTGACCTTTCCGCTCTCGTAGTCGTAGCCGAAGTTCTGGATCGTGGTGAGATACACGCCGCCGTTGATCGATGCCGGAGAGGTGGTGGAGTTCGGGTTCGCGGCGATGTCCAGGAACGTCTTGAAGCGCGGGTCGTACTTCAGTTTCGGGGACTTCAGGGCGGCCAGTGTCGAGGGCACGTTGTGGATGGCGTTGGAGAAGTTCACCACCGCGTCCGTGTCCGTGGTCATGTACTTCACCAGCTCCCAGGCCGCGTTCTGCTTGTGGCTGGCGGCGGAGATGCCGGTGATGGTGCCGGTGATGTAGCCCTTGCCGTACTGGCTCACCTGGTCGTCGGGAACGGGCAGCGGAGCCACGCCGATGTCGAACTTCGGCTTGGCGTCCAGGGCCATTCCCAGACGCCACTCGCCGTCCAGCTGCATGGCCACCTGACCGGTGTGGAAGGGGTGCTTGGCGCCCCATTCGTCGCCCAGCTTGGAGCGGTAGGTCTCCAGCTTCTTGAAGCCGCCGAGTTCGTCGACGAGCTTCTTCTGGAGTGTGAATCCGGCCTCGAAGGCGGGGTCCGTGGCGAGCTGCGACTTGCCGGCCTTGTCGAAGTACGTCGGGGAGAACTGGCCGAAGTAGTGCTCGGTCGTGGTCTCCCAGCCGTGGTAGTCCGGCATGAAGCCGAGCTGCTTGTAGCTGTCGCCGTCCGGGATGGTCAGTTTCTTGGCGTCGGTCTCGAATTCGGACCAGGTCTTCGGCGGAGTCCTGATGCCCGCCTTCGCGAAGGCCGTCTTGTTGTAGTAGAGCCCGTAAGCGTCACCCAGCAGCGGTGCCGCGCAGCGATTGCCGTCGAACTGGGTGTACTCGTTCATCGCCTTCGGGAACGTCGTCTGCGGGTCGATGCCCGCCTTCTTGAAGAAGGGATTGAGGTCGACCAGCGCACCCGACGAGCAGAACTTCCCGACGTTGTTGGTGGTGAAGGAGGAGATGACGTCCGGGGCCTTGTCGCCACCCGTGCGCAGCGCCTGGTTGATCTTGTCGTCGGTCATGTTGGCGACGACGTTCACATGGATGTTGGGGTGTGCCTTCTCGAAGCCGGCGATCAGGGAGTTGACGGCCTTCACTTCACTGGGTGCGCTCCAGGCGTGCCAGAAGTTGATGGTGGTGTCCTTCGAGGCGTCGTCGTCGGCGCTGGAGGAGGACTGGCCGGTACAGGCGGTGGCGAGCAGGGCGAGGGAGGCGGAGGCGGCGAGGGCGAGGGCCGCTTTCCTGGACATTCCGGGCATGGCAGGGTCTCCCAGGGACAGGGCAGGGGATGGTGAGGGAAGGCGGGGGGTGAGTATCGGGGCCCGTACGCGGTGCGTACGGGGTGTCAGCGGGAGGTGTCGAAGACCTCGTCGCGGGTGGTGGCGAGGGCGCTCTCCAACGCGCCGCGCAGCACGGGGTGTTCACGGACGTCGCCGACCACGAGCCGGGGCCGGGAGGCCGCCAGCTCCTCCAGCTCGGCCTGGACGAGGGCGCGCAGCACCTCGCCGCCCGAGGTCAGCGAGGCGCCGCTGAGGACGACGAGTTCGGGGTCGAGGACGGAGACGAGGGAGGCGAGACCGGTGGCGAGCCGCGTCGCGTACGTCTGCAGCAGCTTGCGATGCAGGACGGTGTCCTCGGCGGCGGCCCGCTCGACCAGGGCGGCGGCGACCTCGGCGTACGGCCCCGAGGGGATCTGCGCGATGCCGAGTTCACCGGCGAGGTGCGGGATGGCCTGGGAGCCGGCCAGCTCCTGGTAGCCGCCACTGTTGGCTTTGGTCACATGCCGGACCAGGGGTGCGCCGGGAACCGGAAGGAAACCCACCTCTCCGGCGCCGCCGGTCCAGCCGCGGTGCAGTCGCCCGCCGAGGACGAGGGCGGCACCGAGGCCTCCCTCGTTCCACAGCAGCACGAAGTCCTCGTGCCCGCGGGCCGCGCCCAGCCGCTGTTCGGCGACGGCGGCGAGGTTGACGTCGTTCTCGTACTCGACCGGCATCGGCAGGGCGGCGGCGATCTCGTCGAGGAGGGCCGGGGTGTGCCAGCCGGGGAGGTGGGAGGCGTAGCGCAGGCGGCCGGTGTTGGGGTCGAAGGCGCCGGGGGTGCCGATGACGAGCCGGTGGATGTCGCCGCGGGCCAGCCCCGCGGCCTTCACGGCACCGTCGAGGGCGTCGGTGACCTGCCGGACGACGGGCTGGGTGGGCCGCCTGCCCGGGGTCGGCAGCTCGAAGGAGCCCACCGTGCGGCCGGTGATGTCGGCGACGGCGGCGAGGACGCGCTCGGGGGTGACGTCGAGCCCGGCGGCGTACGCGGCGGCCGGATTGACCTCGTACAGCTGGGCGTTGGGGCCGGGGCGTCCCTCGGTGGTGCCGGTGGCGAGGACGAGCCCGGCCGCTTCGAGGCGGGCGAGCAGTTGGGAGGCGGTCGGCTTGGAGAGGCCGGTGAGCTTGCCGATCCGGGTGCGGGACAGGGGGCCGTGCTCCAGGAGGAGATCCAGGGCGGCGCGGTCGTTCATGGCGCGCAGGACGCGCGGGGTGCCCGGCGTACCGGCTGTTCCTGCCATGTGGGTCGACACCTGCCTTTCGACTGCCCAGCTTCTCAGTGACCAGGGAGGGAAGTCCATCGGACGATCACCGGAGGACCGTCTCCCGATCACTGTTAGGAAAGTTTCCTATTGGCTGGAAAGGAACGTAAGCCCAGGGCGAAGGAGGCGTCAATAGAAAACGCCCCCGAGGCAACGGACTCGTTACCTCGGGGGCGGGTGGGCGTGGGCGAGGGCCGGCCCCTGGTCGGCTCCTACTTCAGCGACGGCCGCTGCTGGGGAATGGGCGAGGCTGCCTCCGTCTGGGGCGAGTCCGGGTTGGAGAGCACCGACGGAGCCGCGACCGCTGCCGTCGGGTCGGCGGCCTCTTCCTCGTCGGCCGGGGCCGTCGCGCCGCCCACGATGCGGATGTTCGCCGCGTCGAAGGCGCGCTTGATGCGCCAGCGCAGCTCGCGCTCGACGGTGAGGGACTTGCCGGGCATCGTCTTGGCGGAGACCCGGACCACCATCGAGTCCAGCAGCACGCTGTCCAGGCCGAGGACCTCGATCGGGCTCCACAGGAGCTCGTTCCAGGGTTCCTCCGCGCTCATCTTCTCGGCGACCTCGTCGAGCGTGGACTTCAGCCGGTCCAGGTCCTCGTTCGCCTTCACGGTCACGTCCACGCCGGCCGTCGCCCAGCCCTGGGAGAGGTTGCCGATGCGCTTGACCTCGCCGTTGCGGACGTACCAGATCTCGCCGCTCGCCCCGCGCAGCTTCGTCACCCGCAGGCCGACCTCGATGACCTCGCCGGATGCGACGCCCGCGTCGATCGTGTCGCCGACGCCGTACTGGTCCTCCAGGATCATGAAGACGCCGGAGAGGAAGTCCGTGACCAGGTTGCGGGCGCCGAAACCGATCGCCACACCCGCGACGCCCGCGGACGCGAGCAGCGGTGCCAGGTTGATCTGGAACGCGGCCAGGACCATCAGGGCCGCGGTGCCGAGGATCGCGAAGGACGCCACCGAGCGCAGCACCGAGCCGATCGCCTGGGAGCGCTGGCGGCGGCGCTCGTTGTTGACCAGCAGGCCGCCCAGCGAGGTGCCGTCGACGACCTCGGCGGTGCGGGCCATCCGGTCTATCAGCTTGGTGATCGCCCGCTGCACGACCGCTCTGAGCACCCCGGCGATCACCAGGATCAGCAGGACCCTGAGGCCGATCGCGAGCCACGTGGACCAGTTCTGCTCGACCCAGCTGGCGGCGTTGGTCGCGCTCTGCTGGGCGCCCTCGATCGACGTGGGGACCGTCGGTGTCGTCGGCCCCGAGGAGGTCGGCGACGGCGACGGACCGGCGGTCAGTAGGACGGCGGGCAAGGACACGGCAGGAACCTCCAGGTGCAACGGTCTGCCGTCCCGAAAGTCGACTCGGTCAAGGTCAAGGTCACGAAAAGGTCACCGGTACGGCAGACCCACCACACTATCGGGGCATGGTGTGCGAATCCTCGCCATCTTCTGAGGAGAGCCCGTGCCCACCCCGGGTTGAGCAGGTGGGATAAACCGCTGCCCCTCCGGGGGATGAATCAGATGTGGTCGAAAACACTCCCAGCCCGTTACCGGGACATGGTGGCGCTTCCACCAGGCAAGAGGGGAGACTGACTACAGATCGTCCCGGCGCGAGCCACGCGCCGCCGACGCCCAAGGAGGCATCCGTGCCGCATGTCCTGGTCCTCAACGCGTCGTACGAGCCACTCGGCGTCGTACCGCTCCGCCGCGCGCTCATCCTCGTCCTGGAGAACAAGGCCGTCTCCCTGGAGGAATCCGGCGCCTTCATGCACAGCGCAACCGTCACAGTCCCCGCACCCAGCGTGGTCCGGCTCAAGCGATTCGTCCGGGTTCCCTATCGGGGGCCCGTTCCTCTGACCCGTAGGGCGCTCTTCGCGCGCGACGGGGGCCGGTGCATGTACTGCGGTGGCGTCGCAACCAGCGTCGACCACGTCATCCCGCGCAGCCGCGGGGGCAAGCACGTCTGGGACAACGTGGTGGCGTCCTGCCGCCGCTGCAACCACGTGAAGGCCGACCGACACCTGTTCGAGATCGGCTGGCGGCTGCGCCACAAACCCGCTCCACCCACCGGCCTGGCCTGGCGGATCATCGGCACCGGCCATAGGGACCCGCGCTGGCTGCCGTACTTGCAGCCGTACGGCGCGGAGGACGCCATGGCCCGGATCGACGGCATTTCCGCCTGACGATCCGGGCCTTCGCACACCCCTGCTGACGGGGCATGCGGCAGCTGTGCGGTCCGGCCCGGGAGCCCCCCGTACTCCCGGGCCGGACAGTCATGTGGTCATGCGTAGCGCAGTTCGCCCGGGCGGACGGAGCGGCGCAGCAGCGGGATCGAGGTGGCCGCTGTCAGCAGACAGCACCCGTACACGGCGAACGGCACCAGGAGCGCGGCGAACGGCACCGGCGCCACGATGTAGTCCGTGGAGACCGAGGCGTACCAGGCGCTGATCCCCAGCCCGCCGATGCCCGCCACCGCGACCGCGGGGGCCAGCGGCAGCGCGGTCTCCAGGAGCAGCGCCCGGGCCAGCACCCCGTACGGCACACCGGCGGCGGCCTGCGCGGCCAGACCCCGGCGCCGGGTGGCGAGGGACTCGGCGGTGCCGACGGCGAGCCCGGTGAGGATGAGCGCGAGGGCGACCAGTATCGCGGCGGCCGTCAGGTCGAGGCCCGTCGTGTAGTACGCCATGTCCGCGGCCAGGTGATCTTCGCGGCGCATGGTGTGCAGCTCGGCGAGCAGCACCTGCCGTACCCCGACGAAGCCCGAGCCCACGACCGTCACCAGCAGCACCGCCGCATGTGTGCGGGCCGCCGCCCACGGGTCCTCGCGCAGCCGTTCCGCCGCGATCAGCACCTCCGGGCGCCGGGCGCGGGCGGCCAGGCCCTCGCCCAGCTGCCGGGACGACGAGCCGGAAAGCCACACCGCCGTGAGGCTGATCAGCAGGGTCAGGACGATCAGTGTCAGAGGGCCGAAGGCCAGGACGGAGGAGTCGCTGAACAGCGGGACCAGCACCATGAACAGCAGAATCGCCGCCAGCAGCCAGGTCGCCGACTTGAACAGCCGACCGGGGCCCCGTGTGGCCCGCACCCGCCGTACCCACCCGAGCGGCGAGGCCACCACCCGGCGCAGTGACAGGGCACTCACGGCCGCGCCCAGCACGGGTACGGCCGCGGCCACCAGGGCGAAGCCCGCCCAGGCCGACGCTGTCGGATGCGGCCACAGCGGTACGAAGACGGCCGTGGCGGCCACCGAACCGGTCAGACAGGCCGGCCCCGACTCCAGCGCCTCGACCCGCCGCACTTGCCCGGGCGAGGCACCCGCGAGCCGCAGCGCGGCCAGCCGCCGGTCCCGGTGCACCGCTCCGATGCGTGCGCACTGTCCGAGAAAACCGAGCACCGGGATGAGCAGCAGCCCCAACGCGAAGATCACTCCCCGTCGGTCACTGTCGGAATCGATCAGCCCGGACCCGACGGACACGGAGTAGTACCCGTCCAGCGAGGCGAGCGAGACGACCGCGAGCCCGATAGCCGTGGCCATCGCCGCCCCGAGCGCCGTGAGCCCGATCCGCCACCACTCCCGCCGGTCCGAGCCCCGGGTCAGCAGCCAGGCCAACCGCAGATCCGCCCTCACGCCGTCACCCCCGCCACCACGGCCCCGTCGCTCAGCCGGACCTCGCGGTCCGCGTAGGCCGCGACCTGGGCGTCGTGCGTGATCAGCAGGACCGCCGTGCCCGCCTCACGAGCCGTGTGGACCAGGGACGTCATCACCTGCTCGGTCGCCAGGGAGTCCAGCGCACCGGTCGGCTCGTCGGCGAAGACGACCCTGGGGCCGGTGACCAGGGCCCGCGCCAGCGCCGCCCGCTGGGCCTGGCCGCCGCTCAGCTCACCTGGCCGCAGCGCCTCCTGTCCCCGTACGCCGAACCGCTCCAGCCACTCACCGGCCGCCGCCTGCGCGTCCTTGCGGGCGGCGCCCGCGAGCATCAGCGGCAGCGCCACGTTGTCCAGCACCGTCAGCTCCGGGATCAGCTGACCGAACTGGAACACCACCCCGAAGTCGGTCCGGCGCAGCTCGCTCAGCCGCTTCTCCGGCAGCTGGTCGAGCCGCTGCCCGTCGTACGTCACCGAGCCGGCGTCCGGGCGGACGATGCCGGCCAGGCAGTGCAGCAGCGTGGACTTCCCGCTGCCGCTGGTGCCGGTCACGGCGAGGATCTCGCCGGCCCGCAGCTGAACCGAGGCACCGCGCAGCGCCTCGGTCCTGCCGTGCGCCTTGGTGAGGTCACGGGCCGCCAGGAGCGGCACCGTGCTGTCTGGGCTGTCCCCGTTGCTCATGCTGCGTCTACCTCCGCGGTCAGGGTGGTGAGCCGGGCCGCCGTCGTGGTCATCCAGCGGAGGTCGGCGTCGAGATGGTTGAGGGCGTAGTCCGCCGAGAGAACGGTCGCGAGATCGGCGCCGGGCGCCGTCTTGACCGCCGTGAGCTCCCGCATCCGTTGCATGTGGGCGGCGCGCTGGGCGGCCAGATAGGCCTCCGCGTCGCCGCCGGAGAGGATCGAGACGACGACCTTGGCGAAGATCTCGTTCGTCACGAAGGGGGCCGGCGGGGCGATCTCCCCGGCCCAGGCGGCCAGTTCGCGCGCCCCCTCGTCGGTCGAGCGATATGTCGTCCGCTCCGGGCCGCCGTCCGAGTCGGTGCCCTCGACCTCCGCGAGGCCGTCCCGGACCAGGCGCTGCAGGGTCGTGTAGACCTGGCCGTAGGCCAGTGGACGGGCCTGCGGGAAGCGCTCGTCGTGCCGTCGCTTCAGGTCGTAGCCATGGCTCGGCCCCGAAGCGAGCAGCCCCAGCAGGATGTGGCGGGTGCTCATGGCGATCATTATGCACTCGATACATGTACTGAGTGAATAGTGATCCCCGTGCTGCCTCGAAGTTGACGCAGAATGTGAGGAGAGGCACGTAGTCCCTTTCGGTACGTCTGCCGCCGCGTCCGGTGGGTAGGGCTGCGTTAACCCGCAACCTCGCCGTACTCGACAAGGAGGCCCCCGTGGCCGCACCGGCTTACCCCCTCTCCAAACCCGTGGCGCAGCTGCCGTCCCTCGATCCCGAGCCGCATTTCTGCGTCTTCAGTGCGGAGGCCGCCTGCGCCGAGACCCCGCTGACCAGCGAACCGCCGCTGCCCGAGGCCGAGCCCCTCACCAGTGAGCCGCCACTCGCCGACGCCGCGCCCCTGACCAGCGAGGCGGTGGCCCCCGAGCCGGACGCTCCGAGGCACTAGTGACGGCGCAGGGGTCGGCCGACCCGCCTTCCGAGGAGCTGTCCCGGCTCGCCGCGCTGCACGGCGTCGCCACCTCCTACAGCCCCTCCCCGGACCGCACGGTCGCGGCCTCCGCCACCGCAGTCACCCTCGCCCTCGCCGCCCTCGGCGTCGACGCGAGCACCGACGACACGACCCGCGCCGCGCTCGCCGCCCGGGAGACCGAGCTACGCGAACGGCTGCTGCCACCGACGGTGGTCCTGTGGAGCGGAGCCACATCCTCCGCCCTCGAAGCCCTCCCGGCCGGCACCCGGCTGAGCATCGAGACCGAGCAGGGCGAGACCCGGTCCTCGGCCGAGCAACTCCCGCCCGGCGTCCACCGTTTGACGGCCGCCGCCCCCGACGGCCGCAGCGCGGAGGCCCACCTCGTCGTCGCCCCGCCCCGGCTGCCCACGCCCACCGCGCGCTCGTACGGCCTGCTCGTCCAGCTCTACTCCCTGCTCTCCCGGCGCTCCTGGGGCATGGGCGACCTCGGTGACCTCGCCGAGCTCACCGCCTGGGCCGGCCGCACGCTCGGCGCGGGGTTCATCCAGGTCAACCCGCTGCACGCGGCCGTGCCCGGCGCCCCCACCGACCCCTCCCCGTACCGCCCCTCCTCCCGCCGCTTCCCCGACCCCGTACACCTGCGCGTCGAGGACATCCCCGAATACGCCCATGTCGAGGACCAGGAGCGGGTACGGGCGCTGCTCGGGCGCGCGGCCGAACTGCGGGAAGCGGTCCTGGAGAAAGGCGCGCTGATCGACCGGGACGCCGTGTGGGAGCTCAAGCGGGAGGCGCTGGAGCTGATCCGCGAGGTGGAGCTCGGGCCCGGCCGGCGTGCCGCATACGTCGACTTCCTCGCCGAGCAGGGCGAGGCCCTGGAGGACCACGCCACCTGGTACGCCCTCGCCGAGGTGCACGGCTCCGACTGGAGCCGCTGGCCCGCCGCGCTCCAGGACCCGCGCTCGGCCGAAACCGCCCGCGCCCGCGGGGAGCTGATGGACCGCGTCGACTTCCACTCGCGGCTCGCCTGGCTCACCGACGCCCAGCTCACCGATGCGCAGCGCGCCGCGCGCGAGGCCGGGATGCCGGTGGGGATCGTGCACGACCTGGCGGTCGGGGTGCACCCCGGCGGAGCCGACGCCTGGGCGCAGCAGGAGTACTTCGCCGCCGGGATGTCGGTGGGCGCCCCACCGGACGCCTTCAACGCGCGCGGCCAGGACTGGGGCCTGCCGCCCTGGCGACCGGACCGCCTCGCCGAGTCCGGCTACGCGCCCTACCGGCGCCTGCTGAAGGCCCTCTTCCGGTACGCCGGCGCCCTGCGCATCGACCACGTCATGGGCCTGTTCCGGCTCTGGTGGGTGCCGCAGGGGCATCCGCCCACGGAGGGCACCTACGTCCGCTACGACGCCGAGGCCATGCTCGCGATCCTCGTGCTGGAGGCCTCGCGCGCCGGGGCGGTCGTCATCGGCGAGGACCTGGGCACGGTCGAGCCGGGGGTGCGGGAGACCCTGCGCGAGCGCGGGGTGCTCGGCACCTCGGTGCTGTGGTTCGAGCGGGACTGGGAGGGCGACGGGCAGCCGCTGCCGCCCGAGGCCTGGCGCGCCGACTGCCTCGCCACCGCCACCACCCACGACCTGCCGCCCACGGCCGCCCGTCTCACCGGCGAACACGTCGAACTCCGTGACCGCCTCGGCCTGTTGACCCGCCCGCTGGAGGAGGAGCGCGCGGAGGCGGCCAACGACACGGGGGAGTGGCTGGGCCTGCTCGCCCGCCTCGGCCTGCTGCCCGGTACCGGCGGCGGGCACGGCGTGTCGGAGGAGGAGGCCGAGATCCAGGCGGTCCACCGCTTCCTGCTGCGCACCCCGTCCCGCATGATCGGCGTCTGGCTCCCCGACACGGTCGGCGACCGCCGGCCGCAGAACCTCCCGGGCACCTGGGACCAGTACCCGAACTGGCGACTGCCGATCGGGGACGCAGCGGGCCGCCCGGTGACGCTGGAGGACCTGGCCGGCTCGCCGCGGCTGCATGCGCTGATCGACGTGCTGCGGACGGTACGGCCGGGGTGAGGAGAGGGCCGATCTCGTAGAGCACCCCCCGAACGAGCGACCCCAATCGTCGTTCGATACGTTTGACAGCGTGGACAAGAAGAACGCCCTGCGCGCCGGCGCCCTGGCCGCCGGTACGACGCTGATGATGCTGCTCATGTCGTCCCCCGCCTCCGCGCTGATCCGCGACGACGGCGACGACCCCGGCAATGGCCTGAGCGTCGGCGAGACGCTGGGCCTCTACGTCCTGGCCCCGCTGGCCCTGTTCGCGGTCATCGCGGGCCTGGTGATGGCGCTGGACAAGTCCAAGGACCGCCGGCCGAAGGCCAAGGCCTGACCTCACGTCTCCCGGGGGCGTCGGCTTCACCGTCCGTACGGTGAGGCCGACGCCCCCGCTGTGTTCTCACGGGCTCGGCGCCGTCAGATACCGCTGCACCGTCGGAGCCAGCCAGGCCGTGAGCTCCTCGCGGCTCAGCGCCACGGTCGGCGGGAACCGCAGGACGTAGCGGGTGAGGGCCAGCCCGAGCAGCTGTGCCGCGGTGAGCGCGGCCCGCGCGGGGGCCTGCTGGGGGTCGGGGCACACCGCGTGGGCAACCGGCATCATCTGGTCCCGGAAGATCTCCTGCATCCGCTCGGCTCCGGCTCCGTTGGTCGCCCCGACCCGGAGCAGGGCCGTCAGCACCTCGTTCTCCTCCCACATGCCGAGGAAGTGCGCGACGAGCCTCCAGCCGACCTCTTCCCGGGGTAGCGCTGCCATGTCCGGCATTCTCAGATCGATGGAGACGGCCGCCGCGAACAGGCCCTCCTTGTTGCCGTAGTAGCGCATCACCATGGAGGGGTCGATGCCCGCGTCCCGTGCGATGGCACGGATGGTGGCCCGCTCGTAGCCGTCGGCCGCGAAGCGTTCGCGGGCCGCGACGAGGATGGCGTTGCGGGTGGTCTCCGAACGGCGGCGGGTGCTGCCGGAGCCGGGAGCCGTACTGCTGCTGTCGCTGACTTTCACATCAACAAGCGTAGGCCAACGTGTGTTGGCCAACAAGTGTTGACTTGCCTTGCTCCGCCGCCCTACGCTCATCAACAAGCGTTGGCAAACAAGCGTTGGCAAACGCTCGTGGGCAAACAGTCGTTGGTGAACAAGCGTTGGCAACAGGGAGGTCATCATGAAGGCTCAGCTTTCCGTGATCGTCGTCGGCTCGGGCCCCGCCGGTCTCCTGCTCGCCGGCGACCTCGCCACCGCCGGCGTACCCGTCACCCTCCTCGAAAAGCGCCCGCACAAGACCAGCAATCTCTCCCGCGCCTTCGTCCTGCACGCCCGCACCCTCGAGCAACTCGACGCCCGCGGACTCGCCGACGGCCTGGAGGCCATCGGCCGCCCCCTCGACAGCCTCCGCCTCTTCGGCCGCCTCACCATCCGACTCTCCACACTGCCCTCCCGCTTCAACCACCTCCTCGTCATCCCGCAGTACGAGGTGGAGAAGGCCCTGGAGCGGCGCGCCGTCGAGGCCGGAGTGGACTTCCGGTACGAGACCGAGCTGACCGGGCTCACCCAGGACGCGGACGGCGTGACGGTCGAGGTCCGGGGGCCAGGCGGGGTCGCCGGCAGCGTGCGGGCCTCGTACGTGGTCGGCACCGACGGCATGCGCAGCGCCGTGCGCGACGCGATCGGGCTGCCCTTCCCCGGCCGCTCCGCCATCCGTTCCGTCGTCCTCGCGGACGTACGCCTCGCCGAGGAGCCCGAGAACCTGCTGACCGTCAACACGGTCGGCGACGCCTTCGCGTTCCTCGCACCCTTCGGTGACGGCTACCACCGCGTGATCGCCTGGAACCGCGCCCGCAACGTCCCCGACAGCGAGCCCCTCGACCTCGACGAGGTCAAGGAGGTCACCCGGCTCGCCCTCGGCCACGACTACGGCATGCACGACGCCCGCTGGATGTCCCGTTTCCACAGCGACGAACGCCAGGCGCCCGCCTACCGGGTGGGCCGTGTCTTCCTCGCCGGGGACGCCGCGCACGTCCACACCCCGGCCGGCGGTCAGGGCATGAACGCCGGTCTGCAGGACGCGGCCAACCTGAGCTGGAAGCTGGCCGCCGTCGCCCAGGGCCACGCGGACGCGGCCCTCCTCGACACCTACCAGGCCGAGCGCCACCCCGTCGGCAAGGCCGTGCTGCGCAGCAGCGGCGGGATCGTCCGCCTCGCGATGGCCAAGCGCCCCTGGGAGCTGGCGCTGCGGGCCGCACTCACCACCTTCCTCGACGTCGTGGGCCCGGCTCGGCGCAGGGCGGTCGGCCAGATCACCGGCATCGGCTACCGCTACCCCGCCCCCCGCGGCGCCCACCGCCTCACCGGCACCCGGGTCCCGGACGTCGCCCTGAAGGACGGCCGCCTCTACGAGGCCCTGCGCGGCGGCAGGTTCGTACTGATCACCCCCGAGGCCTACGAGGACCAAGGCACCCGCAAGGGCCGGCTGACCGTGGAGCGCTGGGCGAGCGACCGGCGTACGACCGTCCTGGTCCGCCCCGACGGCTATGTGGCCTGGGCGGCGGATTCTGCGGACGCGGCGCGGATCGAGGAAGCGGTGGCCCGGTACCTGGGCTAGTGCCCGGCCTCCAGCGTCCCCGCCAGCAACTCCCGGAGCAGGTCGGCCAGTTGGCCGGCCTGTTCCTCGTTCATGGTGGACAGGGCCTCCGTCTGGACGGCGAGGCCCGCGCCGACCGCCTCGTCGATGACCGCCAGTCCCTTCTCGGTGAGCGTCACTTGGAGGGCCCGGCGGTCGTGCGGGTCGGGGGAGCGGCGCAGCAGGCCTGCTCGTTCCAGCTTGTCGAGGCGACCGGTCATGCCGCCCGTGGTGAGCATCAGGGTCGCCGAGAGCTGCCGGGGCGAGAGGGTGTACGGCTCTCCTGAGCGGCGCAGGGTCGCCAGCACGTCGAACTCGCCGCGGGAGATGCCGAAGGGGGCGTACGCCTTCTCCATGCGGTCGCCCATGGTGCGGGAGAGGCGGTAGATCCGCCCGAAGACCTCCATCGCCCTGGTGTCGAGGTCCGGTCGCACCCCCGCCCACTGCTCGATGATCGCGTCGACGGCGTCCTTGCGCTGTGCACTCATGCCCCGAGTATCCGCAAGCCCAGAGTCAGTGGCAAGAAAGTAGCTTGACGGAAAGTTGCTTAGCGCTAAGCTAATCACTGCCAAGCTAACCGTTGTCGGGCTGCCTTCCGCTCGTCGCGGAGCGCATTCGATTCCGAGAGGTCGACCGTGGAGAAACCGGACCGCATACCCGGCCAGTGGGCCCTGCCCGTCGCCGCCGCCGTCAACGGCGTCGGCACGGGCATGTACGTGCCTTTCACGTTGGTCTTCTTCCACTACGTCACCGGCCTCTCCTTCACCACCGTCGGGCTGGTGCTGACCGTGACCGGGCTGGTGGGCCTCGCCGCGCTGCCTCCGGCCGGAGCGGCCGTCGACCGGTTCGGCGCGCGGCGCGTGCAGCTCGCGCTGTACGGGGTGCGCGCCGCCGGCTTCACCGCCTACCCCTTCGCCGACTCCCTCGCCGCCTTCGCCGCGGTCGCGCTGGTCACCGCCGCCGCCGACCGGGCCTTCCCCGCCGTACAGTCCTCGCTCCTCGGCGAGGTGGCCCGGGGTACCGGGCGGGACCGGTTGCAGGCCGCCACCCGGGCGCTGCAGAACGGGGGCTATGGCGCCGGTGCCCTGCTGGCCACCCTGGTCATCGCCTTCGCCGGACCCACCGGCTACACCTACGCGGCCTGGGGCAACGCCCTGTCCTTCGCCCTCGCCGCGCTGCTGCTGAAGCCGCTGCGGCCGTTGCCCGCCGCCGACGTCACGGCGGCCCGGCGCGCCGGGGCCGGTTACCGGCTGGTGCTCGCCGACCGGCCCTTCCTGGTCGTCACCGGCGCCAACTTCCTGAACGCGCTGAGCTATTCGGCCCTGTCCGTGCTCTTCCCGCTGTTCCTCGTGGAGTGGCTGCACGGGCCCGCGGTGCTCACCGGTGCAGCGTTCACGGTCAACACCGTGCTGTGCGCGGCGGCCGGGGTGTTCGTCGGCGGGCGGGTGCGCAGGGCCGGTGCCCGGCGCACCCGGGCCGCGGCACTGGGCGGGAGCCTGTTCGCGGTGGCGTTCCTCGGGCTGATCGCGCTGGGCACCCTGCGGCCGCACTCCGGCCCGGTGCTGGACGGGGCCCTGGTCGCCGTGGTCGTCGTCTACACGCTCGGCGAGCTGATCCACAGCCCCGCCGCCGAGGTCCTCGCCGTGTCGGCGGCGCCCGAGGCCGTGCGCGGCCGGTATCTGGCGGCGTACCAGATGTCCTGGTCGCTGGCGAAGGCGGTGGCTCCGTCGCTGTTCACGGCGCTGCTCGCGGTGGACGGCCGGGCACCCTGGGCGGTCCTGGTCCTCACCTCGGCGCTGGCGGCCGCCCTGCTGATCCGCACGGAACGCCGACTGCCGGCCGACGCGGTACGGCCGGTCGTGGAGACCGTCGTACGCAAGACCTCCCCACCCGCTTCCCGCCGCTCCGAGGAAGTCCCGACCCGCACCTCCCGCCACCCCGAAGGGACCCGGTCATGAAACGGACCGCGACCGTCCTGCTCACCGCCCTCGCCCCCGTCTCCTGGGGCACCACCTACGCCGTCACCACCCAGTTCCTCCCCGCCGACCGGCCCCTGTTCACCGCTCTGGCGCGAGCCCTGCCCGCCGGTCTGCTGCTGCTGGCGGTGACCCGGGTGCTGCCGCGCGGTGCCTGGTGGTGGAAGGCGGCCGTGCTCGGTGCGCTGAACATCGGTGCCTTCTTCCCGCTGCTGTTCCTGTCCGCGTACCGGCTGCCCGGCGGCATGGCAGCCGTCGTCGGCTCGGTCGGGCCGCTGTTCGTGGTGGGGCTGTCGGCGCTGCTGCTGGGGCAGCGGCCGACGGGGCGGGCGCTGCTCGCCGGGGTCGTGGCGGCGTTCGGCGTCAGTCTCGTCGTGCTGAAGGCGGCCGGAGCGCTCGACCCCGTCGGTGTGCTGGCCGCCCTCGCCTCCTCCGCGTCGATGTCCACCGGCACGGTGCTGACCAAGAAGTGGGGGCGCCCCGCGGGTGTGGGTCCGCTCGCCCTCACCGGCTGGCAGCTGACGGCCGGCGGGCTGCTCATCGCCCCGCTCGCCCTCCTCGTCGAGGGTGCCCCACCCGCCCTGGACGCCCGCGCGGTCGGCGGCTACCTCTACCTCGCCCTCGCCAACACGGCCGTCGCCTACTGGCTGTGGTTCCGTGGCATCGGCCGCCTCACCGCCACCCAGGTCACCTTCCTCGGCCCGCTCTCCCCGCTGACCGCGGCCGTGGTCGGCTGGGCGGCACTCGGACAGGCGCTCACCGCGGTCCAACTCGCGGGCATGGCGCTGGCGTTCGGCGCGACGGTGGCGGGGCAGGCGACGAGGGCCGCTCCCTCCGCATCGTTCAGTTCTGCTGAAGTGAATGGTCGAAAAGATTCGATGGACCTGACAGGTGTGTCGCTGCGACGGTAGATCCACCGAGATCACCCGTCACCGAAAGGACCTCCGTGGCCGTCGCCCTCGACCGGACCGCCTCCACTCCCACCACCCGCGCACTGCGAGGCCTCGCCCTCGCCGCCCTCGCCACCGTCGTCTGGTCCGGCAGCTTCGTCACCTCACGGGCGCTGCACGACAGCGTGCCGCCGGTGCAGCAGGCGTTCTGGCGGTGGGTGGTCGCGTTGGTGGCCGTGGCGCCGTTCGGGGCCCGACCGGCCTGGAGGCAACGGGAGTTGATACGACGTCACCTCGGGTTCGTGCTGCTGGCCTCGCTCCTCGGTGTCACCGTCTACAACACCCTGGTCAACCAGGCGGGGCTGACCGTTCCGGCCGCCAACATGGGCATGATCATGGCCGCCTCGCCCGTGCTGATGGCGGCGTTCGAGCGGGTGGGCGGAGGGCGGCTGGGAGCGCGCCGGGTCACGGGGCTCGCGACGGCCTGCGGGGGCGTCGTACTGCTGATGGGCGGGGGAGCCGGACTTGCCGCGGGGGACCTCTGGATGGTCGCCGCCGCCTGCTGCTTCGGCTCGTACAGCGCGCTGCTGCGGCGCAGGCCGGCCGGACTCGACGGAACGGCCTTTCTCTTCACCACGTTCCTGCTCGGCACCGCCCTGCTGCTGCCCGCCCAGGCCGTGAGCGTGGCGGCGCAGGGCGCCTTCACACCGGCGCCCGGGACCGTCCTGCCCATCCTCTACGTCGGCGTCGCCTCCTCCGTCGTCGCGTTCTTCGCCTGGAACAAGGCGATCGGCCTGATCGGTGCGGCCCGGGCGGGGACGGTCTACCACCTGCAGCCGGTGTGCGTGGCCCTGCTGTCCTGGGCGGTGCTGGGTGAGCAGGTCGGCCCGCCGCAGGCCCTGAGCATGGCGCTGATCCTCGGCGGGGTGGTGCTGGGCGCCGCCGTATAGGTTGCCGCCATGGTCGAGTGGGACATCCGGAAGCTGCAGATCCTGCGGACGCTCAGGGAGCGGGAGACGGTCACCGCGACCGCCGAGGCGCTGCGGATGACGCCCTCCGCGGTGTCCCAGCAGCTGACCAACCTGGCCAGGCAGCTCGGGGTGCCCCTGCTGGAGGCGCAGGGGCGGCGGGTGCGGCTGACGGACGCGGCGCGGCTGGTGCTGCGGCACGCCGAGGCCGTGTTCGAGCAACTGGAGCGCGCCGACGCCGAGTTGGCGGCCTACACCCAGGGCGAGGCCGGCGAGGTGCGGGTCGGCGCCTTCTCCACGGCCGTACCCGCTCTGGTCGTGCCTGCCGTACGGGTGCTGCGCACCCGGTACCCGGGAGTGAGCGTACGGGTGCGGGAGGCGGAGGCGGGGGAGGCGTACGAACTGCTGGCCGCAGGCGACGTCGACCTCGCGCTCTCCCTCGCCGCCCAGGCCCCGACCGCCGCCGATCCCCGCTTCACCCGCGTCCCGCTGCTCGCCGACCCCCTCGACCTCGCCCTGCCCCGCGACCACCCGCTCGCCGCCGCCGACGGGCTGCGGCTGGCCGACCTCGCCGGGGAGCCGTGGATCTTCGGCGGCAGCGGGCCCTGGTCGGACATCACCCTCGGGGCCTGCGAGGCGGCCGGGTTCAGCCCCGTGCAGGGGCATTCGGCGGCCGGGTGGACGGCGATCCTGGCGATGGTGGAGGCCGGGATGGGGGTCGCGCTGGTGCCGCGGATGGCGGTCGTGGCGAGGGAGGGCGTCGCGATGCGGCGGCTGACGGAGGACCGGCCCCGACGGCATGTGGTGGCGGCCGTACGGAAAGGGGCCGGGGAGGGGGCGGTCGTGGGGCGGGTGCTCGGGGCGCTGCGGGAGGTGGCGGGGGAGCTTTCCGAGGCGGCGCCCGCCGTCACGCGCTGAAGTAGTGCCCCTCCTCCAGGTCCTCGATCAGACCGGGCCCCGTCGGCTCCCAGCCGAGCCACTTGCGGGTCAGCGCGTTCGAGGCCGGTACGTCGAGGCCGACGACGTGGGCCGGCCAGCCGAAGTGGGCGGGTGCCTCCTCGGCGGTGATGCTCCTGACCGGGACGTCCAGGTGGCGGCCGATGACGGCGGCGATGGCCCGGAACGGGACGCCCTCCTCGCCCACGGCGTGCAGTCGGGTACCCGCGGGCGCCGACTCCAGGGCGAGGCGGACCAGACGGGCCGCGTCCGTGCGGTGCACGGCCGGCCAGCGGTTGGCGCCGTCACCGACGTAGGCTGCGAAGCCCTTCTCACGGGCGGTGGCGATCAGCATCGAGACGAAGCCCTTGTCCCCCCGGTCGTGCACCGTCGGGGAGAACCGGACGGCCGCCGACCTGACCCCGCGGTCGGCCAGTGCGACGGCCGCGTCCTCGCTGCGTGCGCGGACCGCCCCGAACGACTCCGGCGGGGCCGTGTCCTCCTCGGTGCTGAACCTTCCCGGCTGCAGCAGTGCCGTTCCGGAGGACATCACGAAGGGCCTGTCCGAGCCCTCCAGCGCCGCCCCGATCACCTCGACGGCCCGCAGGTCCGTCGCGCACGCGCCGGCGAAGTCATAGGTCCCCGAGAAGTCGTGGATGAAGGCGAGGTGGGCGACGGCGTCGGCCGCGGCCGCCCCCTCGGCGAGACCTGCCGGGTCGGTGAGGTCCCCCCGGCGCACCTCGGCTCCGGCGGCCCGCAGCGCCTCGGCGGAGGCGTCGGAGCGGGCCAGCCCTGTGACCTGGTGCCCGGCGTCGAGGAGTTCGCGGACGACCGCGGAGCCGATGAAACCGGTCGCGCCCGTGACGAATACGCGCATGGTGCAGCCCTTCGAGGGTGGTGAGTGGATGTGCCTCCATCCTCCGAAGGGCACGGTGGCCGCGTCCAAAGCCTGTTCCGCATCGAGCAATACGGTTCGGGCATCACCGCAGGTGAGTAAGGTGGATGCATGGCTGACCTCGACCTTCGTCTGGTCCGGTACTTCACCGCCGTGGCCGAGCACCGCCACTTCGGGCGTGCCGCCGAGGCCCTGCACATCACCCAGCCGTCCCTCAGCCGGCAGATCGCGGCCCTGGAACACCGGCTCGGCGCCCGGCTGCTGGACCGCACCCCGCGCGGCACCCGGCTCACTGAGGCCGGCGAGGTGTTCCTGCCGCGTGCCAGGGCGCTGCTGGGCGCCGCCGAGCAGGCCGCGGCCGAGGCCCTGGCCGCCGCCGAGCCCAGCCGGTTCACCGTCGGCTTCACCAGCGGCCTGATCGTCACCTCCGCCGTGCGCGAGCTGCGGCGTCGGCATCCGGACGCCGACGTACGCAGCCGGCATCTGCGCTGGGACGGGGCGCGCGCCGCGCTGCTCGAACGCCGGGTGGACGCCGTGGTGACCCGACTGCCCTTCGCCACCGACCAGTTGGAGGTGACCGTCCTCTACGACGAGCCCAGGGCCGTGGTGGTCCCCGTCGACCACCGCCTGGCCGGCAAGGAGTCCGTCACCCTCGACGACATCGCGGGCGAACCGATGCCCCGCATCACCGGCGCCGACCCCGCCTGGGCGTCCTTCTGGCGCCTGGAACCCCGGCCGGACGGCCGCCCCGTGCCCGATGGCCCCGAGATCCTCGACCTGGAGGACAAGTTCGAGGTCGTCGCCTCCGGGGAGGCCCTCGTCATCACGGCCTACCCGCCCGGCGCCCGCCTGCGCCCCGACGTCACCGCGATCCCGCTGCACGGCGTCGAGCCCAGCCAGGTCGCCCTCGCCACCCGCGCCGGCGACCGCAGCCGTCTGGTGTCCGCCTTCCGCAAGGTCGCCCGCACCCACCTCACCCGGCCGTCCGCACCGGCGTGACCGGAGGCCCCCCTCGGGTCCCCGTATCGCGATAGCGTCACACCGTCCCCGCGTGACGCAATGCCTTCACCACCCCGGAGGTGCCCGTGGTCGTCGACACCTGTGCCAGCTGCGGCAGACCGCTCCCCGCACGGGCGGGCCGCACCGGCCGCAGCTCCGTGTACTGCTCGGCCGCATGCCGGCAGAAGGCGTACCGGGAGCGGCAGGGGACCGGGACGGGGGCCAGTGTGCAGCGCCTGATCGACGACATCGGGCGGCAGGTGCAGGAACTCACACCGCAGCCGCCGTCGGTCCTGTACTCCGGGGTGGCCGACCTGTCGGCCGCCGTGGCGCGGCTGCGGCGGGTCGCCC
The DNA here is from genome assembly GCF_042893475.1 of Streptomyces sp. NPDC001604. Taxonomy (NCBI): domain Bacteria; kingdom Bacillati; phylum Actinomycetota; class Actinomycetes; order Kitasatosporales; family Streptomycetaceae; genus Streptomyces; species Streptomyces sp. NPDC001604. The sequence goes on along the minus strand of NZ_JBIAUY010000001.1, from coordinate 682,885 downwards.
GGACCGCCCGCGACACCGCGAAGGAACCCCAGGGGCCCGCCGAGCCTTCCGTGACACCGAAATCCGTAACAGCGAAAGCCGTTACGGAAATCCCCCTCACCGAAGCCGACTTCGCCACCCTCACCGAGTCCCACCGCCGGGAGATCCACGTCCACTGCTACCGCATGACGGGCTCCTACGACGACGCCGAGGACCTGGTGCAGGAGACGTTCCTGCGGGCCTGGCGGGCCAGGGAGTCCTTCGAGGGGCGCGCCGGTGCCCGCACCTGGCTGTACCGCATCGCCACCAACGCCTGCCTGGACTTCCAGCGCCGCACCGCCCGCCGCCCGCAGCGCTACGAGCCGATCCCCGGCATGAACCACGGCACCGGCGAGGCCCCTGCCCGCATCACCTGGCTCCAGCCCTACCCGGACGACGAGCTGCCCACGGCGGAGGAGGACCGGCCGGACGTCGCCGCCGTCTCCCGCGAGACCCTGGAGCTGGTCTTCCTCGCCGCCATCCAGCACCTCCCGCCCCGCCAGCGGGCCGTGCTGATCCTGCGGGACGTGCTGGGCCTCACCGCCGCCGAGACCGCCGAGGCCCTGGACCTGACCGTGGCGTCCGCCAACAGCGCCCTGCAGCGCGCCCGCCCCACCCTCCGCGACCACCTGCCCGGGCAGCGCGCGGAGTGGAGCGCGGGCGAGCCGACGGAGGCCCAACGCACCGTGCTGCAGCGGTACATGACCGCCGCCGAGCAGCTCGACTTCGCCGCGATGACCGACCTGCTCAGCAAGGACGTCACGCTCACCATGCCGCCCAACCCCTTCTGGTTCACCGGCCGGGACGCCCTCGTCGAGTTCCTGCGCCCCACCCTCGACCCCGCCTCCCCCATGTTCTTCGGCCACTGGCGCCATCTCCCCGCCCGCGCCAACGGGCAGCTCGCAGCGGGCGGTTACGTCCGCAGACCCGGTACCCACGTCCACCGCGCCCAGGTCCTCGACGTCCTGCGCTTCGACGCCGACGACCGGATCGTGGAGATCACGTCCTTCGAGCCGCATCTGTTCCCGGCCTTCGGACTGCCGCTGCGGCTGTGACGACCGATGACTGATCGGGGCGCGGTGCGTCTGTATGACCGACCGATACGGAACAGCTCCACCGAGGAGATCACCATGCTGCTCACCGACAAGACCGCGATCATCTACGGCGCCGGCGGCTCGATCGGCGGTGCCGTCGCCCGCGCCTTCGCCGCCGAGGGCGCCCGCGTCCACCTGGTCGGACGGACCCGGAAGACGCTGGAGGCCGTGGCCGCCGACATCAAGGACGCCGAGGTCGCCGTCGTGGACGCCCTCGACGAGGCGGCCGTCGAGGAGCACCTCGCGGGCGTCGGGGACGTCGACATCTCGTTCAACCTCGTCACCCGCGGCGATGTGCAGGGCGCCCCGCTCACCGACATGCCCGTGGACGACTTCCTGCGGCCCGTCCTCAACGGTGTCCGCGCCAACTTCATCACCGCCCGCGGTGCCGCCCGCCGCATGGCCGAGCGTGGCTCCGGCGTGATCCTCACCCTCAACAGCGGCTCCGCGCACGGCAGTCCGATGATGGGCGGCACGGGACCCGCCGATGCCGCCATCGACACGCTCGTCCGCAACCTGGCCCTGGAGTGCGGTCCGCGCGGGGTGCGCGCCGTGGGTCTGTGGGCGGCCGGCGTACCCGAGACCTTCACCGTCGAGAAGCTCTCCGCGGTCAACCCGGCCATCGACGAAGCCGCCGTCCAGGGGATCATCGACAACCTCGCGACCATGCGCATGACCCGCCGCAACCCGACCCTCGCGGACATCGCCGCCACGGCCGTGTTCGCCGCCTCCGACCATGCGGCCGGCATCACCGGCACCTTCGTCAACGTGACGGGCGGGATGGTCCCGCGGTGATGACGAGCGAAGGGCGCCCGGTGTGACACCGGGCGCCCTCGTTCTCGTCATCCCGCGGACGACTACGCCTGCGCGTCAGCCGCCTGCGCCTTCAGCGCCCGCTCCACTCCCGACCGGGACTCGGAGACCAGTCGCCGCAGGGCTGCGCTGGGCTCGGCGGAGGCGAGCCAGGCGTCCGTCCGGTCCAGGGTCTCCTGCGAGACCTGGACGGACGGGTAGAGGCCGACGGCGATCTGCTGGGCGATCTCGTGCGAGCGGGAGTCCCAGATGTCCTTGACCACCTCGAAGTACTTCTCGGCGTACGGGGCGAGCAGCTCACGCTGGTCGGTCTGGACGAAGCCGCCGATGACCGCCTCCTGGACGGCGTTCGGCAGCTTGTCGGACTCCACGACCTGCGCCCAGACCTCCGCCTTCGCCTCCACGGTCGGCCGGGCGGCACGGGCAGTGGCCGCATGGCGCTCGCCCGCGGCCGTCTTGTCCCGCTCGTACTCGCCGGCGATCTCCGCCTCGTCGTAGCGGCCCACCGCGGCCAGCCGCTGCACGAACGCCCAGCGCAGCTCGGTGTCGACGACCAGGCCCTCGATCGTCTGCGAACCGTCGAGCAGCGCCTCCAGCAGGTCCAGCTGCTCCGGGGTCCTGGCGGTCGCCGCGAACGCCCGCGCCCAGGCCAGCTGGTGGTCGCCGCCCGGCTCGGCCGCGCGCAGATGGGCCAGCGTGGCGTCGGTCCAGCGGGTGAGCAGGGCCTCACGGGCCGCCGGGTCGGCGTACAGGTCGATCGCCAGCTTCACCTGGCGGTGCAGCGACTGCACGACACCGATGTCGGACTCCTTGCCGATGCCCGACAGGACCAGCGAGAGGTAGTCGCGGGTCGCGAGCTCCGCGTCCCGCGTCATGTCCCAGGCGGAGGCCCAGCACAGGGCCCTGGGAAGCGACGACTCGAAGTCACCCAGGTGCTCGGTCACGAACGCCAGGGACTTCTCGTCGAGCCGGACCTTGGCGTACGACAGGTCGTCGTCGTTGAGCAGGACGACGGCCGGGCGGCGCCTGCCCACCAGCTGCGGCACGGCGGTCAGTTCACCGTCGACGTCCAGCTCGATGCGCTCGTCACGCACCAGCTTGCCGCTGTCCTCGTCGAGTTCGTACAGGCCGACCGCGATGCGGTGGGGGCGGAGCGTCGGCTCGCCCTTGGCGCCGGCGGGGAGCGCCGGGGCCTCCTGGCGGATGGCGAAGGAGGTGACGACACCGGCGGCGTCCGTCTCGATCTCGGGCCGCAGGACGTTGATGCCCGCCGTCTGGAGCCATTTCTCCGACCAGTTCTTCAGATCGCGGCCGGAGGTCTCCTCCAGCGCGCCCAGCAGGTCGGACAGGCGGGTGTTGCCGTACGCGTGGCGCTTGAAGTACGCCTGCACACCACCGAAGAACTCGTCCATGCCGACGTACGCGACGAGCTGCTTCAGGACGCTGGCGCCCTTGGCGTAGGTGATGCCGTCGAAGTTGACCAGGACGTCGTCCAGGTCGTTGATCTCGGCCATGATCGGGTGGGTGGAGGGCAGCTGGTCCTGCCGGTAGGCCCACGTCTTCATCGAGTTGGCGAAGGTGGTCCAGGAGTGCGGCCAGCGCGACTCGGGGTGGTACGACTGGCACGCGATCGACGTGTACGTGGCGAACGACTCGTTCAGCCACAGGTCGTTCCACCACTCCATGGTGACCAGGTCGCCGAACCACATGTGCGCCAGCTCGTGCAGGATGGTCTCCGCGCGCAGCTCGTACGACGCGTCGGTGACCTTGGAGCGGAACACGTACTGGTCCCGGATCGTCACCGCACCCGCGTTCTCCATCGCGCCCGCGTTGAACTCCGGCACGAACAGCTGGTCGTACTTCTTGAACGGGTACGCGTAGTCGAACTTCTCCTGGAACCACTCGAAGCCCTGCCGGGTGACCTCGAAGATCGCGTCGGAGTCCAGGAACTCGGCGAGCGAGGGCCGGCAGTAGATGCCGAGCGGCACGGACTGCCCGTCCTTCTCGTACACGCTGTGCACGGAGTGGTACGGGCCGACGATCAGCGCCGTGATGTACGACGAGATCCGCGGCGTCGGCTCGAAGACCCAGGTGTCGTCCTTGGGCTCGGGCGTCGGCGAGTTGGAGATGACGGTCCAGCCGGAGGGCGCCTTCACCGTGAACTGGAAGGTCGCCTTGAGGTCGGGCTGCTCGAACGACGCGAACACGCGGCGGGCGTCCGGGACCTCGAACTGGGTGTAGAGATAGGCCTGTTGGTCCACCGGGTCGACGAAGCGGTGCAGCCCCTCACCGGTGTTGGTGTACGCGCAGTCGGCGACGACCCGAAGGATGTTACGGCCCTCGAGCAGCTCCGGGAGGGCGATCCGCGAGTCCTTGAAGACCTCGGCGGGGTCGAGGGCGTCGCCGTTCAGCGTCACCTCGTGGACGGTGGGGGCCACCAGGTCGATGAAGGACTCGGCCCCGTTCTCGGCCACGTCGAAGCGCACCGTCGTCACAGACCTGTAGGTGCCGCCCTCCTGCGCGCCGGAGAGGTCGAGATCGATCTCGTACGAGTCAACGGTGAGCAGCTTCGCCCGCTGCTGCGCCTCTTCGCGGGTCAGGTTTGTGCCAGGCACGCGGTCATCTCCTCGTCATGTGTCGGTTCAACCATCCTTCCACGGGACCGGGGGGAGGGCGACGAGGGTTTTCCCGATGGTGGCCTCCGACGGTCGGGCCGGGTGAAGTGCGGGCCCGCTGCGGCTCGCGTCCGGGGGCTGCCGCCCCAGACCCCCGCTTTCGGCCCTTAAGGGGCCTCGTCCTCAAACGCCGGACGGGCTGGATGATGCGGACCGGCGTCTGAAGGGCGCGCCCCTGATGGCTGGGCACGAGCCGGGCATTTTCAGCCCGTCCGGCGTTTGAGGACGAGGCCGTTCAGGCCGATCGGGGTCCGGGGCGGAGCCCCGAAGCGGGGTGCAGGGGACGCAGTCCCCGCCGGGGTACAGGGGCGGAGCCCCTGGCGGGGCCGAAGGGGCGGCAGCCCCTGGGGAAGGGGCGGCAGCCCCTGGGGAAGGGACGGGTAGGGGCGGCGGGGGCGAAGAACCGTGCCTTCCGCGACGCGTTCGACGACCCGTCCGTGGCGCTCGTCCACGTCCGGGCCGTCGAATACGGCTGTTTCCTCTACGAGGTCAGGAGGCCTCAGCCCTTCAGCTCCGCCGCCACCAGCTCCGCGATCTGTACCGCGTTCAGGGCCGCGCCCTTGCGGAGGTTGTCGTTGGAGATGAAGAGCGCGAGGCCGTTGTCGACGGTCTCGTCACGGCGGATGCGGCCGACGTAGGACGGGTCCTGGCCGGCGGCCTGGAGGGGGGTCGGGATCTCGGAGAGCGCGACGCCCGGGGCGCCCGCCAGCAGCTCCGTCGCGCGCTCCGGGGAGATCGGACGGGCGAAGCGGGCGTTGACCTGGAGGGAGTGGCCGGAGAAGACCGGGACGCGGACGCAGGTGCCGGAGACCTTGAGCTCGGGGATCTCCAGGATCTTGCGGGACTCGTGGCGGAGCTTCTGCTCCTCGTCCGTCTCGTTCAGGCCGTCCTCGACGAGGTTGCCCGCGAAGGGGAGGACGTTGAAGGCGATGGGGCGCTTGTAGACGCCGGGCTCCGGGAAGTCGACCGCCGAGCCGTCGTGCGTCAGCTTGTCCGCGTCGGCGATCACCTTCTGCGCCTGGCCGTGCAGCTCCGCCACGCCCGCGAGGCCGGAACCGGACACCGCCTGGTAGGTGGCGACGACCAGCGCCTCCAGGCCCGCCTCCGCGTGCAGCACCTTCAAGACCGGCATCGCGGCCATCGTGGTGCAGTTCGGGTTGGCGATGATGCCCTTGGGGCGGTCCGTGACCGCGTGCGGGTTCACCTCGGAGACGACCAGCGGGACCTCGGGGTCCTTGCGCCAGGCGGAGGAGTTGTCGATCACGACGGGGCCCTGCGCTGCGACCTTCTCGGCCAGCGCCTTCGAGGTCGCGCCGCCCGCGGAGAACAGCACGATGTCCAGGCCGGTGTAGTCGGCGGTCGCCGCGTCCTCCACGGTCACGCCGTCCAGGACCGAGCCCGCCGAGCGCGCGGAGGCGAACAGGCGCAGCTGGGTGACGGGGAAGTTCCGCTCCGTGAGGATCCTGCGCATGACCGTGCCGACCTGTCCGGTGGCTCCGACGATTCCGACCCTCACAGCGACTCCCTCTGTGTGTTCCACGTGTACGTGCGTGTCTGCGGCTTTTCCATCATGCGGCCGACCGGGGTCCGCCTGTCCAATTCTTTGCGCTCCATGCCCGAGGAGTGGACTGCCGGACGGTGTGACGTACACCTCTGGACGAATTTCTCCGGGATCGGCCGAACGTTTCCGGGCGCTCCGGCGTCGTAGAGGAAACGCGGTGAGGGGGTGGCTTGTGCTGCGCAGAAAGGCCCGCCGTGGCCAGGGGGACGATCATGGCGATCCTCTGGACGCGGCTCAGGAACGCCGGGTGCGGGCGGTGCTCGCACTGGGCGGGGTGCCGCAGACGGACCTGCCGGACGGGGTGCAGCAGGTCCGTCTGCGGCTGCTGGAGCGGGCGGCGAAGGGGTACGAGGCCCCGCGCGACGTCTCCGCATGGGCGGCCGTCGTCGCCTCCAACCTGGCCATGGACTGGCACCGGGCCAAGAAGCGGCAGGAGCGGATCGGTGAGCGGCTCGCCTCCCTGCGCCAGCTGGAGCACCCGTCCGGAGAGGACACCAGCCTGCTCTCCCTGGCCGTCGCCCAGGGCCTCGACGAGCTCCCCGACTCCCAGCGCCAGGTCCTCGTCCTGCGCTTCTACGCGGACCTGCCCGTCCGCTCGATAGCCGACGAGCTCGGCATCCCGGAGGGCACGGTCAAGAGCAGGCTGCACACGGCGGTACGGGCACTGCGCGCCCGCCTGCACGAGGACGAGGTGGTGTGAGATGACCGCCGAACACAACAGCATCGATGCGCTGATGGCCGCGATCACCGGCGAGGAGCCGCCGGAGGAGGCCCGCGCGGACGCCGCCTTCGCGGCCGAGCACCGCAGGGCGACGGCCGATGTGGCGCTGCTGCGCCGGCAGCTCGGGATCATCGGGGACGCGCTGGCCGAGGAGCCGCGCCCGGAGCGGACGCCCGCTCCGGTACGGGCGCCGCGGGACTGGCGCCGGGCACGCAGCTTCGCCTTCGGCTCGCTCGCCGTGGCCGCCGTCGCGACCGTGCTGTCGGGGCTGGGCTGGCTGGTGGTGCACGACGGCAGCGGCGCCGACACCATGTCCGGCGGCAGCGCCGACTCGGCGGCCTCCAAGGCGGACGGGAACGCCAAGGCCGGCTCGGCCTTCTCCAGCCCCGGCTACCTCGCCTGCACCCGCCTGGTCGCCGAGGGCGAGGTGGCGGCGGTGCAGCCGGTCCACGGGACCGCCGGGCAGGAGCGGATCACCCTGGACGTGACCCGCTCGTACAAGCCGGAGAAGTCCGAGCCGGAGAAGTCCGGGAAGGAGATCACCCTGCTGATCGAGGACGAGACCCTCCGCAAGGCGCTCCACAAGGGTGACCACATCCTGGTGGCCGTGCCGCCGCAGTCCACCGTCCCGGACTACGTGATCGTCGGCGAGAAGTCGATCGCCCGCGAACGCGCCGGGCTCGCCCGTGCGCTGCCCGAATCGGCCGAGGTCACCTGCTGACGCGGCCCGCTGACGTCCCCCGCCGACGGAAAAGGGCGGGCGCCCGTACGGACGCCCGCCCTCACCGCCGTAGCACCGGCTACGGAGTGACCTTCTCGATCTTCACGCTGCCGGTGCCCGCGGCCGTGCCGCGTGCGTTCACCAGCTGGACCTGGCCGAAGAACTCACGGCCCTCAGGAGCGGCCGCCGCGGCGGTGACGCTGCCGGAGACGGTCGCCGACTCGCCCGTGCCGAGCTTCACCGGCGCCGACTCGTCGACGCTGACGGTGCCCAGGGACGCGGAGAAGAAGACGTCCCGGTAGTCGTACGCGGTGGAGCCGGACGGGACCGAGTAGCCCGCGACCTCGATGGTGTACGTGCCGGCGGCGGGCGAGGCGATGGAGACCGCCTCCTCCGAGTCGCCGTCGGCGGACTGACCGACGACCGTGCCGGCCGCGTTCTTCACCACCAGGTCGAGGTCGGCGGAGGCGTCCGAGACGTTGCCGATCGCGACGTCCAGCGACTTGGCGCCCGCGGGCACGTCGACCGTGGTGGTCTGCGTCTCGCCCTCCTTGATGGTCGGGCGGGCCGTCTTGGACGAGCCGAGCGGGCCGCCGACCAGCTTGCCGTCGAGCGCGGCGAGCTTGTTCGTCACCTTCCAGGAGACGGCGGCCGGGGTACCGACCTTGGCCTCGGGGACGGTCACGGTCTGCGGGTCGAAGGACGCGCCGAGGACGGCGACGTCCAGCTTGTACGGGTTGTCGAGCAGCGGCGAGGTACGGCGCGACTCGACCTCGATCTCCCAGACACCGGCCTGCGGGTCCGCGTACGCACGCACGTCGGGCTTGCAGCCGTTGCCGTCGAGGTAGTTCGGGTAGCAGTACGGGGTGCCCGTGTTGTCGACCGGAGTGCCGTACGGGTGGATGGCGATGAACCGGGTCTGGCTCTTGTCCTGCAGCCCGCTCATGGCGACCTCGAGGGACTTGGCGCCCGCCGGCACGGTCACGAAGTACGACTGCGTGCTGTTGCGCTGCACCGTGTTCGAGGCCGTGAAGGTGTACTTCACCGGCGTCGAGACCACGACCGTGGCGAGGATCTGCTTGTCGACGCCCTCGGTGCCCGGATCATTGACGTCGAGGATCGCGCTCTTGATCCCCACGGACCTCGGGTTCGCCTGCACCTTGACGGTGACCGGCTGGTTCAGCGGCAGCTTCACCCAGTCCTTGCCGACGATCCGGAAGGTGTCACCGGCGTTGTTCTCGATGCTCAGCTCGTGCCAGACGGCCTTCGCGGAGCCGGAGGTCCGGGTGATGGTGACGTCGTACGTCTTCCTGTCACCCGCCTTGAGGCCGCCCTCGCGGTCGTACAGGCCGGTGCCGAAGCCCGGCGTCTTCAGCGCCTGGTCGAGCGCGGTGTCGACCGGGGCCTTCACGGTGTAGTCATTCGCGGTGGCGCCGTCGCGGATCGCGTCCCAGGCGTCGACGATGTCGATGCGGCCCGCGCCCTCCTCGTAGGCCTGAACGCCCTTGATGTGACGGGCCGTCGAGGTGAGTGCCGTACGCAGCGTCGCGGGCTTGAGCTCGATGCCCTTCTGCTTGGCGGCCGACAGCAGCAGCGCGCTCGCGCCCGTGGCCTGCGGGGAGGCCATGGACGTGCCCTGCAGCATGGAGTAGCCGGCCGGCAGTGAGTAGCCCGACTCGGCGACCGGGGAGCCCGGCAGCCAGGTCTGGGTGGTGTTGATGGCGGCACCCGGCGCGACGAGGGTCGGCGTGAAACCGCCGTCCTCACGCGGGCCGCGGGAGGAGAAGGGCATCATCGCGTACTTCTTCTCCACGACCGAGCCGTAGTTGGAGGCCCAGGTCGCCTTGGAGATGGCGGCGCCCACGGAGATCACCTTGTCGGCCAGACCCGGGTCGCCGATGGTGTTCGCGCCGGGGCCGGAGTTGCCCGCCGAGATCACCAGCTGCACGCCGTAGGTGTCGATGAGCCGCGTGTACAGCTCGGCGCGCGCGTTGTTGCCGTCGTTGAGCGCCGGCAGACCGCCGATGGACATGTTGACGATGTCGACCCCGCGGTTCACGACCAGGTCGATCATGCCCTCGGTGAGCGCGACGTTGGTGCAGCCGCCGGTCCAGGTGCAGGCACGGGAGGAGACGATCTTCGCGCCGGGTGCCGCGCCGTTCATCTTCCCGCCGAACAGGCCGTTGGCGGCGGTGATCCCGGCGACGTGCGTGCCGTGCTCGGACTCGATGACGCCGATGTTGACGAAGTCGGCCTTCTTGCCGACCCAGTCGCCGCCGTACGGGTCCATCGGCACGTCCTTGCGGATCTGCACGACGAACGGCTGGCGCTCCACGACGTCGGTGGCCGGGTTGTCGGTCCCGAAGTAACCGATCTGGTAGCCGTCCTTGTACGGCTTCATCGGCGTGTCGTCGCTGAAGTCGTAGTTGTTGTTCAGGTCGACGGTGACAGTCCCGGCGGCGGCGTCGTAGAGGACGCCCCACTTGTCCGTGGTGTCCCCGTCCCGGTTGGCGTCGCCCTTCGCGTCGCCGCCCGCGGTGGCGGCCTCGCTGAAGGTGCTGACCTGGTACGACCCGGCGGGCGCCGTCCAGGTCTTGCCGCCGTAGGTGAAGGTGGGCCCGGAGACCGAGGTCACCATCGGGCGCCAGGTGGCGTCACTGTCGACGATCGGGTCGGTCGCCGTCACCCAGTCGACGATCTTCCGCTCACCGGTGGTGGTCTTCTGCAGCGCCGGGTGACCGAGGTCGACACCGGAGTCCAGGATGCCGATGGTGACGCCGCGGCCGTCCGCCTTCGGGTGGTCCTTCACGAAGTCGACGGCGCCCGTCTCGAAGGACGGGTTGTACGGGTTCTCGGCGGGGGTGTTCTTGTCCGGAGCGGGGTAACTGACCGTGCCCGAGGCGGACTTGGCGCCGCCCGTCGCGCTCGGGTCGTCCAGGGGTATCTCCTTGCGCAGGTCGATGCCGTGCACGGAGGAGAGCTTCGCGGCGGCGGCGATGGCCGCGTCCGCCTTCGCGGTGGGGACGGTGGCGCGGACGTAGCCGAGCTTGTCGTACGTCCGGCCGACCGAGCCGCCCTTGACCGCGTCCAGCTTCCCGGCGACCTGCTCGGTCTGCCCCGGGGCGGTGGCGATCATCATCGTGACGTTCTTGGCGCCGTCGGCCTTGGCCTCGGCGAGCAGGTCCGCATCGTCGGAACCGAGCTTTTCCTGCGCGGACTTGACGCTGCCGTCGGAGGGGGCGGTGGAGCCCGGGGACGGCGCGTCGGCGGAGAAGGCCATGGGTATCGGCCCGGCCGCGGAGAGGGCGGCGACAAGACCGGCGGCCACGGCTATTCGGGCCACTGGTCTCAGGGGGGTGAGGGTCATCGGCATCCCTAGGAGTGAAGATTTCAGTGCCGGACGAGCGCACAGCTTTACCCAAGGGACAGTTGTTTGGGAAGTGTTGACCGAAACGATATGGACGTATGGGGAAAACCCCCTATTCCCTTTACGGGGATGAGTCCCCAATAGTGCTAAATGAACCGGCGGTTCCGGACTAACGTCCCTACGTGCGCAGGAAACTGAGGGTGGCGGCCTACGCCATATGCGTCCGCGACGACCAACTCCTCCTGGCCCGCTGGACCGACGACCGGGGCCGCCCCGAGTGGACCCTGCCCGGCGGCGGCGTGGAACACGGCGAGGACCCCTACGACGCCGCCGTCAGGGAGGTGGAGGAGGAGACCGGCTACCACGTCGACCTCACCGCCCTCCTGGGCGTGGACTCGATCCGCCGCACGGCCCCTCGCCCCTTCGGCCGCTCCGTCGACCACCACGGCATCCGTCTGGTCTACGAGGGCCGCGTGGCCGGCGGTGAACTCCGCCACGAGATCGGCGGCTCGACGGACATGGCGGCCTGGCATCCCCTGGACGCGGTGCCTGAACTGTGCCGGGTCGCACTGGTCGACGTGGGGCTGGCACTGTGGCGGGAGCGGCCGGCGACGGGGCGGGTGAACTGCTTGCAGTACCCAGAAAGATGAACGCGGAGTGACCGCCCCCGGGCCGCCCGACGAGCGGTCGTGAACGCGGAGGGTGGCCCAAGATCCACGTACGGTGATCGGCGTTGCCCGTTGCCGCCTCGTTCACCAGCAGGTCATTCCCGGTGCCAACCATCCAGAGCGAGCGGGTTGTTCGCGACAGCGAAACAGCCCGCGACCACTGCCGACGCGTTGCCACTCGGGGAGATCGCGCCATGTCGCGCATACGCTCTGTCGCCGCCACCAGCCCGGCGATCAATCGCCGTACCGTCCTCGCCGCCACCGGCGCGGCGGCCGTCTCCGCAGGCGTCGGCTACGCCCTGCGGCCCACCGACAGCCAGGCCGCCACCGACACCACCCGGGTCGTGGCGCAGTCCCGCAGGGCCCCGGCCGCCCCCCTCGCGCCCTACACCAAGGGCACCACCCTCGCCACGGTCGCCGCCCCGCGCACCTCCTCCGGCTTCCGCCGCCTCGGCGACGGCCCCGGCTGGACCCGCGTCGTGCGCAGCGAGCTCGCCGCCCCCAAGTCGGGCCGCGCCGGCCGCCGTACCGCGCTCGCCGCGTTCGTACAGCTCACCGACCTGCATCTGATCGACTCCCAGCACCCGATGCGCCTGGAGTACCTGCGCTCCACGGACCGGCACGCCTGGCGCCCCCAGGAGGCGCTGACCGTGCAGGGCGCCATCTCGCTCGTCGAGCGGATCAACGCACTGCGCGGCGCCCCCGTCACCGGTTCCCCGCTGCACTTCGCGATGACCACCGGCGACAACACGGACAACAACGCCAAGTCCGAGCTCGAATGGTTCCTGAAGATCATGAGCGGCGGGCGCATCACTCCCAACTCCGGCGATCCGCGGCACTACGAGGGCGTCCAGAACAGCGGTCTCAAGCTGTACTGGCAGCCCGACTCCACCGTCCGCGACGGCGACAAGCAGCTCGGCTTCCCGCACCTCCAGGGCTTCCTGGCCGCCGCGATCCGCGAGGTCCGCAGCCCCGGCCTGACGCTGCCCTGGTACTCCACCGTCGGCAACCACGACGCGATGCCGCTCGGCTGCTACGGCCACGGCGACTCCTGGCTCGCCGAGTACGCGGTCGGCGGCAGGAAGCTGATGTCGCTGTCCGCCGCCGAGGCGAAGAAGCTGCAGGACAGCATCGCGAACGCCAAGGACCCGCGGGGGACGGCGTTCCGGGACTTCCTCAAGGCCCACACCCGCGCCATGCGCTCGGTCACCCCGGACGAGCGCCGGGCCCCGTACACCCCTGCCGACTACCTGAAGGCCCACCTCGACCCGGCGTACCGCGGCAACGGCCCGGTCGGACACGGCTACTCCAGCGCCAACCTCGACGCCGGCACCCAGTACTACACCTTCCGCATCGCCGACGACGTCATCGGCATCAGCCTCGACACCACCGACCCGGGCGGCCACTACGAGGGCTCCATCGGCACCGCCCAGTTGAAGTGGCTCGACAAGCAGCTGAAGGACAACAAGGACTCGCACGCCATCGTCTTCAGCCACCACACCAGCAAGACGATGGACAACACGGGCATCGTGGACCCGGCCCGCCCCAACGAGCGGCGGCACGGCGGCGAGGAGCTCGTCGCCCTCCTCGGCAGCCACTCCAACGTCGTCGCCTGGGTGAACGGCCACATCCACCGCAACGACATCACCCCGCACAAGGCGTCCAACGGCCGCTCGTTCTGGGAGATCTCGACCGCCTCGCACGTGGACTACCCGCAGCTGGCCCGCGTCATCGAGATCGCCGACAACAAGGACGGCACCCTCTCCCTGTTCACCACCCTCGTCGAGTCCGCGGCCCCGCACCGCACGGACTTCGCCGACCTCACCCAGACGGGCCTGGCCGCCCTGTACCGCGAGCTGTCGTACAACGTCCCCGGCCGCAGCGCGACGCTCGCCGGCGACCCGGAGGACCGCAACACGGAACTGGTGCTCAAGAAGGGCTGAAAGCGGCTCAACCGGCTCGCGGTGCGTCAACCTCCGCACCGCCGGCCGGGTCTGTCTCCCCCGACCGAGCTCGGCGACGAGCGAGCGAGATGGGGGAAGACATGACCGTACGTACGACCCTGGTGGCGGCCACCGCGGTGGCGCTGTCCGCCGCCCTGGCCGGCCCCGCCCTTGCGGCGGGGCCCACCCGCGCCGGAGCTCACGACGCGACCCGCAGAGCGGTCGAAGCCGTGGTCGAGGACGGCATTCCCGGCGTCACGGCGACGGCGAAGGACGCCCACGGCACCTGGTCGACGACCGCCGGCGTGGGCAACATCCGTACCGGCAAGCCTCGTTCGGCCGAGGACCGCTTCCGGGCGGGAAGCATCACGAAGACGTTCGTCGCGACGGTGGTGCTGCAGCTGGAGGCCGAGGGCCGGCTGTCGCTGGACGACACGGTGGAGAAGTGGCTGCCGGGCGCGGTCCACGGCCACGGCCACGACGGCAGCCGGATCACCGTCCGCCAGATCCTCAACCACACCAGCGGCATCTACGACTACACCAACGACGAGACGTTCGTACGGTGGTACTTCAGCAAGGACGGCTTCCCCGAGCACCGCTATGACCGCTGGACGCCCGAGGCCGAACTGGCGGTCGCCATGCGCCACAAGCCGCTCTTCGAGCCCGGTGCCTCCTGGAGCTACTCCAACACGAACTACCTGCTGGCCGCGATGGTGGTCGAGAAGGTCACCGGCCATCCGTACGCCGAGGAGGTCCGCCGGCGGATCATCGACCCGCTCCACCTGACCGGCACCTCGGTCCCCGGCAACCGGGTCACCCTCCCGCAGCCCAGCAGCCGTACCTACTCCAAACTCGCGGACTCCACCACGGGCCCGACGTACGACGTCACGACCGTGAACCCGTCCCTGGCGTACGGTTCGGGCGAGTTGATCTCCGACACCTCCGACCTGAACCGCTTCTTCAGGGCCCTGCTCACCGGCCGGCTGCTGCCGTCCGCGCAGCTGAAGGAGATGAAGACCACGGTCAAGGCCGACGTCCTGCCGAACGCCCGCTACGGCCTCGGCCTCATCGACCGCAGGCTCAGCTGCGGAGTCCACGTCTGGGGCCACGCGGGCGGCATCTTCGGCTCCCTCTCGGAGGCGGTGACGACGGCGGACGGCCGCCACTCCCTGTCCTTCAACCTCAACGGGGACTGGACGGACGTGGCCCACACCCAGGCGGTGATCGAGGCGGAGTTCTGCGGCGGTCAGGACCGCTGACGGCACGCGTCGATCGCCTCGCGCAGCCGGAGGACCGCCTCCTCGACCGCCCCGTCCGCGAGGTTGCCGTACCCGAGGACCAGGCCGTGGTCGGCGTGGTCCTCGGTGGCGTGGTAGGCGGCGAGGTCGGCCACGCGCAGCGAGCGGGCGGCCGCCGCCCGGACCACGGCCGCCGGGTCCACGGCGGCGGGCAGCCGCAGGAGGAGATGGAGGCCGGCCGCGACACCGGAGACCGGGGCGTACGGCAGCTGCTCGGCGAGCGCCCGGACGAGGGTGTCGCGGCGGTTGCGGTAGCGCCCCCGGCAGCCCCGCAGATGGCGGTCGTAGCCGCCTGATTCCAGCAGGTCGGCGAAGGCCAGCTGGTCGAGTGGCGGGGGCTGGGTCGCCGTCTGGTCGGTCCTGTGCAGGTGTTCGGTCCAGCGGGCGGGCGCCACGATCCATCCGATGCCGAGCGCGGGGGAGAGGATCTTGCTGAGCGACTTGAACAGGACGACCCGGGACGGATCCATGCCCTGGAGGCTCGCGACCGGCCGGCGGTCGTAGCGGAACTCGGCGTCGTAGTCGTCCTCCAGTACGACGCCGTCCACCTCGCGGGCCCAGCGCAGCAGGGCCGCGCGCCGCTCCGGGGCGAGCACGGTGCCCAGCGGGAACTGGTGCGCCGGGGACGCCAGCACCGCCCTCAGACCGGGGTGCCCGGCGAGCTCGTCGGTGCGCAGACCGGCGCCGTCCGCGCGCAGGGGTACGACGTCCAGGCCCGCGGCGCGGATCACGTCGCGGAGCCGGGTCCAGCCCGGCTCCTCGACTCCCACGGCGGTGATGCCGCGGGCGCGCAGCGCCTGGCAGAAGCGGCGCACCCCGTCGGTCACGCTCGTGCACACCGTCACGTCCTCGGGGCTCGCGGAGACGCCGCGGGAGCGGGCCAGGTACTCGGCGAGCAGCCGTCTGAGCCGGGGGTGGCCGCCGGGCGGCGGGTAGCCGAACTCGGTGAACGCCACGGTCGTCGCCTGCGCGCGGACCGCGTCGGCCCAGCGGCGCCGCGGGAACGCCCGCAGGTCCGGCAGGCCCGGCGCCAGGTCGTAGCGGGCCGCCGGAGCCTGCTGCGGCGCGCGCCGCGCGGTGCGGTCGCTGTCGCTGTTCGACCAGCGCACCCGGGTCGCGGAGCCGGTCCGGGCCTCCAGGTATCCCTCGGCGACCAGCTGGCCGTACGCCTCGGTCACCGCCCAGCGCGAACAGCCGAGGTCGGCGGCGAGCTGCCGGCTGGGCGGCAGGGCGGTGCCCACCTCGATCCGGCCCTCCCTGATCGCCGAACGCAGCGCCCGCTTCACCCGTTCGTGCAGCGGCCCGTCGGCGGCCTGACCGAGGTGGAGCAGGAGATCGCCCGCCGGATTGGTCTGTGATTCCCGCATGTCATTGGACGGTAGCAGCGAGCCATTTCTCAGTAGCTTCGAGTGCATGAAGGACGTACCTGAAACCCACCAGTTGTTCCGCGGAGTCTTCGAGGACTGGCAGATCAAGGCGGGCGTCCTGTCGGCGACACCGGACGCGCCGGTCGTATCGGACGACCCTTCTGCGTTGCGGTTGGCGCTGCGCCGGTTGCGGGCCCGCTTCGAAAGACCACCCGGTAATTCAGCCGACTCCGACACGAGACGCCGAGTTCATCCGTACGAAACGTCCATGCCGCCTCATATCGGCTAACCCGCACTTCACGGGGGATGGCTCGATTTGTGCAAGGCGGGTGGTCGTATGCCCACGAGGCGCGGACTGCACGTGCTCTCGGTCTACGAGGGTTTCTTCTCCGGCGGGGCCCGGATCGTTCACAGTGATGTCGTACTCGGACTGCAGGAGGGTGACCAGCAGCATCGCGTGCTGAGCCTCCATGGCGAGGTGCACCGGGAGGCCACCCGGCAGCGGATGGAGGACGACGCCTGCTACCGGTCGCTGACCGCGGCGGGCGTGGGCGTCACCTCCCTGGGCCGGGTCTTTCCCGCAAGCGGCGATCCGGCCACCTTCACGGGGCCGGAGCTGGCCGACACCGCGAGGGCGACGGCGGAGGCGGATGTGATCCTTTCGCTGAAGGAACAGCCGCTGCGCCTCCTGAACCAGGCGGGCCTGCCCCGCCGCCCCGTCGTGGTCTGCCTGCACCGCTCCGACCCGGAGAACCAGGGGGCGGCCCTCGACGAGCTGAAGGCCGCCATCGCCGACGGCAGGGTGGTGGCGTGCGTGTGCTGCGCCGAGTCGACGCGGGCGGCTTACGAGGCGGCGGGGATCCCGGCCGAGCTGCTGCACGTCATCCCGAACGGCGTGGACCTGCTGCGCTTCCGGCCCGACCCGGCCCGGCGGCTGGCGGTGCGGGCCTCCTTGGACATCCCGGCCGCGACGCCGGTGGTCGTCTTCGCGGCCCGCTACGACGCGATGAAGAACGTCCCGCTGTTCCTGCGGGCGGCACGGGAGTGGCTCGAGCAGCAGCCCGACGGGCATGTGCTGATGTGCGGCGCGGGCATGACAGCGACGAACCCGGGACTGGAAGCGGACATCAAGACCGCGTTCGGACCGCAGCAGACCCTGACGGACCGCGTCCACCTGCTCGGCGTCCGACATGACATGGAGTCCGTGTACGCCGGTGCCGACGTCGTCGCGCTGACCTCGGCCTGGGGCGAGGCGGCACCGCTGTGCCTGGTCGAGGGCATGATGTGCGGCGCCGTACCGGTCGCCACCGATGTCGGCGACAGCGCGGCGATCGTGGCGGGCCACGGCTTCGTCACCCCGCCCGACCCGGCGGCGATCGCCCGGGCCTGGACGGAAGCGGCAGCCTCCCGCACCGCCCTCACCCCGTCCCTCACCGCAAGCCGCGAACGCTTCAGCCGCACCCGCATGATCGCGTCCTACGCCACCCTCCTCGACTGGGTCGCCGCGGGCGCTGTCGCGAGACCGGTCCTTCCGGAGCCGCACTGAGCGGCGAGGCGAGGACTGGCGGCCGGGGGCCGACCTCGGCGGTGGGAGGCCGCCGGGCCACGGGAGCGGCCGCCGGGTGAGCGCGTCCGGGGGCGGGTGCCGTTTGCCGGCGGTCGCCGGGACCGCTCTCTGTGGGGCGGGTGCCGCCCCAAGCGGCACGACTGCCCGCAGTTGCGTCGGCTGGGCGAGTGATGCCGGCGGCCCGGACTCCGGGCGCGCCAGCGTCGCCTCCTCGGCGTAGCCGTGGTCACTCCACCCGTGTCGACCCCCGTGTGCCCGCCGGTGCTGTCTCGGTCGTCGGGGCGTCGCCGTGAGACGGCGGCAGGACCTGGCGCACGCTCACCAGTGCTGCCAGGGCGATTGCGCCCGCGACGGCGGGGACTCCGGCCGCGCCTGCCGTGGACAGCGTCAGGCCGCCGAGGGCTCCGGCGACCGCGACGCCCAGGAACTGGGCGGAGAAGTGCAGGCCCAGAGCCTGGGAGCGCTGCTCGGGGGCCAGGCCCGCCAGACGGGTCTGCTGGCTGATGCCGCCCGACCACCAGGCCAGGCCGAAGGCGAAGAGGAGCGGGAAGGCGATGATCCGGGCAGCAGACGGGATGTGAGCGGTCGTCAGCAGTGTGAGGACCGCAAGGAAGCCGGCGATGAGCAGCAGCACCGTCCGCAGCACCTTCGCCAGCGCGTGCTTCTTCAGCACCGAGCCGATGAGGCGCCCGCCCGTGAAGCCGCCTGCCCCGAACACGACCATCAGCGCCGCAACTCCCGTACTGCCCAGGCCGGTTGCCCGGTGTGCAATGGGGGACAGGTACGTGTACATCGTGTACGCCGCGAGGAAAAGACCGAAGGTCGTCACCAGGCCCCAGCGAATCGGCCCCCGCCGCAGCAGGTTCAGGCGCCCCGCTGTCGGACCCGCCGTGCCCGGCACGTCCGGGAGCCAGGCCAGCACGGCCAGCGCGGTGACGAGCGCCAGTGCGGCCACGAAGGCGAAGGACGCCCTCCAGCCCAGCGCCGCGCCCACGACCGTGCCGATGGGGGCGCCGAGAGTGAGGGCGACCGCGTTGCCGCCGGCCGTGACGGCGATCGCGCGCGGGAGTTCCTCGGGTTTGCTCAGTGCCGCCGCGGCGGCCGCCGCCGGCGCTGCGAACAGCGCCGCACCCAGCGCCGCCAGGACCCGTGCCGCGGCCAGTGTCGCGATGTCGGGGGCGACGGCGGCGAGCGCATTGGCCGCGGCGAAACCCACCGCGGCCCAGATCAGAAGCCGTTTGAGGGGGACGTGCTGGAACTGGCCGATCAGCGGCGGCCCGGCGATCGCATAGACCAGGGCGAAGACCGTGACCATCTGCCCGCACACGGACACCGTCGAGTGGAGGTCGTGGGCCACGTCGGGGAGCACTCCGGCGATCACATATCCCTCGGTGCCCACCGTGAAGGTGCCAAGGGCTAAGAGGTAGATCCTTGGATTCATGGTCCAACGGTACAAGAGTCATTGAACCTTTGGAAGACGAGGTCTCTGGCAGTAGGGTCGACGTCATGCGGGACAGATTTCACGCCGAACTGGCCAACGTCACCCTGGCCGAGGCGATGCACGGACTCAGCGATCCGCTGCGCCTGCGCATCGTCGCGCTGCTCGCCGAGCGCGGCGAGACCGAGTGCTCGGTGATCTACAACGACCTGGGCATCAGCAAGTCCAACGCCTCCCACCACTTCCGGGTCCTCAGGGAGTGCGGCCTCATCTGGCGCAGCCACCAGGGCCAGCAGCAGAGCGCCCGGCTGCGGGCCGACGAGTTCGAGGAGCGCTTCCCGGGGCTGCTGCCCGCCGTCGTCAAGAACATCGCCGAGTCCACGGGAGACGGCGGGGGCGGCGAACAGTGACGTCCGCCGCCCCCGCCCGGGCGTCACTCAGCCGAAGAACACGTTCCCGAGGCTCAACCCCGTGTACGCGTCCCGCATCGTGATGACGTCACCCTCGCGCAGCTCGACCCCGTCCTTGTGCGAGCTGATGCACGACCCCAGCAGCAGATACACGATCGTGCCCGCCTCGAACAGACCGCGCCGGCGCAGCAGCAGCCGTTCCAGGACGCGTGGGGAGTAGAGCATCTCCCGCCTGCCGAGCGACCCTCGGCGTTCCCACACGGCCGCGCCCTCGCGGCTGATCGACGCGGTGACCTCGCTGGACGGCGGCAACTCGGCCAGGACCACCTCGGCGGCCACGGACGTCGGCTGGAGCTTCGACAGGTTCGCCAGATTGCGGCGCGCGTGCCGCAGGCCCGCGTCGGAGAAGTCGTTGGCCAGCGTGAAGCCGAGGTAGACCGGGTCACCCTCCTTGTTCACGCAGTACACGGCGCAGTACTCGACCTCGATCCCGCCGCCGGTCAGCGGCACCGGGCTGGAGAGCGGGTCCCCGTCAGTGCGCAGCAGGTCACCGGTTCCCTTGTAGTAGAAGTCCAGCTTGCCCTTCTCCACCGCTGTCTCGTTCACCACGGCGTGGGTGTAGCCGAAGCTGTAGACGGCGGCTCGGGAGTGCTCCTCGGGCAGGAAGGGGACCGTGCCGGGAGGTGACGGCCGCTCCTCGTGCTCGGCGAGGCCCTCCAGGTACTCCGGCCAGGACAGGCCGCTCTCGGCGTAACCGACCGCGAGTTCGTACGTGCCGGCGACTTTCCGGATCCTGGTCATCTTCACTCACCTCACTTCTTCTTGAACGCCTTGTACTGCCGTCCGCCGAGCAGCAGTTCATGGGTCTCGACAAGGTTGTCGGGCCGCTCGCCGCCGGCCGGCAGGTTGCGGACGTCGGTGATCAGGACGCCGCCCTGGAGCAGGGTGCGCTCCAGCTCGGCGAGCGGTACGACCGGGGTGTCCGGGGCGTGTTCCGAGACCGCGAGGTCGTATCCGATCCGCTTGTTGTAGTGGAAGGTGCCCGCCGTCTCGAAGGGCAGCTCGGTGCTCGTGAGGTCCGAACGCACCCTGATACGCAGGGCCTTGTGGTCGCCCGCCCACTGCAGGACATGGGGGGTGAGGTCCGGGGAGTGCGTGGCGATGTCGAGGCGGCCCTGGGCGAGCAGGGGCACGAGCCGCAGTGAGTCCGGCTTGAGGAGCAGGGCCCGCGAGCGCGGATGGGTCACCTCCCGTACCAGGTCGGCGAGTTCGGACAGGTCCGTGCCGGCGTCGAGCAGGGCGTCGCGCTCCTCGCCGTGGACGCGCAGCCAGTCCTCGTCGACCCGGCCCCAGTCGGAGATCCGCAGGACCTCCTCCACCGTCAGGTCGTACCGGCCGAACAGGAAGGCCTTGAACGGCTGGTACTGCAGGATGCGCCCGTGGTCGCCGACGATGGAGTAGTCGCCCACCCAGCCGTTGATGAAGGACCGGGTACCGACGACGCTCGCCAGGCCCAGGTAGTCGGCGTTCCAGCCCACCATGGCGTCGCGGCCCACCCAGGCGTAGTCGCGCAGCACGACACCGGGCTGGTGCGTCATGGAGACGGTGCGCGCGCCGATCGATGGGCGCCCGTACGCGCTGTGGTCCTGGCGCAGGAGCAGGCTTCCGGGAGACAGCCAGGCGCCGTCCCCGATGGTGATGTCGCCGCCGGCGTTGATCCCGCTGCCCTTGCCGAACCGCACGTACCGGCCGATGTCGATGCGGGGGATCTGTGCCGCCGGCAGCGCGTACTGGTGGTCGGCATGCGGGGCGCTGAAGTAGGCGCCGCCCTCGAAGTGGGTGGGGAGGATCCAGTGCTGCCCCGTGCCCTCCCGGACCAGCAGCGGGTCGCCCGAGGTGTCGACGGAGAAATGGTTTTCCGGAAGGCCGAGTTCCGCTGCGAGTTCCCGCAGTGAATTGGCCACCAGTCGGCCGAATTCAATCTGCTGCTGCTCGTTTCCGGTGGTGGCCGACCGTTTGCGCAGTTCCTTGAGGACCTGAGCGTACCGAACGATGGGGTACGGCTTCGGGTCGGAGGCTTCCGCCAGCTTTTCGAGAAGGTTTACCGTGCTCACCCGCTCTATCGTCGTGTGCACGTCGAAGTATGCGGACTTGTTCACGTGGGTTCCCCTGAAAACGTGTTGGACGGTTGCCAAAAGCCTAGGTGGGAGGCGTCGAGAGGACCAACGAGAGTTGTTTATTGCTTCAATAATTGAAACTTATCGGCAACTCGGTGTAACTGGAAAGGGTTCGTTAACAAATAGTCAAGGAGTGAATCTGGGCAACATTCCTGGGTAAGGCGCCTGGTCATGTTCCGAAACCTTGATGTAGGTCAACTGCGTACCCTCGTTACCATTCTGGAAACGGGAGGTTTCCGGCGTGCTGCCGAGCGGCTTTCTCTCACACAACCCGCCGTGAGTCAGCACATACGACGCCTCGAATCCCTTCTCGACGGCCCCGTCTTCACCAGTACCGGGCGTCGGCTCAGGCTCAGTCCGCAGGCCGAGGAACTTGCCGGATATGCCCGGCGGATGGTCGCCCTCAACGACGAGGCGGTCGCCCGGGTCAGCGCCGTGCCGCGCCGCGAAGTGGTGCTGTCGGTCGGTGTCTCCCAGCAGTTCGAGCCCGCCATGCCCGAGTTGCTGTCGGGCCTGACCCGATTACTTCCCGAGGCCCGGATCGCCCTGCGTACGGGCCTGAGCGCACCGCTCACCGCGCGGGTCGCGGACGGTGAACTCGACCTCGCCCTGATCTCCGCATCGCCCCGCGGCAGCCGGGACCGGTTCCTGGGCCGCATACAACTCGCCTGGTTCGGCCGCCACTTGGTGGACGCGGGCGCCCCGCTCCCCCTGGTCCTGTGCGCCGAGCCCTGCAACCTCCGGGTCCACGTCCTCAACTCCGTCACCCTCGGCCGGATCCCCTGGCGGAGCGTCTACGAGGGCCCGGACCTGCCCGGCGTGCGGGCCGCGATCCGTGCCGGGCTCGGTAACACCTGTCTGCCCGCCAACGCGGACGAACTGTGGGGCCTGCGCAAGGCCCCGGCGGAGTGCTTCCCGCCGGTCGACCCGGTCCCCGTGTCGCTGGTGGTCGCGCCCGGCACCAAGGCGGGAGTCATCGAGGCGGCGCACCTCGCGGCCCGCGACGCCCTGCGCTGCCTCCCCTACCTGGACGAGGGGACCTGCGACGACCCGTACGACCTCGTACCCGAGCCCGAACAAGCACAGCCGCTGGCCTCCTGACCCATACGAGGAGGGGCCACCGGCACCGGCGGCCCCTCCTCTCCCCTCCTGGTCCCGCCCCGGTCCGGCACTACCGCGGCAGCACCACGACATACGCGGCGGGCTCCCGGTCGCTGGACGCCATCAGTGCCGTGCGGACGACCGCCGCCTGTTGCTCCATCGAGTCCCGGAGCTTCTTGGGCGTGATGTGGACGACCGTGATGCCCAGGCGCTCCAAGTGCTCCCGCTTGCGGGCGTATTCGGACCACAGGGCGTCCTCGTCCTGGCGCGGAGCCCGGGTGTCCAGCTCCACGGCCACCGCCTGCTCCGGCCAGTACGCGTCGAGGCCGCCGAGGTGGGGGCCGCCCGGCAGGCGGAGGTCCACGTTCCAGACGGGGTCGGGCAGGCCGTAGTCGCGGACCATCCGGTACAGCCGGTCCTCCGCGATGGCGCGGCCCTCGGCCAGCAGGGAGTCCACCGCGTCCACCACGTGCGGGCGGCTGAGCAGCTTCGCCTGGTTCAACGCCCGTACCACCGAGGCCGGTTCGCAGTGCCCGGCGCGCACCGCCTCGGTCAGCAGCCGGCGTACCGCGCCCGCGTCCGCGAGTTCCGACACCGCGTCGGCCAGGGCACGCGGCACCGGCGCGATCGGAACTCCCGTCACCTGCTGGGGGGTCGGCAGCGTGTGCGTGCGGACGACCCGGGCACAGCCCGCCGAGCGCAGCCGGCGCAGCCGGGGGACCAGGACGTCGATCTTCTCCAGCGACAGCAGCGGCGGCGCGGACGTGAACCCGTGCAGTGTCAGAGCCGCCAGGCCCGTGATCATCGCCTCCGCGTAGACCGGCCGGTGCGGGCTCTCCGCGCCCGGCTGCACCGGCACTCCGGGCGTCGACTCGCGCGCCGCGTACATCAGCACCGCGTGCAGCCGCTCCTCGCTGGTCGGCGGGCCCGGGTGGAGCAGGAAGACACCCGGGAGGAACTGCTGCCAGGGGCCGCCGGTGCGGCACTGCTCGGTCATCTCCGCCGACGAGACGCCGTGCGCCCGGAGCTGAGCCGTCGTCAGCACACGGCGGTGCACCTCGGCGAGGTGGCGCAGGGGGCGGGGGGAGGCCGGGGGGAGAGGGGTGTTGTGGTTCATGACGGGGGGTTTTCCGCGCTCGAACCCCCCTCTAACCGCTGTTACACGCTCGTCGACAAAAACGGACAAGGTGGCACTAAAGGACGCTTGTTCGGGTGCCGATAGGGCAGGCAAAACCCCTGGTCCGTTCGGGTCGGACCAGGGGTTACGGGTGTTATTGACCGGATTCCGTAACGGTCACGGGGCGATCAACCGTTGGCCAAAGCCCGTGGCCTAGGCGCCCGCAGCCTGGGCCCGCAGCGCCCGCGCCAGGTCGTCGCGCGCCTCGAGGACCAGCCTGCGCAGCGCCGGTGCCGCGTCCTCGTGGGCCGCGAGCCACGCGTCCGCCGCGTCCAGCGTCGCCTGCGCGCCCTGCTCCGTCGGGTAGGACGGGAACAGCCCCCGGACCACGTCCATGCCGATCTGGATCGACCGCTCCCGCCACAGCCGCTCGATCGCCGCGAAGTACTTCGGTGCGTACGGCGCGATCAGCTCCCGCTGCGAAGGCTGCGCGAAGCCCGCGATCGTCGCCTCCACCAGGGCGTTGGACAGCGCGTCCGACTCCACCACCTGCGCCCAGGCCTGCGCCTTCACCGCTTCGGAGGGCCGGGCGGCCAGACAGCGGACCTGGTGCCGCTTGCCGGACGCCGTGTCGTCACGGGCCAGCTCGGCCGCCAGCACCGTCTCGTCCGCCACCCCGTGCGCGGCCAGCGGCTCCAGGAACGCCCAGCGCAGCTCCTGGTCCACCTCGAGCCCGTCGACCTTCTCCGTACCGTCCAACAGGCCGCGCAGCAGCGCCAGTTCGTCCGGACCGGCCGCCACCGTGGCGAGGAAACGGGCCCAGGCCAGCTGCTGCTCGCTGCCCGGCTCGGCCGCCCGCAGATCCCGCAGGGCGACCTCGGCCAGCAGCCGCTCGCCCGCCGGCCGCCAGGCCGGCGCCGCATAGTGGACCAGCGCCGAGTTCGCCCAGGCGTGCAGCATCTGCAGCACGCCGATGTCGGACTCGCGGCGCGCGAACCGCGTCACCAGGTCCACGAAGTCGGCGGCGGGCAGCAGCGCGTCCCGGGTCAGGTTCCACAGCGCCGACCAGCACAGGGCGCGGGCCAGCGGATCGGTGATCGCCCCGAGGTGCTCGCGCAGGGTGGCCAGCGAGGTGTCGTCGAAGCGGATCTTGCAGTACGTGAGGTCGTCGTCGTTGACGAGCACCAGCTCCGGCGCCTCGGCACCCGCCAGCTCCGCCACGACCGTACGCGGACCGTCGACGTCCACCTCGACCCGGGCGTACCGCTCCAGCGCACCCTCGGCCGTACGCCGGTAGAGGCCCACCGCCACCCGGTGCGGCCGCAGCTCGGGATGCGACTCCGCGGCCTCCTGCAGCACCGCCAGCTCGTCGACGCGTCCCTCCGCATCCAGCAGCACCTGCGGAGTGAGGGAGTTGACCCCGGCCGTCTGCAGCCACTTCCGCGCCCAGGCGGCCATGTCCCGGCCGCTGGTCTCCTCCAGCACCGACAGCAGATCGCCGAGGCGCGTGTTCCCGTACGCGTTCCGCTTGAAGTAGCGGCGCGCGCCCTCCAGGAACGCGTCCTGGCCGACGTACGCCACCAGCTGCTTGAGCACCGACGCGCCCTTGGCGTACGTGATGCCGTCGAAGTTGAGCTTGGCGTCCTGGAGGTCGCGGATGTCGGCGGTGATCGGGTGGGTGGAGGGCAGCTGGTCCGCGCGGTACGCCCACGCCTTGCGGCGGTTGGCGAAGGTGATCCAGGCGTCGGTGAAGCGGGTCGCGCCGACGTTCGCGAAGGTGCCCATGAAGTCCGCGAAGGACTCCTTCAGCCACAGGTCGTCCCACCACACCATGGTGACCAGGTCGCCGAACCACATGTGCGCCATCTCGTGCAGGATGACGTTGGCCCGGCCCTCGTACGAGGCCCGGGTCACCTTGCCGCGGAAGATGAACTCCTCGCGGAAGGTGACAAGACCCGGGTTCTCCATCGCGCCCAGGTTGTACTCGGGGACGAACGCCTGGTCGTACTTCCCGAACGGGTACGGGTAGTCGAAGTGGTCGTGGAAGAAGTCCAGGCCCTGCTTGGTGACGAGGAAGACGTCGTCCGAGTCGAAGTAGGGCGCCAGGCCCTTGCGGCACAGGGCGCCGAGGGGGATCTCAAGGCGCGTACCGTCCTCGAAGGTCCGCTCGTAGGAGTCCGTGACGTAGTGGTACGGCCCCGCCACCACGCACGTGATGTAGGTGGAGATCGGCTTGGTCTCCGCGAACCTCCACACCCCGTCCGTCCGCTCGCCGACCCCGTTGCTCCACACCGTCCAGCCCTCCGGCGCCCGTACCTCGAAGCGGAAGGGGGCCTTGAGGTCCGGCTGCTCGAAGTTGGCGAAGACCCGGCGGGAGTCGGCCGGCTCGTACTGGGTGTACAGGTACACCTCGCCGTCCTCCGGGTCGACGAAGCGGTGCAGGCCCTCTCCGGTGCGGGAGTAGGCGCACTGTGCGTCGACGACGAGCTCGTTCTCGGCGGCGAGGTCCTCCAGGAGGATCCGGGAGCCGTCGAAGACCTCACCGGGGTCGAGGTCTCTCCCGTTGAGTGAGACGGAGGTCACACTCGGCGCGATCAGGTCGGCGAAGGTGGCGGCGCCGGGCTCGTTGCTGCGGAAGCGGATCGTGGTGACGGACCGGAAGGTGCGCGGACCCTCCCCGCCCTCTTCCCCCACCGCCGTACGCAGGTCGAGGGACACCTCGTACCCGTCGACGGACAGCAGGGCGGCCCGCTCCCGGGCCTCGTCGCGGGTCAGATTCTCACCGGGCACGGGCAGCGCTCCCTCGGCTGGTGTTCGGTATGTGGACAGGGCTGATCCTGCCACGGGGCACTGGCACCGGGCACTCGGGAATGGGGACGGGGAGGGCTGCTGTTGCGGATTGAAACGAACGCTTTTCCTAGGAGAGCCATGTCCGAGACCGCGAGCAGCTCCGCCGCGAAGACCCCCGTCGACTTCTGGTTCGACCCGCTGTGCCCCTGGGCCTGGATGACCTCCCGGTGGGTGCTGGAGGTGGAGAAGGTCCGGAACATCGAGGTCCGCTGGCACATCATGAGCCTCGCGGTCCTCAACGAGCCCAAGATCGACGAGCTGCCCGAGGAGTACCGCGAGCTGCTGGAGACCAAGGCCTGGCAGCCGATCCGGGTGGTCACCGCGGCCTGGCAGAAGCACGGCTCCGACATCCTCGGCCCGCTGTACACCGCGCTCGGCACCCGTATCCACAACGAGGGCCAGGGCCCGACCCGCGAGGCCGTCGAAGGCGCCCTGGCGGACGTCGGCCTGCCCGCCGACCTGATCGAGTACTTCGACCAGAAGGACTTCGAGTTCGACGCCGAGCTGCGCGCCTCCCACAAGGAGGGCATCGACAAGGTCGGTCAGGACGTCGGCACCCCGGTCATCGCGGTCCCCGGCCCCGACGGCGAGCAGATCGCCTTCTTCGGCCCGGTCGTCACCCCCGCCCCCAAGGGCGAGGAAGCCGCCCGCCTCTGGGACGGCACGCTCGCGGTCGCCTCGGTCCCGGGCTTCTACGAGATCAAGCGCACGCGCACGAAGGGCCCGGACTTCAGCAACCTGTAGGCATCAGCCAGGGTCGGCTTCCGGATTCTTGAGCTCCTCCGGAAGCCGGCCCCCCGCGCTCTGCTTGCTCCAGCGCTGGTACCACCGGCAGCCCGGGGCGGTGCAGCGCCACAGGTCGGTCAACCGGCGGTGCTCCGGCTCGACGGTCGCCCTTTCCTTCTCGTTGAGCGGCCTGAACACCTGGGTGCCGCTGCCCCCGCAGGTCGGGCAGTGCTTGTCCTTGAAGAACATCAGCGCCTCCTCGCCGTCACCGGTAGTACAGCGCCTGTTCGGCCCCCGTGCCCCCGGAATCGTCGAGTCCCGGTGGTGCGTCGTTCAGGCCCGCGCCCTTCCCCGCGCCTGCGCGAGCCGGGACAGATGGTCCTCGTAGGCCTTCGCGTAGTGGGCCGCTCTGGCCGCGTCCGGCTCCACCACCGCCGTCGGCTCGGTCCACGCCCTCGCGTCCAGGGTGACGCCGTACCGCTCGGCCGCCGCCAACACCGCGCCCCGCGCGCCGACCTCACCCTCGACGACCCGCAACGGCCGCCCCAGGACATCGGCGAGCAACCGCATCCAGGCGGGGCTGCGCGTCCCCCCGCCGCAGACGGCCAGCGAGCCCGTGAGGCCCGCCGCCTCCAGACAGTGGCGGGCGGCGTACCCGATGCCCTCGCAGGTGGCGCGGATCAGGTCACCCTTCGTCGACTCCAGGGACACACCGGTGAGTTCGGCACGCAGCCGCGGCTCGACGAAAGGCGCGCGCTCGCCGGACGGGGCGAAGTACGGCAGGACGCGGACGCCGTTCGCGCCCGGCGGGGTCGCGGCGAGCAGACCGTCGACCTCCTCGTGGTGGACGCCGGTCGTCGACAGCACCCAGTCCAGGGCGGCCGTGCCGACCATCGCGGGCATGGCGCGCAGCCAGTGACCGGGACGGTCGGTGGAGATGTACAGGCCGGCCGGCTCGCCGGTCAGGTCGAGATCGGTCGTGGCGACCAGGCTGGCCAGACAGGTGCCGACGATGAGCAGCCCGTCCCCGGGGGTCGTGACACCCGCACCGAGCGCGCACGACGGGAGGTCGTACGGGCCGTTCGCCAGCCGCGTGCCGGCCGGCAGGCCCTCGCCGCGGGCCTCGGCCGTCGCGATCGGATCCCCGACGGGAGCGAGCAGCCCACGGCGGTGGGTCAGTCCCAGCAGCTCCACCACCCGGTTGTCGTACGTCCGTGTCCGCGGATCGAGGAACGGCATCGAAGCGTCCGACACATCCGTCGTCACCGGCGCCCCCGTCAGCCGCCGGAACACCATGTCCTTGCAGTACAGGGCGGTGGCCGCCGCGTCGAGGGAGTTCGGCTCGTAGCGGTCGAACCAGGCCAGCAGCGGCCCCGGACAACCCGGGAACATGGCACTGCCCGTCCGCCGGAACACCGTCTCGAAGGTCCCGTCCGCCAGCCACTGATCAAGCAGCTCGTGCGCCCGCCCGTCCATCCAGGAGGCAGCGGGTCGGACCGGCCGCCCGCCCTTGTCGACGAGCCAGACGCCGTCGCCCTGACCAGTGAGCCCGGCCAGCTCCACCGGTTCGGGCACTCGCGCGGTCAGCGTTTCAAGCACCCCGACCACGGCCGCGTACACCTCCTCCATGTCCTGCTCGATGACCCCACCGCGCAGCGCCAGCCCCACCGGCCGCGCTTCAACGGCAAGTTCACGCCCCGCACCGTCGAACGCGGCGGCCTTCACCGTGGAGGTACCTACGTCAATTCCAACGTACATAGCGCTCTCTCCCTTGCGGTCCGGTAACCGCCCTATAGGGGCGCGGGGAACTGCGCGACCAGCCACGATGGCGCAGCAGACAAAAAACGACCCTCCCCGGCAGTCATGTCAACGCGTGCGCGAGGGGCTCCCCCCTCGCCCACCGCCCCACCTCAGCGGCAGCGATCCCCGCAGCCTTCGACGCCACCGCCCGCGAAGCCCCACCCAGATGCGGCGTCATCACCACCCGCTCCCGCAGCCCGAACAACCGCGACCCCTCCGGCACGGGCTCCGTCGCGTAGGTGTCGAGGGCGGCAGCCGACAGCCGCCCGCTCTCCAACGCGTCGCACAACGCGTCCTCGTCCAGCAGCGGTCCGCGCGCCACGTTCACGACCACGGCCCCCCGAGGCAGCAGCCCCAGTTCGCGCCCACCGATCAGGCCCCGAGTCTCGTCGGTGAGCCGCGCATGCAGGCTGATCACCCGAGACCGCCGCAGAAGTTCGTCCAGCGAGAACACCCGCAGCCCATGGATCTCACCCCGCACATAGGGGTCGTAGACCATCACCTGCGCCCCGAACGCACACAGCGCCCGAGCGACCCGGCTGCCCACAGCCCCGTAACCGACGAGCCCGACCGGCAGGTCCTCCAGCTCCAGTCCGCTGTGTTCGTACGTGTAGTACGTCGCCCCCTGCCAGCTTCCCTCCCCCGCAAGGAGGCTGTGGGCCTGCGGGATGCGCCGCAGGGCCGCCAGCATCAGGCCGACGGTGAACTCGGCGGTGGCGGCGGCATTGCGCCCGGGGGCGAAGCAGACGCGGACGTCGTGCCGTTTGGCCGCGTCCAGGTTGACGTTGACCGGACCGCCCCGGCACACGACCACCAGCCGCAGGTCCGGGCAGGCGTCCAGGACGCGCTCCGTCACCGGGCCCATCTGGGTGACCAGCACCTGCGCCCCCGCGAGCGCGTCGATCAGCTCGTCCTCGGCGTCGCTGGCCTCCGACACCTCGGCCACCGGGCCGAAGGGCTCAAGGGGCCAGCCGAGGGTCAACTCACGCACCTCACATGCGAGTTCCTGGCGCAGCGCCGCCGTGATGAGCGACGGCAGGATGAAGTGGTCGCCGGCGGCGACGGCACGCACGGGTTCGCTCATCGCAGGGAGTCTCCTGTCTCGGCCTCGAAGACATGGGTGTGGTCGGGACCGGCGGTGACACGGACCCGGTCGTCGTGGGCGGGGCGCACCTGCTCGGCGAGGGAGAGAGCCTCCCCTTGGTCGTGCGTGACCAAGATGACGGTGTTCCCCAACCCGCGTGCGGCGTCCACGGCCGGGCGGCGCCGCGAGCGGTGGGACTTGCGCAGATCACGTGACTCCGGCTCGGTCATCGCCGCCCCTCGTCGCGCAGACTTGATAGGTGACCTTGTGCTCGTCCAGGTCCCGCAGTGCCTCCGCCGACGCCCCGTCGTCCACGAGCAGCAGGTCGAAGCGGGAGAGCGGGACGACCCGGTGCAGGGCGGTCCGGGCGAGCTTGGTGTGGTCGATCAGCAGGACGTTGCGGGCGGCCGAGTCGAGCATCGCCCGCTTCACCGACACGATGTGCTGCTCCTGGTGGTAGGCGTAACCTCCGTGCACGGCGGATGTCGACGCGAAGCACACGTCCACCCGCAGCGACTGCACGGCCTCCACGCAGGACACCCCGAGGAACGAGGAGTGCAGCGGGTCGTAGTCGCCGCCGAGTGCCATCAGATGGATGCCCCGCTGGTCGGCGAGCAGATTGATCGCCTCCAGGAAGTTGGTGACGACCGTCAGCGGGGTGATCCCGCCGAGGCGCAGCCTGCGGGCTATCTCCAGGGTGGAGGTGGAGTCGTCCAGCATGATCGCCATGCCGGGCTCTATCGACCTCAGCGCCTGCTCGGCGACGGCGGCCTTCTCCGCCCGCATGGTCTTCAGCCGGTACTGCACGTTCGACTCGAACACGCCCGACGGCTGCGCGGTCACGCCGCCCCTGAACTTCCGGACGAGGCCCTGCCGTTCGAGCTCGTCGAGGTCCCGGTGAATGGTCATCAGGCTCACCCCGAACCGCTCGGCGAGCTCGGCCGCGGTCGCCGAACCGTCGGCCAGGACCTGTTCGGCCATGGCGGCCTGCCGGGCCGCGGGCCCCTGCTGGTGTGCGCTGCCACCGCTGTTGCTGCTCATCGTGTCCCGATCAGTCGTCCTGGACCCTGGGGTCCGTCGGCCTCGAACAGCAGCAGGTTCTCAGGCCGTACCGTCGGCCGTACCGGATCGTCGGACCGCAGCCCGTTCGTGTCGGCGGCCCGGGCGGTGGGGCGAGGAAGCGTCGGCGGTCGTGCACGTGCGGGTCCATCCGTGACCTCCGGGTGGGGTGGGGCCCGGTGCGCCGTGTGGGTTCACACGTCGAGTCGACTCGCTAACAGAGGGTGTAACGGCGGAAGATGACCGTCAATCCCTCGCGCAGACGAAAATCTCGGTGCAGAGTGAGAAGTTCACATCCCGGGTCGCGATCCGTGGGAGGTCCGGATGGGATACGAGGGCGAGGCGTGGCTGGGGATCGACCTGGGCACGCAGAGCGTCCGTGTGCTGCTCGTCGCCGCCGACGGCACGGTCCTCGGGGCCGGATCGGCCCCCCTGACGGGGAGTCGTGACGGGGTGCGGCACGAGCAGGATCCGGAGGAGTGGTGGACGGCGGTCTGCACGGCGGCCCGCGTCACCCTCCGGGAACGGCCTTGCCCTATCGGCGGGCTCGCGGTGTGCGGGACGTCCGGGACCGTGCTGCTGACGGATCCGGCGGGGCGGCCGGTGAGCCCCGCGCTGATGTACGACGACGGGCGGGCCTGGGCCGAGGCGGAGCGGCTGCGAGGGGCGGGACTCACGGTGCAGAACACCTGGGGGCTGCCGAAGGCACTGTGGCTCCTGCGCACC
Organism: Streptomyces sp. NPDC001604; assembly: GCF_042893475.1. Taxonomy (NCBI): domain Bacteria; kingdom Bacillati; phylum Actinomycetota; class Actinomycetes; order Kitasatosporales; family Streptomycetaceae; genus Streptomyces; species Streptomyces sp. NPDC001604. Next base: position 650,584 of record NZ_JBIAUY010000001.1, on the reverse strand, counting down.
CATGGGCCGGGGCGCATCACCCACCAGCCCGACCTCGTCGCGGCCCGGCTCGTCGGCCGTCCGGTCCCCACCGACTCCAGCCACGCCCTCAAGACGGCCTACGACGTGGAGGGCGACGCCTGGCCGGACATCCCCGGCGCGCCCGACCTGCCCGAGGTCGTACGTCCCGGCACCCCGCTCGGCGAGGTCTGCCCGGCCGCCGCGGAGGCCACCGGCATCCCCGCCGGCACCCCGGTGATCGCCGGGATGACCGACGGCTGCGCGGCGCAGATCGCGTCCGGGGCGCTGCGGCCGGGTTCCTGGAACTCGGTGCTCGGCACGACGCTCGTCCTCAAGGGCGCCTCCGCCGAGCCTGTCCGCGACCCGACCGGAGTGGTCTACAACCACCGTGCACCGGACGGCGGTTGGCTGCCCGGAGGGGCGTCGAGCGTGGGCGCGGGCGTGCTGACCGCCGCCTTCGCGGGCGCGGACCCGGGGGTCATGGACGAACGGGCGGCCGCTTACGAACCCTCGGGCGCGGTGGCGTACCCGCTCGTGTCGCGCGGCGAACGCTTCCCGTTCCTGGCGCCGCACGCCTCCGCCCTGCTCCTGGGCGAACCCGAGGGGGAGGCCGACCTGTGGGCCGCGCTGCTGCAGGGCGTCGCCTTCACCGAACGGCTCTGCCTGGACTACCTGCACCACCTGGGCGCCCCGATGGACGGCCCGCTCACCTTCACCGGCGGCGGCGCCCGCAGCCCGTACTGGAACCAGCTCCGCGCCGACATCCTCGGCCGCCCCGCCCGCGTACCGGAGCAGACCGAACCGGCCCTCGGCATGGCCGCCCTGGCCGCCCACGGAACGGGCGCGGGCCCCCTGACGGACGTGGCCGACCGGATGCTCCGCATCCACACCGTCCTCGCCCCCCACCCCGCCCGCACGGCCCTGTTCGCCGAGCCGTACACCCGCCTCATCGACGAACTGTCGGCCCGCGGCTGGCTTCCACCACCGGTGGCGGCACACGCACACGACCGCCTGGGCCGGGATACTGCGGGCTCATGACCACGACCCTCTTGCTGGCCCGTCACGGCCAGACCGTCTGGCACGCGGAGAACCGTTACGCGGGCGTGAGCGACGTCGCCCTCACCGAGACCGGCCGTGCCCAGGCCGAGGCCCTCGGGCGCTGGGCCGCCGCTCATCCCGTCGACGCGATCTGGACGTCCACCGTCTCGCGCGCGATCGTCACCGCCGAACCCGCCTGCCGTGCCCTCGGCCTCACCCCGCGCCGCGAAGCCGACCTGCGGGAATGCGACTTCGGGGTGGTGGAGGGCCGTACGCTCGCCGAGTTCGCGGCCGAGGACCCGAAGGCGGCGGAGGCCTTCCGTGCCGACCCCGTGACGCACCCCTTCCCCGGCGCCGAGGACCCCACGGCCGCGGCGCACCGGGGCGCTGCCGCCCTGCATCGCATCGCCGCCGCCCACGAGGGCGAACGCGTCCTGGTCGTCGCCCACAACACCCTGCTCCGGCTGGTCCTGTGCGACCTGCTGTCCATCCCGCTGGGCCACTACCGCCGTGTCTTCCCGCGACTGCGCAACGCCGCGGTCACCGAACTCCGTATGAGCGCCGGGTCGGTCGGGCTGATCACACTGAACCTCCCGTGTGAGCCTGACGCGGCTTAGAACGGGCTTAGAACGGCGTAACCGGAAAGCCCCCGCGAGTCACGTCCTCGCGGGGGCTTCCGTCCTTCCGCCTGCCCGCATGAACGGTGAGAAGACGATCACGAGGCAGGACGCTTCACAGGGTCAGGGGGCCGGCAGCAGTACGTCCGCACGGGACTTCGCAGCCTCGTAACGGCGCGCCACGTCCTGCCAGTTGACGACCCGCCACATCGCCTCGACGAAGTCCACCTTCTGGTTCCGGTACTGGAGGTAGAAGGCGTGCTCCCAGGCGTCGAAGACGAGGATCGGCACCGAGCCCTGCCCGACATTGCCCTGGTGGTCGTAGACCTGTTCGACGATCAGCCGACCGCTCAGCGGTTCGTACGCGAGGACGCCCCAGCCCGAGCCCTGCGTGGTGGCGGCCGCCTTCGACAGCTGCGCCCGGAAGCCGGCGAACGACCCGAAGGACTCGGCGATCGCCTCCGCGAGCTCGCCCACACCGTCCGCCGCCAGCGGCTCACCGCCGCCGTCACCGGTCATGTTCTGCCAGTAGATCGAGTGCAGGATGTGCCCGGACAGATGGAACGCCAGGTTCTTCTCCAGACCGTTGACCGCCGCCCACGACTCCTTGTCCCGCGCCTCCGCCAACTGCTCCAGCGTGTCGTTGGCGCCCTTCACATACGCGGCGTGGTGCTTGTCGTGGTGCAGCTCGATGATCTCGGGGCTGATCACGGGTGCGAGTGCGGAGTAGTCGTACGGCAGGTCAGGAAGCGTGTAGACGGGCATGCGGGTCCCCTCCGGAACTCTTATTGCAAGTAACTTGCAACTACACGCTAGCAACAAAAAGCCCCCGTGCGTACACGGGGGCTTCGTCGCGGGGCGGCTGTGGTCAGCGCCTGGCCCGCTGCCAGGCGTACCCCACCGCCGCCAGGACGGCCGTCATCCCGCCGGTGGAGTAGAGCTGCACCCGGGTGCCGGGCTCCCGGGCCATCAGGACGAAGATCGCCGCCATGGCCGTCAGCGCCACCCAGGTCAGCCACGGGAACGCCCACATCCGCACCACCAGCTTCTCGGGCGCCTGACGGTTCAGCCGGGCCCGCAGCCGCAGCTGGCTGACCGCGATGAAGATCCAGACGACCAGGATCACCGCCCCGATCATGTTCAGCAGCCAGGGGAAGACGTCGTCCGGGCGCCAGTAGCTCAACACCACGCAGACGAAACCGAAGACGGACGAGGCGAGGACGGCGGTCCGCGGCACGCCGCCCGACACCCGGCCCAGCACCTTCGGGCCCTGGCCGCGCTCGACGAGCGAGTAGGCGATGCGCGAGGAGCCGTAGATGTTGGCGTTCATGGCCGACAGAAGGGCGACCAGGACGACCACGTTCATGAGCTGCCCGGCGCCCGGGATGCCGAGGTGGTCGAGGGCGGCCACGTACGGACCCTTCTCGACGACGTCCTTCGAGTCCCAGGGGACGAGCGTCACGATGACCGCCATCGAGCCGATGTAGAACAGCGCGATGCGCCACATCGCGGTACGGACGGCGCTCGCCACGCCCCGCACCGGGTCCTGCGACTCGGCCGCCGCGATGGTGACGGTCTCCAGACCGCCGTACGCGAAGATCGAGGCGAGCACGCCGACGATCAGGCCCTCGCTGCCGTTCGGCAGGAACTCGGTGAGGTTCGACGTGCCCGGAGTGCTCGTGCCGGGGAGGACGCCCGCGATGGCGAGGACGCCAAGGACCAGGAACAGGCTGATCGCGCCGACCTTCAGGGCCGCGAACCAGAACTCGAACTCGCCGAAGTTCTTCACGGCGGCCAGGTTCGCGACACAGAACACGACCATGAACAGGGCCACCCAGCCCCACTCGGGCGTGTGCGGCAGCCAGCCCGTCACGATCTTCGCGGCGCCGATGCCCTCCAGGCCGACCGCCGTGCAGAGCAGCACCCAGAAGGACCAGCCGGCGGTGAAGCCCGCCCAGGGCCCGATCGCCCGCTCCGCGTGCGCCGAGAACGAACCCGACGACGGATACGCGGCCGACATCTCGCCGAGCATCCGCATCACCAGCATCACGAGGAGACCGGAGAGCGTGTAGGCGACGACGATGGAGGGTCCGGCGGCGGCGATACCCGCTCCGGAACCGACGAACAGGCCGGCGCCGATGACCCCGCCGAGGGCGATCATCGACAGGTGGCGCTGCTTCAGGCCGTGGGACAGGGTGGCGTCGGCGTCCGCCTGCGGCGGCGACTCGACCTCGGTGGTGCTGCTGGGCATGGGCGCGGCTCGTCCAGTCCATGAGATGGGCAAAAACGCCCACAGTCTGGGCGGCCTCTCCGCTCAGAAGGAGAGACCGCCCAGTATCCGGACAGGCCCGGTACGTGCTGTGACTATGCGGCTACGGAGGTGTAGTGCGAGGCGTCGCCCTCGATCGAGTAGCTCTCCTTGCCCTCGATGCCGACCGGGATGTCACCGGCGACGGTCACCCGGTGCAGGCGGCGCGGCAGACCGTCGTAGTTGTCGACGGCGTAGTGCTGGGTGATGCGGTTGTCGAAGAGGACGAGCTGGTTCTCCGACCAGCGGTGGCGCAGGATGTTCTCCGGCCGCGTGACATACGCCTGCAGCAGGTCGAGGATCTTCCGCGACTCACCCGGCGACAGGCCCACGATGCGCTGTGCGAACCCGCCGATGAACAGCCCGCGCTCGCCGGTCAGCGGGTGCACGCGGACCACCGGGTGGACCGTGCGGTACTTGATCGAGGTGAACTGGGCGCGCTGGGCGGCCTGCTGCTCGTCGAGCTCCTCCTCCGGTACGGCGTAGTCGTAGTCGTTGGTGTGCTCCGCCCACAGCGTGTCCGCCAACTGGCGCAGTGACTCGGGGAGTTGGCGGTAGGCGGCCGCCGAGTTGGCGATCAGGGTCTCGCCGCCGTACGGCGGGATCGTGATGCTGCGCAGGGTGCTGGCCTGCGGCGGGTTCAGGACGAAGGTGACGTCCGTGTGCCAGTGGTTGGCGGCGCGGCCGCGCTCGCTGTCGACGGGCAGCACGTTCGGGACGCCGTCCACGGAGGAGACCGTCGGGTGGGCGGTGGTGATGTCGCCGAGGTGGCGGACGAAGGCCTGCTGGCCTGCGTCGTCGAGGTTCACGTCGTCGAAGACGAGCGCCTTGTGGACGTTGAGGGCTTCGCGGACGGCGGCGGTCGTCTCCTCGTCGAGCGGCTTGGAGATGTCGACGCCGGAGACACGGGCGCCGATGTGGGCGGTGACCTTCTGGATTTCGATGGTGGACATGTGTGGCCGGTCCTTTCAGACGAGGGCGGGTTCCTGAGTGGAGTACTGGTTGGCGGGGCGGGGGAGGCCGTAGCGCTCCCGGAGGGTCCGGCGGGGGCCGTACTCGGTGCGGAGGAGGCCACGGGCACGCAGGATCGGGACGACCTGCTCGACGAAGGCCTCGAGACCGGAGGGCAGCACGGCGGGCATGATGTTGAAGCCGTCGGCGGCGCCCTGCGTGAACCAGGTCTCGATCGCGTCGGCGACCTGCTCGGGCGTGCCCGCGAAGGTGAGGTGGCCGCGTCCGCCGCCGAGCCGGCCGACCAGCTGCCGGACGGTGAGGTGCTCGCGCCGGGCGAGTTCGACGATGAGCGTGTAGCGGCTCTTGGCACCCTCGATGGCGTCCTCGGGCGGCAGGTCGGCCGGCAGCTGGGAGTCCAACTCCAACGTCCCTTCCGGGAGCTGGAGCAGACGCTCCAGGCGGTCCACGCCGTGCGTGTACACGATGTGGTCCTCCAGGACCTGCTCGTTCGCCCGGGCCTCGGCCTCCGTGGACCCGATGACCGGCACGATCCCGGGCAGCACCTTGATGAGCCCGGGATCCCGGCCGGCCACGGCCGTACGGGACTTGAGGTCGGTGTAGAAGGCCTGCGCGTCGGCCAGGGTCTGCTGGGCGGTGAACACCGCCTCCGCGTAGCGCGCGGCGAACGCCTTGCCGTCCTCGCTCGACCCCGCCTGCACGAGCAGCGGATAACCCTGGGGCGAGCGAGGGACGTTGAGCGCGCCCTCGACGCTGAAGTACGTCCCCTTGTGCCGGGGCGGATGGATCTTCGCGTCGTCGCCCCAGACGCCGGCCGCCTTGTCGGCGACGATGGCGTCGTCCTCCCAGCTGTCCCAGAGCTTCAGCGCCACGTCGAGGAACTCGGCGGCGCGGGCGTACCGGTCGGCGTGGGCGGGCTCGTGCTCCAGGCCGAAGTTGCGTGCGGCCTCGGCACCCGCCGTGGTGACGATGTTCCAGCCCGCGCGGCCGCCGCTGATGATGTCCAGGGAGGCGAACTTGCGGGCCAGGTTGTAGGGGGAGTTGTACGAGGTGGAGGCGGTGGCGATCAGCCCGATGTGCTCGGTGGCCGTCGCCAGCGCGGTCAGCAGGGTGAGCGGCTCCAGGGCGCCCGCGGGCCGCTGGGCGAGATTGCCCCACAGCTGTGGCCCGTCGGCGAGGAAGAGGGAGTCGAAGGTGCCGCGTTCGGCGATCCGGGCGAGCCGCACGTAGTGGTCCAGCTCGACGTGCGCGTACGGATCGCTCTCCGGCAGCCGCCACGAGGCTTCGTGGTGGCCGGTGCTCATGAGGAAGGCGTTGAGGTGAAGCTGGCGGGGCATGGGGTGTCCTTCGGGCAGGTTTTGAAAACGCTGGACGGGGCTTGGTCTTTCGGCCCGTCCGGTTCTGGCGAGTGCCGGTCGCGGCATTTCAGCCCGTCCGGCGTTTGAGGACGAGGCCGTTCAGGCCGAAAAGCGGGGGTCTGGGGGCGGCAACCCCCAGGCGGTCACCCCACCGCCTCGGTGACACCCAGCGCCGCGAGCAACCGCTCCCGGTACTCGCCGCGCGCCGCCGCATCCCGGTCGATGGCCAGATCGAGCGAGATCCGCCCGGAGTCGAGCACCAGCACCCGGTCGGCGAGCACGATCGCCTCGTCCACGTCATGGGTGACGAGGAGCACGGACGGCTGATGCCGCTTCCACAGCTCCCGCAGCAAGGCGTGCATCTTGATGCGCGTCAGCGCGTCCAACGCCCCGAACGGCTCGTCGGCCAGCAGCAGTTCGGGCTCGCGGACCAGCGACCGCGCGAGCGCGGCCCGCTGTGCCTCGCCGCCGGACAGCTCGTTCGGCCAGGCCCGTTCGCGGCCCTTCAGGCCCACCTCGGCGAGGGCCTCGCGGCCCTTCTGCTCGGCGTCCCTGCCGTCCAGGCCGAGGAGTACGTTGTCCAGGACCCGCCGCCAGGGCAGCAGCCGGGAGTCCTGGAAGACCACGGACACCTGCTCCGGGGCCGTGAGCTGCCCGCTGCCGGCGACCTTGTGGTCCAGGCCCGCGATCGCCCGCAGCAGCGTGCTCTTGCCGGAGCCGCTGTGCCCGAGCAGGGCGGTGAACTGTCCCGCCGGGATGTCGAGGTCGATGCCGTCGAGGACGGTCCGCCCCTCGAACGACCGGGTCAGCCCACGGAGTTGGACCGCGGGCCGGGTCAGCTGCTCAGTGTGCGGCGCCATGACAGCACCCTCCGTTCGATGAGACGGACCGCGCTGTCGGAGACCAGGCCGAAGATCCCGTAGACGAGCAGGCCGACGAGGATGACGTCGGACTGGCCGTAGTTCTGGGCCTGGAACATCATGTAGCCGAGTCCGCTGGTGGCGTTGATCTGCTCCAGGACCACCAGACCCAGCCAGGAGCCGGTCACCCCGAGCCGGAGTCCCACGAAGAATCCGGGCAGGGCGCCGGGTATGACGATCTGGCGGATGAACCGGAAGCGGGACAGCCCCTGCACCTCGGCGAGTTCGACGAAGCGGCTGTCGATGCCGGACAGCGCGGAGTGCGTGTTCAGATAGATCGGGACGTAGACGACGATCGCGATGATCGCGATCTTGAACGCCTCGCCGATGCCCAGCCAGAGGATGAACAGCGGGATCAGACCGAGGGTCGGGATCGCCCGGTTGAGGTTCACCGTCCCGTCGATCAGCGCCTCGCCGACCCTGCTGAGCCCGGCGGCCAGCGCCAGCACGACACCGGCCGCGAGACCGATGGTGAAGCCGTACGCGGCCCGTTCGAGGGAGGTCAGGATGTCCGTGGGCAGCGTCCCGGCGCTCCACAGCCGGCCCGCGGTCCGCAGCACCGTCCAGGGCGCCGGGATCGCGGCCGGGTCGAGCTGTCCGGCGGCCGAGGCGGCGGCCCACAGGGCGAGGAAGAGCACCGGGCCGATCAGCCGGGAGGCGGGCAGCCGCCTGCCGGGGGACAGGCCGCGGCGGCGGCGCCGTATGGTACGGCTCCGTTGTTCCCGAGCCTGCGCCGGGAGCGCGGTGGGCGTGGTGGTGGTCATGGCGGTCACCTCCGGTACTCCGCCGGCACGGCCTTGGCGGCGATGGACTCGAAGCGGTGGTCGAAGAGCGAGGAGACGTCGAACTTCTTCACGAAGCCGCCCTCGGCCAGCAGATCGGCGGTCTCCTGCTCCCACTTGATCGCCTCGCCCCAACTCGGCGGGAACAGCGGCTTGTTGGCGAGCTTGCTGATGCCCCGGGCCTGCGCGGGGGTCAGGTTCTGCGTCTTGACGTAGAACTCCTCGTTCCAGGCGTCGGGGTTCTCGTAGATCCAGACCTGGCCCTTGGCCCAGTACGGGATGTACGCGGCGACCGCGGCGGCCTTCGCAGGGTCGTTGAGCACGGAGGTCGGCGCCCACAGCAGATTGAGGAGGTCGACGACGTCCGTGGTGATGGCGTGGGCGCCCTTGGACTCGTACTGCCCGAGATAGGCGGGCGCCTGCTGGTTGGGGAGCGGCGCGATGTCCACCTGGCCGGACTGCAGGGCGGTCAGGAACTGGTTGCTGGTGAGCGGGACGAGGTCGACCTCGTCGTACTTGAGGCCCGCCTTCTTCAACGCCCGCAGGAGAACGACACCCTGGGCCTGGCCCTGCGAGAAGGCGAGCTTCTTGCCCTTGAAGTCGGCGACCGACCGGATGTCGCTGCCGGGCTTGGTGGCGAAGAGGTAATTGGGCTTGCGGGTGATGTTGATCGCGACGATCTTCGCGTCGAAGCCCTGGTAGTGCGCCTGGATCGGCGGGATTCCCGCATTGTTGGCGACGTCCAGGGATTTGGCGCGGAAAGCGTTGATCACATCCGGCCCTGCACCGATGTTCAGCCAGTTCGATACCTTGAACGGCAGGTCGCCCAACTTGGCCAGTTTGAACTGGAGTTGCTCGGTGTTCTGATACGAGGCGATCTTCAGGCTCGTACCGGCCGGAACCTTGTCGGCGAGCGGCGCGGTCGAGACGCCCTTGCTGTCGGCGGATGCACTGCCGCCCGCGCAGCCGGTCAGACCGGCGACACCGGCCGCGGCACCGAGCACTGAAGTGAGAAAGAGCCGTCGGTCGAGACCGGGCACGGGAGAAGAAGGCATGGCAGGACTCCGTGAGTCGGGAAGGAAAGAAGGGGAAGAAGGGAAAGAAAGGCATGCGGAATTCCGGGCGACAGACGGCCAGAGGAAAGGAATTCACACAGCAGGAAATGAGCGCTTCACACGCGGCAACGTGTCAGCAACAAAGGGTGCGACAGCTCACGATCGGGCTCATGAGTACGATGTTCCTGGTCGGCGTCGAGCCCTGTCAATATTCGGCGATTCTGAATTAAATAGCCTCAGGTCAAGTGGCCAGCGGATCCCGGTAGAGCACGTCGAGGGCCACCGAACCGCCCGCCACCGCGAGCACCGAATCCGGGAAACTCGTCGGCACCACGGCAGCCGCGCGCTCGTCGCCGACCCCTTCGCGCAAGGCGTTCAGGCAGTCCTCCCGGTGGATGATCCCGACCTCCGTCACGACCACCGTCTCCGGATTGAGCACATCGAGCAGCAGCCGCGCCGCCCGCCCGATCGCACCCGCCCGCTGCACCAGCAGCCGTACCGCCTCGGGATCGTCCGCGGCGGCCGCCGCGACCACATGCATGGGGTTCACGCCGTCCGTCACGCCCGCCTCCCGCGCCCGCCGGCACAGCGTCCGCTCGCTCAACTCGGCCTGCAGGCAGCCGGTCCGCCCGCAGGCGCAGGGCTCCGTGCCGCCCGGCACCGGCAGATGCGCGATGGCGCCCGCCTGGGAGCGGGGCCCGTGGTGCACCTCGTCATGGGTGGCGAACGCCGCGTCGACGACATTGCCGACGAACAGATGCAGCATGCTCCCGCTGCCCCGCGCCCGCCCGAACAGCCGCTCCGCGTTGACCAGGGCCCGCGCGTGGCCGTCCACATGGACCGGCAGCCCGGTGTGCTCGCCGAGCACCTCCCGCACCGCGACCTCCCGCCAGCCGAGCAGCGCGTGCTCGACCACGGTCCCGGACTCCCGGTCCACCCAGCCGCCGACGGCCACGCCGACACCGAGAGCTCTGCAACGGGGGTTCTGGGCCAGCAGCGCCCCGAGCCCCTCGGCGGCCCGGGCCAGCACCCACCCGGGATCGGTGCGTTCGTGCTTCAGCTCGCGCAGCGCCACCACCCGGCCGCGCAGATCGAGCAGCGCGACCGTGGTGTAGCGCACCGCGACATGCACCCCGCCGACCACGAACCGGGAATCGTCCAGGTCGACGGGGACATGCGGGCGGCCCACCCCGTTCGACCGCCGGGGCGCGGCCGACTCACGGATCAGGCCCAGTTCGGCGAACCGGGCGCAGTAGTCCGTCACCGACGCCGGCGACAGACCGGTCAGCCGGGCGATGGTGCTGCGGGCCACCGGACCGTGCTCCAGCACGGACCGCAGCACGACGCTCGCGCTGGTACGGCGACGGGCAGAAGGGGTCGCAGGGGAGGCAAGGGTGGATGCCGGGGCAGAGGGCATGGGAGACCGTCCTCGGGAACGGGGCCGACACGTCTCGGAGGTCGAGGCGTGCCGCGGCCCGCCTCACACCGGACGGCGACAGGTGGCAGCACCCTGGCGTCGCAGGTCGACATAGCGACGCGACGTGAAGTTCCGGGCCTGGGCAACCATGGCTCGAAGGGTAGGCCAGAAAAGGTGAATCCGGCCAGACCACTAGGATTCATTTGGTGGGACCCTACAGAGCTGTCTGCGTGCTGCTGAGTGAGCACGGCCTCCCTGCCTCAGTGACCGGTGTCACGCGAAACCCCGTGTAACCAGCACTGTTTGTTCGAAGCCCACCAAGCTCGCGTTCCAGCCTTTGTCGACCGCTGACGGTGATCGGCTCGAGGCCGCCGGGATAGCGTCACCGTGTCCCAGCATGTCCCCGTCACCCGCGGAGTCCCCATGAGCACCGCTGCCGCCACCGCCCGCCCCCGCGAGGTCCTCGCCGACCTCCTGCCCGCCTCCCGCGTCCGGGACGTGGCACTCGTGCTCGGCGGCGCCGCGCTCACCGGCCTCGCGGCCCAGCTCTCCGTGCCCGTCCCGGGCTCCCCGGTGCCGGTGACCGGCCAGACCTTCGCCGCGCTGCTGGTCGGCACGACGCTGGGCGCGAGCCGTGGCCTCGCCTCGCTCGTGCTGTACGCGCTGGCCGGTCTCGCCGGTGTGCCGTGGTTCGCGGGCGGCAGCTCCGGTGTCTCCGTCTCCTTCGGCTACATCCTCGGCATGCTCCTCGCGTCCACCGTCGTGGGCGCCCTGGCACGCCGCGGCGCCGACCGTTCCGTGCTGCGCATGGCGGGCACCATGCTGCTCGGCGAGGCGATCATCTACGCCGTCGGCGTCCCGTATCTGGCCTACGCCGCAGACATGTCCGCGTCCGCGGCGATCGCGGCCGGCCTCACCCCGTTCCTGATCGGCGACGCCCTCAAGGCCGCCCTGGCGATGGGCGTCATGCCCACCGCCTGGAAGCTGGTCAACAAGCGCTGAGGTTGTAGTTCCTGCGGAAGAGGTTCGCCGGGTCGTACGAAGACTTCAGCTCGGCGAGCCTCTTCAGCGTTCCGGCGTCGTACAGCCCGTCCGTCCGGTCCCCGCCGCCGAAGGCGAAGTTGAGCGCCCGTCCGATCGTGACCGGAGCGAGCGGCGCGAACGCCGGATCCAGCACCGTGCGCGCCGCGTCCCGGTCGCCCACCGTCAGCAGCCGCACCAGGAACCGCCCTTCGCGGTACGGCACGGAGTTCGGCGCAGGCCGGGCGAGCGCCCCGCCCAGGTGGTTGATCTGCAGGACGCACATCGGCCCACCCGCATCCGGCCCCACGGCGGCGAGCACCTCACCGGCCCGCTCCACGTCCAGCTCGCTCAGCACCGCACTGTCCCCGTAGTACGCATGAGGGAAGTCGGGGTCGCTGTGGATGGTGTGGCTCTCGGCATACGGCATCTCGCGCAGGGAGTCGGCGAGCGCGGGCCCCAGCTCACGCAGCGGGGCGACGAGTTGCTCACCATCGGCCCCGATGTACGCGACACGCACGGAGACGACGTACCGACCCCGCAGATGCGGCGGCAACGCCGGGATGTCCGGATACGGTACGGCCGCGAAGGACGAGGTCAGCCCGTCGGGCACGGTCCGCGTCCACTGCTCGTACGCCCGCAGCAGGGCCGCCGGGTCGACCTGGCGGCCGTCGAACGCGAGGGAACCGCCGTAGAGCGTCCGCACCGGTACGAGGCCGATCTCCAGCTCGGTGACGACGCCGAAGTTGTGGCCGCCGCCGAGCAGGGCCCAGTACAGGTCGGGGTCGGACTCCGGGGTCACATGCCGGAGCCGGCTGTCCGAGGTGACGAGGTCCAGGGAGCGCACATGGTCGGCTGCGTACCCGAACTCCCTGGCCAGGATGCCCAGTCCGCCGCCCAGCGTGTAGGACACGGCGCCGACGCTCGGCGCTGAGCCGTTGAGCGGCGCCAGACCGTACGGCTCGGCGGCCGCCACGACCTGCCCCCAGCGGACGCCGGCCCGGACGCGGGCGGTGCGCGCCTCGGCGTCGACGGTCACCCGGTCCATCCGCTTCGTCGTCACCAGCACCCCGCCCTCCGAGGCGCCGGGCAGCCCGTGCCCGGTGGCCTGGACGCCGACCGGCAGTTCGTGTTCGGCCGCGTACCTCACGGCGGCGATCACGTCGTCGGCCGAGGCGGCGGCGAGGACGACGGCGGGCCGCTGGGCGAAACCGGTCTGGAAACCGGCGAGTTCGTCGTCGTAACCGGGCTCGCCGGGACGGAGGGCGAGCAGGTCAGTGGTGTGGTCGGCGGAGTTCATGAAACGGATCGTGCCCGCATAACCTGACAGGTTCCGTCAGGTTATGCGGGCGAAGTGGCGACCGGTGTGCCCGAGGGGCTCAGCCGCGCAGCCGCTGCGGGGTCGGCCGCCGGGAGGACCACCACAGGCCCGCCGCACCGGCCGCGATCAGCGAGGCGCCCGCCGCGCCCAGCGGCAGGACATCGCGCCCGACACCGGTCTTGGGCAACTCCTTGCCGCCGCTCGGGGCCACCGGCTTGTTGTCGGTGCCGAGGAGCAGCGGTGTGGCCGGGGCGTTCGGCGACGGGTTGGTCGTGCCGAACGGAACCGGGCCCTGCTGCCAGTACGTCTTCTTCCCGTCACCGGACTGCACCGGCAGGCAGATCTTGCCGGTCTTGTGCAGGTCGTACGTGGCATCGACGGCAAACGACTTCGACTTCCCGGCCGCAAGATTGTCGATCGGGCAGGAGAAACCGCTGTTCGAGCCGGCCGGAAGATTCTTTCCGTCAATCTTGGAGCAGCCTTGAACACTTTTGACCGTGAGCCCGTCGAAACCGACGACCAGAAGCTGAATCTTTCCGCTGTCCTTGGTCCCCCCGTTCTTCACCGTGGCGGTGAGAGCCGTCTTTTGCGAGCCGTTGTCGACCGAGATCCTGGAGGGCAGGAGCGTGGTCAGCTTCACGCCTGCCGGTGCCTCGTCGACGGCCTTTCCCCCCTTGCTGCTGCCCGGCCCCTGGTCGTCCGCGCTGGCGGTGAAGGAAAGGATCATCACCGCCGAAAAAGATGCCGCGACCAGCGATCCCGCGATGGTCGTCGTGCGACGAGAACTCATGTTCACATCCCCCTTGGCTGCGCCTGAATTCGCAGTACTTGAAGAGCTACCACAAGATTTCTCCGCACTATGCTGGTACGTCATGAAGTGTGACCATTGTGTTTCAGTCGGGGCGCGGTCGAGGTAATTGAGGTAGCCGAGGGAATTTCGGTGGCTGAGGGGGTGCAGCGGATTGCCGGGGAATGAGACAAGCGGCGGAGTTCCAGGGCTGTTGGTGACGGGACGCTACCGGTTGGTCGAAAGCATCGGCCAGGGAGGAATGGGGCGGGTGTGGCGAGCCGCCGACGAGATGCTCGACCGCCCGGTCGCCGTCAAGGAGATACGCATAGACGGCCTGGACGCGGAGGACACCCGCACCCGCCGCGAACGCACGCTGCGGGAGGCCCGGGCCACCGCACGGATCGACCATCCCAATGTCGTGCGGGTCTACGACGTGGTCGACGAGGGCGAACGCCTGTGGATCGTCATGGAGTTGGTCGTCGGCCGCTCCCTCGAACGGATCATGGTGGAGGAGGGGCCGCTGGGACCGGGCGAGACGGCACGGATCGGGCTCGGACTGGTGGCGGCGCTGCGGCAGGTGCATGCACGCGGTGTCCTGCACCGGGACATCAAACCCGGGAACGTCCTGGTGGAGGACGGCGGCAGGCGCATCGTCCTGACCGACTTCGGCATCGCCGCGATCCAGGACGCCAAGGCGCTCACCATGGTCGGCATGCTCGTCGGCTCCCCCGACTACATGGCCCCCGAACGCATCTCCGGCCGCCCCCAGGGCCCGCCGTCGGACGTGTGGTCCCTGGGCGCGACACTCTGCGCGGCCCTGGGCGGCCGCTCCCCCTTCTCCCGCGACACGACCCTGGCCACCCTGCACGCGGTCCTCTACGAGGAGCCCGCACTCCCCGCCGCGGCCGGCCCCCTGCGTGACGTCCTGGCAGCCCTGCTGGAGAAGGAACCGGCGGTCCGCCCGGCCCTGCCCGACCTGGAGGAGGCCCTGCGCCGGGTCGCGTACCCGGCACCCACCCCGACTCTTCCCGTGGGCGAGGGAGAGGGCGATGGTGCGGCGGAGGAGAAGGCTGCCGATCCGAGCCCCGCCGAGACTCCTGCGGCCGAAGGGCCCACCCCGGCCTACCTGGACACGCGTCTGGTACGTGCCGCACGCGACCCCAGGCAGCCGGCGCCCGCTCCCATCGAGGACGCGGTACCCCAGGAACCGCCGGACACCTACGACTTCCGTCCCCCGGCGCCGACCACCGTCCGCGAGGCCTCGCCCCACCACACGGCAGCTCGACAACCTCCCGCCACACCCCCGTCTCCGCGGGCACCGCTCAACGCATCCACCGAAGTCCCCTCCGAACTGCGCTCGGAGGCCCGCTCCGAGACCTCGTCCGCCAACCCGGCCCATCGGAACGGCTCCGACGTCCCGCACCGCAGTCGCCACCGCGCCGTACTGGTGGCCGCCGGCGGTCTGGTGGCGGCCGGTGCCCTCGTCGCCGTATTCCTCCTGACGAACTCCGGATCACCCGGCGGCGAGCGCGCAGGTTCCTCGACCGCACCGACGACGTCCGCCTCGACGCCCCGCGACAGCCCGTCGCCCACCGTGGAAGGCACGTCCAGGCCGCAGAGCCTGCCTCCCGGCGCGCACCGGGAGGCAGGCGGATTCGCATGGGCGCCACCGCAGGGCTGGCGGCGGGATCTGAAGACGGGGGCCGAGGTGCACTACACGTCCCCCGACGGCACACAGGAACTGGTCGCCAAGTCGTCCCTCGCCCGCGGCGACCTGATGGAGACCTGGCAGAAGTCGGAGCGGGCCGCCCACCAGGGCCAGGACTACCGGAAGATCCGCCTGGAGAAGACGACCTTCCGTGGCAACCCGGCCGTGGCCTGGGAGTACACCTTCTCCATGAAGGGCACCCCCTGGCACGCCCGGCTGCTGGGCTTCGACCAGGACGGGAAGTCGTACCAGATCAACACCTGGTACCAGCCGGAGACCGAAGCCCGGGCCCTGAAGACCTACGACAGTGTCAAGGACAGCTTCACGGTGCTGTGAGCGGTGAAGCGGGGGCGCCGGCGTCAGCCGGCCTTGACCTTGTCCTGCCCCCGCACCTCCGCCGGGGCCGCGCCCGCGACAGCGGCCCGGCCGCCCCCGCGCACCTTCTCCTTGACCACGGCGACGACCAGCACGACCGCCGCGACCAGCAGCGACAGCAGTACGGTCTCGCGCCCGTCGTGCTCCGTGTCCGTGAGCATGTAACCGAGCACGAACACGATCAGCGCGGCCGTCGCCCAGGTCAGATACGGGTACAGCCACATCTTCACGACCAGCTTCTCCGGCGCCTCGGCCTGGATGATCCTGCGCATCCGCAGCTGCGAGAAGCAGATGACCAGCCACACGAACAGCGCCACCGCGCCACTGGAGTTGACCAGGAAGAGGAAGACCGAGTCCGGGAACTTGTAGTTGAAGAACACGGCGACGAACCCGAAGACGACGGACGCGACGATCGCGGCCATGGGAACGCCCCGCGAGGTGGTCCTGGCGAACGCCTTCGGCGCGTCCCCCCGCTCGCCGAGCGAGAAGGCCATCCGGGAGGCCGTGTACAGACCCGAGTTGAGACAGGACAGCACCGACGTCAGCACGATGAAGTTCATGATCTGACCGGCGTGCGCGATCCCGAGCGAGTCGAGGGCGGCGACGTAGGAGCCCTGCTTCTTGATCGACGGGTCGTTCCACGGCAGCAGGGTCACCACGACGAAGATCGAGCCCAGGTAGAAGACGCCGATCCGCCAGATGATGCTGTTGGTCGACTTGGTGACGGCCCGCTGCGGGTCCTCCGACTCACCCGCGGCCAGGGTCGCGATCTCGCTGCCCATGAAGGAGAAGACGACCAGCAGTACGCCGGTGAGGATCGCGCCGGGCCCGTTGGGCAGGAAGCCGCCGTGACCGGTGAGGTTGCCCAGGCCCGCCTTGTCGCTGTCGACGCCCGGCAGCACCCCGAAGACCGCGAGCCCGCCGACCACGATGAACGCACCGATCGCGACGACCTTGATCCCCGCGAACCAGAACTCGAACTCGCCGTAGGAACCGACCGAGACGAGGTTGGTGGCGGTCAGCACCGCCATCACGATCAGGGCCCAGCCCCACTGCGGAACGGCCGGCACCCACCCCGCAAGGATCTTGGCCCCGGCGGTGGCCTCCACCGCGAGCACCACGACCCAGAAGAACCAGTAGAGCCAGCCGATGGAGAACCCGGCCCAGCGGCCGAGCGCCCGGTCCGCGTGCGCCGAGAACGAGCCGGAGGTCGGGTTGGCGGCGGACATCTCGCCGAGCATGCGCATCACCAGGACGACGAGCGTGCCGACGAGGGCGTACGACAGGAGGATGCCCGGTCCCGCGGTGGCGATACCGGAGCTGGAGCCGACGAAGAGGCCGGCGCCGATGACGCCACCGATGGCGATCATCGACAGATGGCGGTTCTTCAGTCCGGCCTGGAGACCAGTCATGGGGAATTCCTTTGCGCCGGGTGAGCGGTCACGTACGGGTCGCGTACGAGTTGGTCCAGTGAAACGGAGGCAAAGGGATTCGTGAACCTTTGAATCCAGATCGTTACTTGAGGTTTCCTTGAGGTTCCTTGGTCGGGATCGCTGTGCTGGACCGCCTTCCCTCCCGGCCGCCACCCGAGGCTGCTGCCCGGAAACAGCCGTGTCACACTCGGAACCATGCGCGTGTATCTCGGCTCCGACCATGCGGGCTTCGAACTCAAGAACCACCTCGTCGAGTGGCTCAAGGCGGCAGGCCACGACCCCGTCGACTGCGGCCCCCACATCTACGACGCCCAGGACGACTACCCGCCCTTCTGCCTCCGCGCCGCGGAGCGGACGGCCGCGGACCCGGGCTCCCTCGGCATCGTGATCGGCGGCTCCGGCAACGGCGAGCAGATCGCGGCGAACAAGGTCAAGGGCGTCCGCGCGGCCCTCGCCTGGAGCGAGGAGACGGCGTCCCTCGGCCGCCAGCACAACAACGCGAACGTCGTCGCGGTGGGCGCGCGCATGCACACCCAGGAGGAGGCGACCAAGTTCGTCGAGACCTTCCTGGGCACCCCGTTCTCCGAGGACGCCCGCCACATCCGCCGAATCGACATGCTCGCGGAGTACGAGACGACGGGCGACCTGCCCCCGATCCCGCCCCACCACCCACAGCAGTAATGCTCAGCCCGTCCGGCGCCCGAGCTTTTCTTCTCAGCCCGTCCGGTGCCTGAGTTTTTCAGCCCGTCCGGCGTTTGAGGACGAGGCCGTCAGGCCGATGGGGGTCCAGGGGGCGAAGCCCCCTGGGCGGGGTCGAAGGGGCGGCAGCCCCTGGGGACGGGAACGGGTAAGGGCGGCGGGGGCGAGGAAACCCGCGTCCGCCCACCCGCAGACGAACAGGAGCCACCGTGCCAGAGGGGCACACGATCCACCGCCTCGCCAAGGACTACGCCACAAGCTTCCTCGGCACGACCCCCCACGTCACCAGCCCCCAGGGCAAGTTCTCCGACGCCGCAGAACTACTCGACACCGCCGAACTCACCCACACCGACGCCCACGGCAAACACCTCTTCCTCGGCTTCCGGGACACCGACTGGGTCCACATCCACCTGGGCCTCTTCGGCAAGGTCACCTTCGGCGCGGCCCCACCACCCCCACCCACGGACACCGTCCGCCTCCGCCTCGCGAACAACACGTCGTACGTGGACCTCCGCGGCCCCACGACCTGCGCCCTGATCACGGACACCGAGAAGAACGCGATACACGCCCGCCTCGGCCCCGACCCCCTCCGCGAGGACGCCGACCCGCAGACGGCGTACCGCCGAATCTCCCGCAGCCGTACGACGATCGCCGCCCTCCTCATGGACCAGAAGGTGATCGCCGGCGTCGGCAACGTCTACCGCGCCGAGGTCCTCTTCCGGCACAACATCGACCCGTACCGCGCGGGCAAGGACATCACCCCCGCCGAGTGGGACGCGATCTGGTCCGACCTGGTCGAGCTGATGCACGAGGGCGTCCGCAACAACCGCATCGACACCGTCCGCCCGGAGCACACCCCCGAGGCGATGGGCCGCCCGCCACGCGTCGACGACCACGGCGGCGAGGTGTACGTCTACCGCCGGGCCACCCTCCCCTGTCACATCTGCGCCGAAGAGATCCGCACCGCCGACCTCGCCGCCCGCAACCTCTTCTGGTGCCCCACCTGCCAACAGCGCTGACGCGCCGCTAGAACCCGTGCGGCAGCCAGGGCGCCACCGTCGAGCCGAACGCGAGCGACGCCTCCGTCAGTGCGCCCTGGCGCAGCTCGCGCACCCGGCCGGCCGCCGCCAGCGACGCCAGCGGGACCCCGCCGAGGTACACCGAGCCCAACTCCCGTACGGACAGGGCGAGATCGGCGGCGTCCGCCGTACGCTCGCACGACGCACCCTTCGGATCGCCGGTCAGCCGCCAACGGCCCTCGTTCCAGGGGCAGAAGGCGTCCTCGACCTCCAGCACCACGTCCACCGGCGCCTGATAGGTGCGTGCCTGCAGCGCGGCGCCGACGTCCACCAGCCGTACGTGCAGCGAGTCCCGGACCAGCAGCGAGCAGCGGCGGATGTCGGACACCATGTGCTGCCAGGGCTCGTCCAGCGGTCGCCGCCGCGCGTCGATCCGCGACGTCAGGTCGATCTCGAACAGGAACCGCCAGAGCGCCGCGTGCGCCGCCGGGTCCAGTGCCTCCACGTCCTGTGTGACGACCGTCCCCTTGGGGCCGGCGGCCTCCCAGTCCCCCTTGATCCGGAAGCGGGCGTAGCCGACGACCGCGCCGTCCCGCTCCGCGAGCACGCACTGCAGCGGCGACGCACCGTCCCGCTCGCTCTCCGGGTCGAGCAGCCACAGCCGCTCCCAGCCCGGAATGCGCGCCACCATCCCGGGCCGCCGCGCGACCAGTTGGGCGTACACCGCCTCGCACGCGTCGAGTACGTCGGCCGGCTCGGCGTACCGCAGCCGTACGTCATCCGTGCCGGGCGGCACGGACAGCCGTACACGAGTCGTGTCGATCTCGGCGTTGACGTGGTACGTCCCGACGCCGTACCCGAACCGTCCGTAGATCGCGGGTTCGGACGCCGTCAGGACGGCCAGCGGCTCGCCCCAGGACCGTACGTCGTCCAACTGCCGCCGCATCATGGACGTCAGCACCCCGCGCCGCCGGTGCGTCGCCGCCACGGACACCATGGTCACGCCCGCCGTGGACACCGCGGCCCCGCCGGGCACGGTCAGCCGGAAGGAGAACGCGCCCGCCGTCCCGACGCACGCGTCACCGTCCCAGGCACCGAGGGAACGATCCGTCTCGGTGAGCTCACGAAACAGCGCCCGTTCCTCGGCCGGCTCCGGAATCCCGCCGAAGGCGCGGATCAGGTTGTCGTACCACTCGTCCCAGTCTTCCCGGCGCAGTACGCGCAAGTCAGTCCCCATGAACCATGCCTACCAGGGCATTGCGGGAGGAGCGAGGGAATTTCGCCTTGGCGGACCCGCAACGGCTTTCTGTGAAGTTCACTGTGAAGTTGAGCCTCGGACGGGGGACAAGTGGGACCTCCCGTGCCAAGCAGCTGGTCCGATGGATAGGGTCCCGAACTAATGGCAGCAGGACGAGAGCGGCGCGCAGCAGCCGAGACGTTCACGGCCCGGTTGAAGATGCAGTGGCACCGGGTCCGCGTCGGCCTGCGCAGAAGCGCCGTGGACTACTTCCGCGGCGACGGCTCGGACTGGGTCGCGCTCGCCGGTCTGCTCCTCACCGTCCCGCTGATCGCCGCCGTCACGCTCGCCAACTCCGTCTGGTGCTCCCCGGCCGTGCTGGTCCTGCCGATCGTCGCGGGCGGCCTGCTGCTGCGGCCCGCGAGCCTGCTCGGTCTGTACGCGGCCGCGGCCACGGCGCTGATCGTGGAGTCGGTGAAACTGGGGCCCTACACGGAGGGCCCGTCCCGTGTCACCCCCGGCGTCGTACTGGTGGTGGCCGCCTGCGGGTTCTTCGGTCTGCTCATCGCCCAGTTCCGCAGCCGGGTCGGCGTGCCCTGGCGGCGCGGCGGCACCATGCTCTTCGACCTGCGCGAGCGCATCCGGGTGCAGAGCAAGCTGCCGCTGCTGCCGGTGGGCTGGCACCGCGAGATGGCGCTGCGTCCGGCGGGCGGCCAGTCCTTCTCGGGCGACTTCGTGGTCGCCGCCCGCACCAACGGCGGCCGCACGATGGAGGTCGTCCTGACGGACGTCTCCGGGAAGGGCATGGACGCGGGCTCGCGCGCCCTGCTCCTGTCGGGGGCCTTCGGCGGCCTCCTCGGCTCCCTGCCCCCGCACGCGTTCCTCCCGGCGGCCAACGGCTATCTGCTCCGCCAGGACTGGGACGAGGGCTTCGCGACCTCGATCCACCTCGTCCTGGACCTCGACTCCGGTGACTACGAGCTCTACTCCGCGGGCCATCCGCCGGGCCTCCAGCTCAGCGCGGGCAGCGGCCGCTGGGAGGAGAAGGCGGCCGAGGGACCGCTCCTGGGTGTGTACGACGGCGCGCAGTTCGACCCCGTGAAGGGCTCGCTCCGCCCCGGGGACGTGTTGATGCTGTTCACAGACGGCCTGGTGGAGACCTCCGACCGGGACATCGTCGAGGGCATCGACCGCCTCACCGGCGAGGCCGACCGCTACGTCGCCGGCGGCTTCCACGGCGCCGCCTGGCACCTCATCGAGGCGGTCGCGAAGGACGTCAACGACGACCGCGCACTCCTGCTGATCTGCCGGGAGGGCCCGACGGCGACCTCCCAGCCGCCGACACAGGGCTGAACCGATGACCGGAACCCCTAGCAGTCCGATGACCCTCGCCGAGGTCGAGGCCACCGCCCGCGCCGCCCACAAAGGCCAGACGGACAAGGCGGGACGCCCCTACACCGAGCACCTCCAGGCGGTCGCCGAGGGCGTACGCACACGAGGCGGCGACGAGGACCAGATGGCAGCAGCCTGGCTCCACGACGCCGTGGAGGACGACGCCCTCTCCGAACAATGGCTGAACGAGGCCCCCCTGAGCCGCCGCACCAAGAACATCGTCCTGGCGGTCACGAAGCGCCCGGGGGAGAGCCCGGAAGCGTACGCGGAACGGATCCTGTCCACGCCGGGCGCCCTGCTGGTGAAGGAGGCGGACCTGGCACACAACGCGGATCCGGCCCGCCTGGCCCGCCTCACCGACGAGGCAACCCGCAGAAGACTGACCGAGAAGTACGCAAGAATGCGCGCACTTCTCGGCCTGGCCCAGCAGTAGCCGCCTGGTCTTCAGGCACGCGGGCGGCAACCCCTCAGGCGTTGGCCACCTCGCGCCCCCGCGCAACCCCCGCTCCCTCCGGCTTGAAAGCCCACCTCATCTCAGGCTCCATCACGCCCTTGAACACCCGCCGCACCGGCGAAGTGCACAACAGAGTGACGGCCGCGGCGAACGCCACCGTCACCAAGATCTCCCCCAACGGCCGGTGCAACCACTTCGGCTCGAACCAGCCGTAGAACTCCCCGGCCTTCACCAGGAACCCGTGCAGCAGGTAGCCGTAGAGCGTGCCCGCACCGAGTGCCGTGAACCACATCTTCCGGCGCGGCACCCAGGCGAAGAAGCAGGCGGTCAGCAGCAGTGAGCAGCCGAACATGGCGAGCACCATGACCGGTCCGGTCCACCACGGCGCGCCCAACTCCTGGGCGGAGTCCCGGTGGTAGAACCACGCGGTGTTCATCCGCGGCACCGCCCACCAGCCGACGGCCGACGCGGCCACGAAGACGGGCACCGCCAGGATCCGCATCCTCCGCGTGCGCACCATCCGGAAGTGCTCCGGCTTCATGCACAGGCCCAGCACGAAGTACGGCAGGAACTGCAGCACGCGCTGGAGGTCGAGGTCGTCGCCGATCTCCGGTGAGACCGACCCGAACATCGCGATGCCGAGCGCGACGGGCAGCGGCCACCGCAGGGTCTTCCACAGCGGGGTGGTCAGCCGCCAGATGAACAGTGCGGCCAGGAACCAGGTGAGGTACCAGGGGTCGAGCAGACTGACCGTCATGCTCGGGTCGTGGTCGCCGTAGCGCTTGAAGAGGGTGTACGCGGTCTCGAAGACGATGTACGGCACGAGGACGCCGGTGATCAGTCGTCTGACGCGGTCGGGGCGCATGTCGAAACTGCGCGAGAAGTAGCCGGAGATGATGATGAACGCCGGCATGTGGAAGGTGTACACGACGGTGTACGCGGCCTCCAGGATGCGACTGTCACCCTTCAGCGGCTCCCAGGAGTGGCCCATCGCCACCAGCAGGATCGCCAGGTACTTCGCGTTGTCGAAGAACGAGTCGCGCTGTTTGCCGGGTTTGGGGGGCTTGTTCTGCTGATTCTGTGGTGACCGCGGACTCGGCACTCCCGACGCCGGCGACTGTGCCGGAGGGAGCAGCGCCCTGTTCTGGCCGTGCGGGTGCAACGAGTTCGCAGCGTCAAACATCTGAGGCACCCTAGCGTCGTCTGTGGGTTTTCGTAAAACTCCCCACGTGGTTCCCTCAATGTTCCCTCAATTGGCTTCGAGTGCCTGCGATTAAGGGAAGTCGACAACCGACGACAACCGTCGACAACCTCATGGACGTGACGGTCGGCACACCATTACATGTCCTGGTTGTCACGACTCGTCCCGACTAAACGGGGCATACGACCAGGGGGCGACTCCAGTGGAATGTCTGCTTCATTGGCCTTTCGAGGGGCTCGCGTTGGCAACTGTGCTGTGCCCGTGACAACAATTCGAAATACCTGCGAACGCGTTGTGTGGACATGGAAATGATCTCGGCGAATTCCCTGTGCGGGTGCACCGTCGAATTGCTGTGCGGGCAACGGGCGTTGGGGCTCTCGGACGTGCCGCGCCCACATGGCCGAGGCAAAGGTCCGGCACAGGTGTCACCGACGATGCCTCACCTGTCGCATACGGGGGCCCTGTTGGTGGCACGATGGTTCTGGCGGGGGTGCGCGGGGCTGGCACCCCCGGGCCGGGAGAGCGGACCGACCGAGGGTGTGATCAGTTGTGGCCATTTCACTGTCAGTGGTGCTGCTGTTGGCGATCATCCTGGTGGTGTTGATCAGGGGAGGCTCGATCAAGGCCGGCCCGGCGATCGTCGCGGTGCTCTTCGGCTTCTTCCTCGCGTCGACCGGCATGGCCCCGTCGATCAACCGGTTCCTGAACTCGATAGCGGAGACCATCAACTCGATCAGCTTCTGATCCGGGCAGATGCTCCACCCGCGGGGGACGCGGAGGCCGCCGCGCCGCGCCCGTGGACGATCACGCCCCACGCACCGGACGTGGCGGCGCCCGAAACGATCAGGGCCGGGCCGGAGGAAGATCCTCCGGCCCGGCCCTGATGTGCAGAGAGCGGGCGACGGGAATCGAACCCGCGTAGCTAGTTTGGAAGACTAGGGCTCTACCATTGAGCTACGCCCGCACAGCACGCGCCGCAGGTCAGGTGACCGCGGCACAGAAGGCATCGTAGCGGGTCCGGCCCCCTCGGCGCACACTCCGTAAATGCGGCGGCCGCGCTGTCTGTGGGCATGTACCCTACGTGTCGCACCTGACGGGGTGTGGCGCAGCTTGGTAGCGCGTCCGCTTTGGGAGCGGAAGGCCGTGGGTTCAAATCCCGCCACCCCGACCACCGACCGGTCAACACCGGTCACCCCGGGCGATCACCTCGCATGATCGCCTTTGGGGCGTTCAGCCGCTGCGGTTACTATGCAAGCTGCGCGCCCGTGTGTCTCATCCACAGGAATCCACTGGACCACCACTGGAGATCCTTCGGACGTCCTCCGGGCGGCGAAATCCGCCGGACCAGTCTGGCTCCGGCAGAAACCAAGAAGTCAGCCACAAGGAGACCGAACCGTGAAGAGCGCCGTGGAGACCCTGAACCCGACCCGGGTTCGGCTCACTGTCGAGGTGCCCTTCGAGGAGCTCAAGGACAGCCTCGACGCGGCGTACAAGAAGATCAACCAGCAGGTCACGGTGAAGGGCTTCCGGAAGGGCAAGATCCCGGCGCGCGTCATCGACCAGCGGTTCGGCCGCGGTGCGGTCCTGGAGGAGGCGGTCAACGACGCGCTTCCGAAGTTCTACACCGAGGCGGTCAACGAGGCCGAGCTGAACGTCCTCGGCCAGCCCGAGGTCGACATCACGGAGCTGAAGGACGGCGAGACGCTGAACTTCACCGCCGAGGTCGACGTCCGTCCCGCCCTCGAGATCCCGGACTACTCCGGCATCGAGGTCGAGGTCGACGCCGTCGAGGTCACCGACGAGGACGTCGACAAGTCGGTCGAGCAGCTCCGCGAGCGCTTCGCCTCGACCTCCCCGGTCGAGCGCGCCGCCGAGGACGGCGACGTCGTCACCATCGACCTGGAGGCCAAGGTCGAGGGCGAGGTCCTGGAGGACGGCGTCGCGAGCGGCGTCTCCTACACCATCGGCTCCGGCGAGCTGCTCGACGGCATCGACGACGCCGTCAAGGGCCTGTCCGCCGGCGAGGAGGCCACCTTCACCTCCGAGCTCAAGGGCGGCTCCGCGGCCGGCAAGGAGGCCGAGGTCACCGTCAAGGTCACCCAGGTCGCCGCCCGCGAACTGCCCGAGCTGGACGACGAGTTCGCGCAGCTCGCCTCCGAGTTCGACACCCTGGAGGAGCTGAAGGCGGACAGCCGCAAGCGCCTCGAGAACATGAAGCAGTACGACCAGGCCACGCAGGCCCAGGAGCGCGTCCTGGAGAAGCTGCTGGAGCTCGTCGAGGTGCCCGTCCCCGAGAAGCTGCTCGAGGACGAGATCAACACCCGTAAGCACAACCTCGAGCACCACCAGCTCGGCCAGATGGGCCTCGACCTCGAGAAGTACCTCGAGATCCAGGGCAAGACGGTCGAGGAGTTCGACGCCGAGACCAAGGAAGCCGCGGTCAAGGGCATCAAGACCCAGTTCGTCCTCGACGAGCTGGTCAAGCAGGAGAAGCTCAACGTCAACCAGGAGGAGCTCACCGAGCACCTCATGCGGCGCGCGGCCTCCTCCGGCATGTCCCCCGACCAGTTCGCCCAGGCCGTCGTCGAGGGCGGCCAGGTTCCGCTCCTGGTCGGCGAGGTCGCCCGCGGCAAGGCCCTCGCGGTCGTCGTCGAGGCCGCCACGGTCAAGGACACCAACGGCGAGGTCATCGACCTGGACGACGAGGACGAGGTCGAGACGGCCGCCGAGGTCGCCGCCGAGGCCACGGAGGCCGACGCCACCGAGGCCGACGAGGAGAAGACCGAGGGCTGACGCCCCCGGCGCTCCTGACGGACGTATGACGGGCCCCTGGGGGACTTCCCCAGGGGCCCGTCTCGTTCCGGGGAGCGGCAGCCGCACAAAGGGGCGCGAGGAACTGCGCGATCAGCCCCACACCACCCGCAGTCGCAGATGAACCGAAAGTACCCACGACGCTACGCCCCCGGCGAACACCCCCCTCCGCGGGATTCCCCGAAGGGACCCGCGCGTTAGGGTCCATGAATATGGGGGCAGGGAACTCCGCGAAACCGCCGGAGGCCCCCGCAGGGAAACGTGAGACGGCCCGGCGCCGTCGTAAGACGAGCAGGTGGATACGTGACGAATCTGATGCCCTCCGCCGCCGGCGAGCCCTCCATCGGCGGTGGCCTCGGCGACCATGTCTACAACCGACTGCTCAACGAGCGGATCATCTTCCTCGGCCAGCCGGTCGACGACGACATCGCGAACAAGATCACCGCGCAGCTGTTGCTCCTTGCCGCAGACCCGGACAAGGACATCTACATGTACATCAACAGCCCGGGCGGCTCGATCACGGCCGGCATGGCGATCTACGACACCATGCAGTACATCAAGAACGACGTGGTGACCATCGCGATGGGCCTCGCGGCCTCCATGGGCCAGTTCCTGCTCAGCGCGGGCACCCCCGGCAAGCGCTTCGCGCTGCCGAACGCCGAGATCCTGATCCACCAGCCCTCCGCCGGCCTGGCCGGCTCGGCCTCCGACATCAAGATCCACGCGGAGCGGCTGCTGCACACCAAGAAGCGCATGGCCGAGCTCACGGCCTTCCACACCGGCCAGTCGGTCGAGCAGATCACCCGCGATTCGGACCGCGACCGCTGGTTCGACGCCGACGAGGCCAAGGAGTACGGCCTCATCGACGACGTCATCCCCACGGCCGCCGGTATGCCGGGCGGCGGCGGTACCGGGGCCTGAGCCCCACCGCGGGGCCCTGCGGCCCCGCACAGCCCCCAGCCGACCGCCTCAGCTCCTAGGAGACAGACAGTGAACGACTTCCCCGGCAGCGGCCTGTACGACCGCTCACGCGCCGAGTACACGGGCCCCACGGCGGAGTCCCGTTACGTCATCCCGCGCTTCGTCGAGCGCACCTCGCAGGGCATCCGTGAGTACGACCCGTACGCGAAGCTCTTCGAGGAGCGCGTGATCTTCCTGGGCGTCCAGATCGACGACGCCTCGGCCAACGACGTCATGGCGCAGCTGCTGTGCCTGGAGTCGATGGACCCCGACCGGGACATCTCGGTCTACATCAACAGCCCCGGCGGCTCGTTCACCGCGCTGACCGCGATCTACGACACGATGCAGTTCGTGAAGCCGGACATCCAGACGGTCTGCATGGGCCAGGCGGCCTCCGCCGCCGCCATCCTGCTGGCCGCCGGTACGCCCGGCAAGCGCATGGCGCTGCCGAACGCCCGCGTGCTGATCCACCAGCCGTACAGCGAGACGGGCCGCGGCCAGGTCTCCGACCTGGAGATCGCCGCGAACGAGATCCTGCGGATGCGCTCGCAGCTGGAGGAGATGCTCGCCAAGCACTCCACCACGCCGATCGAGAAGATCCGCGAGGACATCGAGCGCGACAAGATCCTCACGGCCGAGGAGGCGCTCTCGTACGGCCTGATCGATCAGATCATCTCCACCCGGAAGATGAACAACGCGGCCGTCCGCTAGTCGGAGGCTGTATCGTCTGCCGCCCCTTGGCACGGTAAGTGCGCTTTGACACGCTGCACGTCAAAGTGAACCGGGCCAAGGGGGGCCCGAACGGGGGGCCCGGCAAGGTACCGTCGGATTAAGGCAGCACCAGGAGCCGCTGGATTCAGGCGTCTCCCAGGCGAAGGGGAAGCACACCGTGGCACGCATCGGTGACGGCGGCGATCTGCTCAAGTGCTCGTTCTGCGGCAAGAGCCAGAAGCAGGTCAAGAAGCTCATCGCAGGGCCTGGTGTGTACATCTGCGACGAGTGCATCGACCTCTGCAACGAGATCATCGAGGAAGAGCTCGCCGAGACGAGCGAGGTGCGCTGGGAGGAACTTCCCAAGCCGCGCGAGATCTACGAGTTCCTCGAGGGCTACGTCGTCGGCCAGGAGCCGGCGAAGAAGGCCCTCTCGGTGGCGGTCTACAACCACTACAAGCGCGTCCAGGCCGGCGAGAACGGCGGCGCCAACGGTCGGGACGACGCGATCGAGCTGGCGAAGTCCAACATCCTGCTGCTCGGCCCCACGGGTTCGGGCAAGACCCTCCTGGCCCAGACCCTGGCCCGCATGCTGAACGTGCCGTTCGCCATCGCCGACGCCACGGCGCTGACGGAGGCCGGCTATGTCGGTGAGGACGTCGAGAACATCCTGCTCAAGCTGATCCAGGCGGCCGACTACGACGTCAAGAAGGCCGAGACCGGGATCATCTACATCGACGAGATCGACAAGGTCGCCCGGAAGAGCGAAAACCCGTCGATCACGCGCGATGTGAGCGGCGAGGGCGTGCAGCAGGCCCTGCTCAAGATCCTCGAGGGCACGACGGCCTCGGTGCCGCCGCAGGGCGGCCGCAAGCACCCCCACCAGGAGTTCATCCAGATCGACACGACGAACGTCCTGTTCATCGTGGGCGGCGCCTTCGCGGGCCTGGAGAAGATCATCGAGTCCCGGGCGGGCGCGAAGGGCATCGGCTTCGGAGCGACGATCCGCTCCAAGCGTGAGCTGGAGGCGAAGGACCAGTTCGAGGACGTCATGCCCGAGGACCTGGTCAAGTTCGGCATGATCCCCGAGTTCATCGGCCGCCTCCCGGTCATCACCTCGGTCCACAACCTGGACCGCGAGGCCCTGCTCCAGATCCTGGTCGAGCCGCGGAACGCCCTGGTGAAGCAGTACCAGCGCCTGTTCGAACTCGACGGCGTGGAACTCGACTTCGAGCGCGAGGCCCTGGAGGCCATCGCCGACCAGGCCATCCTCCGCCAGACGGGCGCCCGCGGACTGCGCGCCATCATGGAGGAAGTCCTCATGTCGGTGATGTACGAGGTGCCTTCGCGCAAGGACGTGGCGAGGGTCGTCGTCACGGCGGACGTCGTCCACTCGAACGTCAACCCGACGCTGATCCCACGGGACGCGCGGGGCCGCGGGCCGGGCGAGCAGAAGACGGCGTAGCCGCCGTACCGCACACGGCGAAGGGGCCCCGGTCGACCGACCGGGGCCCCTTCGTGGTCGTGACGTCGGGTGTCAGGCGGGGACGCGCACGTCGTTGCGGAGCTTGGCGGTCAGGGCTGCCGCGTCGTCCAGCGAGGTGCTCTTGCCCGAGGTCATGGAAGCCAGGTCGTACGAGACCACGTAGGCGAGGGTGCTGTGGTCACCCCAGATGCAGATCGGCATCTTCACGGTCTGCCCGGAGGTCGTGGTGTCGACCTCCTGGCACTTCATGATGCCGTTGTCGAAGCCGGCGGGCTTGAACTCCTGGGGGCTGCCCACGAGTTTGCCGCCGGACGAGCTCTTCTCGGCCTCCGTCTTGCTCTGGGCGAACATGGCGTCGACGGTCTTCTCCGGGTCGTCGATGGTGCCGTACACGCCCGTGAACATCAGGTTCTTCGCGGTGAGACCCGATCCCGAGGTGTAGAGCGCGCTGACGTCCTTGGCGTTCTGCACGCCCCACGACTCGGCGTCCTTGACGTCCTTGTCGCTCATCTGGCCGGCCGAGGAGTCGCTGCCCTTCTTGTACTCCCCGGAGAGGACTGTCGCCGGCGCCGTCAGCTTGTGCGCACCGTCGTCCGAGACGCTGCTGCTGCCCCCGCCCGCATTGCCGAGCACCAGGTACGCCCCGACCCCGATGGCCGCCACGACCGCCACCGCGCCGATGATCAGGCCCGCCTTCTTGCCGCCGCCACCGCTGGGCACCGGCGGCTGCGGGACGGTGTAGGGCTGCTGGCCGTACGGGTCCTGGCCGTAGGGGGGCTGCTGGGGGTAGCCGTAGCCGGGCTGGGGCTGCGGTGGGGGAGCCTGCTGCGGGTAGCCGTAACCGGGCTGGGGCTGAGTCGGAGGGGCCTGCTGGGGGTAGCCGTAGCCGGGCTGGGCCGGAGGGGCCTGCGGCGGCTGCTGGCCGTAGGGGCCCGGCTGGCCGTACGGTCCGGGCTGCTGGGGCTGCCCGCCGTACGGGCCCGGCTGGTTGTAGCTCATTACTGGGTTCCCCTCCAGAATGTTTATGTGGTGCCGACATCCTGGCGCAGACACGGACAGCGCACCGCATCGGGGCCCCCACCGTTACAGAGCAAACACGTTTCGGGACACCGCTGCGACACCCCTAAACTGACCCCGTGACCGAGAACGCTCAGCAGCAGCCACCCGCGCCCGACACCGAACTGCCGACCCAGTACGCGCCGGCCGATGTAGAGGGGCCGCTGTACGAGCGCTGGGTAGAGCGCGGTTACTTCGAGGCCGACGCGAAGAGCGACAAACCGTCGTACACCATCGTCATCCCGCCGCCCAACGTCACCGGCTCGCTCCACCTCGGGCACGCCTTCGAGCACACCCTCATCGACGCGCTGACGCGCCGTAAGCGCATGCAGGGCTTCGAGACGCTCTGGCAGCCCGGCATGGACCACGCCGGCATCGCCACCCAGAACGTCGTCGAGCGTGAGCTGGGCAAGGAGGGCAAGTCCCGCCACGACCTCGGCCGTGAGGCCTTCGTCGACCGCGTCTGGCAGTGGAAGGCCGAGTCCGGTGGCCAGATCAGCGGGCAGATGCGGCGCCTCGGTGACGGTGTCGCCTGGTCGCGCGAGCGGTTCACCATGGACGAGGGGCTCTCCCAGGCCGTCCAGACCATCTTCAAGCGCCTCTACGACGACGAGCTGATCTACCGCGCCGAGCGCATCATCAACTGGTGCCCCCGCTGTCTGACCGCGATCTCCGACATCGAGGTCGAGTACCAGGACGACGACGGCGAGCTGGTCTCCCTCAAGTACGGCGAGGGGGAGGAGACGGTCGTCGTCGCCACCACCCGCGCCGAGACCATGCTCGGTGACACGGCCGTCGCGGTGCATCCGGAGGACGAGCGGTACAAGCACCTCGTCGGCAAGCAGATCAAGCTCCCGCTGACCGACCGCACCATCCCGGTCGTCGCGGACGAGCACGTCGACCCCGAGTTCGGCACCGGCGCCGTCAAGGTCACCCCGGCCCACGACCCGAACGACTTCGAGATCGGCCAGCGCCACGACCTCCCGGCGATCACGGTCATGGACGAGCACGCCGTGATCACCGTCCATGGCCCCTTCCAGGGCCTGGACCGCTTCGAGTCCCGCTCGGCGATCGTCGCCGCGCTGCGCGCCGAGGGCCGGATCGTCGCCGAGAAGCGGCCCTACGTCCACTCCGTCGGCCACTGCTCGCGCTGCAAGACCACCATCGAGCCGCGGCTGTCCATGCAGTGGTGGGTCAAGGTCGGTCCGCTCGCGAAGGCCGCCGGTGACGCGGTCCGCGAGGGCAAGGTCAAGATCCACCCGCAGGAGATGGAGAAGCGGTACTTCGACTGGGTCGACAACCTCCACGACTGGTGCATCTCGCGTCAGTTGTGGTGGGGTCACCGCATTCCGGTCTGGTACGGCCCGCAGGGCGAGGTCGTCTGCGTCGGACCGGACGAGCAGCCGCCGAGCGGCGAAGGCTGGCGCCAGGACACCGACGTCCTCGACACCTGGTTCTCCTCCGGCCTGTGGCCGTTCTCCACGCTCGGCTGGCCCGAACAGACCGAGTCGCTCGCGAAGTTCTACCCGAACTCCGTCCTGGTCACCGGCTACGACATCCTCTTCTTCTGGGTCGCCCGGATGATGATGTTCGGCCTGTACGCGATGGACGGCACCCCGCCGTTCCACACCATCGCCCTGCACGGCATGGTCCGCGACCAGTTCGGCAAGAAGATGTCGAAGTCCTTCGGGAACGCCGTCAATCCCCTGGACTGGATGGACAAGTACGGCAGCGACGCCCTCCGGTTCACCCTCGCCCGCGGCGCCAACCCGGGCGTCGACGTCCCGATCGGCGAGGACTGGGTCCAGGGCTCCCGCAACTTCGCCAACAAGATCTGGAACGCCACCCGCTTCGCGCTGATGAACGGCGCCACGGTCGAGGGCCCGCTGCCGGACGCCTCGAAGATGTCCGCGACCGACCGCTGGATCCTCTCCCGCCTCAACTCCGTGGTCGCCGAAGTGGACGCGCTCTACGAGGACTTCCAGTTCGCGAAGCTCTCGGACGCGCTGTTCCACTTCGCGTGGGACGAGGTCTTCGACTGGTACGTCGAGCTGTCCAAGACCACGTTCCAGGCGGGCGGCGAGCCGGCCGAGGTCAGCAAGCGGGTCCTCGGTGAAGTCCTCGACGTCACGCTCAAGCTCCTGCACCCGGTCGTCCCCTTCGTCACGGAGACGCTCTGGACCACCCTCACGGGCGGCGAGTCGGTCGTCATCGCCGAGTGGCCGAGCGACAGCGGCTTCCGCGACAAGGCGGCGGAGCAGGAGATCGAGACCCTGCAGTCCGTCATCACCGAGGTCCGCCGCTTCCGCGCCGACCAGGGGTTGCAGCCGGGGCAGCGGGTTCCGGCCCGGCTGACCCTGGACGGCACGGCGCTGGCTCCGCACGAGGCGGCCATCCGCCAGCTGCTGCGCCTGCAGCCGGAGGGTGAGTCCTTCACGGCCACGGCGACCCTGCCGGTCGGCGGCGCCGAGGTCGCCCTCGACCTGTCCGGCACGATCGACGTCGCGGCGGAGCGCAAGCGCCTCGCGAAGGACCTCGCGGGGGCCGAGAAGGAGAAGGCCCAGGCCACGGCGAAGCTGGGCAACGAGGCGTTCCTGGCGAAGGCTCCGGACAACGTGGTGGACAAGATCCGCGGGCGGCTGGCGAAGGCGGAGCAGGACATCGCTCGCATTCAGGCCCAGCTGGACCGGCTGCCGGAGGCGTAGCTTCTCTTACGTCGGCGAAGGCCCCGGAGCTTTCGGCTCCGGGGCCTTCGGCTGCTGTTGGGGTGGGGTCGCTCGCCCGCACTTGCGGGGTGCCGCCCGCGCCCACCCGTGCCGCCCAGCGGCACGACTGCCCGCGGGCCGTGGTGCTGCGGGTGCTGCCCCAGGCGGCACGATTTCCCGCGGGCTGCGTACGTAGACTGACCCCGTGAGTGAAAGCGACCCCTTCGACGACATCGTCGCCGCAGAGACCGACCGCGACCCCGACCTCGCGATCATCGAGGCCGGCAGCCGCACCCTGCGCACGCAGGGCGGCCCGCCGCAGGCCGATGTGCCCGCGCGGCCGGAAGACCCCGAGGTCGACAAGGCCCTGCGCGAGGTCGAGGCGGAGCTCGCCACCCGCTGGGGCGAGACCAAGCTCGAGCCCTCGGTCAGCCGTATCGCCGCGCTGATGGACGTCCTGGGCGAGCCGCAGCGCTCGTACCCCTCGATCCACATCACCGGTACCAACGGCAAGACCTCCACCGCCCGCATGATCGAGGCCCTCCTCGGCGCCTTCGAACTGCGCACCGGCCGCTATACCTCCCCGCACGTCCAGTCGATCACCGAGCGCATCAGCCTGGACGGCGCCCCCATCTCCGCCGAGCGCTTCGTCGAGACGTACGAGGACATCAAGCCGTACATCGAGATGGTCGACGCACAGCAGGAGTACCGGCTGTCCTTCTTCGAGGTGCTGACGGGCATGGCGTACGCGGCCTTCGCGGACGCGCCCGTCGATGTCGCCGTGGTGGAAGTGGGGATGGGCGGCTCCTGGGACGCGACCAACGTCATCGACGGGGACGTCGCCGTCGTCACCCCCATCGACCTCGACCACACCGACCGCCTCGGTGAGACGCCCGGCGCGATCGCCACCGAGAAGGCCGGCATCGTCAAGCAGGACGCGACGGTCATCCTGGCCCAACAGCCGGTGGACGCGGCCCAGGTGCTGCTGAAGAAGGCCGTCGAGGTCGACGCCACCGTGGCCCGCGAGGGCCTGGAGTTCGGGGTCGTGTCACGGCAGGTCGCGGTCGGCGGACAGCTGCTCACCCTGCGCGGCCTCGGCGGCGAGTACGACGAGGTGTACCTCCCGCTCCACGGCCCGTACCAGGCGCACAACGCGGCCGTCGCGCTCGCCGCCGTCGAGGCGTTCTTCGGGGTCGGTTCGCAGCGGCCCGAGCCGCTCGACATCGACACCGTCCGCAAGGCCTTCGCGGCCGTCTCCTCGCCGGGGCGGCTCGAGGTCGTACGGCGCTCGCCCACGGTGGTCCTGGACGCCGCCCACAATCCGGCCGGTGCCCGCGCGACCGCCGAGGCGATCGGGGAGGCCTTCGACTTCAGCCGGCTGATCGGTGTGGTCGGCGCGAGCGGCGACAAGAACGTACGAGGAGTGCTGGAGGCCTTCGAGCCGATCTTCGCCGAGGTCGTCGTCACGCAGAACTCCAGTCACCGCGCGATGGACGCCGACGAGCTCGCCGCGATCGCCGTGGAGGTGTTCGGCGACGAGCGCGTCCAGGTCGAACCGCGACTGCCGGACGCCCTGGAGGCCGCGATCACGCTGGCCGAGGAGGAGGGCGAGTTCGCGGGCGGCGGCGTGCTCGTGACCGGCTCCGTCATCACCGTCGGCGAAGCCCGGCTGCTGCTGGGAAGGGGCTGACCACGCGTGCGTACGCTCTGTGCATCGACCCTGATCGGCGAGTTCTTCGTGATCGGCTTCGCCGGACTCGTCGCCATGAAAAACCCCGGCCTCGCCACGTCGACGGTGTGGACGGTCAGCGGCATCGCGATGTTCCTGTGCGTGGCGCTGTGCGGTGTCGTGACGCGTCCGGGCGGCATCGCCCTCGGCTGGGTCCTGCAGGCCGCCCTCGTCGCCTCCGGCTTCGTCGTCCCGACGATGTTCTTCCTGGGCGTGGTCTTCGCCGCCCTGTGGTGGGCCTCGGTGCACTACGGAAGAAAGATCGACGAGGCGAAGGCGAGGTTCGCCGCCGCAGAGACCGGCTCGGCGGGTTCCTCCACACCTGACGCTGTGTGACAGGGGCCCGGACACGCCCTGTAATCTTCGAACACCCCCGCACCATCCTTGATCTTCCATAGGAGCCCGCAGTGACCCAGCGCACCCTCGTCCTGCTCAAGCCCGACGCGGTCCGTCGTGGCCTGACCGGCGAGATCATCAGCCGTATCGAGCGCAAGGCCGGCTGGCAGATCACCGCGCTGGAGCTGCGCACCCTGGACCAGGAGACCCTGGAGCAGCACTACGGCGAGCACAAGGGCAAGCCCTTCTACGAGCCGCTGGTGGAGTTCATGGCCTCCGGTCCGGTCGTCGCGCTGATCGTCGAGGGAGAGCGGGTCATCGAGGGGCTGCGCGCACTGGCCGGCCCGACCGACCCGATCGCCGCCGCGCCCGGCTCCATCCGCGGCGACTACGGCGTGATCGTCCGCGAGAACCTGATCCACGCCTCCGACTCCGAGGAGTCCGCCGAGCGCGAGGTGAAGATCTTTTTCCCCGGCCGCGGTTGAGCGACAAACCTATGAATTTTTGAGTGACCGTCAGGTCGCTCGCCCGTCTGACCTGGGGCGGCCGAGGGTTTCCGGCCGTCCTCTGGCATATGCGTGCCGATCGGGGGAACGAGTGCCCCCGATGGGCCGTCTCCACAAGCGAGGCGACGCTTCATCTGCTGACAATGGCGAAGACCCTCGCGCAGTGTTTGTGCAGGCGCGTCTACGATGGAAGCCTTCACGTCACAGCACCCACTTCGCCGACCTGAAAAGCCCTCAAAAGCTCCCAGGAAGGCCAGACGAATCCTGATGGGGAACTCAATGTCGTTCATCGGCCGTGACATGGCTGTCGACCTCGGGACCGCCAACACGCTGGTGTACGTCAGGGGTCGCGGGATCGTACTCAACGAACCGTCCGTCGTCGCGATCAACACCAACACCGGTGGCATCCTCGCGGTCGGCGCCGAGGCGAAGAAGATGATCGGTCGGACCCCTGGCAACATCGTTGCCGTACGACCGCTGAAGGACGGCGTCATCGCCGACTTCGAGATCACCGAGCGGATGCTCCGCTACTTCATCCTGAAGATCCACAAGCGGCGGTATCTCGCACGGCCGCGTGTCGTCGTCTGTGTGCCCTCCGGCATCACGGGTGTCGAGCGCCGCGCCGTGATCGAGGCGTCCTCGCAGGCCGGTGCTCGTCAGGTGCACATCATCGAGGAGCCCATGGCGGCGGCCATCGGCTCCGGCCTGCCGGTCCACGAGGCCACGGGCAACATGGTGGTGGACATCGGCGGCGGCACCACGGAGGTCGCAGTCATCTCGCTCGGCGGCATCGTCACCGCCCAGTCCATCCGCGTCGCGGGCGACGAACTGGACAACGCGATCATCCAGCACATCAAGAAGGAGTACTCGCTCCTTCTCGGTGAGCGGACGGCCGAGCAGATCAAGATCACGATCGGTTCGGCGTACGACCTCGACGACGACCAGCACACCGAGATCCGCGGCCGGGACCTCGTCTCCGGACTGCCCAAGACCGTCGTCATCTCCGCCGCCGAGGTGCGCAAGGCGATCGAGGAGCCGGTCAACGCCATCGTGGATGCCGTCAAGACGACCCTCGACAAGTGCCCGCCGGAGCTGTCCGGCGACATCATGGACCGCGGAATCGTTCTGACGGGCGGCGGAGCGCTGCTGCGCGGCCTCGACGAGCGGCTGCGCCGGGAGACCGGGATGCCGATCCACATCGCCGAGGACCCGCTGGACAGCGTCGCGCTCGGCTCGGGCAAGTGCGTCGAGGAGTTCGAGGCGCTCCAGCAGGTGCTGGACGCCCAGCCGCGCAGATGACGGCAACGCTTCGATTCCGCCGTACGGGACGATCTCCTCTCGT
The DNA here is from genome assembly GCF_042893475.1 of Streptomyces sp. NPDC001604. NCBI lineage: Bacteria > Bacillati > Actinomycetota > Actinomycetes > Kitasatosporales > Streptomycetaceae > Streptomyces > Streptomyces sp. NPDC001604. The sequence goes on along the minus strand of NZ_JBIAUY010000001.1, from coordinate 613,826 downwards.
GCGGCGGATCGTTGATATAGAGGCAGTTGATATAGAGGCATAAGCTCGCCCGTAAGCCTCTGCCGCTGGAACTGCCCAGCTGAACTGAACACCTGAACCTCTGCACATTCCTATGAGGAAGGCACGGCCGCCGCACGTGAGGGACACACGAGAGAGCCGGCTGCTCCTGGTGCTGCTGATCGCCATCGCGTTCGCTCTGATCACGGTGGACATCCGCGGCGGGGAGGACTCACCGGTCGACGGTGCCCGCCAGGTCGCGGCCACCGTGTTCGGTCCGATCGAGGACGGCGTGGCGTCGGCGGTCGACCCGGTCGGCAACGCCGTCTCAGCGGTCCGTGACTCGGGCACCCGGCACGACCGGCTCGCCCGTCTGGAGACGGAGAACGCGGCCCTCAAGGCGAAACTCGGCAGCGACGACCGCAACCGCAGCCGCCTGGCGCAGCTCGACAAGATGCTGAAGGTCTCCGCCGAGGGCCAGTACGGCATCAAGGGCGCCCAGGTCATCGCCATAGGAGCGGCCCAGGGCTTCTCCTGGACGATCACCATCGACGTCGGCGCCAACGACGGCATCAAGCGGGACATGACCGTGCTGAACGGCGACGGCCTGGTCGGACGGGTCACCAACGTCGGCCCCGACGCCTCCACCGTCCTGCTCGCCAACGACCCGGACTTCACCGTCGGCACCCGCATGGAGGGCAGCGACGAGCTCGGCTTCGCCACCGGACAGGGCGACCGTCCGCTGCGGGTGGAACTGCTCAACTCCAAGGCGGACGTGAAGAAGGGCGACCGCCTGGTCACCTTCGGCTCCGAGGCCGACAAGCCCTTCGTGCCGGGCGTCCCGGTCGGTGTGGTCTCCCGCGTCGACCCGTCCGGCGGCAACCTGACCCGCACCCTCTACGTCACGCCGTACGTCAGCTTCTCCAAGCTGGACATCGTCGGCGTCGTCGTGGAGACCCCGAAGAAGGACCCGCGCGACACGGTGCTCCCCGACAAGCCCCAGCCGACGCCCACGCCGACGGTCACCGTCACGGTCACCCCGTCCGCGGATGCGTCTGCGAACGCGACCGCATCGCCCGGCCAGACCCCGTAGCAGTAGGAGCTGAATCCCCATGCGCGTCAACCGGATCCTGCTCTCCTCGGCCCTGGTCGTCGTAGCCCTGGTGGTCCAGGTGAGCGTCCTCGCCCGGCTCCATCTGCCGGGCGCCGTCCCCGACTTGCTGCTGCTCACCGTGCTGGGCCTGGCCCTGGTCTACGGCCATGTCGGCGGCGCCCTCGTCGGCTTCGGCGCGGGCCTGCTCGCCGACCTGGCCCCGCCCGCCGACCACGCCGCCGGCCGCTACGCCCTGGTGCTGTGCGTCATCGGCTACCTCGCCGGGCTGGCCAGACCGGAGAACGGGCGGCTGAAGTCGGCCACCGGGCCCATGCTCGTCGTGGTCGCCGCCGCCATCGGCTCGACCCTGCTGTACGCCGGTGTCGGCGCCCTCGTCGGCGACACCGCCGCCCGCCATGTCGGCCTCGTCAGCCTGATGTTCTCGGCGGCCCTGTACGACCTGCTGCTCGCCCCCTTCGTGGTGCCCGGGATCATGGCCCTGGCCCGGCGCGCGGACAACGACCCGCTCGCCGAGGCCGGCTCCACCTCGAAGAAGGCCGCCGACATCACCTCCGGCTGGATCTCCAACGGCACGGGCCTCAAGCTCGGCGGCCAGCGCGGCGGCCTCGGCGCCCTGAAGACCAGGGCCCGCACCCGCACCGCCCGCGTGGGCCGCATCAAGGGGGTCAAGCGGCTGTGAGCAGGCGGGAGTTGGCGGCGGGCGCCATTCACAGCTCTGTCGTATATGACACGTACACACACTGAGAGGGGGAGGCAGCCGCAGTGACCAACATTCCCGAGACCGGACGGACCCCAAGGGTCCAGATCCGGCTCGTCGTCATCCAGATCCTGGTCCTCTCCCTGCTCGGCACCCTCGGCGGTCGGCTGTGGTACCTGCAGATCCGCGAGGGCAGCCAGTACGCCAAGGAGGCGTCCGGCAACCACGTCCAGCAGGTCGTCGACCCCGCCGTACGCGGCTCGATCCTGGACGCCCGCGGTGTGGCGCTCGCCGACAACGAGACCCGGCTCGTGGTCTCCGCCTCCCGCACCGACCTGCTGAAGATGAAGGACGACGGCAAGGCGGTCCTCACCAAGCTGGCCGGCGTCCTGGGCATGAAGCCCAAGGAGGTCATGCAGCGGGTGAGGCTGTGCGACGCCAAGACGCCCCAGCCCTGCTGGAACGGCTCGCCCTTCCAGCCGATCCCCATCACCGACGAGGCCACGCCCCGCCAGGCCATGCAGATCCGCGAGCGCTCCGAGGACTTCCCCGGCATCACCGCCGAGCCCGAGGCACTGCGCCGCTACCCCGGCCCCGGCAAGTCCAACACCGCTCAGGTCCTCGGCTATCTCTCGCCCGTCACCGACGAGGAGATCCAGAAGGCCAAGGACACCGACTCGCCGTATCTCCGCTCCGACCAGGTCGGCCGCTCCGGCCTGGAGCGCCAGTACGACAAGGAACTGCGCGGCAAGGCCGGTGTCACCCGCTACGAGGTCGACAACCTCGGCCGCGTCATCGGCAAGGCCAAGGCCGATCCCGCCCAGGCCGGTTCGACCCTCGTCACCAGCATCGACGCCCGCGTCCAGCGGGTCGCCGAGTACGAGCTGGACAACGCGATGAAGATCGCCCGCGGTCAGTACGACAAGGTCACGGGCGAGAAGTACAAGGCCGACTCGGGTGCCGTCATCGTGATGGAGGCCAAGACCGGCCGTATCGTCGCCATGGCGTCCGCGCCGACGTACGACCCGAACGTCTGGGTCGGCGGCATCTCCGCCAAGGACTACAAGCAGCTCACCGGCAAGGACTCCGACTACCCGCTGCTCAATCGGGCCATACAGGGTCAGTCCGCGCCGGGTTCCACCTTCAAGGTGGTCTCCACGGCCGCCGCAGTCCAGGCCGGCTACGCCTGGGACGGCGGCTACCCCTGCACCAGCTCGTACTCGGTGGGCGGCCAGGTCTTCAAGAACTTCGAGGGCGAGAGCTTCGGCCCCATCTCGCTGGGCCGGGCCCTGGAGGTCTCCTGCGACACCGTCTTCTACGGCCTCGCCGACCGCGAGTGGAAGAAGGACGGCGGGATCAACCCGAAGAAGGGCCAGCCCAAGGACTACTTCTACAAGACCGCCCACCAGTTCGGCCTCGGCAAGCAGACCGGCATCGACCTCCCGAACGAGGTCACCGGCCGGGTCCCCGACCGCAAGTGGAAGGAGGACTACTGGAAGGCCAACAAGGACGCCTGGTGCAAGAGCGGCAAGAAGGGCGGCACCTACGTCCAGAGGATCGAGTACGAGGGTTGCCTCGAGGGCTACAAGATGCGCGAGGGCGACTCGATCAACTACTCCATCGGTCAGGGTGACACCCTGCTCACCCCGATCCAGGAGGCCATGATCTACGGGGCCCTGGCCAACGGCGGCACCGAGCACGTCCCGACCATCGGCAAGGCGATCATCAGCGCCGACGGCAGGACGGTCAAGGAGATCAAGCCCCGCGTGCTGCGCAGGCTCCCGATCAGCGAGGCCACGCACAAGGGCATCGACAAGGCCCTCGCGGGCGTCATCACCGCCGGTACCGCCGCCTGGAAGTTCAAGGGCTGGCCGCAGGACAAGATCACACTGCACGCCAAGACCGGTACCGCGGAGGTCTACGGCAAGCAGACCACCTCATGGCTCGCCACGTACTCCAAGGACTACTCGGTCGTCATGACCATCGCCCAGGCCGGTACGGGTTCCGGCGCCTCCGGTGAGGCCGTCCGCAGCATCTACAGCGCCCTGTACGGCGTCCAGCCCGACGGCTCGATCGACAACAAGAAGGCACTGCTGCCCAGCCCGCAGAAGGGCCTGCCGAAGGTCAAGACGGACGGCACGATCGCCTCGCCGAAGGTCCCCAAGGACCCGGCCAAGGAACTCCACGCCAACGACAACGCCAGCCCCTCCCCGGGGGCCAGTCAGCCCGCGGCGACCACGCCCTCGCCCACGTCCACCAACCGGACCACCCGCAGGCGGCCGCGCAGGCGGGGAAGCCGGAGGATGCTCACATGACCGGTGCAGGCAGCTTCTCCGTCCCCGGATACGGCCCGCGGCGCGCGGGCTGGACCCGGATCTTCGCCCGTGACTCGGTGACCCGGCGGCTGGACTGGCCGATGCTGCTGGCGGCCCTCGCGCTCTCGGCCATCGGCTCGGTGCTCGTCTTCTCGGCGACCCGCAACCGCACCGAGATCAACCAGGGCGACCAGTACTACTTCCTGATCCGGCACATCATGAACACCGGCATCGGGTTCGCCCTGATGGCCGGCACGGTCTGGCTCGGCCACCGCACCCTGCGCACCGCCGTCCCGATCCTGTACGGCGCCTCGGTGTTCCTGATCCTGCTGGTGCTCACCCCGCTCGGCGCCACCATCAACGGCAGCCGCAACTGGATCGTCTTCGGCGGCGGCTTCTCCCTGCAGCCCGCCGAGTTCGTGAAGATCACGATCATCCTCGGGATGGCGATGCTGCTGGCGGCACGGGTCGACGCGGGCGACAAGACGTACCCCGACCACCGCACGGTCCTGCAGGCGCTGGGCCTGGCCACCGTACCGATCCTGATCGTGCTGCTCATGCCCGACCTCGGCACGGTCCTGGTGCTGGTGACGATCATCCTGGGCGTGCTGCTCGCCTCCGGTGCCTCCAACCGCTGGGTCTTCGGCCTGATCACGGCCGGCGTCATCGGCTGCATCGCCATCTGGCAGCTGCACATCCTGGACGAGTACCAGATCAACCGCTTCGCGGCCTTCGCCAACCCCAGCCTCGACCCGGCGGGCGTCGGCTACAACACCAACCAGGCGCGCATCGCGATCGGTTCGGGCGGTCTGACCGGTGCGGGCCTCTTCCACGGCTCGCAGACCACCGGCCAGTTCGTGCCCGAGCAGCAGACCGACTTCGTCTTCACGGTCGCGGGGGAGGAGCTGGGCTTCGTCGGCGCGGGACTGATCATCTTCCTCCTCGGCGTGGTGCTGTGGCGCGCCTGCCGGATCGCCCGTGACTCGACGGAGCTGTACGGCACGATCGTCGCCGCCGGGATCGTCGCCTGGTTCGCCTTCCAGACCTTCGAGAACATCGGCATGACCCTCGGCATCATGCCGGTCACGGGCCTGCCGCTGCCGTTCGTGTCGTACGGCGGCTCGTCGATGTTCGCGGTGTGGATGGCGGTGGGGCTGCTGCAGTCGATCAGGGTGCAGCGGCCGATGTCGGCGTAGGCCTCCGGTGGTGGCGGCCCTCTGTCGTAGCAGTTCCGCAGCCACTAGATTCGGTTCATGGCGGACACAAAGCGGGAGATCGAGCGGAAGTACGAGTCCGACGACAGTGGCCTGCCCGACCTGACCGGCGTCGCCGGTGTCGACGCGGTCGTCGACAAGGGCGTCGCGCACCTGGACGCCACCTACTACGACACCTCCGACGAACGCCTCGCCGCGTCCGCGATCACCCTGCGCCGGCGCACCGGCGGCTCCGACGCGGGCTGGCACCTGAAGTTCCCGGTCGCCCCCGGCGTCCGCGACGAGATCCAGGCCCCGCTCTCCGACTCCGTCCCGCGCAGCCTCGCCGGCCTGGTCCGCTCCCGGGTCCGTGACGCCGAGCTGCGGCCCGTGGTCCGGCTGCGCTCCGACCGTGACCTCCGCGACCTGGTCGACGCCGCGGGCCGGGTGCTCGCCGAGGTCAGCGTGGACGCCGTACGCGCCGAACGGCTCACCGGCGACGGCGGGTCGGCGCAGTGGACGGAGCTGGAGGTGGAGCTCGCCGACGGCGGCGACCCCGCCCTCCTCGACAAGGTCGACAAGCGGCTGCGCAAGGCGGGCGTACGACCCTCCGCGTCGGCCTCCAAGCTGGCCCGGGCCCTCGCGGAGACCGCTCCGAAGAAGAAGCGCAGGAAGAAGCAGCAGCAGGCGACACCGCCGGTGACGGCCGGCGACCACGTCCTCGCCTTCGTCCGTGAGCAGCGCGACGCCATCGTCGAACTCGACCCCGCCGTACGGCAGGACGTGTACGACTCCGTGCACCGCATGCGCGTCGCGACCCGCCGGATGCGCAGCGCCTTCCGCTCGTACGGCAAGGTCCTCGACCGCAGCGTCACCGACCCCATCGGCGGGGAGCTGAAGTGGCTGGCCGGCGAGCTCGGCGTCGACCGGGACCGCGAGGTGCTCACCGAGCGCCTCACGGCGGCCCTGGACGAACTGCCCAGGACTCTGCTCTCCGGCCCCGTCCGCACCCGTTTGCGCACCTGGATGAACGCCCGCCGCGGCGGGTCACGCCGCCGCCTGACCGGCGTCCTGGACTCCCAGCGCTACCTGAAACTGCTCGACAGCCTGGATGCGTTGCTCGCGGAGCCGCCACTGCTGGAGGCGGCCGCCGGGAAGCCGGAGAAGGTGATCGCCAAGGCGGTACGGAAGGACTTCGGAAAGCTGTCCGACCTGGTCGAGCAGGCCATCGCCCTGGAACCCGGCCACGACCGCGACCTCGCCCTGCACGAGGCCCGCAAGGAGGCCAAGCGGACGCGGTACGCGGCCGAGGCGGCCGCACCGGCCCTCGGCATCCCGGCAACCGAGCTCTCCCGGTCGATGAAGTCCCTGCAGAACCTGCTCGGCGACCATCAGGACAGCTTCATGACCCGCCAGACCCTGCGCGAGCTGTCCGCCGTGGCCCATGCGGCGGGGGAGAGCTCCTTCACGTACGGAGTGCTCTACGGGCGCGAGGAGGCGCGTGCCACGGCCGTGGAGGTGCAGTTGCCGGGGTTGTGGCAGGAGGTCAAGGACGGGATGCAGGTGTGAGCGGTCGGGGCGGGTGCACGGCCGCGTTAGGCTAGATGGTCACCCCTGTCAGTTCAGGTCGTCCCATCAGCCCATCCCACGAAGGTTCGCGAGATGTCTGCCGAAGTCGCTGCGGCCGCCGAGTCTGTGTTCCCGCAGCTCGAAGCTCTGCTCCCGCATGTGCAGAAGCCGATCCAGTACGTCGGCGGAGAGCTCAACTCCACGGTCAAGCCGTGGGAGTCCTGTGACGTCCGCTGGGCGCTCATGTACCCGGACGCCTACGAGGTTGGGCTGCCCAACCAGGGCGTCATGATCCTCTACGAGGTCCTGAACGAGCAGGAGGGCGTCCTCGCCGAGCGCACCTACAGCGTGTGGCCGGACCTGGAGGCGCTGATGCGGGAGCACGCCGTCCCGCAGTTCACGGTGGACAGCCACCGGCCGGTGAAGGCCTTCGACGTGTTCGGGCTGAGCTTCTCCACGGAGCTGGGCTACACCAACATGCTGGCGGCCCTCGACCTCGCCGGGATCCCCCTGGAGTCCAAGGACCGGACGCTCGACGACCCGATCGTCCTGGCCGGCGGTCACGCGGCCTTCAATCCCGAGCCGATCGCGGACTTCATCGACGCGGCGATCATCGGCGACGGCGAGCAGGCCGTGCTGGACATGACCAAGATCATCCGCGACTGGAAGGCGGAGGGCCGCCCCGGCGGCCGCGAGGAGGTCCTGTTCCGTCTCGCGAAGACGGGCTCGGTCTACATCCCCGCCTTCTACGACGTGGAGTACCTCCCCGACGGCCGTATCGCCCGTGTCGTGCCGAACAAGTCGGGCGTCCCGTGGCGCGTGTCGAAGCACACGGTCATGGACCTCGACGAGTGGCCCTACCCCAAGCAGCCCCTGGTCCCGCTCGCCGAGACGGTCCACGAGCGGATGTCGGTGGAGATCTTCCGCGGCTGCACGCGCGGCTGCCGCTTCTGCCAGGCCGGCATGATCACCCGCCCGGTCCGCGAGCGCTCCATCACGGGCATCGGCGAGATGGTGGAGAAGGGCCTGAAGGCGACGGGCTTCGAGGAGGTCGGTCTGCTCTCCCTGTCCTCCGCGGACCACAGCGAGATCGGCGACATCGCCAAGGGCCTCGCGGACCGCTACGAGGAGGACAAGATCGGTCTGTCGCTCCCGTCGACCCGCGTGGACGCCTTCAACGTCGACCTGGCGAACGAGCTGACGCGCAACGGCCGCCGCTCCGGCCTCACCTTCGCCCCCGAGGGCGGCTCTGAGCGCATGCGCAAGGTCATCAACAAGATGGTCTCGGAAGAGGACCTGATCAGGACGGTCGCCACCGCCTACGGCAACGGCTGGCGCCAGGTGAAGCTGTACTTCATGTGCGGCCTGCCGACGGAGACGGACGAGGACGTCCTGCAGATCGCCGACATGGCGACCAAGGTGATCGCCAAGGGCCGCGAGGTCTCCGGCTCCAACGACATCCGCTGCACGGTCTCCATCGGCGGTTTCGTCCCCAAGCCCCACACCCCCTTCCAGTGGGCCCCGCAGCTCTCGGCGGAGGAGACGGACGCCCGCCTCGAAAAGCTCCGGGACAAGATCCGCGGCGACAAGAAGTACGGCCGCTCGATCGGCTTCCGCTACCACGACGGCAAGCCCGGCATCGTGGAGGGCCTGCTCTCCCGCGGCGACCGCCGTATCGGCCCCGTCATCCGCGCCGTCTACGAGGACGGCGGCCGCTTCGACGGCTGGCGCGAGCACTTCTCCTACGACCGCTGGATGAGCTGCGCCGAGAAGGTGCTGCCGGCCTTCGGCGTGGACGTCGACTGGTACACGACGCGTGAGAAGACGTACGAGGAGGTCCTCCCCTGGGACCACCTGGACTCGGGCCTCGACAAGGACTGGCTCTGGGAGGACTGGCAGGACGCCCTCGACGAGACGGAGGTCGAGGACTGCCGGTGGACGCCGTGCTTCGACTGCGGGGTGTGCCCGCAGATGGACACGCACATCCAGATCGGCCCGACGGGCAAGAAGCTGCTGCCGCTGACGGTGGTGAACAAGTAACCGGCCCGGGCCGGCTCGGCGCGCGCCCCCGACTCGGGGTGCCTACGTTTGAGTCGGCCCGCCGGATCTGCAGGGGGACCCCGCGCTTGCCGGGTGGCGGTTCGGCTCTCCTCGGCACCGGAAGGTGGCTTGTCATGCCCACTGAGTCCGACACCCCCGTACTCGACACGATTGCCGCCATGACCCTCGACTCCGTCGAGCGCTGCCACATGGACCCGCGGTCGATCATCCTCACCCGCATCGCCGCACTCGTGGCCATGGACGCACCGGCGATCTCCTACCTCGCGCACATCGACCCCGCGGTCAAGGCCGAGTTCACGGTCGAACAGTTGCAGGACCTCCTCGTCGCCATCGCGCCCGTGGTGGGGACGGCGCGCGTCATGTCGGCCGCAGGCCACATCACCCAGGCGTTCGGCGTCGCGCTCGCGCTGGCCGACGCCGAAGCGGAGGCCATCGCCCAGGCCGAGGCGCAGAGCCGTAGCACCTCCTGACAACCGCTGACGGCCCAGTCCGTAGGGTGACACTTCGTGAACGTCGTCTCCCTCGTCACCCCTGTACACAGCGGCGCCGTCCGTTTCCTCCCTGACGCCTACGCCTCACTGCTGCACCAGGAACTTCCTGACGGATGGTCCTGGGAGTGGTGCGTGCAGGAGGACGGCAGCGACGTCCGGGCACAGGCGTACCTGCCGGCCGACGATCCGCGGATCCGGATCTCGGCGTCCCGCGCCGGTGGGCCTCATGTGGCGCGGACCATGGCGTTCGCGCGCTCGACCGGTGCGTATGTGAAGACGCTGGACGCCGACGACCAGCTCACCGCCGGCACTCTCGCCCGGGACCTCGCCGTGCTGGAGGAGGACGCCTCGGTCGGCTGGACCACGTCACGGGTCGTCGATCTCCTCGAGGACGGCAGCACCGTCTCGTTCGAATCGAGCGACCCGCGACCGGGCCGGCTCCCCCGCGGAAGCGCGTTCGGCTTCTGGAGCGAGCACCACCGGCCGCAGGTGCACCCCGCCACCCTGTGCGTCAGGCGCTCCCTGCTGGCGCTGCTGGGCGGCTGGATGGCCCTGCCCGCCTCGGGCGACACCGGGCTGCTGCTCGGTCTGGACGCCCTGGCGGACGGATGGTTCATCGGCGAGACCGGACTCGCCTACCGCAAGCACGGCGGCCAGATCACCGCCCACCCCGACCATCGCAGCGGAGCGGAGTGGGCGGCCCGTATGTCCCTGATCCGTGAGCATGCGGAGGCGATCCGGGCGTGGGCCGGCCGCACGGTTCAGCCGGTGCCGGAGCCCGGGCCGTAGAGCGCGGCGATGTCCTTGGACGTCGCCCACCGGCTGTAGGTGGGGGACTGGGGCCAGCCCTCGGGTGAGTCCTGCCATTCCTCCTGGCGGCCGTAGGGGAGGAGGTCGATCAGCGCGAAGCTGTGACTGATCTGCTCGGTGCCGCGGCCGTTGGTGTGCCAGGTGCGGTAGACGGTGTCGCCGTCGCGCAGGAAGACGTTGACCGCGAACCCGCCGCCGGGCGGTGCGCCGACGTCGGACCCGAAGGGGCTGTTGGCGGTCGAGTACCAGGTCATACGGTTGCCGACGCGCCGCTTGTAGGCGAGTGCCTCCTCGATCGGGCCCTGGGTGACGATGACGAACCGCGCGTCGTAGTTGTCCAGGAATTCAAGGCGCGTGTACTGCGAGGTGAAGCCCGTGCAGCCCGGGCACTGCCATTCCTGGCCGGGTGACCACATGTGGTTGTAGACGATCAGTTGCCTCCGGCCGTCGAAGACGTCCGCCAGCCGGACGGGGCCGTTCTCGCCCTCCAGGGTGTAGTCGGGCATCTCGACCATCGGCAGCCGGCGACGCTCGGCGGCGATGGCGTCGAGTTCCCGTGTCGCGGCCTTCTCCCGGGCCCGCAGTGTGGCGAGCCTGCGCTCCCACGTTGCGGCGTCGACGACGGGTGGCAGGGCTTGGTGGGTCATGGTTCCCCTCACAGAGCTCGCGCGTGACTTTCGCTGGTGCGGGGTAGACCGCGCGGGGCCGCGGAACTCATCGGTGTTCGGAGGCGGGATCCGGACGGGCCGCCTCGGCGTCTGTGGGGGTATGGATCTGCAGAAGCCGCCCACCGGACTCCCCGAACAGCAGCCCGCGCGGCAGTCGCCCGAAGGGTGCCTGGTCGTGGCGGTCCGGCTTCCCGTGCGGATCGTCGTGCTCGTGCTGGTCGTGCCGGTGCGGATGGTGTGGGACGCGCTCGTCGTCACCGGGCGGTTCCTGGACGACACCGTGTTCCGGCCGGTGGGGCGGGCGCTGCTGTGGGTGGCGCGGGCGGTGTTCGTGTGGCCCGTCGTGGGGCTGTGGCGGTATGTCCTCGTGCCGCTCGGCAGGGCGCTGGGGTGGCTCGGGAACGTGCTCCTCGTGGTGCCGATGAAGTGGTTCCACCGCTGTGTGCTGACCCCGCTCGGGCAGGCGCTGATGTGGCTGTACGCGCGCGTGCTGACGCCTGTCGGGCATGGCGTGATGTGGGTGCTCAGGGGAGTCGGGGCGGTGCTCGCCCTGCTCGGTACCGGTGTGTTCGCCGGTGTCGCGTGGCTGGTGCGGTATCTCGTCGTGGTCCCCGCGGTGTGGGCGTACGCGCGCGTGCTCGCGCCGGTCGGCCGGGCGGTCGCGTGGCTCGTGGGCGTGGTCGCCACCGGAGTCGGGGTCGCGCTGTACTGGGTGGGCCGGGTGCTGTTCGTACTGCCCGCGCTCGCCCTGTGGCGGTGGGTGCTGGTGCCCGTGGGGCGGTTCCTGGCCGTCGTCGGGCGCGAGGTGGGACAGGCGATCGGGCATGCCTGGCGGGTGGCCGGGCGGATCTCGCTCGCCGTGGGGCGGGCTCTTGCAACCCTCTTCCGGTGGATCTTCGTGGAGCCCGTGCGCTGGGTCTACCGGACCGTGCTCACTCCGGTCGGACATGTCGTACGGGATGCCGTGCTGCGGCCCGTCGCCGAGGCGGCGCGTGGTGTGGGGCGGGCCGCCCGGCTGGCGCTCGCCTCCGCCCGTGAGTCCGCACGGCAGGCGCGCGCCGACTTCCGGCGGATGCTCTTCGGAGAGCCCGAGCGGAGGGAGGCGGTGACCCGGCGGGAACCTACGGCCCGCGAGACACGTACTCTTGGTAGCAGTACGACCGCTCTCACGAAGGACTGAACGACACTGGGCAAGCGACAGCCCGAAGGCCCGCCGCCCGCACCCGCGGTGCAGCGCATCCGACTGCGCTACACCAAGCGCGGCCGCCTCCGGTTCACCAGCCACCGTGACTTCCAGCGCGCCTTCGAGCGTGCGCTGCGCCGCGCCGAGGTGCCCATGGCGTACTCGGCGGGGTTCACGCCGCATCCGAAGGTGTCGTACGCCAATGCCGCACCCACCGGCACGGGCAGTGAGGCGGAGTATCTGGAGATCGCCCTCACCGAGGCGCGGGACCCGGAGAAGCTGAGGCTGCTGCTCGACGAGTCGCTGCCCGCCGGGCTCGACGTCGTCGACGCGGTCGAGGCCCGGACCTCCGGCCTCGCCGACCGGCTCACGGCTTCCGTGTGGGAGCTGCGGCTGGACGGCGTGGACCCGGCCGAGGCGGAGCGGGCCGCCCAGGCCTTCAACACCGCCGAGGCCGTCGAGGTCCAGCGCATGACCAAGAACGGCGTCCGGACCTTCGACGCACGCCCCGCGGTCGTACATCTTGAAACGCATAGTGATCCGGCTGATAGGCCGACCGACCAGCCCTGTGCGATACTGCGGCTGGTTGTTCGGCACGTGACGCCTGCCGTACGACCCGACGACGTCCTGTCCGGTCTCCGCGCCGTGGCCGACCTGGCGCCGCCGGTCCCCGCAGCGGTGACCAGGCTGGCGCAGGGGCTGTTCGATGAAGAGACCGGCACGGTGACCGACCCGCTCGCGCCCGACCGCGAGGCAGCGACGGCCCCCATGGCCGATTCCGCTGCCGCCGCGAAGGCGTCGGCGTAAGGAAGGTCCCGCGAAGGACGGACGTCGAAGCGCCGCCCTCGTACTCGGGAGCCACCTGGGTCGGGCAGCGCACCGACACAGAAGACTTTCGCCAGGCCGTATGCAATAGGTGTACGGAACCGGCGAGACAGGACACAGAGAGCTCCCGTGCGGCGCCCGCGCCCCGGACGGCGGCACCGCGCATCGCGCGAGCCGCGGACGTCACCGGCGATCAACGCCGGACCAGGCGCGGCGCCCGGGAGCCTGACGGGAGAAATGCCCGCATGCTCGAACCGACCGAACCCACCGAGGGTTCCGAACTGAACACCCCCAGCGACACCTTGCCGCCGCGCCGTCGGCGCCGTGCCGCCTCGCGCCCGGCGGGTCCCCCCGCCGGGGCCGCCTCCGAAACCCCGGAGGAGATCGTCGCGCCGGCCATACCGGCCGACGGCGAGAAGAAGCCCGACGAGACCGTAGAGGTCGCCGAGGTCGAGGAGACCGAAGAGGCCGCCGAGGCGCCTTCGGTCGTCGAGGAGCCTGCGCCCGCCGCGCGTACGCGTCGTCGTGCGACCCGCCGGGTGTCCGCTCCTGCCGGGGCGCCCGCTGCCGCCGAGGCCGCCGAGACCGTGGTGCCCGCTGCCGCTCCGGTCGAGGAGCCGGCCGCTGCCGGGGTTCCTGCCGAAGCGGCCGCCGAGTCCGACGAGGACGCGGCTCCGCGCCGGACCCGTCGCCGTGCCACGCGCCGTGTGTCGGCGCCCGGCGAGGCCCCCGTGAGCGTCGAGGCGACCCCTGCCGAGGACGCCGAGGCGCCCGCCGCCGAGGCCGTCGAGCCGGCCGAGGACGCTGCCCCGCGCCGTACGCGCCGCGTGTCCACGCCCGTCGAGGAGACCTCCGGCGCCGAAGAGGCACCCGCTGCCGAAGAGCCCGTCGCCGCTCCGGCCGCCGCCGAGCCGGCCGAGGAGGACGGTGCGCCGCGGCGTACCCGCCGCCGTACCGCCCGCAAGGCCGCCACCGGGTTCGCCGAGCCCGCGCAGACCGCCGGTGCCGCCGAGAGCGTCGAGGACGAGGGTCCGCGACGGCCGGCCCGTCCCGCCGTCGCCGTGTTCCAGGCGCCTGTGTTCACCGAGCCGCAGTTCCAGACGCCGCAGCGGGCCGCCGCCGAAGCGGCCGCCGAGGCCGAGACCGCCGAGCCGGAGGAGCTCCCCGAGGAGCAGGCCGGGGCGCGGCGCCGCCGCCGTCGCCGCGGTGCCGCCTTCGGCGAGGAGGCCGAGCCGCAGGCCGTCGAGACCGCCGTGGAGGACGAGGCGGAGGAGGCCGAGGAGTCCGCCGAGGACGGCGCCGAGGGCGACGAGTCCGAGGACACCGGTTCGCGCCGTCGCCGTCGCCGCGGCGGCCGTCGCCGCCGGCGTGGCGAGTCCGCCGAGTCCGCGGGTGAGGACGAGTCGGAGGAGTCCGACGAGCTCGCCGCCGTACAGGCCGCGCAGGATGCCGAGGACACCGCCGAGCAGGTCGAGGACGACGAGGAGGACGAGGCCGGCGAGAGCGGCGGCTCCAGCTCCAGCAGCCGTCGCCGCCGTCGCCGTCGCCGTCGTGCCGGTGACACCTCCGTGGACACCGAGCCCGGCGAGGGCGACCCCGAGCGCACCGTCGTCAAGGTCCGCGAGCCCCGCCCGAAGGCGGAGCCGTCCGACGAGGTGCAGTCCATCAAGGGCTCCACGCGTCTGGAGGCCAAGAAGCAGCGCCGCCGCGAAGGCCGTGAGCAGGGCCGCCGCCGGGTCCCGATCATCACCGAGGCCGAGTTCCTGGCCCGCCGCGAGGCCGTCGAGCGCGTGATGGTCGTGCGCCAGCACGGCGAGCGCACGCAGATCGGCGTGCTCGAGGACGGCGTGCTCGTCGAGCACTACGTCAACAAGGAGCAGGCCACCTCGTACGTCGGCAACGTCTACCTGGGCAAGGTCCAGAACGTGCTGCCCTCGATGGAGGCCGCCTTCATCGACATCGGCAAGGGCCGCAACGCCGTCCTGTACGCCGGCGAGGTCAACTTCGAGGCGCTCGGCATGGCCAACGGGCCGCGCCGCATCGAGTCCGCCCTGAAGTCCGGCCAGTCCGTGCTCGTGCAGGTCACCAAGGACCCCATCGGACACAAGGGCGCCCGTCTGACCAGCCAGGTCTCCCTCCCGGGCCGCTACCTCGTGTACGTCCCCGAGGGCTCGATGACCGGCATCAGCCGCAAGCTGCCCGACACCGAGCGGGCCCGGCTGAAGACCATCCTCAAGAAGATCGTCCCCGAGGACGCGGGCGTCATCGTCCGTACGGCCGCCGAGGGCGCTTCGGAGGACGAACTGCGCAGGGATGTCGAGCGGCTCCAGGCGCAGTGGGAGGACATCCAGAAGAAGTCGAAGAACGGCAACGCCCCCACGCTGCTGTACGGCGAGCCGGACATGACCGTCCGCGTCGTCCGCGACATCTTCAACGAGGACTTCACCAAGGTCGTCGTCAGCGGTGACGACGCCTGGGAGACCATCCACGGCTACGTCTCGCACGTCGCCCCCGACCTCGCCGACCGGCTGTCGAAGTGGACCAGTGAGGTCGACGTCTTCGCCACGTACCGGATCGACGAGCAGCTCGCCAAGGCCCTGGACCGCAAGGTCTGGCTGCCCAGCGGCGGTTCGCTGGTGATCGACCGGACCGAGGCGATGGTCGTCGTCGACGTCAACACCGGCAAGTTCACCGGTCAGGGCGGCAACCTCGAGGAGACGGTCACCAGGAACAACCTGGAGGCGGCCGAGGAGATCGTGCGCCAGCTGCGGCTGCGCGACCTCGGCGGCATCATCGTCATCGACTTCATCGACATGGTGCTGGAGTCCAACCGGGACCTGGTGCTGCGGCGCCTGCTGGAGTGCCTGGGCCGGGACCGTACGAAGCACCAGGTCGCCGAGGTCACCTCGCTGGGCCTGGTCCAGATGACCCGCAAGCGCGTCGGCCAGGGCCTGCTGGAGTCCTTCTCCGAGACCTGCGTCCACTGCAACGGCCGCGGTGTCATCGTGCACATGGAGCAGCCGACCTCCCCCGGTGGCGGCGGCAAGCGCAAGAAGCGCGGGCGCGGCGACGGGCAGGTGCACGAGCACGAGGCCGTGGCGGCCGTCGAGGCCCCGGAGGCCGTCGAGGAGACCGAGGACGAGGTCGCTGCCGAGGTCGCGGCACCGGTCGCGCTGTCCGAGCCGGCCTTCGCGCCGGACGAGGAGCTGTACAGCAGCGTCGCCGAGGCGGAGGCCGCGGTCGGCCGTGGCCGTTCACGGCGCCGCGCGAGCCGTCGGGCGTCCGCTCCGGCGGGTGCGCCCCGGCGTGAGACACCGCGGTACGAGGAGGCCGAGGCGCCGACCGCTCAGGACGTGACGGTCGAGGCAGAGGTGGAGCGTCCGGTGCAGCCGGAGCCCGCCGCCGAGGCGCTGGCCGAGCCCGCCGCCGTGGAGGACGCCGTGGTTCCGGCCGAGGTCCCGGCCGCGGACGAGGCAGCGCCCAAGGGGCGTACGCGCCGTCGTGCGATCCGCAAGGTGTCCGCGCCGGCCGGGTCGCCCGCGGGGGCCGAGGCCACCGTGGTGACGGTCGCCGAGACCGCGCCGGCCGCGGAGCCCGCACCGGCGGAGGCCGTCGCGGAGCCCGAGGCACCCGCCGAGAGCGCCGCTCCGGCCCGCCCGCGGCGCCGTGCGGTGCGCAAGGAGGCCGCGCCGACCGCGTCCGAGGAGACGGCCGTCGTGGTCGTCCCGTCGGCTGCGGAGGAGCCGGCAGCCGCGGAGGAGAGCGCCGAGGAGGCGGCCCCGGCCAAGAAGACGGCCGCCCGCAAGACGGCCAAGAAGGCCACCGCGAAGAAGGCCGCCACCAAGAAGACGGCGGCTGCCAAGAAGACGGCGGCGAAGAAGGTCACGGCCAAGAAGGCGGCGAAGACCGCCAAGACGGCCGCGGCCAAGACGGCGGCGAAGAAGACCTCGGTCTCGGCCGCCGCCGACGAGAGCTGAGCAGCGACGAGAGCTGAGCAGTGCGCTGTGCGGCCGGTCCCTGTGACCGGCCGCACGCGTGTGGGGCCCGGCCCGGTTTGACCCCTCCGGCCACGGCCCCGTAACCTTGACCGTCGGCGTGTCCTTGGATATGGGCGCGCCACATCCCCGTAAACCTCATTCCTCCAGGGCACTGGGTGCTCCGGAGAGGCTGCCCGTGCCGGGTGGCTGGACTGCGGGGGTGCCGTTCCCGAGCGAGAGAGTGAGATCCGCGTGTACGCCATCGTGCGCAGCGGTGGTCGCCAGCACAAGGTTGCTGTCGGCGACATCGTTGAGGTTGACAAGATTTCCACCGCCAAGGTTGGCGACACGGTCGAGCTCTCGACCCTGCTCGTTGTCGACGGCGACGCTGTGACCAGCGACCCGTGGGTGCTGGCCGGCATCAAGGTCCAGGCCGAGGTCGTGGACCACCACAAGGGCCAGAAGATCGACATTCTGCGCTACAAGAACAAGACCGGCTACCGCCGTCGTCAGGGCCACCGCCAGCAGTACACGGCGATCAAGGTCACTGAGATCCCCACGGCTGCGAAGTAAGGGACTGAGGAGAGATGGCACACAAGAAGGGCGCATCGTCCACCCGGAACGGTCGCGACTCGAACGCCCAGCGGCTCGGCGTGAAGCGCTTCGGCGGTCAGGTCGTCAACGCGGGTGAGATCATCGTCCGCCAGCGCGGCACCCACTTCCACCCCGGCGCGGGCGTCGGCCGTGG
This sequence comes from Streptomyces sp. NPDC001604, assembly GCF_042893475.1. Lineage (NCBI taxonomy): Bacteria > Bacillati > Actinomycetota > Actinomycetes > Kitasatosporales > Streptomycetaceae > Streptomyces > Streptomyces sp. NPDC001604. The sequence continues at coordinate 596,178 of NZ_JBIAUY010000001.1, read as the reverse complement.
CGGCGACGACACGCTGTTCGCGCTGCAGCCGGGTGCGGTGGAGTTCGGTACCCACCGTGGCCGCAAGGTCGTGAACATCGTTCCGGTCGCCTGAGTCGCTTCCTGACTCGGGGCTGAAGCCCGAACGCTTCGCGAGGCGGACCTCACTTCCCGTGTGGGAAGGCGGGTCCGCCTTTCGCGTGTTGACATGAGTAACACCCGTACGTAACTGGAGGCACCAACCATGACCACCTTCGTGGACCGCGTCGAACTGCATGTCGCCGCGGGTAACGGAGGTCACGGCTGTGCCTCCGTCCACCGTGAGAAGTTCAAGCCGCTCGGCGGACCCGACGGCGGCAACGGCGGGCGCGGCGGTGACGTCATCCTCACCGTCGACCAGTCCGTGACGACGCTTCTCGACTACCACCACTCGCCGCACCGCAAGGCCACCAACGGCAAGCCCGGCGAGGGCGGCAACCGCTCGGGCAAGGACGGCCAGGACCTCGTGCTGCCCGTGCCGGACGGCACCGTCGTCCTCGACAAGGCCGGCAATGTGCTCGCCGACCTGGTCGGACACGGCACCTCGTACGTCGCCGCGCAGGGCGGCCGCGGTGGGCTCGGCAACGCGGCGCTCGCCTCGGCGCGCCGCAAGGCCCCCGGGTTCGCGCTGCTCGGTGTCCCCGGCGATGTCCAGGACATCGTCCTGGAGCTGAAGACGGTCGCGGACGTGGCGCTGGTGGGCTACCCGAGCGCCGGAAAGTCCTCGCTGATCTCCGTGCTGTCGGCCGCCAAGCCGAAGATCGCCGACTACCCGTTCACCACCCTCGTCCCCAACCTGGGTGTCGTGACGGCCGGTTCGACCGTGTACACCATCGCGGACGTGCCGGGGCTGATCCCGGGCGCCAGCCAGGGCAAGGGTCTGGGGCTGGAGTTCCTGCGGCACGTCGAGCGGTGCAGTGTGCTGGTGCACGTACTGGACACGGCGACGCTGGAGTCCGAGCGGGACCCCGTCTCCGACCTCGATGTCATCGAGGAGGAGCTCAAGCAGTACGGCGGGCTCGACCGGCGGCCGCGGATCGTCGTACTGAACAAGATCGACGTACCGGACGGCAAGGACCTCGCCGAGATGGTGCGGCCCGATCTGGAGGCGCGCGGGTACCGGGTCTTCGAGGTGTCGGCCGTGGCCCATCTCGGCCTGAAGGAGCTGTCGTTCGCGCTGGCCGACCTGGTGGCGAAGGCGCGCGCCGCGAAGCCGAAGGAGGAGGCGACGCGGATCGTCATCCGGCCCAAGGCCGTGGACGACGCGGGCTTCACGGTGACGCGCGAGGACGACGGACTGTTCCGGGTGCGGGGCGAGAAGCCCGAGCGCTGGGTGCGGCAGACCGACTTCAACAACGACGAGGCCGTCGGCTATCTCGCGGACCGCCTCAACCGCCTCGGTGTGGAAGAGGAGTTGATGAAGGCGGGGGCCCGGTCGGGCGACGGTGTCGCCATCGGCCCCGAGGAGAACGCCGTCGTCTTCGACTGGGAGCCGTCGGTGATGGCCGGGGCGGAGATGCTGGGCCGTCGTGGTGAGGACCACCGGTTCGAGGCGCCGAGGCCTGCGGCACAGCGGCGCCGGGACCGGGAGGCCGAGCGGGACGAGGCCCTCCGGGAGTACGGCGGGTTCGAACCGTTCAGTGAGTAGGCGGGCGGCGGCTTCGGTTCCGTCAACTGGGGGCTGCCGCCCCCAGGCCCCCGCTGTCGGCCCTTAAGGGGCCTCGTCCTCAAACGCCGGACGGGCTGAGGTGCCGTGACCGGCGCTGAGAAGGGCCGGAAGAGCCGGAGTGGGTTAACGGCGGGAGAAATTGCCGGGTATTCCAGGGCAACCCACTCCGCTCACCGGGAGTCGTACTGGGCAGCGCGGATGAGGATCTTGAGTCTCTCCGTGGTCAACTGTCCTTCAGATTCCCGGAGTCGACGTGTCCGAGTCCGTTGCAGTACCCAGAACGCGGCGTGCCGTCGCCGTCGCGATCGCTCTGCTTGCCGCGACCGGTGTGGTCTCGCCGCTCGCCCATGCACAGCCCGCCGCGGTGAAGAGTGTCCGTCAGGACTTCAACGGTGACGGGTACGAGGACCTCGCCACCGGGGCGCCGGGCGCCACGGTCGGCGGTAAGAAGGCCGCCGGTTATGTCGCCGTCGTGTACGGGTCGGCCCACGGGCTGAACCTCGCGAGCAAGCAGGTCTTCACCCAGGCCACGCCGGGTGTCCCCGGTACCCCCGAGGCGGGTGACCACTTCGGTGCGCATCTCACCGCCGGTGACCTGGACGGCGACGGCTACACCGATCTCGTGGTCCCGGCGGCGGGGGAGCAGTGGACGCAGGGCGGGGTGGCCCGGCACGGCAGTGTGACCGTGCTGTGGGGCGGGAAGGGCGGGCTTTCCGGCGGGACGATCCTGCCGGGTGCCCTCACCGCCGGTACCGCGCGCGTCGTCGCCGGTGACTTCGACGGGGACGGGCACGCCGACCTGGCGGGGCCCTCGTCGCTGGAGTCCGGCCCGTTCAGCCGTACCGGAGTGCCCGCCCGCAGCCAGGACATCTCGTTCACCGACGCCGATGTCCAGGTGCTGGACGTGGCGAGCGGGGACGTCGACGGGGACGGCATCAGTGATGTGGTCGTGCTGACCGGGCCGTTCGACTTCGACGACCCGGGCGACCAGAACGTCGGGCACACCCTCCTCTACCTGCACGGCACCCGGAACGGTCTCGCCTCGCCGGTACATCTGAAAGACGGTGAGGGGCGGGAGATCGAGGGCGGTGAGAGCATCGCGCTCGGTGACGTCAACGGCGACGGGCGGGACGATCTCGTCTTCGGCCGGCCCCGGGTCGCGTACTCCGGCGAGGGCACGCCCGACCCGAGCGAGTACGGCGAGCGGATCGGTGTCGTGCTCGGTACGGCACAGGGGCCGCAGGCCGCCGATCCGCGCACGATCGACCAGGACACGCCCGGCGTTCCGGGGGCGACGGAGTCCGGCGATCTCTTCGGTACGGACGTCGCGGTCGGCGACGTGAACGGTGACGGTTACGCCGACATCGCGGTCGGCATTCCCGGTGAGGACTTCTCCGGTGTGACCGATGCGGGGACGGTCGCTGTCGTTCCCGGCAGCGCGTCCGGGCCCACCGGCGCCGGTACGAAGGTGTTCAGCCAGAACACGGCGGGCGTCCCCGGCACCGCCGAGCGCGCCGACCACTTCGGCGAGGCGGTCACCCTGCTCGACGGCGACAAGGACGGCCGGGCGGATCTGCTCGTCGGCGCGCCCGGTGAGAACTCGAATGCCGGTTCGGTATGGGGATTCCGTTCCACTGCCTCCGGGGTCACCACCACCGGCTCCATCTCCTTCGGTGCCAAGACCCTCGGTACGGACCCCGAACTCGCCTGGCTCGGGAGCGAGTTCACCCGCTGAGTTCACGCGCCGGGTTCACGCGCCGAGCTCTCCGTGGGTTCACCGGGCGAAAACGTCTTCGACGGTGCCGTCCCGGTCGCCGCCGACGTCGAACTCGGCTTGAACTTCGCTCACTGAACAGCCCCCTGCCCGGTGTCAATTGACGGCATGTAGGGCCCGTTGCGGCAAAATCACGTTGTCGTGTTGTTCCCGTGTCGCAACGGGCCTTCTGTTGTCTGCCCATTTGTCATGCACGCGAAGGCCTCTGTTCAGCGGGTGGACCGCCCGGCTGCGTGAGCCTTCACGTGTCCAGGCTTGCGAGACAGGGGAGTTCGCGATGACCGGAGCAATCTCGCCCGACCGACGCCGCTTTCTGACCGCCGGTGCCGCCGTCCTCGGCGCCGCCGCGTCCGCCCAGCTCTGGCTGCCGGGCAAGGCCCGCGCGGCCGAAGCCACCCTGCCCGACGGCGTGTTCAGCCTCGGCATCGCCTCCGGCGACCCGCTGCACGACGGCATCGTGCTGTGGACCCGGCTCGCCCCCGACCCCCTGAACGGCGGAGGCATGCCCGACACCGTGGTCCCGGTGGAGTGGGAACTCGCGGAGGACGACCGGTTCAGAAAGCCCGTGCGCCGGGGCGTCGCCCAGGCCCGGCCCGAGTACGGGCACAGCGTTCACGTGGACGTACGGGGCCTGCGCCCGGACCGCTCGTACTGGTACCGCTTCCGCACCAGCGGCCAGATCTCGCCCACCGGCCGCACCCGCACCGCCCCGCACCCGCACAGCAGGGGCGGCTCGCTGCGCATCGCGCTCGCCTCCTGCCAGAACTGGCAGCACGGCTATTTCACGCCGTACGCCGACATGCTCGACCAGGACCCCGACGTCGTCCTCTTCGTCGGCGACTACATCTACGAGTCCACGCCGTCGGCCACGGCCGTGCGCCGGCACGAGGGCACGGGGGAGCCGTACACCCTGGAGCAGTACCGCAACCGGTACGCGCAGTACAAGACCGACCCCGATCTCGCGGCGGTGCACGCGAGCACACCCTGGGTGGTCACCTTCGACGACCACGAGGTCGACAACGACTGGGCCGGCGAGATCCCGCAGGACCCCGACAAGCAGCCGCACGACGCGTTCGTGGCCCGGCTGACGGCGGCCTTCCAGGCGTACTACGAGCACATGCCGGTCCGCGCCTCGGCGATCCCGAACGGCCCCCACATCCAGATGTACCGACGGCTGGAGTTCGGCCGCCTCGCCCGTCTGAACGTCCTGGACACCCGGCAGTTCCGCAGCGACCAGGTGACCAGCCAGGCGGCCGCCGAGAACCCGTCGCTCACCATGCTCGGCGCCGAGCAGAAGGAGTGGCTCCTGGACGGGCTGCAGGACTCGCCGGCCCGCTGGAACCTGATCGCCTCGCAGATAATGATGGCCGAGACCGATCTGCAGATCGGCGAGGGCAAGCTCTGGTACTACGACGCCTGGGACGGCTACCAGGTCGAACGCAACGCCCTGCTGGAGGAGTTCGCCGACATCCGCAACCCGGTGGTGCTCAGCGGCGACCGCCACCTCACGATGATCAGCGACCTCAAGACCGACTACGACGACCCGGACTCCGAGGTCGTCGGCGCCGAGTTCGTCGGTACGTCCATCTCCAGCAACGGGGACCAGGACCAGGCCGCCTTCCACGCCGAGTGGGACCCGCGGATGCCCGACAACCCGCACTGGAAGCTGATCGACGCCCACCGCGGCTACCACCTCCTGGACATCGACCGTGACGGCATCGACGCACAGGTGAGGGTCGTGGACACGGTCCGCAGGCCGACCGCCACGCCGAGCACGCTGGCGCGGCTGCGGGTGGAATCGGGCGAACCCGGCGTGCGGCTGGTCTGACCGTACGCGCAAACTGCCCCGGAATCCCCATAGGGAATTCCGGGGCAATGGACTGCTTGACCGGCTGTATTCCAGGCTCGTTCGTTCATAACAGAGCGGTCATGCATATGAAGAACTCGTGCAGCCCGACGCCGCAGGACGTGAAGATCTCGACCGCTCAGTGGTCGTCGGGGCCGCCACCTGGACCGCCGCCGAGATGATTGACCGCATCCCCCGTACGGGCGTACGGCCCCTCGGCGATCCGGCGCTGCCGTGCGCCGCCCCTGTGCAGTTACTCACAGCAATTCCGGCGCGGCCGACGCGGGTGGTCCCACGGTCACCAGCAGTGCAAGGTGAATGACAGATGGCGCGCACATATGCAGCGAACAGCGCTCACCTTGCACAGCGGTAACCGCAAGTGGGACCATTTCCGCGTTCCCTGTCGCCCCAAGGTAGGTCCTCTGTGTCCCAGCACATAGCCAAGCCCCGTACCACCGCAGTGATCCTGGCCGGTGGCACCGGCCAGCGTGTGGGTCTTTCGATCCCCAAGCAGCTGCTGAAGATCGCCGGCAAGGCAGTCATCGAGCACACCCTGACCACCTTCGAGAAGGCCGACTCGATCGACGACGTCATCGTGCTGATGGCGCCGGGATACGTGCCCGACATCGAGAAGATCGTCGCCAAGGCCGGGTTCAAGAAGGTCAGGAAGATCATCGAGGGCGGCTCGACCCGGAACGAGACCACCGAGCGCGCCATCGAGGCCCTCGGCGAGGGACTGGCCGAGGGCGAGGACCTCAACGTCCTGTTCCACGATGCCGTGCGCCCGCTGCTCGCGCAGCGCGTGATCGACGACTGCGTGGCCGCCCTCGAGCGCTACCAGGCCGTCGACGTCGCCATCCCGTCCGCGGACACCATCATCGTCACGCGCACGCACGGCGAGGACGGCGAGTTCATCACCGAGATCCCGGACCGCTCCCGGCTGCGCCGCGGCCAGACCCCGCAGGCCTTCAAGCTGTCCACCATCCGCAGGGCCTACGAGGTCGCGGCGGGTGACCCCAACTTCCAGGCCACGGACGACTGCTCCGTCGTGCTGAAGTACCTGCCGGACGTGCCGATCCACGTCGTCGCGGGCGACGAGTACAACATGAAGGTCACCCAGCCGGTCGACGTCTTCATCGCCGACAAGCTGTTCCAGCTCGCCTCCACGGCCGCGCCCGAACAGGTGAGCGAGGAGGCCTACCGTGAGCTGCTCACCGGCAAGACCGTCGTGATCTTCGGCGGCTCGTACGGCATCGGCAAGGACATCGCCGAACTCGCCGAGTCCTACGGCTCCAAGGTGTACGCGCTCGGCCGCTCCACCACCGGTACCCATGTGGAGAACCCGGAGGAGGTCGACGACGCGCTGTCCAAGGCGTACGCGGAGACCGGCCGCATCGACTACGTCGTCAACACCGCGGGCGTGCTGCGCATCGGCAAGCTGGCCGAGACCGACAATGCGACCATCGAGGAAGCGCTGAAGGTCAACTACCTGGCCCCGGTGCAGATCGCTCGTTCCGCGTACAAGTACCTGGCGGAGACCAAGGGCCAGCTGCTGCTGTACACCTCCAGCAGCTACACCCGCGGCCGCGCCGAGTACAGCCTCTACTCCTCGACCAAGGCCGCCATGGTGAACCTCACCCAGGCCCTGTCCGACGAGTGGGCCGGCGACGGCATCCGTGTCAACTGCATCAACCCGGAGCGCACCGCGACGCCGATGCGCACCAAGGCCTTCGGCCAGGAGCCCGCGGGTTCCCTGCTCTCCTCCGAGGCCGTGGCCCGCACCTCGCTGGACGTGCTGCTGTCCGAGCTGACCGGCCATGTCATCGACGTCCGCCAGCAGGACCCGACGGCGGGCGCGGCGAAGGCCTCCGGCTTCGAGCAGGCGCTGGCCTCGGTGCTGGACCGACAGGACGGCATGTAATAATCGACGGGAATTAGTCTTCCGTTATTCAGGCCTCTGCTTTCCGGTGTCAATGCAGTGCATTGACCGGGTGTTCGCAGGGGCCTGAATCCGTACACCCGACGAATTCCCATAGAATTGCCACAAATCCTGCGCACTTCACAACAAAACCGGCACTCCCCCTCCCAGAGCAGGTTCTCCGTGATATCCACCGCTATTCGTGTCGCCCGGGTGGGCAGCGCGGCCGAGCTGGCCGCGGCGGTCCTCATGATGCTGGGCTTCCCGGCGATCATGGTGGCCGCGCTCGTCCCGAGCGTCTACGCCTTCGCGGCAGCGGCCGCCGTGACGTACCTGGCCGACCACTACCTGCACCGGAAGGGCAGTTATCTGGTCAACCGGCTGAGCAAGGTCAGAGCCGGTCTCTCGATCCGCTTCCTGATCCGAGAGCTCCTGCTGATCCTTCTGCTGGCCCGGCTGGACCTGGCGAACAACCTGATCTACTACGGCGCGATCGGCTGCTTCATCGCGTTCTACGGCCTCCAGGCCCCGCACGGCGCCGTGGTCACGCTGATCCGCAACCGGCGCCGGTTGCCGGTCGCGACCCGCAACGTCGACCTGAAGTCGCGGATCAACATCCCGGACGCGCCGCCGATGGGCCTGCTCGACCGGTCGGCCGAGAAGATGCTCCACCTCGACCTCGCGGCCGTCATCGGCATACTGATCTCCGCCGAGGCGGGTTCCTCCGTGGCCGGCTTCATCGGCATCGGCATCACCCTCGGCCTGGGCTGCCTGTACGTCCTCGCGCTCGTGCCGTACGTCCGCGGCCGCAGGATCCCGCCGGGCGCCGACAAGGTCCTCGCGGCCGTCGACGACTGGCTGCACGAGTACAAGCCGCAGACGGTGCTGTACTTCTCCGGCTCCAAGGACTCCGCCTACCAGGTCAACATGTGGCTGGAGACCATGGAGCAGCTGGACTCCCGGCCGCTGATCATCCTGCGCGAGCGGGTCATCCTGCAGAACCTGGCGCCCACCACGGTCCCCGTCATCTGCGTGCCCGGAGGGGTGCACCTGATGAACATGGACCTGTCCACGGTGCGCGTCGCGCTGTATGCCGCGAACGTGGGCAAGAACATCCACCTGCTGCGCGTGCCCACCATGAAGCACGTCTTCATCGGCCACGGCGACAGCGACAAGCTGGCCAGCGTCAACCCGTTCAGCAAGGCGTACGACGAGGTGTGGACCGCCGGCCGCGCGGGCCGCGACCGCTACGCCATCGCCGACGTCGGCGTCCGCGACGAGGACATCGTCGAGGTCGGCCGCCCGCAGCTGGCGCCGATCCGGGGCTGGGAGGGCGCGCCGGAGGGGCCCCGCGGCGGAGCCGCTGATGGGCGCTGTCCGACGGTCCTCTACGCCCCCACCTGGGAGGGCTGGGACGGCGACCCGGGCAACACCTCGATCATGCTCGCCGGCGAGAGCATCGTGAAGAAGCTGGTCACGGCCGACCCGCCGGTGCGTGTCCTGTACAAGCCGCACCCCTTCACCGGCACGGTGCTCCCCAAGGCCGCCGCCGCCCACCGGCGCATCGTCGCCCTGGTCGAGGCCGCCGCCGCCGAGCGCGCCGCCGACTCCCGCTTCACCTCCGACCCGGCCGAGCAGGAGAAGGCGAAGGCCGACCTCGTCCGCATCGAGGCCCGGATCGCCGAACTGGTCGGCACCGGAGGCGACAAGGCCGACGAGGCCGAGGCCACCCGTGACGGCGTGGTCGACGTCGCCAGGTACCAGGAGGTCGCGCGGCTGCGCGACGAGTGGAACGAGGCCTACTGGCGCTCCTTCCCGACCTGGGAGCACCGTGTCATCGAGGGCGCCGAGCCGCGCCTGTACGACTGCTTCAACGTCTCCGACGCGATGGTCTCCGACATCTCCAGCGTGGTCTCCGACTTCATCGCGAGCGGCAAGCCGTACGCGGTCACGGACTCCGCCGGGCTGGGCGTCGAGGAGTTCAAGCGGCAGAACACCGCCGTGCGTGCCGCGGTGATCCTCTCCAACAGCGCCAAGGAACTGGGCTCACTGCTGGACGCGGTCCGCGACCCGGCCGCCGACGCACTGGCGGAGGACCGCAAGGAGCTGAAGAAGTACCTGCTCGGCCCGGACGAGCCGACGTCCATCCAGCAGTTCAACACCGCGGTGGCGAACCTGGCGCTCAAGGCCGACAGCCGCAACCGCGGCCAGGAGTCCCGCGCCGCCGCGGCCGGTACCCCCGGCGCGGACGAGCTGTCCGACGCACTGTCGGCGCAGCCGCCCACCGCGTGAAAAGGCCGCCGCTCACGGTGTGAAACCAGTGAGAAGGGCCCGGTTTCCGAGGAGTGATCCTCGAAAACCGGGCCCTTCTTCGTATGTTCATGTGTCCGTCCCTGTCCGTTCGTCATGTGAGCTGAGTCACGAAGAGTCGGCCGCAGGGCAACCGCTTGCCGGGGCCGGCCGTCTTTCCAGGTAGTGAATGAGGCGATACGGGGGAAATGTCCCGTTGATGAGGGGGAAACAGTGACCGTGACGCAGCCTGCTGTGAGCGTCGTCATCGGGGCGTACGAAGCGATGCCGTATCTGGTCGAGTGCCTGGCGTCCGTCGAGGCACAGACCATCGACCCGGAGCGCATCGAGGTCATCGCCGTCGACGACGGCTCCACCGACGGCTCGGGGGAGTACCTGGAGGAGTTCGCGGCCCGTGCGGCGATGTCGGTCACGGTGATCCGGCAGGACAACTCCGGCGGCCCCAGCGGCCCGCGCAACGTCGGCCTGGGCAAGGCCGCCGGTCGCTATGTCTTCTTCCTGGACGCCGACGACCGGCTCGGTCCCGAGGCCCTGGAGCGCATGGTCGCCATGGCCGACCGCAACGGCACGGACGTGGTCCTCGGCCGCGTGGAGGGCATCAACCGCAAGCCGCCGGGGTCGATGTGGGGCAAGACCCTCGACCGCACCGACGTCTACTCCTCCAACATCAAGTTCACGCTGAGCGCGCAGAAGCTGTTCCGCCGTGAGCTCCTGGAGCGGCACGGCATGCGCTTCGACGAGTCCCTGTGGACCGGCGAGGACGCCCTGTTCACGATGGAGGCCTATCTGCGGGCGAACGGCGTCTCCGTGCTGGCCGACTACACCTGCTACTACCTGGTGGGCCGCGACGACGGCAAGCACGTCACGAAGAGCGGGGGCTACACCCTGCGCTTCGACTCCGCGCGCGCCCTCATGAACCTGATCGCCGAACTCGTCCCCGCCGGGGACAAGCGCGACCTGCTCCTGGTCCGCCCCTTCCTGATCACGCTGCTGCCGCAGTTCGGCCCGAAGTACCTCACGGACAGCGAGAAGGTACGGCGCCACAAGTTCGAGCTGGCGAAGCCGCTGATGGAGGAGTTCTGGAGCGAGGGCGTCGCACGCCGCCTCAAGGTCGAGGAGCGGCTGCGACTGCACCTGGTCGCCGAGCAGCGGCCCGAACTCCTCGTGCCCGTCGTGCAGTTCGTGAAGGCGAAGAAGCAGGCGGCGCCCATCCTCGAGAAGAAGGGCCGGGAGGTCTACCTCGCCTACCCGCACTTCCGTGACGCAACGGCCGCCGTACCCGACTCCGTCTATCTCGCCGCACCCCGCGAGGCCCGGGCCGTCGAGGGCTACCGCGAACACTCCGTCGGCTCGGTGCTGAAGCGGGCGGTGCGCAAGGCACGCCGGGTGCTCAGGGCACGGACCGGCGCGGGCAGGCCACGCACCCCTGGCGGGACTGCCGCGGCGGTCTGACGGCGCCGGGCGCCGGCGCACCAGGTGAACCGTGCCGCCCGTCCGGGGACTGGACCGGCGCGCGGGGTGGGGTCCCCTTCGCGTAGATTGCCGGGCGGGGGAGCCTGAGCGTGCGAGGGGACGGAAGAACAAGGTGGCAGGGGCAAGGCAGGCCGTGAGCGAGGCCCGCAGGATCGTCGTCAAGGTGGGTTCCTCGTCGCTCACCACCGCGTCCGGTGGCCTGGACGCCGACCGGGTCGACGCGCTCGTCGACGTCCTCGCCAAGAGCCGCAGCGGCGGGGAGAAGGAGATCGTCCTGGTCTCCTCCGGCGCCATCGCCGCGGGGCTCGCACCGCTGGGGCTGCGCCGCCGCCCCAAGGACCTCGCGCGTCAGCAGGCCGCCGCCAGCGTCGGCCAGGGCCTCCTCGTCGCCCGCTACACCGCCTCCTTCGCCCGCTACGGCGTCCGGGTCGGCCAGGTCCTGCTCACCTCCGACGACATGAGCCGCCGCGCCCACCACCGCAACGCCTCCCGCACCCTCGACAAGCTGCTCGCGATGGGCGCGTTCCCGATCGTCAACGAGAACGACACCGTCGCCACGGACGAGATCCGCTTCGGCGACAACGACCGGCTCGCCGCCCTCGTCGCCCACCTCGTCCACGCCGACCTGCTGGTGCTGCTGTCCGACGTCGACGGCGTGTACGACGGCGATCCGAGCAAGCCCGGCACCTCGCGGATAGCCGAGGTACGCGGGCCGGAGGATCTCGCGCACGTCGAGATCGGCAGCGCGGGCAAGGCGGGCGTCGGCACCGGCGGCATGGTCACCAAGGTCGAGGCGGCCCGGATCGCGGCAGCCGCCGGTATCCCCGTCGTCCTGACCAGCGCGATCCACGCCGCCGAGGCCCTGCACGGCGGTGACACGGGCACGTACTTCCACCCCGCCGACAAGCGCTCCGCCGACCGGCTGCTGTGGCTGCAGCACGCCTCCACCCCGCAGGGCTCCCTCACGCTGGACGACGGGGCGGTGCGCGCGGTCGTCGAGCGGCGCAAGTCGCTGCTGCCGGCCGGGATCGCCGCCGTGGAGGGCGAGTTCGTCGCCGGGGACCCGGTGGAACTGCGGGACGCCGAAGGCCGCGCGGTGGCCCGAGGCCTCGTGAACTTCGACGCCAAGGAGCTCCCCCAGCTCCTCGGCCGCTCCACCCGAGAACTGGCCCGCGAACTGGGCCCGGCCTATGAACGCGAGGTCATCCACCGGGACGACTTGGTACTCCTGCACCCCTGACACCTGCCGGGCGTCACTCATCACCTCGGGACCTGCCTTGCTTGGCCCTGCTGCCGCGCCTCTGGGGCAGCCCCTGGGGCTCGGGTGCTGTGTCGCTGGGGCCTGCCCCTCGGGCCGGGCGCCGCGTCTGTGGGGCCCATGTCCCTGGGCCTGGTGTCAGGTCTCGTGGCGGGGTTGGCGGGGCGGGGCTGCTGAGTCGGTGGCGCCACGGCCCGTGGATCGGCTGCTGCGTCCCTGGTGGCCTGCCCTAGGGGCCGGGCGCCGCGTCTGTGGGGCCCATGTCCCTGGGCCTGGTGTCAGGTCTCGTGGCGGGGTTGGCGGAGCGGGGTTGCTGAGTCGGGGGCGCCACGGCCCGTGGATCTCCGTGGATCGGCTGCTGCGTCCCTGGGGCCTGCCCTAGGGGCCGGACTGCCGCGTCTCCGGGGCGCGTGGTCCCTGGAACTGGTCGCTGGGTTTCTGTGGCGGGGCGGCCGTGGCGGGACTGCTGCGTCTCGCTGGAGGCCTTTGGGGTCGGCTACTGGGGCGGGCTGCCGGGTTCTCGGGGCCAGGCCCTCGGCCCCTGCCGGCATCGCCTGGCTGCTGTCTCTGGCAGCCTCCGGGCTCCAGCCCTTGCGTCTCGGGGGCCCTCGGCCCGGCCGGTGTGTCTCCTGCGGATGGCCCCGCCTCCCGGTCGTTTCATCTCTCGCGGCCGCCCCGGCCCCCGGCCGCAACCCCCAGCCCCCGGCCGAAAACAGGGGGAACGCCCCGCAAATCGACCCGTCGTGAGGTGGACGTTCCGCAAAACCGCCCCACGAGCCCTTGCGGCCTGCTCAACTTTGTCCCAGGGATACATTCCGCACGTCCGCCAGTCGATCACTGCGTGAAGGAGGCCGTCGTGAGACGAGTGCGCCCTGGGGCGGCGGCGTCCCGTGACGGCGCCCCCTCCCGTGCGGCCGGCGAGGAGCGCGCCCTGACCAGCGTCGCGGCCGGCGACCGGTACGAGGAGCCGGCCGACCTGCCGCGCCTGTGGCATGTCACCCTCAGCGTCTCCGGCGAGGAGGCCCCCCTGAAGGAGGTGCGCCGCGGCCTCGAACAGCTCGCCCACGACCACCCCTTTCTGCTGACCAGCCGGTACGCGGGCGACCACGCGGAGATCCGCTACTGGGAGGAGGCCCGCGACCTGCACGACGCGGCCGCCGTCGCCCTGCGGCTGTGGGGCGAGCACCGCCAGACCGCCAAGCTGCCGCCCTGGGAGATCGTCGGCCTGGAGGTCATCGACCGCGAGACCTACCACCAGCGCATAGCGGCGGGGTACGGCCCAGCCCCCGCAACACCCGTCGGCGTGCACCCCTTTTGATCCGGCCACGGACCGTAACCATTGATCGAGGAACCGCTACGGCGAGCAACCTGATCCGCGAGAGCGGCGCCGGTTCAGGCGCAAAAGGCGCCGGGCCCGCCCGGCGCACTACCCTTCCCTCATGACCACGCTTTCGCCGTACGACTCCATGTCCCCGGTCAACCGGGCCGCCTACCGCGCCAAGGCCGCCGCCGCCGACCTCGCCCCGCTGCCGCGCGCGGTCAAGGACGACGCGCTGGCCGCCATCGCGGACGCCCTGGAGGTCCGGACGAGCGAGATCGTCGAGGCCAACGCCAAGGACATCGCCAAGGCCCGCGAGGCCGGCACCAGCGAGGCCATCATCGACCGGCTGACGCTCACCCCGGAGCGGGTGCGCGCCATCGCCTCCGACGTGCGTGACGTCGTCGCCCTGCCCGACCCGGTCGGCGAGGTCGTCCGCGGCTCGACCCTCCCGAACGGCATCGACCTGCGCCAGGTCCGCGTCCCGCTCGGCGTCGTCGGCATCATCTACGAGGCCCGCCCGAACGTCACGGTCGACGCCGCCGCCCTCTGCCTGAAGTCCGGCAACGCCGTCCTGCTGCGCGGCTCGGCCTCCGCCTACGAGTCGAACACCGCCCTCGTCCGGGTCATCCGGGACGCCGTCGGCGGCGCCGGACTGCCCGCAGACGCCGTACAGCTCGTACCCGGCGAGAGCCGCGAGAGCGTACGCGAGCTGATGCGCGCCCGTGGCCTGGTCGACGTCCTGATCCCGCGCGGCGGCGCCTCCCTCATCCAGACGGTCGTGACGGAGTCGATCGTCCCCGTCATCGAGACCGGCACCGGCAACTGCCACGTCTACGTCGACGCGGACGCCGACATCGACATGGCCATCGACATCCTGATCAACTCCAAGGCCCAGCGGGTCAGCGTGTGCAACGCCGCCGAGACCCTCCTGGTCCACCAGGACATCGCCCCGGAGTTCCTGCCCCGCGCCCTGGACGCCCTCGCCGAGGCCGGCGTGATCGTGCACGCCGACCCGCGGGTGCTGGCGTACGCGAAGGACTCCAAGGCGACCGTCGTCGAGGCCACGCCGGAGGACTGGGACACCGAGTACCTCTCCTACGACATCGCCGCCGCCGTCGTCGACTCCCTGGACAAGGCCGTCGAGCACATCCGGCTGTGGACCTCCGGTCACACCGAGGCGATCGTGACGACCTCGCAGCAGGCCGCCCGCCGCTTCACCCAGCTCGTCGACTCCACCACCGTCGCCGTGAACGCCTCCACCCGCTTCACCGACGGCGGCCAGTTCGGCTTCGGCGCGGAGATCGGCATCTCCACGCAGAAACTGCACGCGCGCGGCCCGATGGGGCTGCCGGAGCTGACCAGCACGAAGTACATCGTCACCGGCGACGGACACATCCGGCGCTGAGACCGCGTCCTCCCGGGCGGCCGTGCCGCACGAGAGGTGTCTCACAAGGCGGATGAATTTCCATACCGTCTGCCCAAATTGACCCCCCAGGTCTACTCTGGATCCCGTGCCGGAGGACGTGGGGGGCACGCCGTTCCCTGACGGCTGGGAGCCCGACGACGACCACGACCGCGGGGTGTCGGACGAAGAGTTCGCCTCCGTGGTCTTCGACGAGGCCTTCGTACGGGCGGCCGTGGTGCACGAGCCGACCGCCGTCGAACGCCTCCTTGCCGCCGCCCAGGCGAGAGCGGAGGCCTCCGAGGCGGAAGCACGCCGGGCCCACGGCAGGGGCGAGCGGTACGAGGAGGGATACCAACCCTCCGGTTTCGGCCATGATCCCGAGCTGGACGACCTGGACGACACCGAGATCCTGGAAGGCCGCTACGGCGCCCCGGGGTCGTACGGAAAACAGGTCCGCTGGCACCGCCCGGTCGCCTGGATGCTCGCCCTCGTGATGGGCATAGGCATGGTCGCGCTGGCCTTCACAGCGGTCTACCGTGGTGCTTCCTCGGGCAGCCGGGACCAGGGACCGCCGCCGCCCGCCTCGACCGGCCTGGAACAGGGCAGCGCGGCACCGCCCTCCGCCTCCGCCGACAACTCTCAGCCAGCGCTCTCGGTCATCCCGCCGACTCCCTGAGCGGCGGCCCGGGCGCACCCTTCGCGCTCACTTTCGAACCTGGTGAGAACCTGTCAGAAGTTGTCGTGTACCAGGGCGTTTACCGGGGCTCCCGGAGACCTACCCTGAATATATGGGCGGGCCTGGAGACCCACCTGAGGGGACACCCGAGGGCGCCCCCGGCGGTGGAGGAGAGGACGAATACCGATCCGTCGTCTTCGACGAGTCGTTCGTCCGCGCTGCCCGCCTCCAGGAGTTCTCCGCGCAGGAGCGCATGGCCGACCACGCGCCCGCCGTACGCCGGCGCCCGCCGCTGCGCAGGGGCCTGTCCCGGCAGGCGCTGATCCTGGTCCTGCTGATCGCGGTGGCCTTCGGCACCGCGGTCTACATGGGTGTACGGCACCCCTACCAGAGCGCCACCGCCCGGCAGCCCGTCGAGCCCCTGCGGATGACCGTCATACCGCTGTCCCCACAGGGCAAGGTGCCGGGCGCGACCGATCCCGAGTACCTGTACGCGCACAGCCCCGCCGCGCAGTTCCGCGTCGGCGCCGAGGGCATACCATTGCCCGCCGCGCGGCGCACCGCGCACTTCTCGGACAGCCAGGTGGTGGCCGCCCTGACCACCGCCAAGGACTACATAGTCCGTTCCTCGCTCGACCCCGATGTGCTCAGCAGCCAGGACGTCCGCGCTCCGCGCGTCCTGCTCGACGGCAGCCAACTCGACCAGTTCGACCAGAGTTTCGAGCACCCGACGGCCGACGGCCGCCACCAGCCCACCGGATGGCTGGTTCGCTTCGACCAGACCCGCGCCCAGCTCGCCGACAGCAGGATCCGCGTCCAGGGCTCGCTGCAGGCCACCGAGACCGACTCGGCCACCCTCGAGGTCGCCGCGGACCACACCTTCGTGTACGCGCTGAAGCCGACCGGCGCCGACGCCAAGGCCCCGGCCTCCCTGTTCACCGTCCGGCGCGAGCTGCACTTCCGCTTCGACCGTGACGACCTGCGCCTGCACCAGGCCCAGCTGGTCGTCTCCTACGTCCAGGCCGGCCCGCTGTCCTGCGCCGAGGACTCGACGAACCACTTCCACCCGCTGCTGGCCGGACAGACGGCCAAGGCGGGCGGCCCCGCGGGCACCGACCCCTACGCCACGGGCGGCGCCACCGCCCTTTGCGGATCCCTGGCGACGAGCGCGCAGCCCAAGGTGTGAGCGGCCGGCGGGGTGCCGCCGTCCCCGCCGGCCTGGAACCGTCGGATCAGTCCTCGTCCCGCCGCGGGGCGTCCGTGGGCGGCTCGTCCTGCGGCGGCCGCTCCTGCGAGGGAGCCGAGCTGGTGAAGCCGTCGAACCCGCGTCGCATGCGCCCGCCGATGCCACCGGCTCCACCGGCGATGTCGCTGACCAGCTTCATCAGCGGGTCCTTGGAGCTCTTCACATTGCTCGCGTAGCTCGCCGCGGACTCCCGGAAGGAGTCCGAGACCGAGGTGTCCTTGTCCTCGCTGCGCCGCGGGTAGTGACCGTCCATGATCCGCTGGTAGTCGCGGGTCTCCGACCACTTCTTCAGCTCGGCCGCCCGGATGGTGGTGAACGGGTGCGAGCGCGGCAGCAGGTTCAGGATCTTCAGCACGGAGTCGCGCAGGTCGCCGCCCGCCTCGTACTCCTCGGCCTGCTCGAGGAATGCGTCCACGTTCATCTCGTGCAGATGGTTGCCGCCCGCGATCTTCATCAGGCCGCGCATCGAGGCCTCCAGGTCCTGCCCGGCCAGCAGGCCGGCCCGGTCGGCGGACAGCTCCGACTTGCGGAACCACTCGCGCAGCGCCGTCACGATCGCCATGATCGCGATGGTGCCCAACGGGATCCAGGCGACCCGGACCGCCAGCTGGGTCAGGAACAGCAGGATCGTGCGGTACACCGCGTGCCCGGACAGGGCGTGGCCCACCTCGTGGCCGATGACCGCCCGCATCTCCTCCTCGTCGAGCAGCTCGACGAGCCCGGTGGTGACCACGATGATCGGCTGATCAAGGCCGATGCACATCGCGTTCGGCTGCGGGTCCTGGTTGACGTACATCGGCGGGACCTTCTCCAGGTCCAGGATGTAACAGGCGTCCCGCAGCATGTCGTTGAGGTGCGCGAACTGCTGGTCCGAGACGCGCACCGAGTCGGACAGGAACAGCAGCCTGAGGCTGCGCTCGGGCAGCAGCCCGCTGAGCGCCTTGAACACCGTGTCGAAGCCGCTCAGCTTGCGCAGCGCCACCAGTGCGGAGCGGTCCGCCGGGTGCTCGTACGCACGGGAGGAGATCCCCGGGAAGCGCCTGCGCTGCCTGCTCGGTACGTTCTCGTGTCCGTTGTGCTCGTGGTGGCCGTCGTCGGACATGTTCTCCCCCATGTGCGTGTAGTGGCCCTTTGCGGACCCTTGTGCGGCCCTTTGCGCCCCCGAAGCGAGCCCCAGCCTAGGCGGAGTTACCGTGGACGGGCACTACACCGAAGGAGTCCGAAACCATGGAGCACACCCCTGCGGCCGCCTGGCTCGCCGAGGCCGCGAGCGCCGCCCCACACCAAGGGCCGGGGAATCTGCTCCGGGTCGTACTGATCGTGATGATGGTGGGCTGTGCGCTGACCGGGTGGTTCCTGCTGCGGGGCTACAAGCAGAAGGACGACTGACGACCGTCCCGGGTTCCCCGACAGCGGAGTCGGGGTGATCGCCCGGGAGGCGCCCGCTTACGATGGGCCGACATCTTTATCCCGCCCACACCGATAGGTCCTGTCGAGATGAGCTTCCACAGCACCGCCGCCCAGTTGGCCACCCTTGCCGCCGAGGGCGAGGGCGGCGGCAACCACGAGAGCCTCAGCCCCTACGTCACCGGTGGCAGCGCGCTGTTCATCCTGCTGCTCCTGCTGTGGATCACCACCCGTTTCAACCGCGACCGCTGAGGCACCCGGTGCCCATAGCGGGGCACTCCGGGCATCCTCGGGCCGGTGCCCTCAGGCCGGGCCGGTAGGGTCTGCACGCATGGGAGAGCAGGACATGCCTACCGGTCCGGCGAAGGACGCGACGATCGGCACGGAACCCCGCCCGACGGGCGGCCCCGGCAACGGGCCGTCGAACCCGGGCAAGCGCCGCCTCGGCGTCATGGGCGGAACGTTCGACCCGATCCACCACGGGCACCTCGTGGCGGCCAGTGAGGTCGCCGCGCAGTTCCACCTGGACGAGGTGGTGTTCGTCCCGACCGGACAGCCGTGGCAGAAGACCCACCGCCATGTCTCCCCGGCCGAGGACCGCTATCTGATGACGGTCATCGCGACCGCCGAGAACCCCCAGTTCTCGGTGAGCCGTATCGACATCGACCGCGGCGGCCCCACCTACACCGTCGACACCCTGCGCGACCTGCGCGCACTCAACCCCGACACGGACCTGTTCTTCATCACCGGCGCCGACGCCCTCGCCCAGCTGCTGACCTGGCGGGACACCGCGGAGCTGTTCTCCCTCGCGCACTTCATCGGGTGCACTCGCCCCGGCCACCACCTGACCGACCACGGCCTCCCGGAGGGCGGTGTCTCCCTCGTGGAGGTTCCCGCGCTGGCCATCTCGTCCACCGAGTGCCGCGCGAGAGTCGCCAAGGGAGACCCCATCTGGTACATGGTGCCGGACGGAGTCGTGCGCTACATCGACAAGCGCGAGCTGTACCGCGGCGAGTGAGCCGAGAGGGGCACCGGTGAACGACCGATACGACGCGGGCTACGGCGGCGACCACGAGGACCAGTACGAACTCGTCGGCTACGACGAGTACGGCCGGCCCGTCTACCGGCAGACCGCGCCGGGGCAGGCGGCTCCCCAGCAGCCGTACGACCCGTACGGGCAGCAGCAGGGCTACGGGTACGACCCGTACGCCACCGGCGGCCGGCCGCCGGTCCCGCAGCAGTACGACCCCTACGGCACCGGCCAGCAGCCGCCCGTGCCCTCCTACGACCCCTACGGCACCGGCACGCACCACCCTGGCGCGCCCGGGGCGCCGTACGACCCCTACGGGCAGGCCGCGGCGAGCAGTCAGCAGCCCCGGGTCGTCACCGAACAGACCGCCTACATCCCGCAGCAGGCCGGCCCGGCGGAACCCGCCCCGAGCGAGAAGCCCACGCCCCGGCCCGAACGGGACTACCACACCGAGCAGTTCGCCTTCGTCGAGGACCCGGACGCCGAGTCCGAGGACGTCATCGACTGGCTCAACTTCACCGAGAACCGCACCGAGCGCCGCGAGGAGGCCAAGCGCCGCGCCCGCAGCCGCATGATCGCCCTCGTCGTCGTCCTGGCCCTGGTCGCGGTCGGCGGCATCGGCTACCTCTGGTACGCCGGGAAGCTGCCGGGCCTGTCCTCGCCCGCCTCCAAGAAGGGCGGCACCACGACGGCCGCGGGCGCCCAGAACCGCGACGTGATCGTCGTCCACCTGCACAACACCAAGAAGGGCGGCACCTCCACGGCGCTGCTCGTCGACAACACCACCACCAAGCAGGGCACCACCGTCCTGCTGCCCAACTCCCTTGCCCTGACCGACGACGACGGCAACACCTCCACCCTCGCCAAGTCGGTCGAGGACGACGGCTCCTCCGGCACCCGCGACGCCCTGAACACGGTCCTCGGCACCAGCATCGAGGGCACCTGGCGGCTGGACACCCCCTACCTGCAGAACCTCGTCGACCTCGTCGGCAACATCGACGTCGACACCAACGCCGACGTACCCGACCCGGACGCCACGAAGAAGGGCAGCCCGCCCCTCGTCCACCAGGGCAAGGACCAGACCCTCAGCGGCAAGATGGCCGTCGCCTACGCCACCTACCGCGCCTCCGGCGAGGCCGAGAACGCCCAGCTGGAGCGGTTCGGCCAGGTCATGCAGGCCACGCTGCGCAAGCTGTCCTCCGACCCGGCGCAGGCGACCACCACCGTGCAGACGCTGGCGCAGATCCTGGACCCCTCCCTGACCGACAAGGACCTCGGCACCTTCCTCGCCAAGCTGGCCGACCTCGCCAAGGGCGGCGACTACAAGACCGCCCTGCTGCCCGTCCAGAACGACGGCACGCTGAGCGAGCAGGCCAGTGCCAGTGTGGTCAAGGACGTCCTCGGCGGCACCGCGAAGAGCCCCGACCAGGGCTCCGGGGTCCGGGTCTCCGTGCAGAACGCCAGCGGTGTGAAGGACAACACAGAGAAGGCCCGCGTGGTCCTCCTCAACGGCGGCTTCACCTTCCTGGAGGGCGGCACCGCCCCGGCCCCCGCGGCCACGTCCAAGGTCGTCTACACCGACGCCGCCGACAAGGAGAACGCCACCGAGGTCGCCAAGACCCTGGGCCTGCCCGCCGGCTCGGTCACCAAGGGCCAGGCCACCGGTAACGCGAACGTCTCGGTGATCCTCGGCCGGGACTACAAGCCGTCGTCGTCCTAGCCGGCCGAAGCCGCCCCACGTGATCCCTTAATCACGTGGGGTGCTGTCGGCGGTCCGTGAGACCCTTGGTGTCAAGTGACCGCCGACCGGAAAGCCACGTAGTGACCGCCACTGACCGCTCTCTCGAGCTCATCACCACCGCCGCCCAGGCGGCCGCCGACAAGCTCGCGCACGACATCATCGCCTACGACGTCAGCGACGTCCTGTCGATCACGGACGCCTTCCTGCTGGCCTCCGCACCCAACGACCGCCAGGTCAAGTCGATCGTCGACGAGATCGAGGAGCGGCTCAACAAGGAGCTCGGCGCCAAGCCGGTGCGCCGCGAGGGCGACCGCGAGGCCCGCTGGGTCCTGCTCGACTACGTCGACATCGTCGTCCACGTCCAGCACAGCGAGGAGCGCGTCTTCTACGCCCTGGAGCGGCTGTGGAAGGACTGCCCCGAGCTGGAGCTGCCCGCCGACGCCAAGGCCACCCGCGGCAAGGCCGAGGAGCACGCCAAGCTGCAGGCTGCCGAGGAGGCGGCCGACCTGGGCGGTGAGTGGTGATGAGCGCCACCGGTGAGGTGTCCGCGGGCCGTGCGGGCCGCGGCCGCCGCGTCATCCTCTGGCGCCACGGCCAGACCTCCTGGAACGTGGAGCGCCGCTTCCAGGGCACCACGGACGTCGCACTCACCGAGGCGGGCCTCGCCCAGGCCCGCCGCGCCGCCCGGCTGCTCGTCTCCCTCAAGCCCGACGCGATCGTCGCCTCCGACCTCCAGCGCGCCGCGAACACGGCGGCCGAGCTCGCCGTGCTCACCGGCCTGGAGGTCATCCACGACGAGGGCCTGCGCGAGACCTACGCGGGCGTCTGGCAGGGCCTGACGCACGAGGAGATCATCGAGCGCTACGGCGAGGAGTACGCCGCCTGGAAGCGCGGTGAGCCGGTCCGCCGCGGTGGCGGCGAACTGGAGACCGAGGTGGCCGAGCGCGCCGCCCCCGTGGTGCTCAGGCACGCCGAGAAGCTCCCCGACGACGGCACGCTCGTCGTGGTCAGCCACGGCGGGACGATCCGCACCACCATCGGACGCCTCCTGGGCCTGGAGGCCCGCCACTGGGAGAGCCTGGGCGGTCTCTCCAACTGCTGCTGGTCCGTCCTGGGCGAGGGCGCCCGCGGCTGGCGCCTGCTGGAGCACAACGCCGGCACCCTCCCGGAGCCGGTGCTCGGCGACGACGACTGACCTCCCGGCGGCCCGCACACCCGGATTTCACTTTCCGGCAGGTCGCAGGCTAGAGTTCTACTCGTTCGCCCCGCCAAGCGGGACGCACGAGGGGCTATAGCTCAGTTGGTAGAGCGCCTGCATGGCATGCAGGAGGTCAGGAGTTCAATTCTCCTTAGCTCCACAGATCGCCCGATGAAGATCCCGTCCCCGCAGGGGGGCGGGTTTTTTCGCGTTCCTGAACCGGCTTGAGTCACTTCGGCCCCGCAGGCGTATACCTCTGCGAAGGCGCCGTGTCCGGACTGGTACTGAGGCGTCGCTGACCGTATTGGTCCGGCCGTGGCAGAATCAAACGGCCGGAAGGGAGCGCGGCCCGACGGGAGGGAGCAGTGATGCCTGCGAGCATCCTCGAGGAGGTCGGCCACCTCCTCGAAGCGGCGTCGACACGGGACACGGTCACCCGTCTGAGCTGCCCTTCCTGCGGTTCCCTCCATGTCGCCCAAGTTCTCGGCGACAACGGCGGAATCTCCTACGTGTGCACGGCCTGCGGCCACAGCTGGAGCTGATCGATGGGTGCACACAGGCGAAAGTGCGACTGGTGCGGCAGCGGTACGCCGATCGTCCGCGACATGGAGCCGGTCAACCCCGACTACCAGTACTGGTGCGAGGAATGCGCGCGGGCGCTGATCATAAAGGGCGACCCGATCGAGACGTACCGCGAGCTGGAGGGCGAGCCGATCTACGGCCGCCTGCTTGAGGAGCACTGCACGCTCAAGCGGTTCTACTCCTTCGTCACCGCTTGACGCCGTCGGCCCTGCCGGGGCCGACGGAAACGATTTGGTGTTCCACCCGGTGGACCGTGTAATGTTGGCGTCGCCGCCGGGGGAAACCCCGGAGGACCAAGCAAGGGGCTATAGCTCAGTTGGTAGAGCGCCTGCATGGCATGCAGGAGGTCAGGAGTTCAATTCTCCTTAGCTCCACAATCAAGATCCCGCCGGATCGATTCGATCCGGCGGGATCTTTGTGTTTCCGGGGGCAGTTGTGCGAGAAGGGGGGCCGCCCAGTGGGCGGCCCCCCTTCTGACGTCGGCTCAGCGGCCCAGTGCGCGCCGCCCGCGGCCCTGCGAGAGGACCGGCAGGTTGCGGGACGGCGCCCGGTCCCTGGGCGTCTCCTCCTCGATGCGCAGGGCCAGCGCCGGGCAACGGCGCACCGCGCGCAGGGCCTTGGCCTCCGCATAGCGCGGCACCTGGGCCTGGGCGACGGTCGGGAAGCCGTCGGCGCCGAGTTCGAACACCTCCGGGAGGATGTCCGCGCACAGGCCGTGGCCGCGGCACAGCGTCCAGTCGACGTAGATCTTCTGGCGGCTGGGGCCGTTCTCCACGGGCTCTCCGCCGCCCGGGATGCCCGTGGGCAGCTGGCCGCCCTCGAAGAGCGGCAGAACGCCCTCCACGGGCCTTCCGCAGCCGTTCCCGAGGACATGCGCGGCCAGGTCGTCGGTGAACGCCTTGATGGTCGACTCCAGGAACATCGCGGAGCCGTCCGGGTGCGAGCACGCGCCGCGCCGCTTCACGTTCTTGGCGACCTGCTTGAGCGCCTCCAGAGCGGCCGGGCCGCCGCCGTTGAGGATGTCGGCCATGCCGCGCGCGGCGGCCGGCAGACCGAGGTAGCAGGGACCGCACTGGCCCGCGCTCTCCTCGGCCAGCCACTGCGCCACGCGCAGCGACTCGCCCAGCGGGCAGGTCTCCTGACTGATCGGCAGGATCGCGCCGGCGCCCAGCGCACCGCCCACCGCGTCCAGGGAGTTGCGGGAGACGATCGCCTCGTTGACCGTCGCCGCGTCGATCCACTTGCCGTGGTAGCCACCCGTCAGCACGCCCTGGGGCACCGGCGGGGCGCCGGCCAGCTGGAGGACGTAGCGCAGCGGGACGCCCGTGGGGACCTCGATCACCATGGGGCGGGCGACCGCGCCGGAGACCGTCAGCATGACGGTGCCCGGCTCGTCGTACAGACCGGTGTTGCCGTAGCGCTCCGGGCCGATGCGGGCGGCTATCGCCAGCTGGGCGAAGGTCTCGGCGTTCGACAGCAGGGTGGGTGCGCCGCCGACGCCGTTCTGGGAGGCGCTGACCTTGCGACCGGGCGGGATCGCCGGGCCGCCGTCGATGGACCGGATCAGCGAGGCCGCCGCTCCGGTCACCATGCGGATGGGATTGCGCTGCACGCGCGCGCGTAGAACCGATCGGCGGCCGTTGTTCAGACCGCGTTCGGCGAGCGCGGCCTCCATCGAGCGCTGAGTCGACTCACGGGTGACCCCCACCACGAGCGTGCGGGCACCCAGCGCCTCCGCGACCAGCAGAGCGCCGTCCAGGATGAGGTGCGGGGCACGGTTGATCAGCACCGTGTCCTTGCGGCAGGCCGGCTCGTCCTCGCTTCCGTTGACGACGACGACCGGCCGTACACCGCGCTTGATCGCCGCTTCGGCGACCGAGCGCAGCTTCTTGTGGAAGGGGAAGCCCGCGCCGCCGCGGCCCTTCAGGTTGATGTTCTCGGCGAGCTTCGCGAGCTGCTCGCCGCCGAGCGGTTCGAGCGGCCCGTGCACCTTGAGGTGCATGGGCAGATCGAGTCTTTCGACAAGGTCGAAGCCCGACGTGAGCTGCGGAAGTCCGACCACGCGGACTTCTGGGACGTCGGGCAGGGCCTCGTTCACCTATAGCCTCCGGAAGGCGTGTTCCAAGGTTCGCCCGAACCCGGTGCGTCGAACGAGGCACCGGGCGTTGGTTCATTGGCGGGACCGCTGTTGTACGTGTCGTTCGGGTTGTACGTGCCGTAGAGGGTGTTTGTCTCACCGGTGTCGTACATGTCACTTCCGCCGTAGCCGGCGGTGCCCGAATTGCCATAGGCCGGGATGTTGTATCCGGTGTCCTGCATCGGGTCGTAGGCCGACGGGGGTGCCTCGCCGACCGGCGGCGGCGAGGGGACCGGCCAGCTGCCCGAGGTGCTGCCGTCCGTGCGCGGGATCGACTCCGTGGGCTGCATGTCCATGGGCAGGTCCATGCGGGCGGTCTGGTCGGCGTAGGACTGCTGGCCGCGCTGCGGCGTGACCGCCCGGTAGGCGGCCGCGAAGCCGTTCGCGGGCTCCGGGGTCATCGTGCGGGCGGCGGGGGCGTCGTAGTAGGGCGCCGCGGGCGTGGTCATCGTGTCGGCGGGGGACGGCTTCGGCGCCCGCGCGTTCTCGTAGCCCGGCAGTGCGGAGGAGGTCTCGCCGACCCGTGCGCGGCTCGCTTCGAGTTCCTCGGCGCGGGACGAGCCCGGCTCGTTGCCCAGGAGGGCGGCCAGCCGGTCGGCGACCTTGCGCTTGAAGGGGCGCGGGGCTGCCCGCAGGGCGAGCGCGGCGGCCACCGCGACCAGGCACAGCTCGTAGGAGATCATGAAGAACGGCTTTGCCGCGCGGCCCGCGAACAGGCCGTGGACCAGCGCCGAGCACCAGGCCGGGTAGGCCAGTGCGTGCATGGCGCGCCAGCGCGCCGCGACCGGCGCAGGGGAGGCGAACTGGTTGCGCAGGGCGCCGGTGATGCCCACGAAGATCATGAGCAGTCCGGCCAGTGAGCCGAGGCCGATGAGGCCCGCACTGCCCTTGACGCCGAGGCTGAAGGGGATCAGTGCGGCGATCAGCACCGTGTGGTCCAGCGCCAGCTTGACGGTGATGTGCACCAGCAGGAAGGCGATCGAGCCGACGGCCGTCACCCGGTGGATGCCCTGGGCGATGATCCGCTGGCGCGTGTTGAGGATCAGCCGGTCCTGGGCCACCAGTCCCCAGATCACCGAGCAGGTGAGGCAGACGAGCGAGAGGACGCCCGCACCGAAGTTCAGGAACTGTTGCAGCCACCCGCCTCCGAGCAGCACGACGACGGGTATGAGCAGCAGTACGACAGCCGACGCCACCCCATAGGCCGACCGGCCCGGCCTGGGGAGCGAGGTGTTACTACGACGAGGGTTCATGGGGGCAACTCCGAAGCAGTTTCGGGAAGGCGGTCCCGCTGCCGAACTCTAAGTGGCTCCATACCGATCGGTACGAGGTTTGAGTTATTGCGTTGTTATCTAAGGGCAGCGCGCTCGTTGCGATGTCCCGGTAGTGGGTGTTACGCGAAGTAACTTTTGACCTTGGTTCAGCTTTTGTCGGGTGATGACAGTGGTGCCAAGGAGGCATACGGAAGCGCGTCGCATCGTGCTCAAGCGCTGCGGTACCCTAACCGCATGCGTGCCGTACGCCTTCTGCTTAGCGGGCCGCGCTGATCAGTCCCGACCACCGGGCGAATCGGATGGTCGGAATCGGCGCGGCGTCCCCTCCTGTGCGAGGGGATTTTTCGTTTCTCGAACGACACCGCTGCTGGCAGAGACGATCGATGGAGCTTAAGGATCATGAGCGAGACGAACCCCGCTGCCGCCGCCGAGGCGGCAGCGCCGCACCGCTACACGGCCGCCATGGCGGCCGAGATCGAGGCACGCTGGCAGGACTTCTGGGACGCCGAGGGCACGTACGCGGCGCCGAACCCCAAGGGCGACCTGGCCGGTGACCCCGCGGTCGTCGCCCGCCCCAAGAAGTTCATCATGGACATGTTCCCGTACCCCTCGGGTGCGGGCCTGCACGTCGGCCACCCCCTGGGGTACATCGCCACCGACGTCTTCGCGCGCTTCCAGCGCATGACCGGCCACAACGTCCTGCACACCCTGGGCTTCGACGCCTTCGGCCTGCCCGCCGAGCAGTACGCCGTGCAGACCGGCACGCACCCGCGGGTCTCCACCGAGGCCAACATCGAGAACATGAAGGCCCAGCTGCGCCGGCTGGGTCTGGGCCACGACCGGCGCCGGTCTTTCGCGACGATCGACCCAGACTACTACAAGTGGACCCAGTGGATCTTCCTGCAGATCTTCAACTCCTGGTACGACGACGAGGCGAACAAGGCCCGCCCGATCTCCGAACTGATCGCCCAGTTCGAGACCGGTGAGCGCGCCGTACCGGGCCACACGCGCGCGTGGCACGAGCTGAGCGCCACGGAGCGTGCCGACGTCCTGAGCGAGTTCCGCCTGGCGTACGCCTCCGATGCGCCGGTCAACTGGTGCCCCGGCCTGGGCACCGTGCTGGCCAACGAGGAGGTCACCGCCGACGGCCGCTCCGAGCGCGGGAACTTCCCCGTCTTCAAGGCCAAGCTGCGCCAGTGGAACATGCGCATCACCGCCTACGCCGACCGGCTGCTGGACGACCTGGAGGCGCTGGACTGGCCCGAGGCCATCAAGCTGCAGCAGCGCAACTGGATCGGCCGCTCCGAGGGCGCCCGTGTCGACTTCCCGATCGACGGCGAGCGCATCACCGTCTTCACCACGCGCCCGGACACCCTGTTCGGCGCGACCTACATGGTGCTGGCTCCCGAGCACCCGCTGGTCGAGAAGTTCACCCCGGCCGCCTGGCCCGAGGGCACGCACGAGGTGTGGACCGGCGGTCACGCGACCCCGGCCGAGGCCGTCGCCGACTACCGCGCCCAGGCCGCCTCGAAGTCCGACGTCGAGCGGCAGGCCGAGGCCAAGGACAAGACCGGCGTCTTCATCGGCGCGTACGCAACCAACCCGGTCAACGGCGAGCAGGTCCCGGTCTTCATCGCCGACTACGTCCTGATGGGCTACGGCACCGGCGCGATCATGGCCGTACCGGCCCACGACAGCCGTGACTTCGAGTTCGCGCGCGCCTTCGAGCTGCCGATCAACTGCGTCGTCGAGCCGACCGACGGCCGCGGCACGGACACGTCCACCTGGGACGAGGCCTTCGTCTCCTACGACGCGAAGATCGTCAACTCCGTCGGCGAGGGCGTCTCCCTGGACGGCCTGGGCGTCGTCGAGGCCAAGGCGCGCATCACCGAGTGGCTGGCGCGCAAGGGCATCGGCGAGGGCACCGTCAACTTCCGGCTGCGCGACTGGCTGTTCAGCCGCCAGCGCTACTGGGGCGAGCCCTTCCCGATCGTCTACGACGAGGACGGCATCGCCCACGCGCTGCCCGAGTCGATGCTGCCGCTGGAGCTGCCGGAGGTCGAGGACTACTCGCCGCGCACCTTCGACCCGGACGACGCGAACACGTCCCCGGAGACGCCGCTGTCCCGCAACGAGGACTGGGTCAACGTCACGCTGGACCTGGGCGACGGCCCCAAGCGGTACCGCCGCGAGACCAACACCATGCCCAACTGGGCCGGTTCCTGCTGGTACGAGCTGCGCTACCTGGACCCGCACAACAGCGAGCAGCTGGTCGACCCGGAGATCGAGCAGTACTGGATGGGCCCGCGCGAGGGCCTGCCGCACGGCGGTGTCGACCTGTACGTCGGCGGCGCCGAGCACGCCGTGCTGCACCTGCTGTACGCCCGCTTCTGGTCCAAGGTGCTGTACGACCTGGGGCACGTCTCCTCCGCGGAGCCGTTCCACAAGCTGTTCAACCAGGGCATGATCCAGGCCTACGTCTACCGGGACAGCCGTGGCATCGCGGTGCCGGCCGCCGAGGTGGAGGAGCGCGACGGGGCGTACTACTACCAGGGCGAGAAGGTCTCCCGGCTGCTGGGCAAGATGGGCAAGTCCCTGAAGAACGCGGTCACCCCGGACGAGATCGCCGCCGAGTACGGTGCCGACACGCTGCGCCTGTACGAGATGGCGATGGGCCCGCTGGACGTGTCGCGGCCGTGGGACACGCGCGCGGTGGTGGGCCAGTTCCGGCTGCTGCAGCGGCTGTGGCGCAACGTCGTCGACGAGACGACCGGCGAGGTCACCGTCGTCGACGTCCAGGACGCCGACATCGACGTGGAGACGCTGCGCGCCCTGCACAAGGCGATCGACGGCGTGCGCCAGGACCTGGAGGGCCTGCGCTTCAACACCGCCATCGCCAAGATCACCGAGCTGAACAACCACCTGACCAAGGCGGGCGGCCCGGTGCCGCGCTCCGTCGCCGAGGCCCTGGTGCTGCTGGTGGCCCCGCTGGCCCCGCACATCGCCGAGGAGCTGTGGCGCAAGCTGGGCCACACCGACTCGGTGGTCCACCAGGACCTGCCGGTCGCCGACCCCGCGTACGTGGTCGACGAGTCCGTGACCTGCGTGGTGCAGATCAAGGGCAAGGTCAAGGCGCGGCTGGAGGTCTCGCCGGCCATCTCCGAGGAGGAGCTGGAGAAGGTCGCGCTGGCCGACGAGAAGGTCGTCGCCGCGCTGGACGGCGCGGGGATCCGCAAGGTGATCGTGCGGGCGCCGAAGCTGGTCAACATCGTTCCGGCGTAGGCGCCGCGGACCGCCGGGGCGTGAGCGCCTCGGGGTAGTCCCCTACGGGCAGGTTCGGGGTTCTTCTGGAACTCCGGGCCTGCCCGTCTCGTTTACCGTGGAAGAGCGACGCGGGGTGTGTCGCTGCCGTCGGAGGAGGAGCGGTGGAAGCAGTGATCGCAGTGTTCGCCCTGCTCTTCGTGCTCTTCCTGGGACTCGGCGCCTATGCCACGGTGAAGGCCGTAGGAGCCGCCAAGCGCAGCGTGGACCGCACGATCACCCAGGCCCGCCGCACCGTCGAGGACCACACCTTGCGGGCCAAGTCCTTCGCCCAGCCCGGAGCGGCGGGCGAACTGGCCGGGCTGCGGCTGAAGCTGCGCACGTCGATGCGCGCCACGCAGGACGCCCTGCACGCGAGCGTGGCCGAGGACGAGTCCCTCAAGGAATCCCTCGGTCTTTTCGAGCGCCTCAGCGCGCACGGGCACGAACTGGACGGCGATCTCAAGCGCCTCGAGGCCGAGCCGGACCGGACGACGCTCGCCGAGCGGCTGCCCGCCCTGCGGGAGCGCACCGAGCGCATCGTGCAGTCGGCGGACGCACTGCGCTGGGCGGCCCGCGACCGGGCCCGCCGCTTCGCCGACGACGACCTGGACTCGCTGAGCGCGCAGATAGACGTCGAGGCGGGAGCCCTGCGGCACTGGACGAAGGCGGAGCCGGCGTCGACCCCGCCACCGTGGCCCGAGGCTCCCGCCGCAGACACCCAGGCGTCCCGGCAGACCTGGCCCGACGGGTCCCGGTCCCGTACCGCCGAGGAGCCTGTGCGGCCTGCCATCACCCCGCCGGGACGGCGCCCCGCCTACCCCTGGCAGAAGAAACCCCGCCCCGAGAGCACTACTTGATCCGGTCAAGGGCAGACCAGGTGAGAGGGGCCGGGCTGCCGTCCCGGCGCTACGGCAGGTAACCTCCAGCTCATGTCCCGCCATGTCGCGATCGTCACCGATTCAACGGCCTACCTGCCGCCGCGGACGATGGAGCGCCACGGCATCACAGCGGTGCCCCTGACCGTGGTCCTCGGCGACCAGGCACTGGACGAGGGCACCGAGATCTCGACGCGCTCCCTGGCCCAGGCACTCCAGAAGCGGCGCCCCGTCACCACCTCGCGCCCCAGCCCCCAGCTCTTCGCCGAGACCTACCGCAAGGTCGCCGAGTCCGGCGCCACCGGCATCGTCTCCCTCCATCTCTCCGCCGAACTGTCGGGCACGTACGACGCGGCGGTCCTCGCGGCGCGTGAGGCGCCGGTGCCGGTGCGGGTGGTGGACACCGGGGCGGTCGCCATGGCGCTCGGCTTCTGCACGCTCGCCGCGGCCGAGGCTGCGGAGGCGGGCGGCACGGTGGACGAGGCCGTCACAGCTGCGGAGAAGCGGGCCTCGGGCACATCCGCCTACTTCTACGTCGACACCCTCGACTATCTGCGCCGCGGTGGCCGGATCGGCGCCGCGCAGGCGCTGCTGGGCTCGGCGCTCGCCGTGAAGCCGCTGCTGCAGCTGGACGGCGGCCGGATCGAGCTCCTGGAGAAGGTCCGTACGGCGTCCAGGGCGATCGCCCGTCTCGAGGAGATCGTGGCGGACCGCGCCGGCAGCGCCCAGGTCGACATCGCCGTCCACCATCTCGCCGCCCCCGAACGGGCGTCGGCCCTCGCGGACCGGCTCAGGGCGCGGGTGCCCGGGCTGGCCGATCTGCATGTGAGTGAGGTCGGGGCGGTGATCGGCGCGCACACCGGCCCCGGGCTGCTGGGGGTCGTGGTCTCGCCGCGGTGACGGCTTGGCGCCCCCGCGCTTTCACCCGTGTGAGGGGCGAAGTTATCCACAACTGGTGGGTAATCCCCGGGAATTGAGCAAGATCATCGCGAGGGTGGCGGAGTGCCCCATCGTCGTGGCATGGCACTTCGATCACGTTCACGCACAACTACCGCGACCAGTGGTCCGGGGCGCAGCCCCGCATCCGACGGCCGGCTGCGTCATCGTCGCTCCCCGGTCCACGGCCGGGTCCGGCATCGGCACCGGCATGCGCCGGCGGAGGATCTCCGACGGCGTGCGGAGGTGCTCTTCCCCGAACGGGCGGGGGAATGGCGGGAGTCGGGGGCAGGACCGCCGCTCGCGACCGTCGAGGAGAGCAACGATCCCGTGGGCGGGGTGGCCGCCGCGAGCCCGGACGACCGCCGGTCCGCAGAGGCCTGGCGCCTGCGGGCGGGGCTTGCACTGCGGGAGCGGATGCCGCTGTGGCTGCAGGCCAGGTGCGGCCTGGAGCTGCGGAGCGTGGTCGCGCTCTCGGTGCTGCTCGTCGTTGCCGCGGCGTTCGCCGTTCAGCACTTCTGGGCCGGGCGGACACAGTCCGTGCGGGCGCCCGAGGTGGTGCGGGCGGCGGCTCCCTTCGGCGAACGGAAGGGGAGCGGGCAGCCGGGGCCGGAGGCTTCGTCCGGCGCGCCGGGTGCCGCAGGCACGCCCGGGGCCGAGATCGTGGTGGACGTCAGCGGCAAGGTCCGCGAGCCCGGGATCCATCGCCTGCCCGCCGGTTCACGCGTGGCCGACGCGTTGCGCGCGGCCGGTGGGGTGCGTCCCGGCACGAACACCGACGGGTTGAACCGGGCCCGTTTCCTCGTGGACGGGGAGCAGGTGATGGTGGGCGGTCCCGTCGCCCCGGCGCCCGCTGCGGCCCCTGGTGTCCCGGCCGGTTCGGCGGCGGGCGCCGTACCCGCCGCTCCGGTCCCGCTGAACACGGCCACCCTGGACCAGCTCGAGACCCTGCCGGGCGTCGGGCCCGTACTCGCCCAGCACATCGTCGACTACCGCACGCAGCACGGCGGTTTCCGCTCGGTGGACCAGCTGCGCGAGGTCAACGGCATCGGCGACCGCCGCTTCGCCGATCTCCGGAAGCTCGTACGGCCATGAGGGGCGCCCCCGATCTCCAGCCCGGGCGCGCGGCCGTCCACGCCGCCGCCTCAGGACGGCTCGGAGCCGCCCACCCCCGCCAGGAAGGGCCGACGGACCTGCGCCTCGTACCGCCCGCACTCGCGGTCTGGGCGACGGCTGCGGTGATGCTGGACGCGACGGCGGCGTGGACCACGGGCACGGCGGTGGCGTGCCTCCTCGCGGCCGGTGCGCTGCTGCTCGTGCGGAGACGGGCAGCGGGCGGCGGAGGAAGCGGCGGTGGGCAGGGTCAGGGCGGTCGTGCCGGCGGTGGCCGGGGTGGCGGCGGCCGGGGTGGAAACTCCGGCGGCGGCCGGCAGGGCGGCGGTGCTCCCGCCGGCGACCGGTGGGCGACCGGCGCTCCGGCCGGTGGTGAGCAGGGCGGCGGCCCGTTGCCCGAGCGGTCGGCGCCGGTGCCTGGGCCCGCGGGCCGGGCTTCGTGGGAGGGTGGTCGACCGGCGCGCGCAGCATGGCAGCGGGTCTCCGTCGCCGCCGTCCTGCTCTGCGTCGCCGCGGCTGCCGTGTCCGCGGGGCTGCACGGTGCCGACGTCCGGCGTGGGCCCGTACCGGATCTGGCGCGGCAGTACGCCACCGTGACCGCCGAGTTCGAGGTCGGCTCCGACCCACGGCTCAGCCGGCCCCGGATCAGCGGGGACCATGTCGCCCCGGCCTCCGTACTGATCGAGGGGGAGGTGCGGCGGGTGGAGGAGGCGGGCGGGACGGCGGTGGTGACGCGGGCGCCCGTGTTGGTCATCGTCGACGCGGGGCCACGCGGTGCCGTAGGGACAGGGCCACCACGGTCGCCCTGGCTCCAGCTGCTGCCCTCCACTCGGGTGCGGGCCGTCGCGCGGTTGGCGCCCGCGGCGGTCGAGGGTGACCGGGTCGCGGCCGTGCTGCGGGTGCGGGGGAAGACCGCTCCGGAGGTGGTGGGCGGGCCGTCGGGGGTGCAGCGGTTCGCGGGGCGGTTGCGGGCCGGGCTGCGGGAGGCGACCGACGGGCTGTCGGCTGACGCCAGGGCGCTGTTGCCCGGACTGGTCGTCGGGGACACCTCGCGGATCACCCCGGAGCTGGACGAGGCCTTCAAGGAGACCGACCTCGCCCACACGCTCGCCGTGTCCGGCAGCAACCTCACGATCATCCTCGCCCTGCTCATCGGACCACCCGGCACGGCTCAACTGGTGGAGCGCCGTGGACTCGCGCCCCGGCTCGGTGTCCCGCTCAGGACGACCGCGCTGCTCGGAGGCGCCCTCACGCTCGCCTTCGTGATCGTGTGCAGACCGGATCCGAGTGTGCTGCGGGCCGCGGCCTGCGGGGCCGTCGTCCTGCTGGCCCTGGCCACCGGACGCCGCAGATCGCTCATCCCGGCGCTGGCGACGGCGGTCCTGCTCCTCGTGCTGTACGACCCCTGGCTGGCCCGCAGTTACGGCTTCCTGCTCTCGGTCCTGGCCACCGGCGCCCTGCTCACGCTCGCGCCCCGCTGGAGCGAGGCACTGCGAAGGCGCCGGGTCCCGCCGAGGCTCGCCGAGGGGCTGGCCGCGGCGGCCGCGGCACAGGCGTTGTGCGCACCCGTCGTCGCCGTGCTGTCGGCGCGGGTGAGTCTGGTGGCGGTGCCCTGCAATCTGCTCGCCGAGATCGCGGTGGCGCCCGCCACCGTGCTGGGCTTCGCGTCGCTGGCGACGGCGCCGGTGCTGATGCCGGTGGCCAAGGCGCTGGCCTGGTGCGCGAGTTGGCCGACCGGCTGGATCGCGGACATCGCCCGGACGGGAGCCGCCCTGCCCGGCGGGGGAGTGGACTGGCCGGGCACTTGGAGCGGGGCGGGGCTGCTCGCCCTGGCCACGGTGACCGCGCTGCTGATCGGCCGAAGACTGCTGAGACATCCGTGGTGGTGCGCTGCCTCCGGGGTGCTGCTCGTGCTCGTCGTCGTGCAGCCGCCACCGCTGACCAGAGTGATCACGGGATGGCCGCCGCCCGGGTGGCGGTTCGCCATGTGCGACGTGGGACAGGGCGATGCGACGGTCCTCGCGGCCGGGGACGGCAGCGGTGTGGTGGTGGACGCCGGGCCCGATCCCACGCTCGTCGACCACTGCCTGCGCACGCTCGGCATCACCAGGATCCCCCTGGTCGTCCTCACCCACTTCCACGCCGACCATGTGGCCGGGCTGCCCGGTGTGCTGCGCGGACGTTCGGTGGGCGCCATCGAGACGACGGGCTTCGAAGTACCCGCGGACCAGGCGCGGTTCGTACGGAAGGAGGCGGCGGCACGGCACATCCCGCTCACCCACGCCGTGGCCGGTGAGCAGCGCCGGACCGGTTCGCTCTCCTGGCAGGTGCTGTGGCCCCCGCCCCGCCCGGCGCCGGATCCGGACGGCCCGAACGACGCCAGTGTCGCGCTGCTCGCCAGGTCGGGCGGACTGCGGCTGCTGCTGCTCGGGGATCTCGAACCCCCCTCCCAGCAGGCGCTGTTGAGGTCGCCGGAGGGCGCGCTGCTGGGCGGTGTGGACGTGCTCAAGGTGGCCCATCACGGTTCGGCGTACCAGGACCCGGAGCTGATGCGCAGGGTGGCGCCGCGGATCGCGTTGATCAGCTGCGGGGAGCACAACATGTACGGTCATCCAGCCCCCAGCACGGTCGCGGCTCTGCAGGCCGAGGGCGCGGTGGTGCTGCGGACGGACCGGGACGGGGCCCTCGCGGTCGCGGGGGAAGGCAGGGAGCTGGGGGTGGCGCGAGACTGAGGACATGAATTCAGCACAGGTCGATGCCTACCTCCGCCGTCTGGGAGCCGAGCGTCCGAAGCCGGCCGCCGGTGCCACCGCCGACGTGCTGCGCGAGCTGCACCTGCGCCACCTGCAGACAGTGCCCTTCGAGAACCTGTCGATCCACCTCGGCGAGGAGATCGTGCTGGAGGAGGAGCGGCTGCTGGACAAGGTGGTCGGGGCACGGCGGGGCGGGTTCTGCTACGAACTCAACGGCGCGTTCGGGGCCTTGCTCGGCGCGCTGGGGTTCGAGGTCACGCTGCTCGCGGCGCGGGTGCACGGGGACGAGGGCCGGCTCGGGATCCCGTACGACCATCTCGCGTTGCGGGTGCGGGCATCGGACGGGAGCGAGTGGCTGGCGGACGTGGGCTTCGGGGCGCACAGCCACTACCCGCTGGCGTTCCGGGACAGGGGGGAGCAGAAGGATCCCGGTGGCAGCTTCCGGATCGTGGAGGCGGGGCCGGACCTGGATGTCGTCGTGAACGGCAGGCCGCAGTACCGGCTGGAGGTGCGGCCCCGTGAGCTCGGTGACTTCGTGGCCGGGGCGTGGTGGCACAGCACCTCGCCGGCGTCGCACTTCGTGCAGTCGCTGGTGTGTTCAAGGGTGACGGAGGACGGAGGGAGGATCACGCTCAGCGGACGCACGTTCAAGGCCACGGGCGTCGACGGGGCGCGTGAGGAGCGGGAGTTGGGCACGGACGAGGAGGTGCTCGGGGCGTACCGGGAGCAGTTCGGGATCGAGCTCACCCGTGTGCCGACTGTGCGAAATCCCCTCGCGGTGACTGATTGAGGTCACATGGCGTCACATGCTTCACATGACTTCACATGGCTTCACATGGGGTCAGAGGGGGCCAGTCGTTGCTACTCGTGCGTAGACACTCCGTGTTGCCTCGAAAGCCGCATCGGTGATCGAATGTCTCTTCGGCAACAGAAGATGTCGAGGCGCACAGGGGTGGCGTGGATGTTCGGCCGCTGGCTGGGAAACCGAACGAACAGGGTGCAACGGACGAGTCCCCTGGCGGCGGTGCAGACCCCGCCGAGTGCCGGGGTGCTGAGCTGCCGGGTGCTGGATCCGGTCCACGAGCCCGTGAAGCACGCGGAGTTCGCGGTCAGCGACGCCATGGGACGCAAGGTGGTCGCCGGGGAGACGGACCCCTACGGGTCGTTCGTGACGACGGTGCCCGCCGGGGAGTACCGGCTTTCGGTGTCCGCCGAGGGATACACGCCCTACCGGGCCAGCGCGACCGTCGGGGAGAACGCGCTCGCCTCGCTGGGGGATGTGACGCTTCAGGTCGCGAGGCCGCCGGAGCTGCCGCCGGCGGGGGACTGGGAGATCGAGCCCACGCATTCCTCGATCGGGTTCACCGCGCGGCACATCGGGCTGGCCCGGATCCACGGCCGGTTCAACTCCTTCGCCGGAGCCGTCCGGATCGCCGAACCGGTGGAGCAGTCGGCGATGCATGTGGTGATCGACGCGGCGTCCATCGACACGAACGTCCGGATGCGGGACGACCATCTGCGGTCCGGCGACTTCCTGGACGTGGCGCGCTTTCCGACGCTGGAGTTCTACAGCGAGCGGTTCGTGCACAAGGGCGGGAACCGGTGGGCGGTCACCGGAGCGCTGTCGCTGCACGGTGTGACGCGTACGGTCACGCTCGACACCGAGTACCTGGGGCTCGGCAACGGCATGGAGGGCGAGGTGCGGGCGGCCTGCCGGGCCACCACGGAACTGCACCGGGACGACTTCACGGTGAGCTGGCAGACCATGCTGGCGCGTGGGATCGCGGTGGTGGGGCCGAGCATCCAGGTCGACCTCGATGTGCAGATCGTGCGCAAGGCCTGACCGGCCCTTGGCCGGGGTGCCTGAAAATGGCTCCGTGAGCGATGTGAGACATGTGCTGGTGCTGCCCGACCGTGATGCCGCGGAGGAGGTGGCGGAGGCGCTCGGGGAGCGGTTCGGGGTGGCCGAGGAGCCGCAGCTGGTACGGGACGCCCTGGCCGGTGAGGACGACGCTGAGGACGCCCAGTGGCTGGTCGTCCTGCGCGACGAGGACGGGCGGCTGGACCCGGGGGAGCTGGATGCGTTCGCGGGGGAGTGGGACGGGTGGCGGGAGGAGCCGTAGCGCTCCGGTGGGGGCGCGATACAGCCCCGCGCCCCCTGGGGCGCCGCCGTCCCGGCCGCGTTGTCAGTGGCCCGTGCCATGCTTGTCGCGATGGCCAGGAAGACTGCTGAAGACGACCCTCTCGCCCCGGTGACGCTTGCCGTGGGCCAGGAGGACCTCCTGCTCGACCGTGCCGTGCAGGAGGTGGTGGCCGCCGCCAGGGCCGCCGACGCCGACACGGACGTACGTGACCTGACACCGGAGCAGCTGCAGCCCGGCACGCTCGCCGAGCTGACCAGCCCCTCGCTCTTCGCCGAGCGCAAGGTCGTGGTCGTACGCAACGCCCAGGACCTTTCCGCCGACACGGTCAAGGACGTGAAGGCCTATCTCGGGGCGCCCGCCGAGGAGATCACCCTCGTGCTGGTGCATGCGGGCGGGGCCAAGGGCAAGGCCCTTCTCGACGCCGCGCGCAAGGTCGGGGCGCGGGAGGTGGCCTGTCCGAAGATGACCAAGCCTGCGGATCGGCTGGCCTTCGTGCGCGGGGAGTTCAGGGCGGCCGGGAGGTCTGCCACGCCCGAGGCCTGCCAGGCGCTCGTCGACGCCATCGGGAGCGATCTGCGGGAGCTGGCGTCCGCCGTCTCCCAGCTGGTCGCCGACGTCGAGGGGACCATCGACGAGGCCGTCGTCGGGCGGTACTACACGGGGCGGGCCGAGGCGTCGAGCTTCACGGTGGCCGACCGGGCCGTGGAGGGGCGGGCGGCCGAGGCACTGGAGGCGCTCAGATGGTCCCTGGCCACCGGGGTGGCGCCCGTGATGATCACCAGTGCGCTGGCGCAGGGCGTGCGGGCGATCGGGAAGCTCTCGTCCGCGCGTGGGGGGCGGCCGGCCGATCTGGCGCGTGAGCTGGGGATGCCGCCGTGGAAGATCGACCGGGTGCGACAGCAGATGCGG
Source organism: Streptomyces sp. NPDC001604 (assembly GCF_042893475.1). Classification (NCBI taxonomy): domain Bacteria; kingdom Bacillati; phylum Actinomycetota; class Actinomycetes; order Kitasatosporales; family Streptomycetaceae; genus Streptomyces; species Streptomyces sp. NPDC001604. The sequence continues at coordinate 557,862 of NZ_JBIAUY010000001.1, read as the reverse complement.
GGATGGACGCCGGACGGAGTGGCGGTCGCTCTGCGGGCGGTCGCCGAGGCGGACGCGGGAGTGAAGGGGGGCGGTGACGATCCCGAGTACGCGCTGGAGAAGGCGGTCGTGGTGATCGCCCGCGCCGCGCGGTCCCGGGGGCGGGCGTAAGGCCCGCCGTAGAGAAGTACCGGCCAGGAATGCCGAAGGCCCCGGCATCCCGCCCTGGGGAAGGGCTGGGTGCCGGGGCCTTCGGCTCAAGCTGTCGGATCCGCGCCCGCGTGGCGAACGCAGGCCGCGCGCGGATCCTCGGTGCCGGTCGGGAGCGGATGAGAGAGGGCCCGCTCTGGGTCCTTCCGGCGGTTCGGTCCCGTGGGACCGGTCAGATCAGTAAGAGGTTCAGCCCTTGATGGAGGCGACCTTGGAAGCAAGCGCCGACTTCTTGTTGGCGGCCTGGTTCTTGTGGATGACGCCCTTCGAGACGGCCTTGTCGAGCTGACGCGCGGCAGCGCGCTGGTACTCGGTGGCCTTCTCGACGTCACCCGCGGCAGCGGCCTCACGGGCCTTGCGGATCGCGGTCTTCAGGGAGGACTTGACGGCCTTGTTGCGCAGCCGGGCCTTCTCGTTGGTCTTGATCCGCTTGATCTGGGACTTGATGTTCGCCACTGATTGAGCCTTTTCAGGTTCAGGCACAGGGCCAGGAGCACTCCGCGCAGAGATACGCAGGAGATACCGGGTCCCGTACCAGGTGATTTCTTGGGAGTTGTGCCTCGCGCTGAGAGGGCATGAGACACAGCCACCCAGAGTACCAGTGGCCGTCCCGACGGCCCAAAACGGTCCCCGGTCGCCACCCGTGGGACCATGGAACCTACGTATCGATCCGACCCGAGGCATAAGGCGCCTCAAGAGACAGGACCCTGCGTGCCCGCGACCCCTAACAATGTGCCCGAGCCGAGCCGTACCGACCCGGCTCTGATCCGCAATTTCTGCATCATCGCGCACATCGACCACGGCAAGTCCACGCTCGCCGACCGGATGCTCCAGCTGACCGGTGTGGTCGAGCAGCGGCAGATGCGTGCTCAGTACCTCGACCGGATGGACATCGAGCGCGAGCGTGGCATCACGATCAAGTCCCAGGCGGTGCGGCTGCCCTGGGCTCCGACCCATGAGCCCGGCAACACGCACATCCTCAACATGATCGACACCCCGGGGCACGTCGACTTCACCTACGAGGTCTCGCGGTCGCTTGCCGCCTGCGAGGGGACCGTCCTCCTGGTCGACGCCGCCCAGGGCATCGAGGCCCAGACCCTCGCCAACCTGTACCTGGCGATGGAGAACGACCTCACGATCATCCCCGTACTGAACAAGATCGACCTGCCGGCCGCGCAACCCGAGAAGTTCGCCGAGGAGCTCGCGAACCTCGTCGGCTGCGACCCGGACGACGTGCTGCGGGTCTCCGCCAAGACCGGTCTCGGCGTCGACGCGCTGCTCGACAAGGTGGTCAAGGAGATCCCGGCGCCGGTCGGCGTCGCGGACGCCCCCGCCCGGGCGATGATCTTCGACTCCGTCTACGACTCCTACCGCGGTGTCGTGACGTACGTACGAGTCGTCGACGGCCAGCTCAACAAGCGTGAGCGGATCCGGATGATGTCCACCGGTGCCACGCACGAGCTGCTGGAGATCGGCACGAACTCGCCGGAGATGCTCGGCGCGGACGGGCTCGGCGTCGGTGAGGTGGGGTACCTCATCACGGGTGTGAAGGACGTCCGGCAGTCCAAGGTCGGTGACACCATCACCAGCCTGGCCAAGGGCGCGACCGAGGCCCTCGGGGGATACAAGGACCCCAAGCCGATGGTCTTCTCCGGGCTGTATCCGCTGGACGGCTCCGACTACCCGGAGCTGCGTGACGCCCTCGACAAGCTCCAGCTCAACGACGCGGCGCTCGTCTACGAGCCGGAGACCTCCGCCGCCCTCGGCTTCGGTTTCCGCGTCGGTTTCCTGGGGCTGCTCCACCTCGACGTCATCCGTGAGCGACTGGAGCGCGAGTTCGGCCTCGATCTCATCGCGACCGCGCCGAACGTGGTCTACCGCGTGCTCATGGAGGACGGCAGCGAGCACACGGTCACCAACCCCAGCGAGTTCCCCGAGGGCAAGATCAACGAGGTGTACGAGCCCGTCGTACGCGCCACGATCCTCGCCCCCAGCGAGTTCATCGGCTCGATCATGGAGCTGTGCCAGACCCGGCGCGGCACCCTCCTCGGCATGGACTACCTGTCCGAGGACCGCGTCGAGATCCGCTACACGCTCCCCCTCGCGGAGATCGTCTTCGACTTCTTCGACCAGTTGAAGTCGAAGACGCGCGGCTACGCTTCTCTGGACTACGAGCCCACCGGCGAGCAGACCTCCAGCCTGGTCAAGGTCGACATCCTGCTGCACGGCGACAAGGTCGACGCCTTCTCCGCCATCACCCACAAGGACGCGGCCTACGCCTACGGTGTGCGGCTCGTGGCCAAGCTGCGCGAGCTCATCCCGCGGCAGGCCTTCGAGGTGCCCATCCAGGCCGCCATCGGCTCCCGGGTGATCGCCCGCGAAACCATCCGCGCCATCCGCAAGGACGTCCTCGCCAAGTGCTACGGCGGCGACATCTCCCGTAAGCGCAAGCTGCTGGAGAAGCAGAAGGAGGGCAAGAAGCGGATGAAGATGGTGGGTTCCGTGGAGGTTCCGCAGGAGGCCTTCATCGCCGTGCTCTCCAGCGATGACAGCGCGGGGTCGGGCAAGGGCAAGAAGTAACCGCGAGTAACAACGGGTTGCGGCACCAATCCGGACACAACAGGGGCTCGGCGTACGAAAGTGCGGCGAGCCCCTACGCGTGCGTAGTGTCGCTCTCTGTACGAAGTAACAGGCCGCCGCCCCTTACGAACCGGCCGGTCGGGCTCTACCCTGATCTCTGCTCGATAGTTACTCGCGAGTTAAACAACGGTTCGCGAGTGGATACAGCCGCAGTCAATACCGCCGCACTTGAGCCAGCCGCGCTGCCGCGGGCCCCGGAGGATGTCGTGAGCGACACACAGACACTGATCGAGAACCGTCCGCCGAGCGTGGCGACCCTCTTCCTGGAACGCGTTGCGGCCACACCGGACGCGGAGGCCTACCGCTACCCGGTGGCGCCCGCCTCCGGCGAGGGCCCCGACGACTGGAAGTCGCTCAGCTGGGCGCAGGCCGCCGAGCGTGTCTACGCGATCGCGGCCGGTCTGATCGAACTGGGAGTCCAGCCCGAGCAGCGCGTCGCGCTCGCCGCCTCCACCCGGGTCGAGTGGATCCTCGCCGACCTCGGCATCCTGTGCGCCGGTGCGGCCACCACCACGGTCTACCCGCAGACCAACGCCGACGAGTCGGCGTTCATCCTCTCCGACTCCGACAGCCGGGTGCTGATCGCGGAGGACGCGGCACAGCTCGCCAAGGCGGTCGAGAAGCGTGCCGAGCTGCCCGACCTCACCCATGTCGTCGTGATCGACCCGGTCGGCGTCGAGACCAGTGACTGGGTCCTCACCCTCTCCGAGCTGGAGGCCCGTGGCGCCGCCCGTCTTGAGAAGGACCCCGAGCTGATCAAGGAGCGGGTCGGTGCGATCACGTCCGATCAGCTCGCGACCCTGATCTACACCTCGGGCACGACCGGCCGCCCCAAGGGTGTGCGTCTGCCGCACGACAACTGGTCGTACATGGCGAAGGCGATCGCCGCGACAGGGCTGATCAGCGCCGAGGACGTGCAGTACCTGTGGCTGCCGCTCGCGCACGTCTTCGGCAAGGTCCTCACCTCGGGGCAGATCGAGGTCGGGCACGTCACCGCCGTCGACGGCCGCGTGGACAAGATCATCGAGAATCTGCCGGTCGTGAAGCCGACGTACATGGCGGCCGTCCCGCGCATCTTCGAGAAGGTCTACAACGGGGTCGCGGCCAAGGCGAAGGCCGGCGGCGGCGCCAAGTACAAGATCTTCCAGTGGGCGGCCGGGGTCGCCCGTGAGTACGCCAAGGTCGCGCAGGACAACTTCCGGCGCACCGGCACGGCCTCCGTCCCGTTCTCGCTCGGCGCCAAGCACAAGGTCGCCGACGCTCTGGTCTTCGCCAAGATCCGCGAGGCGTTCGGCGGGAACCTGCGGGCGTGCGTCTCCGGGTCGGCCGCGCTCGCGCCCGAGATCGGCTACTTCTTCTCCGGCGCCGGCATCCACATCCTGGAGGGCTACGGCCTCACCGAATCCTCGGCGGCCTCCTTCGTGAACCCCGGCGAGGCCTACCGCACCGGCACGGTCGGCAAGCCGCTGCCCGGCACGGAGGTGCGGATCGCGGACGACGGGGAGATCCTGCTGCGCAGCCCGGGCATCATGGAGGGCTACCACGGGCTGCCCGAGAAGACCGCCGAGGTGCTGGAGTCGGACGGCTGGTTCCACACCGGTGACATCGGCGAGCTGTCGCCCGACGGGTATCTGCGCATCACCGACCGCAAGAAGGACCTCATCAAGACGTCCGGCGGCAAGTACATCGCGCCCGCGGAGGTCGAGGGGCAGTTCAAGGCGGTGTGCCCGTACGTGTCCAACATCCTGGTGCACGGGGCCGACCGGAACTTCTGCACGGCGCTGATCGCTCTGGACGAGCCGTCCATCTTGCAGTGGGCTGCGGAGAACGGGCTGGAGGGCAAGTCGTACGCCGAGGTGGTGGCTGCGGAGGCCACCGTTGCGCTGATCGACGGGTACGTGAAGGAGCTCAACCAGGGGTTGCAGCGCTGGCAGACCGTCAAGAAGTTCCGCCTGCTGCCGCGTGACCTCGACGTCGAGCACGGGGAGATCACGCCCAGCCTGAAGCTGAAGCGGCCTGTCGTTGAGCGGGAGTACAAGCACCTCATCGATGAGATGTATGCCGGTACGCGCGAGGCGTAGGGGGTGGCGGGGGTTGTTCGGCGGCTGACGGCCCGTTGTGGTTGATCGCTCAGTTCCCCGCGCCCCTAAAGGCCTCGGCCCCTGGCCACCAGTTGCCGTAGCTCTCGGACCTGTTCGCGCAGTGCGGGCAGGTCCGGTGCCTCGTCGGCGAGATCGGCATCCAGCGTCGCCAGTCGGCTGCCCACCTCGCCGTAATCCGCCTGCTCCTGTGCCACCAGACGTTCCAGCTGCTGGTTCTTGCGGTGGAGGTCGAGGAAGACGGTGACCTTGGCGCGGAGGACCCAGGGGTCGAAGGGCTTGGTCAGGTAGTCCGCGGCTCCTGTGGCGTAGCCGCGGAAGGCGTAGCCGGAGTCGTCCTCCGCGCCGGTCAGGAAGATGATCGGGACGTCCTTGGTCTGGTCGAGCCGCTTGATGTTGGCGGCCGTCTCGAATCCGTCCATGCCGGGCATGCGGACGTCGAGCAGGACGAGGGCGAAGTGCTGGCGCAGCAGCGCCTTCATCGCCTCCTCGCCCGACCGTGCGCGTACCAGCGGCTCGTTGAGGGACCCCAGGACGGCCTCCAGCGCGATCAGGTTGTCCTCCATGTCGTCCACGAGGAGGATGCTGGCGCGCTCGTTGGTCGTTGCCTCAGCGCTCATGATGAGTGTGCCTCATTCGGTGTTCGGCCCTGCCGCCGCTTCCTCGGTCGTGCCCGGCTGCGGGGCAGTGGTGTCGGTGGTCTCGTCCGGGCCCTCCGGATCCAGCAGTGCACAGACGACCGTCAGCAGCTGATCGACGTCCACCGGCTTCGGTACGTAGTCGTTCGCACCCCGGCCGATGGACTTCTCGCGGTCTCCGGGCATCGCCTTGGCGGTCAGGGCGACGATGGGCAGACCGGACCAGCGGGGGGTGCGGCGGATGGCGGCGATGGTCTCGTAGCCGTCCATCTCCGGCATCATGATGTCCATCAGGACCAGTTCGACGTCAGGGTTGCGCTCGAGCGTCTCGATTCCCTCGCGGCCGTTCTCCGCATACAGGACCGGCATGCCGACGCGGCCGAGGACATGGGTGAGGGCGAAGACGTTGCGGATGTCGTCGTCGACGATCAACACCCGCCGCCCGGGCAGGACCTGACCCGCCCGGCCCGTCTTCCAGGCCTCCAGTTTGGTGGGGGCCGGCCAGGAGTCGTCCACGTCGTGCGTGGCGGTGAACGGCTCGGCGGACAGCTGTTCCGGCATCGGCAGCGCATGCTCCTCGGGGACCGGCCCGGTCGCCGGGTGTCCGGGGCTGACTACGGGGACGTACAGCGTGAAGGTGGATCCCTTGCCGGGCTCGCTGGTGGCGACGATACGGCCGCCGAGCAGGCCCGCGATCTCACGGCTGATGGACAGGCCCAGGCCGGTGCCGCCGTACTTGCGGTTGGTGGTGCCGTCGGCCTGCTGGAACGCCTCGAAGATCACCGGGAGTTTCTCGGGCGCGATGCCGATGCCGGTGTCGGTGACGGCGAAGGCGATCACGTCGTCGCTGTCCCGGACATGGAGGCGCTCGGGGTCCTTGATCCGAGTCACGCGCAGTTCGACCCGGCCGGTCGCGGTGAACTTGATCGCGTTGGAGAGCAGGTTGCGCAGGATCTGCTGCAGCCGCTGCTCGTCCGAGTACATCTCGCGCGGCACGTCCTCGCCGACCGCCACCTCGAAGGCGAGGCCGCGGTCGAGGGTGAGCGGTCGGAAGGTGGCGTGGACGTAGTCGAGGAGCTTGATGAGCGGGAGCTTCTTCGGGCGTACGTCCATGCGGCCGGCCTCGATCTTCGACAGGTCCAGGATGTCGTTGATCAGCTGGAGGAGGTCCGAGCCGGAGCGGTGGATCGTCGTCGCGAACTGCACTTCCTGGTCGGAGAGATGGCCGTCCGGGTTGTCGGAGAGCAGCCTCGCCAGGATCAGCAGGGAGTTCAGCGGGGTGCGCAGCTCGTGCGACATGTTCGCCAGGAACTCCGACTTGTACTGCGAGGAAGTCGCGAGCAGCGCGGCCTTCTCCTCCAGTTCGGCGTTCGAGCGCTGCAACTCCGCCTGCTGCTTCTGGAGTTCGTCCGAGCGCTCCTGGAGCTGCATGGCCAGGCGCTGGGACTCGCCGAGCAGGGACTCCGTACGGGAGTTGGCGATGATCGTGTTGATCGCGACGGCGATGGTGTTCACGAACTGGTCGAAGAAGGCGAGGTGGACGTCGGAGAAGCGGGAGAAGGAGGCCAGCTCGATCACGCCGAGGAGCTTGTCCTCGAAGAGGATCGGGATGATGACGACGCTCGTGGGGGCCGCCTCGCCGAGCCCGCTGTTGATCTTGATGTAGTCCGGCGGGGCCTCCTCGACGAGGATCCGCTTCTTCTCCCGGGCCGCCTGCCGGACCAGTCCGTGCACCGGGAGGCCGCCGGTCTCGATGGTCGTGCCCTGGGCCGAGCCGTACCCGGCGATGAAGGCGAGTCCCTTCGTGGGTACGGCGGTGCGCAGCCCGGCGCTCTCCTCGTCGGGGTCGGCCAGGAAGAACGCGCCGTACTGGGCGTTCACCAGCGGGGTCAGCTCGCGCAGCAGCAGGTCCGCGACCTCCATCAGATCGCGGTGGCCCTGCATCAGCGCGGCCAGACGGGCCAGGTTGGACTCCAGCCAGTCCTTCGCGCGGGTGGTCTCGCGGAGGTTGGCCACCATCAGGTTGATGTTGTCCTTCAGCTCGGCGACCTCGCCCTGGGTCTCCACGGTGATGGAGCGGGACATGTCGCCCTGGGCCACGGCGGAGGCGACCTCGGCGATCGCGCGGACCTGCGTGGTCAGGTTCGACGCCAGCTCGTTCACGTTCGTCGTCAGGCGCTTCCAGGTGCCGTACACGCCCTCGACCCGTGCCTGACCGCCGAGTTGACCCTCGGAGCCGACCTCGCGGGCCACGCGGGTGACCTCGGAGGAGAAGGAGGAGAGGGTGTCGACCATGGTGTTGATGGCGGTCTTCAGCTCCAGGATCTCGCCGCGGGCGTCCACGTCGATCTTCTTGGAGAGGTCGCCGTTGGCGACGGCGGTCGTCACCTGGGCGATGTTCCGCACCTGTGAAGTCAGGTTGTCGGCCATGTAGTTGACGTTGTCGGTCAGGTCCCGCCACACCCCGGACACCCCGAGCACCTGGGCGCGGCCGCCGAGCCTGCCGTCGGTTCCGACCTCGCGGGCCACCCTCGTCACCTCGTCGGCGAAGGCGCGCAGCTGCTCCACCATCGTGTTGACGGTGTCCTTCAGCTCGAGGATCTCGCCGCGGGCGTCGACGGTGATCTTCTTGGAGAGGTCGCCGTTGGCGACGGCGGTCGTCACCTGGGCGATGTTGCGGACCTGTGAAGTCAGGTTCAGGGCCATGAAGTTGACGTTGTCGGTCAGGTCCTTCCAGACGCCCGACACGCCCCGTACCTGCGCCTGCCCGCCGAGGTTTCCCTCGGTGCCGACCTCGCGGGCCACGCGGGTGACCTCGTCGGCGAAGGCGGAGAGCTGGTCCACCATGGTGTTGATCGTGGACTTCAGTTCCAGGATCTCGCCCTTCGCCTCGACGGTGATCTTCTTGCCGAGGTCGCCCTGGGCCACCGCGGTCGAGACCAGGGCGATGTTGCGGACCTGCGAAGTCAGGTTGTCCGCCATGAAGTTGACGTTGTCCGTGAGGTCCTTCCAGACGCCGGAGACGCCCCGCACCTGGGCGCGCCCGCCGAGGTTTCCCTCGGTGCCGACCTCGCGGGCCACGCGGGTGACCTCGTCGGCGAAGGCGGAGAGCTGGTCCACCATGGTGTTGATGGTCGACTTCAGTTCCAGGATCTCGCCCTGCGCGTCGACCGTGATCTTCTGGCTCAGGTCGCCGTTCGCGACGGCGGTGGTCACCTGGGCGATGTTGCGGACCTGTGAAGTCAGGTTCGACGCCATGAAGTTGACGTTGTCGGTCAGGTCCTTCCAGACCCCGCTGACACCCCGCACCTGGGCCCGCCCGCCCAGCTGGCCCTCGGTGCCGACCTCGCGGGCCACGCGGGTCACCTCGTCGGCGAAGGCGGACAGCTGGTCGACCATCGTGTTCACGGTCAGCTTCAGTTCCAGCAGCTCACCGGTCGCCTCGACGGTGACGGTACGGGTCAGGTCGCCGCGGGCCACCGCCGTCGTCACCAGGGCGATGTCGCGCACCTGCGCGGTCAGCCGGGACGCCATCGTGTTGACGGCTTCGGTCACGTCCCGCCAACTGCCGGAGAGACCCGTCACCTTGGCCCGCCCGCCGAGCCGCCCTTCGGTGCCCACCTCGCGCGCGACCCGCGTCACCTCACCCGTGAACAGGGAGAGCTGGTCGACCATCTTGTTCACGGCCCGGCCCAGCCGCCGCAGATCACCGCGCAGCTGCCGGTTGCCGTCGTGCAGGTCGACCCGCTGCGTCAGATCGCCGCCGGCGACCGCGTCGAGCACCCGTGTCGCGTTCGCCGCCGGGGCCACCAGGGCGTCGAGCAGCTGGTTCACATCGTTGACCCGGGAGGTCCAGGCGCCCTGCCCGGGGCTCGCCGTGACGCGCTCGTCGAGCCGACCGTGCCGTACCAACTCCCGCTTCACACGCTGCACTTCCCCGTTGAAATGCGTGCTGCGGTCCATGATCTGGTTGAACACGGCCGTCAGCTCGGCCACCATCCCGTGGCCCGTCTCCGGGATCTTCGTGAAGTCGCCGTCCCGGGCGGCGGTCATCGCGGCGAGCAACGGACGCAGCTCCGATGCTCGGAGTTGTTCCGGTTTTTGACCGTCTTCGAGCACACGCGTAGCACTGTTCTCACTCATGGCGGCCCACTTCGGTAACTCGGCGCTTATGGGCGAGGCCAGTCTGTCACTCTGTCGGCATCGACTGAGGCGTATTCGTCCGAACCGCTCGGGGAGCTGTCCATGGGGGCCATTCCGACGCAACGGGAGACCGCTTCCTGCGCTTGCGATGCGCCTGCACACCGGCACGCGACCGAGCACGGGAGGGTGGACCCGCGTGCGCAGACGTACACCACCCTGCCCGGCAGCCCCCTCGCGCCGGGCTCCGCCCGCGCCCTCGTACGCGCCGTGCTCACCGACTGGGCGGAGACCGGCCTCCCCGGCGCCGAACACCTCACCGACCGGCTCGCCGACGACGCCGTGCTCGTCGTCAGCGAACTCGTCACCAACGCCGTCGTGCACGCGGGCACCGAGGTCGAGGTGGAGTGCCGCATGGAGGAGGCGCCCGCCGCGCTCGTCGTGGAGGTCTCCGACCACCACCCCTCCCGGGCGCCCCGCGACTCGGAAGCCGTAGGGCCCTACGAGACGGCCGAAGTGCCGTACGGAACACCGGAGCACGGCCGCGGGCTGCGCCTGGTCGCCACGCTCGCCGAGTCCTGGGGCGTCACCTTCCGCCGGGGCACCAAGACGGTGTGGGCGCGGCTGCCCGCCGAGCGCGACCCGACCCCCGGCGAGCCGGAGGCGCACGCCGGCCGGCAGGCACTGGAGAGCGGGCTGCGCGCCGCCGAGATACTGGCGCCCGACCCGCAGCGCGCCGAGCGCGACCGGGACTGGCTGCACCGCGGTGCCCTGTCCTTCCTCGCCGAGGCGTCCGATCTGCTGGCCGGGCAGCTCGACGAGAACCTGGTCGCCGCACTCGCCGGACAGCTGATCGTGCCGCGGCTCGCCGACTGGTGCGCGGTGTGGCTGGAGGACGAGGCCATGGGCCGCGGCGGCTGGGCCGACGGCACCGGGGGCGCCGGGCCCCGCCTGGCCCGCGTCTGGCACTGCAGCGAGAACCGCATCGAGGAACTGCGCCGCGCCCTGGAGAAGGACCCGCCGCATCCGCCCGAGACGATGAGCGTCCCGCCCGCCGAGGGCAGCCGGGACTGGGGCAGGTCCGGGCCGGTCGTGTACCCCTGGCCCGGCGAGGCGCTCGACGTGCGCGACGAGCACGGCGCGGCGCTCGCCTACCGTCTGATCGCGGGCGGCCGGCCGCTCGGCACGCTCGTCATCGGACGCGCCGGGCTGCTGCGCTTCCCCGACGAGGTCACCGGGCTCGTGGAGGACCTCAGCCGCCGGGTGGCGCTCGCCATCGGCGCGGCCCGCCAGTACGCCCGCCAGGCCACCATCAGCCAGGTCCTGCAGCGCGGCCTGCTGCCCGCGGCCGTCGCCGAGATCCCCGGCGTACGCAGCGCCCTCGTCTACGAACCGTGCGACAAGGGCGGCCCCAGCGGCGACTTCTACGACCTCTTCCCGGCCGGCGACGGCCGCTGGTGCTTCGCCGTCGGCGACGTCCAGGGCAAGGGCCCCGAGGCCGCCGTCGTCATCGGCCTGGCCCGCCCCTGGCTGCGTCTCCTCGCCCGCGAGGGCTACCGCGTCACCGACGTCCTGGACCGCCTCAACCGCCTCCTCCTCGACGACGCGACCGAGGCCGCGGACGCCGCCGCCCGGGCCCTGGTACGGCCGCCCGCCCCCGGCGACGGCCCGCAGACCCGCTTCCTCTCCCTCCTCTACGGCGAGCTGACCCCCTTCGACGGCGGCATCCGCTGCACCCTCGCCTCCGCGGGCCACCCGCTCCCGCTGCTCCTCGGCCCCGACGGCAGCGTCCGTACGGTCGCCCGCCCGCAGACCCTGCTCGGCGTCGTCGAGGACGAGACGTACACCAGCGAGACCTTCGAGCTCCGCACCGGCGACAGCCTCCTGTGCGTCACGGACGGCGTGACCGAGCGCCGCTCCGGCTCCGACATGTTCGACGACGCCGACGGCCTCGCGACCGCCCTCTCCGGCTGCGCCGGGCTGAGCGCCGAGCTGATCGCGGAACGCATCCGCAGGCTGGTCCACGAGTTCGGCGGACGCCCGCCGGAGGACGACCTGGCGCTGCTGGTGCTGCAGGCGGAGTGAGCATTTCGTACGGTGCTGGACAATGGAAGGCATGCCTTCCGCACTCCCCGACGGCGAGCCGGTCCCCGCCGACGGCGCCCTCCCCGCCTCCGCGCTCGCCGGGGCCCCCGACCGCCCCCTCGGCTTCTACCTCCACGTCCCGTACTGCGCGACCCGCTGCGGCTACTGCGACTTCAACACCTACACCGCCACCGAGCTGCGCGGCACGGGCGGTGTCCTCGCCTCCCGCGACAACTACGCGGACACCCTGATCGACGAGATCCGCCTGGCGCGGAAGGTCCTGGGCGACGACCCGCGTCCCGTCCGGACGGTTTTCGTCGGCGGCGGCACGCCGACGCTCCTGGCCGCGGAGGATCTCGTACGGATGCTGGGGGCGATCCGGGACGAGTTCGGCCTGGCGGCGGACGCGGAGGTCACGACGGAGGCGAACCCGGAGTCGGTGGACCCGGCGTATCTGGCCGCGCTCCGGGAGGGCGGCTTCAACCGCGTCTCCTTCGGCATGCAGAGCGCGAAGCAGCATGTGCTGCGGGTGCTGGACCGGACGCACACGCCGGGGCGCCCGGAGGCCTGCGTCGCGGAGGCCCGCGCGGCGGGCTTCGAGCACGTGAACCTGGACCTGATCTACGGCACCCCGGGCGAGTCGGACGACGACTGGCGGGTGTCCCTGGAGGCGGCGCTCGGCGCCGGGCCGGACCACGTGTCGGCGTACGCGCTGATCGTCGAGGAGGGCACCCAGCTGGCGCGTCGCATCCGCCGGGGCGAGGTCCCGATGACGGACGACGACGTCCACGCGGACCGCTACCTGATCGCGGACGAGGTGATGTCTGCGGCTGGTTTCGACTGGTACGAGGTCTCCAACTGGGCCACCTCCGAGGCGGCCCGCTGCCTGCACAACGAGCTGTACTGGCGGGGTGCCGACTGGTGGGGCGCGGGCCCGGGCGCGCATTCCCACGTGGGCGGGGTGCGGTGGTGGAACGTGAAGCACCCGGGGGCGTACGCGGCGGCGCTGGCGGCGGGGAAGTCGCCGGGGGCGGGCCGGGAGCTCCTGTCGGAGGAGGACCGGCGGGTGGAGCGGATCCTGCTGGAGCTGCGGTTGCGGGAGGGGGCGCCGCTGTCCTTGCTGAGGGAGGAGGGCCGTGCGGCCTCCCGCCGGGCGCTGTCGGAGGGGCTGCTGCAGGAGAGCTCCTACGACGAGGGGCGGGCGGTGCTGACGCTGCGGGGGCGGCTGTTGGCGGATGCAGTGGTGCGGGACTTGGTGGATTGATCACCCGTGCGGGTGGTCGCCTCTGGTTGGGCCCTCGGGTGTCCGCGTCCCGTTTCTAGGGTGCCGTCATGAACGACTGGCAGGTGATCGAGTTCTTCGGCACGCTTGATGTCCCCGAGGGGATCAGGGCCGAGCTCTTGCGAGGGGACATCGTGATGACGAGATCCCCGGATCTGGTGCACAACTGCACGGTGGCGGAAGTCCAGGACGGCGTTCCGTACAGCCGTTGGCACAGGTTGCAGCGCCAGTACGTCGAGATGCACCGGGAAACAAGCGAGCCGGTCCCGGACATCGTGGTGCTCGAACGGAGTGCCTGCCCGGATTCCGGCCGCCTCGTCCCGGTCGAGGTAGTCACCATGCTGGTCGAGGTCGTGTCCAGGGCCAGCGCACACCGCGACTATGTGACCAAACGATCGATCTATGCCGGGTCTGGCGTACCGGTGTACCTGATCGTCGATCCGGCAGCGGCTGCCTGCCTCGTGCTCACCGAGCCGTACGGCAGCGGCGAGTGTGCCGACTATCGGTGTCAGCGCAGCTGGAGGTACGGGGAGACACTTCACCTGCCGGTGCTGAACATCGGCATCAACACCCGCGAGTTCAGGGCTGTGTTGGACCCGTGACGAAGTCGATCAGCTCCTCCACCCGCCCCAGCAGCTCCGGCTCCAGATCCTTGTAGGACCCCACCCGCTTCAGGATCGCCTGCCACACAGCCCCGGTGTTCTCCGACGGCCAGCCCAACGCCCGGCACACCCCCGTCTTCCAGTCCTGCCCGTGCGGCACCCGCGGCCACCCGGCGATCCCCAGCGACGACGGCTTCACCGCCTCCCAGATGTCGATGTACGGGTGGCCCACCACCAGCGCGTGCTCGCTCGTCACCGACTCCGCGATCCGCCACTCCTTCGTACCCGGCACGAGGTGGTCCACCAGCACCCCCAGCCGCGCATCCGGCCCCGGTGCGAACTCCTCCACGATCGACGGCAGGTCGTCCACGCCCTCCAGGTACTCCACGACCACGCCCTCGATCCGCAGGTCGTCACCCCAGACCTTCTCGACCAGCTCGGCGTCGTGCCGGCCCTCGACGTAGATCCGCCCGGCGCGGGCCACTCGCGCGCGTGCCCCGGGGACGGCCACCGAACCGGATGCCGTACGGGTGGGGCGTACAGGAGCCGCACCGGACGGTCGTACGAGCGTCACCACCCGCCCCTCCAGCAGGAACCCCCGCGGCTCCAGCGGAAACACCCGGTGCTTGCCGAAGCGGTCCTCCAGGGTCACCGTGCCCGCCTCGCAGCGGATCACCGCGCCGCAGAAGCCGGTGCCGGGCTCCTCGACCACCAGACCCGGTTCCGCCGGTACCTCCGGAACCGGCTTGGGCTTCTTCCACGGCGGGGTCAGATCGGCGGAGTACTGGCGCATTCGAGTGACGATAGGAGAAGCGGCCGGTCAGCGGCTACGACACGCCGAAACGTGCCGCCAGCTCGTCCCGCTGTCTCCGCACGAAGCCCGCATCCACCACCGCTCCGTGACCGGGCACGTACAGCGCGTCCTCCCCGCCCAGGTCGAGGAGCCGGTCCAGGGCGGCCGGCCAGTGCGACGGTACGGCGTCGGAACCGGCCTGCGGTTCGCCGGACTCCTCCACCAGGTCGCCGCAGAAGACGACCTCCGGGGAGCCGGGGACCAGGACCACGAGATCGTGGGCTGTGTGGCCGGGACCCACGTTCGCCAGCAGCACCTGCCGGCCGCCGCCCAGGTCGAGGGTCCACTCGCCGGAGACGTGATGCCGGGGCGCGACCAGGGCGTCCACCGCCTCCTCGGCCAGGTGTGCGTCCAGTCCGTTGCCCACCGCGTCCGCCCGCAGCTCCTCGCGCGCGTGCCGCGCCTCGAAGACCGCGTCCATGCCCACCGCGCCGTACACCTCCGCGCCCGCGAACGCCGCCGCGCCGAGGACATGGTCGAAATGGGGATGCGTGAGCGCGAGATGAGTCACACGGTGACCGGCGAGCTCCTGCGCCTCGGCACGCAACCGTGCGCCCTCCGCGAGACTCGACCCCGCGTCGATCAGGAGCGCCGTGCCCGCCCCGACGACCAGTCCCGTCGTGCAGTCCCAGCCCGGAAGACGGCACCGCCCGACTCCCGCCGCGAGCCGCTCCCACCCCAGCTCTTCCCAAGTCATCGTCATACGGCGACGCTAGCGGTACGCCCTGTTCAACAGGGACCGACCTTGCCCCGGGTGTACCCCACCGCCGTACACTGGCCGGTAACGGCTGGCACTCGGACGGACAGAGTGCCAGGCGAAGTGCCTGGGGGACGACTTCTGGAGGTGTGCGCTGGATGCTGAGTGAACGACGGCTGCAGGTACTGCGCGCCATCGTCCAGGACTATGTCGGCACCGAGGAACCGGTCGGGTCGAAGGCCCTGACCGAGCGGCACAACCTCGGCGTGTCCCCGGCGACGGTCCGCAACGACATGGCGGCCCTGGAGGACGAGGGTTTCATCGCCCAGCCGCACACCAGCGCGGGGCGCATCCCCACCGACAAGGGGTACCGCCTGTTCGTCGACAAGCTCGCGGGCGTCAAGCCGATGTCCGGGCCCGAGAAGCGGGCGATCCAGAACTTCCTCGACGGCGCCGTGGACCTCGACGACGTGGTGGCGCGGACGGTTCGGCTGCTCGCGCAGCTCACCCGGCAGGTCGCCGTCGTGCAGTACCCGTCCCTGACCCGTTCGACCGTGCGGCACGTGGAGCTGCTCTCGCTCGCCCCTGCGCGCGTGATGCTCGTGCTGATCACCGACACCGGGCGGGTCGAGCAGCGCATGGTCGACTGCCCGGCGCCGTTCGGGGAGGCCTCGCTCGCGGATCTGCGGGCGCGGCTCAACAGCAAGGTCGCGGGCCGCCGCTTCACCGACGTCCCGCGGCTCGTGGAAGACCTGCCCGAAGGCTTCGACGTCGAGGACCGGGGTACGGTCTCGACAGTGCTCTCCACACTTCTGGAGACACTGGTCGAGGAGAACGAGGAACGGCTGATGATCGGCGGCACCGCCAATCTGACCCGTTTCGGGCATGACTTCCCCCTCACCATCCGCCCCGTCCTGGAGGCGCTGGAGGAGCAGGTCGTGCTCCTCAAGTTGCTTGGCGAGGCGGGGGATTCGGGCATGACGGTGCGCATCGGGCACGAGAACGCCTATGAGGGACTCAACTCCACTTCCGTGGTGTCGGTCGGCTACGGTTCGGGCGGCGAAGCAGTCGCCAAGATGGGCGTGGTCGGACCGACCCGCATGGATTACCCGGGAACGATGGGAGCGGTACGCGCAGTGGCACGTTACGTCGGACAGATCCTGGCGGAGTCGTAAGTGGCCACGGACTACTACGCCGTTCTCGGCGTGCGTCGCGACGCGTCGCAGGAAGAGATCAAGAAGGCCTTCCGGCGGCTCGCGCGCGAGCTGCACCCGGACGTCAACCCGGACCCGAAGACCCAGGAGCGGTTCAAGGAGATCAACGCCGCTTACGAGGTGCTCTCCGACCCGCAGAAGAAGCAGGTCTACGACCTCGGCGGCGACCCCCTGTCCCAGGCGGGCGGCGGTGGCGCGGGCGGCTTCGGCGCGGGTGGCTTCGGGAACTTCTCGGACATCATGGACGCGTTCTTCGGTACGGCGTCGCAGCGCGGACCGCGTTCGCGTACGCGCCGGGGCCAGGACGCGATGATCCGGCTGGAGATCGAGCTCGACGAGGCGGCCTTCGGCACGACGAAGGACATCCAGGTCGACACGGCGATCGTCTGCTCCACCTGTAACGGTGAGGGCGCGGCGCCGGGCACCTCCGCCCAGACGTGTGACATGTGCCGCGGTCGCGGTGAGGTGTCGCAGGTGACGCGGTCCTTCCTGGGCCAGGTCATGACCTCGCGGCCGTGTCCCCAGTGCCAGGGCTTCGGCACCGTGGTGCCGACGCCGTGCCCGGAGTGCGCGGGCGACGGCCGGGTCCGGTCCCGCCGTACCCTCACGGTCAAGATCCCGGCCGGTGTCGACAACGGCACCCGCATCCAGCTCGCGGGCGAGGGCGAGGTCGGCCCCGGCGGCGGTCCCGCCGGTGACCTGTACGTCGAGATCCACGAGCTGCCGCACCCGACCTTCCAGCGGCGCGGCGACGACCTGCACTGCACGGTCACCATCCCGATGACGGCCGCGTCCCTCGGCACCAAGGTGCCGCTGGAGACGCTGGACGGCATGGAGGAGGTCGACATCCGGCCCGGCACCCAGTCCGGCCAGTCGATCCCGCTGCACGGGCGTGGCGTCACGCATCTGCGCGGTGGCGGGCGGGGTGACCTGATCGTCCATGTCGAGGTGCAGACGCCGACGAAGCTGGATCCCGAGCAGGAGCGGTTGCTGCGCGAGCTGGCGAAGCTGCGGGGTGAGGAGCGGCCGACGGGGCAGTTCCAGCCGGGGCAGCAAGGGTTGTTCTCGCGGTTGAAGGATGCGTTCAACGGGCGCTGACGGGTGGCTGCGGGCGGGCTGAAAGTGCAGGCTCGTGCCAAGGGGAAGGGCCGATTCGGACTTGTTCGGAGGACGTGACAACATGCCGTCATGTCCTCCGCACTGACCGATCTCTTCCCGCATCCGATCGTGCAGGCCCCCATGGCGGGCGGTGTCTCCGTGCCGCATCTGGCCGCCGCTGTGTGCGAGGCCGGCGGGCTCGGGTTCCTCGCCGCCGGGTACAAGACGGCCGACGGCATGTACCAGGAGATCAAGCAGCTCCGGGGGATCACGAACCGTCCCTTCGGCGTGAACCTCTTCATGCCGCAGCCCGAGTACGCCGACCCCGGTGCCGTGGAGATCTACGCCCACCAGCTGGCCGGGGAGGCCGGCTGGTACGAGACCGAGCTCGGCGATCCGGACAGCGGCCGTGACGACGCCTACGACTCCAAGGTCGCCGTGCTGCTGGACGACCCCGTGCCGGTGGTCTCCTTCCACTTCGGAGTGCCGAGCCGCGAGGTCCTCGACTCCCTCCGCCGGGTCGGCACTTTCACACTGGTCACCGCGACGACCCCCGAGGAGGCCCTCGCCGTGCAGCTGGCGGGCGCCGACGCGGTGATCGTGCAGGGCGTGGAGGCCGGCGGCCACCAGGGCACCCACCGGGACAACCCGGAGGCGGACGGCACCGGCATTGGACTGCTCCCGCTCGTCGCCCAGGTCCGAGAGACCGTGAGCATCCCGATCGTCGCCGCCGGCGGCATCATGCGCGGCGGGCAGATCGCCGCGGTGCTGGCGGCGGGCGCGAGCGCCGCCCAGCTCGGCACGGCGTTCCTGGCCACCCCGGAGTCCGGTGCGAACGCCGTCCACAAGCAGGCGCTCACCAACCCGCTGTTCGTGCGCACCGAGCTGACCCGGGCCTTCTCCGGGCGCCCGGCCCGCGGCCTGGTCAACCGGTTCCTGCGCGAGCACGGCCCGTACGCCCCGGCCGCCTACCCGGAGGTCCACCACCTCACCTCGCCCCTGCGCAAGAAGGCCGCCGCCTCCGGTGACGCGCAGGGCATGGCGCTGTGGGCGGGGCAGGGGCACCGCATGGCGCGCGAGCTCCCGGCCGGGCAGCTGGTGGAGGTCCTCGCCGCCGAGATCGACGTGGCCAGGACAGCGTTGTCGGGCAAGGGGGACCTGCGATGACCGCGCCGGTGTTCGTCGTCGAGTCGCTGGCGGGCGTCGGGCCCGGCTCGATCGTCGAACTGGACGGCCCCGAGGGGCGGCACGCGGTGTCCGTGCGGCGGCTCCAGCCCGGCGAGGACGTGGTGCTGACCGACGGTCTGGGCCGCGGTGCCGCCGGTGCGGTCGTGCGGACGGAGGGCAAGGACCGGCTGTTCGTCGAGCCCGTCGAGTTCCCCGTCGAGCCCGAGCCCAGCCCCCGTATCACCGTCGTCCAGGCCCTGCCCAAGGGCGACCGCGGTGAACTGGCCGTCGAGACGATGACCGAGACCGGCGTCGACGCGATCGTGCCGTGGTCGGCGGCCCGTTGCATCACCCAGTGGAAGGGCGAGCGGGGGCTGAAGGCCCTCGCCAAGTGGCGGGCCACCGCCCGCGAGGCCGGCAAGCAGTCCCGCCGGCTGCGCTTCCCGGAGGTCGCGGACGCGGCGACGACCAAGCAGGTTGCCGCACTTCTCGCCAAAGCCGACTTCGCCGCCGTACTGCACGAGGACCGCGACTACGCAAGTGAGCCGCTGGCCACCGCCGAGCTGCCCTCCGCGGGTGAGATCGTGCTGGTCGTGGGCCCCGAAGGGGGCGTCTCCGAGCAGGAGTTGGCGCTCTTCGCCGAGACGGGTGCGAAGGCGTACCGGCTCGGGCGTAGCGTGCTGCGTACATCGACCGCGGGCACCGCGGCGACCGCCCTGCTCCTGGGCCGCACCGGCCGCTGGTCCTGAACGATCACGGGGGAACACCATGGAACTCGCCCAAGTCCGGCTCCTGGTCAGCGACTTCGCCGCCTGCTACCGCTTCTACGCCGAGGTCCTCGGCCTCAAGCCGCAGTCGGGCGCGACCGCGGGCCCGTACGAGAAGTTCAGCCCGGCCACCGGCTCGGCGGGCATCGCCCTCCAGGACCGTTCGATGATGGCCGAGGTGCTGGACGAACTGGGCGACACGGCAACGGGCCACCGCTCCCTGGTGGTGCTGCGCGTCGATGACCTCGACACCTACTGCGAACAGATCGCCACCCGGGGCGCGATCCTCCTGCACGGCCCGGCCCCCATGACGGACCGCATGCGGGTCGCCCATCTCAAGGATCCCGAGGGCAACCTGGTCGAGTTGCAGGAGTGGCTGCTGCTGCGCGGCTGACCGATAGGCGCCCGCGGGCGCTTTCGTGACCGTATGCGCTCTACCGCCGGACGGCCCACGGTGGCAGGCTGCCGTCCATGGGGGCATTGAGGCGGATTTGGAGGCGGCCGCGAGGACGGCGGGTGGCGGCCGCGACGGTGCTTGCCGTCCTGGGCGTCGGTGGCGCGGTGGCCTGTGACCCGGGCGGGCTGAACTCGGCGGCCGTGGCGTACACGACCGACCAGACCGCGACCAAGGAGCTGAAGCGGCAGCACGTCGACGTGCAGTGGCTCAGCTGCACCGCCAACTACGGCAACAACAAGGTCTCCACGCGGACGGCGCCCTCGGCGAGCGAGACCACCGTCGCCGACGTCGACTGCCAGGGGCAGACCAAGGACCGGCGGGAGATCACCGTCACCGGCAAGGTCACCCGCGCCGTCGACGGTGCCTGTGTGCGCGGCGACCTCATCGCCAAGGTGGGCGGCAAACAGTGGTTCCATGTGACGGGGCTCGGCAACTGCAACGCGACACCGTCGCCCATCGTCCACAACCCGGGCGGAAACGGCGGTCAGCCCGGCGCCACCGTCACCGTGACCGTCACCCGGACCATCTGGTGCAAGGGCGATCCGAAGTGCTGGCCCGTCGAGGGCAAGTGATCCAAAGCGCTGACCTGGAGTGGTGCCACTGCTTAGGGTGATCGGGTGACACAGTCTGCGACGCCTGCCTACCTCCGGTTCCCGCACCTGTGGGGCGAGTTGGTCGCCTTCACCGCAGAGGACGACGTGTGGCTCGCCCCCGTCGACGGCGGACGTGCCTGGCGGGTCAGCGCGGACAACACACCGGTCACCCTGCCCCGCATCTCGCCCGACGGCACGACCGTCGCCTGGACCTCCACCCGCGACGGAGCCCCCGAGGTGCACATCGCCCCGGTTGCCGGCGGACCCGCCAAGCGGCTGACCCACTGGGGCAGTTGGCGCACCCAGGTGCGCGGCTGGACCCCGGACGGACAGGTCCTCGCGATCACCACTCACGGCCAGGCGAACCTGCGCCGCAGCTGGGCGCACTCCGTCCCGCTCGACGGCGGACCGTCGACGGTCCTGCCGTACGGCCTCGTCGGGCATGTCGCCCACGGGCCGAGCACCGTCCTGCTGTCCGCACCCATGGGGCGCGAGGCCGCCTGGTGGAAGCGGTATCGCGGGGGCACGGCGGGCAAGCTGTGGATCGACCGGGAGGGGCAGGGCGAATTCGTACGGCTGCATGAAGAGCTCCACGGGAACCTGGAGTTCCCGGTGTGGGCGGGGGAGCGCATCGCCTTCCTGTCCGACCACGAGGGGGTCGGGGCGGTGTACTCCTCCCTCGCCGACGGCTCCGACCTGCGCCGGCACACGCCCCTCGACGGCTTCTACGCCCGGCACGCCTCCGGCGACGGCACCCGTGTCGTCTACTCCTCGGCCGGTGAGCTGTGGGTCCTCGACGACCTGGACGGCGCCGAGCCCCGCAGGCTCGACATCCGGCTCGGCGGCCAGCGCGCCGAGCGTCAGCCGTTCGCCGTGAACGCCTCCCGCTGGTTCGGCTCGGCCGCCCCCGACCACACCGCACGCGGCAGCGCGGTCGCCGTGCGCGGAGCCGTCCACTGGGTCACGCACCGCTCCGGACCCACCCGGGCGCTCGCCGCCGAACCCGGCGTACGGGCCCGGCTGCCGCGCACCTTCCGCGCCGAGGGCGAGGAATGGGTGGTGTGGGTGACGGACGCGGAGGGCGAGGACGCCCTGGAGTTCGCACCCGCCACCGGTCTGGCACCCGGCGCCACCCCGCGCCGCCTCGCCGCCGGACGACTCGGCCGCGTCCTCGGGCTCGCCATGGCACCCGACGGCAGCCGGGCCGCGGTCGCCGCGCACGACGGCCGCGTTCTGCTCGTCGAGCGGGAGACCGGCGAGGTCCGCGAGATCGACCGCAGCGAGGACGGGGACGTCACCGGTCTCGTCTTCTCGCCCGACTCGGCCTGGCTCGCCTGGTCGCACCCCGGCCCGCGCCCGCTGCGCCAGCTCCGCATCGCCCACACCACCGACCTGACGGTCACCGAGGCGACCCCGCTGCGTTTCCGGGACTACGCGCCCGCCTTCACCCTCGACGGCAAACACCTCGCGTTCCTCTCCAACCGCTCCTTCGACCCGGTCTACGACGAGCACGTCTTCGACCTCGCCTTCGTGGTCGGCGACCGCCCGCACCTGATCACCCTCGCGGCGACCACCCCCTCCCCCTTCGGCCCGCAGCGGCACGGACGCCCCTTCGACACCCCCGACAAGGACGAGACCCCCGACAGCGAGGGCACCCCGGCCACCCGCATCGACCTCGAAGGTCTCGCCGACCGGATCGTGCCCTTCCCGGTCGAGGCCGCCCGCTACTCGAACCTGCGGGCCGCGAAGGACGGCGTGCTGTGGCTGCGCCACCCGGTGCAGGGCGTCCTCGGGGTGTCCAGGGCCACCCCGGACGATCCGGACCCCAAGACCGAGCTGGAGCGCTACGACCTCGTCCAGCACCGCCTGGAGCACCTCGCCGCCGATGCCGACCACTTCCGGGTCAGCGGCGACGGCAAGCGCGTCCTGCTGTGGACCGACGGACGGCTGAAGGTCGTACCCAGCGACCGGCGCGCGTCCAACGACGACGCCAGCGACACCAACATCACCGTCGACCTGACCCGGGTGCGGCAGACCGTCGATCCCTCGGCCGAGTGGCGGCAGATGTACGAGGAGACCGGCCGCATCATGCGGGACCACTTCTGGCGGCCGGACATGAGCGGCGTCGACTGGACCGGCGTGCTCGACCGCTACCGGCCGGTCCTGGACCGGGTGGCCACCCACGACGACCTCGTCGATCTGCTGTGGGAGGTGCACGGCGAGCTAGGCACCTCGCACGCCTATGTGATGCCGAACCGCGGATACGGCAACGGGCCCCGGCAAGGGCTCCTCGGCGCCGACATCTCCCGTCACCAGGACGGCAGTTGGCGCATCGACCGCATCCTGCCGACCGAGACCTCCGACCCCGACGCCCGCTCCCCGCTGGCCGCGCCGGGCGTCGCGGTGCGGGCCGGGGACGCGATCGCCGCGGTGGGCGGGCAGCCGGTGGACCCGGTGACCGGGCCGGGGCCGCTGCTCGTCGGCACGGCGGGCAAGCCGGTCGAACTGACGATCTCGCCGGCCGGCGGGGGCGAGGTGCGGCACGCGGTGGTCGTGCCGGTCGCGGACGAGGAGCCGCTGCGGTACCACGCGTGGGTCGCGGACCGGCGGGCCTACGTCCACGAGAAGTCCGGTGGGCGGATCGGCTATCTACACGTCCCCGACATGCAGGCGCCGGGCTGGGCCCAGATCCACCGGGACCTGAGGGTGGAGGTGGCCCGGGAGGGGCTCGTCGTGGACGTCCGGGAGAACCGGGGCGGTCACACCTCCCAGCTCGTCGTGGAGAAGCTGGCGCGGCGGATCGTCGGCTGGGCCGTGCCGCGCGGACTGCGGCCGTACAGCTATCCGCAGGACGCGCCCCGCGGGCCCGTGGTCGCCGTCGCCAACGAGTTCTCCGGCTCCGACGGCGACATCGTCAACGCGGCCATCAAGGCGCTCGGCATCGGCCCGGTCGTCGGCACCCGGACCTGGGGCGGTGTCATCGGCATCGACAGCCGCTACCGCCTGGTCGACGGCACGCTCGTCACCCAGCCCAAGTACGCCTTCTGGCTGGAGGGTTACGGCTGGGACGTCGAGAACCGCGGGGTGGACCCTGACGTGGAGGTGGTCCAGCGGCCGCAGGACCACGCGGCGGGACGGGACGTCCAGCTGGACGAGGCGATCCGCCTCGCGCTGGCCGCCCTGGAGGAGACCCCCGCCAAGACACCCCCGAGCCTGGACTGACGTCCCTGGATACGATGCCCCCGTACTCGATCAGCGTGATCGATCAACCGGCTTGAGGAGACCACATGGCAGGGGAGCCGCAGGACGACTGCCTGTTCTGCAAGATCGTCGCGGGGCATGTGCCGGCGACGATCGTCCGCGAGACGGAGACCACCGTCGCCTTCCGGGACATCAACCCCCAGGCGCCCACCCATGTCCTGGTGATCCCCAAGGCGCACTACGAGAACGCCGCCGCGCTCGCCGCCGGCGCGCCGGAACTCGCCGCCGACGTGCTCCGCGAGGCGCAGTCCGTCGCCGACGAGGACAAGCTGGAGAGCTACCGCATCGTCTTCAACACGGGCGCCGGCGCCGGCCAGACCGTCTGGCACGCCCACGCGCACGTCCTCGGCGGCCGCGGCCTGCAGTGGCCCCCCGGATAACCGACCGTGTCCGTACGTGAATTGGTGGTCCTCGGCACCGCCAGCCAGGTCCCCACCCGGCACCGCAACCACAACGGCTATCTGCTGCGCTGGGACGGCGAGGGCATCCTGTTCGACCCCGGCGAGGGCACACAGCGCCAGATGCTGCGTGCCGGGGCCGCGGCGCACGACCTCAACCGGATCTGCGTCACGCACTTCCACGGTGACCACTCCCTGGGCCTCGCGGGCGTCATCCAGCGCATCAACCTCGACAAGGTCCCGCACGAGATCACCGCGCACTACCCACGCTCGGGGCAGCGCTTCTTCAACCGTCTGCGCTACGCCACCGCCTACCGCGAGACGGTCGACCTCACCGAGGCCCCGGTCGACACGGACGGCCCCCTGGCCGTCACGCCCTCGTACACCCTCGAAGCCCGCAAGCTCTCCCACCCGGTCGAGTCCTACGGCTACCGGCTGACCGAACCCGACGGCCGCCGCATGCTCCCCGACCGTCTCGCCGCGCACGGCATCAAGGGCCCGGACGTCGGCCGTATCCAGCGGGAGGGCGCGCTCGGCGGGGTGTCCCTGGAGGACGTCAGCGAGGTGCGCCGCGGCCAGCGGTTCGCGTTCGTCATGGACACCCGGCTGTGCGACGGGGTGTACGCGCTCGCCGAAGGCTGCGACATGCTCGTCATCGAGTCGACGTTCCTCGACGAGGACACCGACCTCGCGGTCGAGCACGGCCATCTGACCGCGGGCCAGGCGGCGGCGGTGGCGCGGGACGCGGGCGTACGGCACCTCGTGCTCACGCACTTCAGCCAGCGGTACACCGAACCTGGGGGCACCTCCCGGACGGAGTCTGGGGGAGAGTTCGAGCGGCAGGCACGGGCGGCGGGCTTCGAGGGCGAGCTGACGGTCGCGCACGATCTTCTGCGGGTGCCGGTTCCGAAACGCCGGTAAGGCGCCCGTACGATGCTTTGATGCCCCTCCCCAAAGCTGAACTGCACCTGCACATCGAAGGCACCCTGGAGCCGGAGCTCGCGTTCGAACTGGCCGCCCGCAACGGCGTCGAGCTGCCGTACGCCGACACGGGCGAGCTCCGCAAGGCGTACCAGTTCGAGGACCTCCAGTCCTTCCTGAACCTGTACTACGAGCTCATGGCCGTCCTGCGCACCGAGCGGGACTTCGAGGACCTCGCGAACGCCTATCTGGCCCGCGCCGCCGCGCAGGGCGTGCGGCACGCGGAGATCTTCTTCGACCCGCAGGCGCACCTTGCGCGGGGGGTCCCCATGGGCACGGTCGTCGAGGGGCTGTGGCGGGCGCTGGGGAGCAGCGAGGCGAACCACGGCATCTCCACCCGGCTGATCCTGTGCTTCCTGCGGGACGAGTCCGCCGAGTCGGCGCTGCAGACCCTGGAGGCCGCGAAGCCGTACCTGGACCGGATCACCGGAGTCGGTCTCGACTCCGCCGAGGTCGGGCACCCGCCGATGAAGTTCCGCGAGGTGTACGAGGCCGCCGCCGCGCTCGGGCTGCGCCGGGTGGCGCACGCCGGGGAGGAGGGCCCGCCGGAGTACATCGCCGAGGCGCTGGACGTGCTCGGCGTGGAGCGCGTGGACCACGGGCTGCGGTGCATGGAATCCCCCGAGCTGGTCGAGCGGCTGGTCCGCGACCGCATCCCGCTGACGCTGTGCCCCCTGTCCAACGTGCGCCTCCGGACGGTCGACACCCTCGCCGAGCACCCGCTGCCGACCATGCTGGACGCGGGGTTGGTGTGCACGGTCAACTCCGACGATCCCGCGTACTTCGGCGGGTACGTCGGCGACAACTTCGAGGCCGTACAGGGCACTCTTCGTCTGACCGAGGACCGCCTGCGCGAACTGGCCCGCAACTCGTTCCTCGCGTCCTTCCTGGAGGACGACGAGGAGCGCCGGGCGCGGTATCTCTCCGAGGTGGAGGCGTACGAGTTCTAGGCGGCCGTCGTGTCGTAGGCGTGCCGAGCAGGTGTCTCCACCGGGATCTCCACGACCGCGAGGGGCCGCCTGCCGGCCCGCAGGGCCACGGCCGTCATCGGGACGGTGATCACCAGCAGTCCCACGGCCAGGACCGCACCCATCACCGGGAACCCCGCCTGCGCCGCCAGCACGCTGCCGGTCAGCGGGCCCACCGCCGTTCCGAGGGAGGACGCCGAGCCGACGAGGACCGCCCAGCGTCCGCGGGGGTCCAGGGAGGCGGCCAGGCCGATCACGTACGACAGGACGACCGGGTAGAGCACGTTCCAGGCGATCTCACCGCTCGCGAAGCTCGTCAGGTCGGTCGCGGACGCGCTGAGCACGATGCAGCCGGAGATCAGCGCCGTTCCCGCTCCGATGGGCAGCGCACGGCCGAACCGCGGCCCGACCGCCCCCGCGCACACGACCCCCAGCAGCCCCGCGCCGAGCGCCACCGCGAAGACGGCACCGACGGTGGCCTCCGCGAGGTGTGCCTGGGCCAGGCCGATACGGCCGCTGACCCCCCACAGCGCGTTCTGCACGAGCGACCAGCAGAACATGGCGAGGGCCAGGACCAGACCGGAGCGCCGGTGGGGGAGAGGGGTGCCGCCGAGGGGGCTGTGCGCGAGTGCCGTACGGACCGGGAGCCGGCCGGTGAGCGGCCAGACGGCGAGCGCGGTGAGCGCGAGCGCGGCGAGCGGCTGCCCGTGGCCCGCACCCAGGTGGGGAACCGCCAGATAGACGGCACCCGCGAGCGCGGAGACGCCGAGCAGGCCGAGCGTGGTGGTCCGGTGCGGGTCCGGCTGGGCGGCGATCCCGGTGGCGGCGACCGTCGTCGCCGTACCGGAGCCGAAACCGCCGACGAGCGCGCCCGCGACGACCGCGGGGATCGAGTGGGTCAGCGCGGCGCCGCCGTAGCCGACGATCGCGAGCACGAGGCCGATGCGGGCCAGCGTGCGGGGGCCGATGCGGTCGACGCGGGAGGCGAGCAGGAAGCCGGCCGTGGCCGAACTCAGCAGCAGCGCACTGCCGAGGGCACCCGCCTCGGTCGCGGAGAGCGGAAGCCCCGAGTCGAGCCGTCCGACGGTCGTCGGCAGCAGATACGGAGCGAGGTACCCGGCCGTGAAAAGGGCGACGAGGGGCCAGGCGGTGGTGCGAGGGGCGGACACGGGCGTTCCCAGGGCATGCGAAAGAAGCGGCTCAAGAGGGGTTGGGCGCCGACCGTCGACGGACAGGAACGCGCGGAGAATTTGTATCAAGCACGCGGTTCGGGAAAGAAGCGCGGGGGGTGTGATGTGGCGCACGTTGCGTTTGGGGCGGGAGGGGCCGGGTAGCAAACGGCATTTCAGCCTGTCCGGCGTTTGAGGACGAGGCCGCTCAGGCCGACAGGGCTAACGCCAGTGAACGGTCCCGCCGACCGCCGTCGCCTCCACCTTCGCCCTGATCTCCCGCATCACCGCCACGATCCGCTCCTCGTGTTCCGGCGTCAGCCGAGCCACCGGCACCGAGCAGCTGATCGCGTCCTGTGCGGGGACGTCGTAGCGCAGCGCGAAGCCGAAACCGACGATTCCGGCCACGCCCTCCTCGCGGTCGACCGAGTAACCGCGGGTGCGGACCCTCGCGAGATCCGCCGCCAGTGATTCCGGGCCGGTGTGCGTGTCGGGTGTGAGCGCCTCGTACGGCCCCTCGGGCAGCTCGTCGTCGTCCCGCTCGGCCAGCAGTGCCTTGCCGAGGGCGCCCGCGTGCGCGGGCAGCCGGCGGCCGACGCGGCTGATGGTCCGCAGATACTCGTGCGATTCCCGCGTCGCCAGATACGCCACGTCCCGCCCGTCGAGCCGCCCCATGTGGATGGTCTCGCCGAGCGCCTCGGACGCCTCGTCGAGATACGGCCGTACGAGGCGCACGCGCGGGTCGGAGTCGAGGTAGCTGGTGCCGGTGAGCAGGGCGTGGATTCCGATGCCGTAGAGCGAACCGGTGACGTCCGTACGCACCCAGCCCCGGCTGATCAGGGTCTGCAGCAGGGCGTACATCGAGCTGCGCGGCACGCCCAGCTCGTCCGCCAGCTCCTGAAGCCGTGCCGGGCGGTCGCCGCGGGCGGCGAGCAGTTCCAGCAGTTCGACCGTCCGCGCGGCGGACTTCACCTCGCGTACGCCGCCACCTGTGTCCGACATGGGGCGATGTTAGTCGGCCCGGGCCGGACCGGACCGTTGACTGCTGCTGTTCGCATATCTAGGCTCTGTTTTCATACATGGATGACATCTACATGGGGAGACGTCATGGGTGAGGCGGAGACAGCTGCGCGGAGGCTGCGCGACGGGATGGAAAGAGGAGTGCTCTCCTTCCCGCTGACGTTCTTCCACGGTGACGGCTCGCTCGACCCGGAGGGCTTCCGAGCCCATGTCGCCGCGCAGATCGCCACCGGCCCCGGCGCCGCCACGCGGCGGAGCCGCATATCGGATGCAGCCCCGCCTGCGGCACCGGCGAGTTCTTCTCGCTGGACGAGGACGAGTACCGCCAGGTCGTGACCATCGCCGTCGAGGAGGCGGGCGGGCGCCTGCCCGTGGTCGCCGGGATCGGGTACGGCTGGGCGCAGGCCGTCCGGTTCGCCCGCATCGCCGAGGAGGCCGGCGCGGACGCGCTGCTCGTCCTGCCGCACTACCTGGTCGCCGCCCCGCAGGAGGGCCTCGTCGCACAGCTGGAGCAGATCGCCGCCCGCACCCGGCTGCCGCTCATCGCCTACCAGCGCGGTCAGGTCGCCTGCACGGCAGCTTCCTTGAGGCGGATCGCGGCCGTCCCGAACGTCATCGGCCTCAAGGACGGCCACAGCGACCTCGACCGCCTCCAGCGCCTGACCCTCGCCGCACCCGAGGGCTTCCTGTTCTTCAACGGCGCGTCCACCGCCGAGATCCAGGCCCGCTCCCCCACGCTCGAACACGCTCGCGCGGGGGGACCCCCATCGCCACCGTCGGCATCCCCGCCTGCTCCTCGGCCGTGCACGCCTTCGCCCCCGAGATCGCGAACGCCTTCTTCGCGGCCCTGCGCGACGGCGACGACAAGGCGGTGGAGCGGCTGCTGCGTGACTTCTACGTCCCGTTCGTGGAGCTGCGCGACCGCGTACCGGGATACGCCGTGTCGCTGGTCAAGGCGGCGGCCCGGCTGCGCGGCCGCCCCGTCGGCCCCGTGCGCGTCCCGCTCACCGACCCCTCGGCCGGCGACCTGGCCGACCTCGAAGCCCTGCTCACCACCGGACTGACCTCGTAGGAGCCGCGCTGTGAACCTCACCATCACCGACGTACGGCTCACGCCGATCCTGGTCGCCGACCCGCCCCTCCTCAACACGCAGGGCGTCCACCAGCCGTACACCCCGCGGCTGATCGTGGAGGTGGTGACGGCCGACGGGATCACCGGTGTCGGCGAGACCTACGGAGACACCAAGTACCTGGAGCTCGCCCGGCCCTTCGCCGACGAACTGAAGGGCCGTCAGGTCAGCGATCTGAACGGTCTGTTCGTGATCGCCGACGAGGTCTCCGTGGACTCCGCGCGGGTCCGGAACCAGATCGACGTCGGCGGCCTGCGCGGTGTCCAGACCGCCGACAAGCTGCGGCTGTCCGTCGTCTCCGGCTTCGAGGTCGCCTGTCTCGACGCCCTCGGCAAGGCGCTCGGCCTGCCCGTGCACGCGCTGCTCGGCGGCAAGGTGCGCGACGCGGTCGAGTACAGCGCCTACCTGTTCTACAAGTGGGCCGACCACCCCGAGGGCGTGGCCTGCGAGAAGGACGACTGGGGTGCCGCCCTGGACCCGGCCGGGGTGGTGGAGCAGGCCCGGCTTTTCAAGGAGCGGTACGGGTTCACGTCGTTCAAGCTGAAGGGCGGTGTCTTCCCGCCGGACGAGGAGATCGCCGCCGTACGGGCCCTCGCGGAGGCGTTTCCCGGCCATCCGCTGCGGCTCGACCCCAACGGCGCCTGGTCCGTGGAGACCTCGCTGAAGGTGGCCGAGGAGCTCGGGGACGTCCTCGAATACCTGGAGGACCCGGCGCTCGGCACCCCCGCCATGGCCGAGGTCTCCGCCGCGACCGGGGTGCCGCTCGCCACCAACATGTGCGTGACGACCTTCGCCGAGATCAAGGAGGCCTTCACGCGGGACGCCGTGCAGGTGGTGCTGTCGGACCACCACTACTGGGGCGGGCTGCGCAACACGCAGCAACTGGCCGCGATCTGCCGCACTTTCGGGGTCGGGGTGTCCATGCACTCCAACACCCACCTCGGGATCAGTCTGGCCGCGATGACGCATGTGGCGGCCACCGTGCCGAACCTGCACCATGCGTGTGACTCGCACTATCCGTGGCAGTCGGAGGATGTGCTCGGCGCGCGGCTGACGTTCGAGGGTGGGAAGGTCGCTGTCTCCGATGCGCCGGGGCTCGGTGTCGAGCTCGACCGCGCCAAGCTGGGGTTTCTGCATCAGCGGTGGCTGGACGACGACGGTTCGCTGCGCGAGCGGGACGACGCGGCGGCCATGCGGGTCGCCGAGCCGGGGTGGGTGACGCCCGCGGTGCCCCGGTGGTAGCGCCCCCGCCGCCCTCCCCATTCCCGTCCCCTGGGGGCTGCGCCCCCAGACCCCCCTTTCGGCCTGACGGCCTCGTCCTCAAACGCCGGACGGGCTGAAAGATCAGACGCCGGACGGGCTGAAAGATGGTGCACACTGGCCTGATCCGCACCATGTCAGGGAGTGCACCGTGAGCGCGTCCAACGGGAAGGGACCAGCACCCGTCACAGCGGGACCGGAGTGCCAGGCACAGGTCGACCCGCTGGCCCTGCTGCGCACCCCGGACGATCCCCCCTGGGACGTGTATCTCACCGGTCCCGTCTTCCTCGACATCATCTTCACCGGGCTCGACTCCGCCCCGGTGCGCGGCACCGAGTCCTGGGCACGCGGGATGGGGTCGAGCCCCGGTGGCGTCGCCAACATGGCCACCGCACTGGCCCGCCTGGGGCTGAGGACCTCCCTCGCGGCGGCCTTCGGCGACGACCACTACGGGGAGTACTGCTGGGACGCCCTGGAGCAGGGCGAGGGCATCGACCTGTCCACCTCGCGCAGGGTCCCCGGCTGGCACTCCTCGGTCACCGTGTCGATGGCGTACGAGGGCGAGCGCACGATGGTCTCCCACGGTCACGAGCCACCCCCCGAGACCGTGTTCAGCCTGGGGGGCGCGCCCCGCGCGCGTGCCGCCGTCGCCTCCCTCACCCCCGGCAGGCGCGCCCCCTGGATCGCCCAGGCCGCGCACCACGGCACCCGTGTCTTCGCCGACGTCGGCTGGGACGAGACCGGCGCCTGGGACCTGGCGGGCCTGACCGACCTCGAACACTGCGAGGCCTTCCTGCCGAACGCGGAGGAGGCCATGCGGTACACGGGCGCCACCTCCCCGCGCGCCGCCGCCCACGCCCTCACCGAGCACGTTCCGCTCGCGGTGGTCACCCTCGGCGCGGAGGGCGCGTACGCCGTCGACCGGCGCACCGGGGAGACCGCCGAGGTGCCCGCGATCGCCGTGGAGGCCCTGGACCCGACCGGCGCGGGCGATGTGTTCGTCGCGGGCTTCGTCACCGGCACCCTCGCGGACTGGCCACTGGCGGACCGGCTGGCCTTCGCGGGGCTGACCGCCGCGCTGTCCGTCCAGGAGTTCGGGGGCTCGCTGTCGGCACCGGGGTGGTCGGAGATCGCGGCCTGGTGGCGGAAGGTGCAGTCGGTGGAGGGTCAGGACCCGGCGGCACTGCGACGGTATGCGTTCCTGGAGCGCCTGATCCCTCAGGGGGAGGCCGCGAGACCGTGGCCGCGGCGCAGGGCCGTGCCGACGATCGGGTTCAGGTCGGCCTGAGCACTGCCACCGGTGCGAAACACGTGTGCCGAAAAGGCCTACGGCGTTGTCAGTCCCCCGGCGTACCCTTGGAACCGCCAGGGCAGCCCACGTGGCTGGCGTGCCGTTTCGAGGAGGACGAGCAAGGCCTACAGAGCCGGCCCATGACTCAGACACCCACAGCTCACACCCCCGCGCAGGGGCAGGCGAGAGCAGAGTTCACCGTCCCCGCCCAGCACCCCATGGTGACCGTTCTGGGGTCCGGCGACTCCCTTCTGCGCGTGATCGAGAAGGCCTTCCCGGCGGCCGACATACATGTCCGGGGCAATGAGATCAGCGCGGTCGGCGCCCCCGCGGAAGTCGCCATGATCCAGCGCCTGTTCGACGAGATGATGCTGGTGCTCCGCACCGGGCAACCGATGACGGAGGACGCAGTGGAACGCTCGATCGCGATGCTCAGAGCGAGTGAGAACGGCGAGGGCGAAGGCCAGGAGACCCCGGCCGAGGTCCTCACCCAGAACATCCTCTCCTCGCGCGGCCGCACGATCCGCCCCAAGACCCTCAACCAGAAGCGGTACGTCGACGCGATCGACAAGCACACGATCGTCTTCGGCATCGGCCCCGCCGGCACCGGCAAGACGTACCTGGCCATGGCCAAGGCGGTGCAGGCCCTGCAGTCCAAGCAGGTCAACCGCATCATCCTGACCCGGCCCGCGGTCGAGGCGGGCGAGCGGCTGGGCTTCCTGCCCGGCACGCTCTACGAGAAGATCGACCCGTATCTGCGCCCGCTGTACGACGCGCTGCACGACATGCTCGACCCGGACTCGATCCCCCGGCTGATGGCCGCGGGCACGATCGAGGTCGCGCCGCTCGCCTACATGCGGGGCCGCACGCTGAACGACGCCTTCATCATCCTGGACGAGGCCCAGAACACCTCGCCCGAGCAGATGAAGATGTTTCTCACCCGGCTCGGCTTCGACTCGAAGATCGTGATCACCGGTGACGTGACGCAGGTCGACCTGCCGACCGGCACCAAGTCGGGCCTGCGCCAGGTGCAGGACATCCTCGAGGGCCTCGACGACGTCCACTTCTCGCGCCTCACGTCCCACGATGTCGTACGGCACAAGCTGGTCGGCCGTATCGTCGACGCGTACGAGAAGTACGACAGCAAGCACGGCACCGAGAACGGCACCCACAAGGGCGGCCGGGGCAGGCAGTCCGGGCACAAGGGGAAGTAGACCGAGCAGCACCATGTCGATCGACGTCAACAACGAGTCCGGAACCGAGGTCGACGAGCAGGCGATCCTCGACATCGCCCGCTACGCACTGGCGCGAATGCGCATCCACCCGCTCTCCGAGCTCTCGGTGATCGTCGTGGACGCCGACGCCATGGAGCAGCTGCACATCCAGTGGATGGACCTGCCGGGGCCGACGGACGTCATGTCCTTCCCGATGGACGAGCTTCGTCCGCCGTCGAAGGACGACGACGAGCCCCCGCAGGGCCTCCTCGGCGACATCGTGCTCTGCCCGGAGGTCGCCAAGAAGCAGGGCGAGGAAGCGCACACCCGGCACTCCATGGACGAGGAGCTCCAACTGCTCACCGTCCACGGGGTGCTGCATCTCCTCGGGTACGACCACGAGGAGCCCGACGAGAAGGCCGAGATGTTCGGTCTGCAGGCGGCGATCGTGGACGGCTGGCGCGCGGAGAAGGGCCTGACCGGTCCGTCCCCGGCCCCGACCGTCTCATGAGTCCCCAGATCGTCGCGGGCGCGATCGCCCTGGTCGTGGTCGCCTGGCTCGCCGCCTGCGCGGAGGCGGGCATCGCGCGCGTCTCCAGCTTCCGCGCCGAGGAGGCCGTACGCTCCGGCCGGCGCGGCAGCGCGAAGCTCGCCCAGGTGGCCGCCGACCCGACCCGCTATCTCAATGTGGCGCTGCTGGTCCGCGTCGCCTGCGAGATGGCGGCCGCGGCCCTGGTGACGTACGCCTGTCTGCAGGAGTTCTCCGGCACCACCCGTGCCCTGCTGGCCGCGATCGGCGTGATGGTCCTGGTGTCGTACGTCGCCGTCGGCGTCTCCCCGCGCACCATCGGCCGCCAGCATCCGCTGAACACGGCGACGGCCGCGGCGTACGTGCTGCTGCCGCTGGCCAGGATCATGGGGCCGATCCCGTCCCTGCTCATCCTCATCGGCAATGCGCTGACCCCCGGCAAGGGTTTCCGACGCGGCCCGTTCGCCTCCGAGGCGGAGCTGCGGGCGCTGGTCGACCTCGCCGAGGCGGAGTCGCTGATCGAGGACGAGGAGCGCCGCATGGTGCACTCGGTCTTCGAGCTCGGCGACACCCTCGTGCGGGAGGTCATGGTCCCGCGCACCGACCTGATCGTCATCGAGCGCTACAAGACGATCCGCCAGGCCCTGACCCTCGCGCTGCGCTCGGGTTTCTCGCGCATCCCGGTCACCGGGGAGAGCGAGGACGACATCGTCGGCATCGTGTATCTGAAGGACCTGGCCCGCAAGACGCACATCAGCCGGGACGCCGAGAGCGAGCTGGTGTCCACGGCCATGCGGCCCGCCGCGTTCGTGCCCGACACCAAGAACGCCGGCGATCTGCTGCGCGAGATGCAGCAGGACCGCAACCACGTCGCCGTCGTCATCGACGAGTACGGTGGCACGGCCGGCATCGTCACCATCGAGGACATCCTCGAGGAGATCGTCGGCGAGATCACCGACGAGTACGACCGTGAGCTGCCGCCGGTGGAGGACCTCGGCGAGGACCGCTACCGGGTCACCGCCCGCCTCGACATCACCGACCTCGGCGAGCTGTACGGGCTCGACGAGTACGACGACGAGGACGTGGAGACCGTCGGCGGACTGCTCGCCAAGGCGCTCGGCCGGGTGCCCATCGCCGGGGCGTCGGCGGTCGTGGAGGTGCCCGACGGGCGACAGCTCCGACTGACCGCGGAGGCCGCCGCCGGCCGCCGGAACAAGATCGTGACCGTGCTCGTGGAGCCCGTGGATCCGGCGGACCTGCCCAAGGAGGAGGCGAAAGAGGAGTGAAGCCCGAGGAACTGCGCGGCTTCTGCCTGTCCTTCAACGCGGCGGTGGAGGACTTCCCCTTCGCCCCGGACGTCTCGGTCTTCAAGGTACTGGGCAAGATGTTCGCCCTGAGCTGGCTGGATGCCCGCCCCCTCACGGTCAACCTCAAGTGCGACCCGGAGGACGCGATCCGGCTCCGCAGCGAGTACGAGGGCCTGATCATCCCCGGCTACCACATGAACAAGCGCCACTGGAACACCGTCACGGTCGACGGCGACCTGCCGGACCGGCTGGTCCGGGAGCTCATCGAGGACTCCTACGACCTGGTGGTGGCCGGACTGCCGCGCGCCGAGCGGCTCCGCCTCGACCGCTCCTGAGTGCACCCGCACACGGTACGTATGCTCGGCTCATGACCGACAGCAGCGCGCTTGACCCCGAGGACCGCAAGATCGTCACCCTGGCCCGTTCCGCTCGGGCCCGCAACGGAGTGCCCGAGGGGGCCGCCGTACGGGACGAGACGGGCCGTACGTATGTCGCCGGGACCGTCGACCTGGCCTCGCTGCAGCTGAGTGCGCTGCAGACGGCGGTGGCCATGGCGGTGGCGTCCGGGGCGAAGTCCCTGGAGGCGGCGGCCGTGGTGACGGAAGCCGAATCGGCCTCGGCCCAGGACCTGGCTGCCGTACGGGATCTGGGCGGGGCCGGGACGCCGGTGCTCGTCGCCGGGCCCGACGGAACGGTACGGACCACCGCCACCGCAGGCTGAAAACCGGCCGCTTCAGATCCGTCCGGAATTCACCCTTGCCGTTTCTTCACCTCACGGGCATCAATGGAACCGGTAGTTCCGACGGACCGTCAGATTCACTCCACCCCGCACCGGCGCCCCGCACCGCGCCTGCCGGCTGTCCGTACGGACCTCTCCCATCCATCCCCACATGGCAGTTCCCAGCTTCGGGAAGGGAGCCGGATCCCCATGAGAGCCAAACGGATCAGTACAGGTGCGGCAGTCGCGGTGGGGGCCCTCGCGGCCGTCTCGCTCGCGTTCGCGCCCAGTGCCCTCGCCGTCACTCCGCAGTCGGCGACGATCACCGCCGACTGCGGAAGCTTCGGCGGCGGGCAGGCCACACTCACGGCCACCCAGGACGGCACGGCGGCCACCATCACCGTCACGTCCGCCATCACCGCGCCGATCGCCCTGTCCCAGGACTCGATCTCCTCCACGCTCACCCTGGTCGACGCGAGCGGCGGCAGCACCGCCTTCACCGGCACCAGGAACCCGGCGATGGCCGCCGGCGACCCAGTCACCGTCGGCCCGCTCTCCGGCACCGTCGCCTCCGGCGACAGCCTGGAGGCCTACGGCGGCTCGCTGCAGATGACCGTCTTCGGCATCACCATCACCTGCACCGCGACCGGCCCGCAGTCGCCGGGACCGTTCGTGTTCGACTGAGCCGCTGCCGACGGGCCGTCAGTTTCCGCGAGACAGACGGAAACT
This sequence comes from Streptomyces sp. NPDC001604, assembly GCF_042893475.1. NCBI lineage: Bacteria > Bacillati > Actinomycetota > Actinomycetes > Kitasatosporales > Streptomycetaceae > Streptomyces > Streptomyces sp. NPDC001604. The sequence goes on along the minus strand of NZ_JBIAUY010000001.1, from coordinate 521,366 downwards.
GACGGCCCATCAGTTCATTTCGACTTCTCCATTGACTTCTCACGCAATCCCCACATCAATGCCCCCAGTGAGCGCTGAAAGAAGGGGGCACACCCATGGGTTCAACCCGAAGACGCCGTTGGGCGTCGCTGCTCGGCGGGACCGTGCTCGTGGTCACCGCGGGTGGTGCGCTGGCCTGTCCGGCCGGTGCAGCCACCAACGTGGACTTCGCCACGCACTGCATCCCGCCCGCGGTCGCGGGCATCCCGCCGATCGACGGTACGACGACCGCGAGCATCGCGGTGGACAACGCCAGTCCGAAGGTCGGCGACACCGTCACCGTCACCTACACCGTCGTCAAGCCCGCCGCCAGCAACCCCACCGCCATCGCCCTGCCGGCCGACATCATGACGCCCACGGGCAAGGTGACTCTCGGCGGTGCGCAGACGGGCGACGTGACGGTCGCCGGACCCAAGAAGAACGACCCGGTGCCGGGCAACGGCCCCTTCCCGTCGTTCTCCATGACCGGCACCTTCAAGGTCACCGCGGCCGGTGCGATCACGCTCTCGCCCGGCGACTACAACATCCACACCAGCTACATCCTCGAACTGGACACCCCGTGCACGGTGACCAACCCGCCCGCCCCGGTCTCCCAGACCGTCACGGCGACGGACGCCACCCCGGTCAACAACCGTGCCATCACGCTGGGTTCGGCCTCCGGGAACGTCGGTGCCGCCGTCACCGTCACCGGCAGCAAGTTCACGCCGGGCGCGACCGTCACCCTCGCCGGGCGCTCCGGGGACACCCAGACCGCGGACAAGGCGACGGTCACCGCCTCTGCCGACGGCTCCTTCAGCGGCTCCCTCGTCGTCAACGACAAGACGACGACGGGGATCGTGGCGTACGAGGGAAGTGCGTGGAGCGCCGGAAAAGGGGCGGGGCCCGCGGCCTACGTCGTGAACGACACCACCCCTGTTCCGGCCGGCAGTCAGAAGGTCACCACCACGGTGAAGGGGGGCACGCTGTCCATGTCCCAGGCCGGGGACTCCGTCGCGCTCTCGGCGGTCGACTTCGGCAAGGGCGGGGCCTCCACCGGTGCCCTGAACGCCGTCACCGTGAAGGACTTCCGTGGCGGACCCGCGGGCTGGTCCCTCACCGGCAAGGTCACCGACTTCACCGGTCCCGGCGCCAAGATCGATGCCGGGAAGCTGAGCTGGACCCCTGCCTGCACCACCAAGGCGGGCAGCCCGAGCACTTGCCAGGCAGGTTCGGCGGGCACGGTGGGCAGTTCGGGAGCGACCCTGGCGTCCACCCCCAACGGCACGCTGACCGGCGGCGAGTTCACGGCGAACGCGGGGCTCTCCCTGGACGTACCGGCGTTCACGCCCCCCGGGTCGTACGCGGGCGTGCTCACCCTGACGCTCAGCTGACCGTACGGGCGTCCGCACCCGCCCGTTCCCCTCGTCCCGCCGAAGTCCGTGGGGGTCCGCACCCATGCGCAAGCCGTACGTCATCCTCCTGGGCCTCTTCCTGGCCCTCTTCGTCGCGCCCGCACCCGCGCGCGCCGCCGACAACGGCAGCTGGTCCGTCTACCCGGCCGCCTCCAAGGTGGCCGCCCGCCCGTACTTCTACCTCTCCGCCGACCCCGGGACGACCATCGAGGACAAGGTGGTCGTGGCGAACAGGACCGGGCAGCCGCTGAGCTTCCGGCTGTATGCCGCCGACGCCTACAACACCCCCCGCGACGGCGGTTTCGCCGTCAGGACGGTGCAGGAGAAGCAGCGGGGCGTCGGTGCCTGGGCGAAGCCCGCGAAGTCACGCGTGACCGTCCCGCCGCACGGCAGGGTCACCGTCCCCTTCACGCTGCATGTGCCCGAGGGCGCCGAACCGGGCGACCACCCGGGTGCGCTCGTGGCCCTCGACGAAAAGATCGACAAGGGCGACGGCTCCCTCGCGCTCGGTGTGCAGCGGGCGGTAGCCGCACGCGTCTATCTGCGCGTCGGCGGCCCGACCCTCCCCGCGATCTCCGTGGAGAACGTCCACGTCGTCCACCACCAGCCGCTCGTCCCCGGCCTCGGCGACAGCACGGCGACCGTCTCCTACACCCTGCACAACACCGGAAACGTCACCCTCGACCCGAAGGTGGAACTGCGTGCGGAGGGCCTGTTCGGCCGTACGCTCCTGGCCCGCAACCTGTCCCGCATCCCCTCCGAACTGCTGCCGGGCCAGCGCGTCCACCTCACCGAACCATGGCAGGGCGCGCCCCAACTCGACTGGGGAGACGTCACGTTGACGGCCAGCGCCCAGGACACCCGGGAGTCGGCGAGCGCGTCCTTCCTCGCGCTGCCGTGGGCGGCAGCACTGCTGCTGTCGGCGGCGCTGGTGGTGGGGGTCGCCCTGGTGATCAGGGCGCGCAGGGCAGGGGGCGTCCGTGGTCGCGGCACGGCGCTCGAAGCTGTCGTCGCCGCGGCGCGGGGCGTCCGACGGGAGCGGGCCGCGGCGAGGAGGTGAGCTCCGTCACGCGGCCCGGGTGGCAAAGGGTTTCAGAGCGCGTCCGGGCCGCGCTCTCCCGTCCGTACCCGTACGACCGTCTCGACCGGCACCGCCCACACCTTGCCGTCCCCGATCTTCCCCGTGTGCGCGGCCTTGACGATCGCGTCGATCACGGCGTCCGACTCGGCGTCCTCGACGACGACCTCGATACGGACCTTGGGGACGAGGTCGACCTGGTACTCCGCGCCGCGGTACACCTCGGTGTGGCCGCGCTGCCGGCCGTACCCGCTGGCCTCGGTCACGGTCAGACCGTGCACGCCCAGCTCCTGGAGGGCCGTCTTCACCTCGTCGAGGCGGTAGGGCTTGACGATCGCGGTGATGAGCTTCATGCCTGGGACTTGACCTTCTGCGCGGGGGAGAGGACGGAGGACGAGACCGGGGCGCCGTGGCCCAGGACGCCGTGATCGTATGCGGTCTCGGCGTGCACCGTAAGGTCCAGGCCCTTGTACTCCTGCTCCTCGCTCGCCCGGAAGCCCATCGCCTTGTCGATCAGCTTGCCGATGCCGTACGTCACGAGGAAGGCGTACGCGGCCACGACGACCACGGCCACCAGCTGCTTGCCGAGCTGGCCGAGCCCGCCGCCGTAGAGGAGACCCTCGGTGGAGCCGGTCATGGCCTTCTCGGCGAAGACGCCGATGAGGAGGGTGCCGATGATGCCGCCGACCAGGTGGACGCCGACGACGTCGAGCGAGTCGTCGTAGTTGAGCCTGAACTTCCAGCTCACGGCGTACGAGCAGACGACACCGGCGGCGAGTCCCACGACCAGGGCGCCGAGCAGCGAGACCGAGCCGCAGGAGGGGGTGATGGCGACCAGACCGGCGACGGCGCCGGACGCGGCGCCCAGCGTGGTGGGATGCCCGTCGCGCTTCTGCTCCACGAAGAGCCAGCCGAGCAGGCCGGTGCAGCCGGCGGCGAGGGTGTTGAGGAAGGCGGCCGCGGCGAGACCGTTGGCGCCGAGTGCCGAACCCGCGTTGAAGCCGAACCAGCCGAACCAGAGCAGGCCCGCGCCCAGCATCACCATGGGCAGGTTGTGCGGACGCATCGCGTCCTTCTTGAAGCCGAGCCGCGGGCCGAGGACCAGGCACAGCGCCAGACCGGAGGCACCCGAGGTGATTTCCACCGGGAGTCCGCCCGCGAAGTCGAGGGCGCCGAGGCGGTGCGCGATCCAGCCGCCGGGGCCCCACACCCAGTGGGTGACGGGAACGTATACGAGCAGCGCCCACACCGGCACGAAGACCAGCCAGGCCGCGAATTTCACGCGGTCCGCGATCGCGCCGCTGATGAGCGCGGCGGTGATGATCGCGAAGGTGAGCTGGAAGGTGGCGAAGAGCAGGGTGGGCACGGTGCCCTGCACGCTGTCCGGGCCGAGGCCCGCCATGCCGACGTGCCTCAGTCCGCCGATGAGCCCGCCGCCGATGTCGTCGCCGAAGGCCAGTGAGTACCCGGCGGCCAGCCACACCACCGTGACCAGGGCGATCGACACGAAGCTCATCATCAGCATGTTGAGGACGCTCTTCGTGCGGACCATGCCGCCGTAGAAGAGGGCGAGGCCCGGGGTCATCAGCAGGACGAGAGCGGTGGCGGCGAGCAGCCAGGCGGTGTCGCCGGTGTCCGCGTGCGCTGCGGCGAGGGTCGTCACGTCGTCTCCATCGAGGTGGGGGCTCGTCAGAGGGTCACCGGCGTGCGTTTCCGGTTCTGCACGGGCGTGTTTCCGTGATGTTTCGTTGCGTGGAGGTTTCCTGAATCTCACAGGGCGGACAGCGATCGCCCGGTGATCGCTCGGCTGTACGGCGGGGCTCTGTGGATCAGGGAGAATGGGCGCCATGAGCGTTCGTAGTCAGTCATCCGAGCCGTCGGCGTCGTCGGCACCCCACCGCGCCGGCTTCGCCTGCTTCGTGGGCCGCCCCAACGCGGGCAAGTCCACTCTCACGAACGCTCTGGTCGGCCAGAAGGTGGCCATCACCGCGAACCAGCCGCAGACGACGCGTCACACGGTCCGGGGGATCGTGCACCGGGAGGACGCCCAGCTGATCCTGGTCGACACCCCTGGCCTGCACAAGCCGCGGACCCTGCTGGGTGAGCGGCTCAACGACGTCGTACGCACGACCTGGGCCGAGGTCGACGTGATCGGCTTCTGTCTGCCGGCGAACGAGAAGCTCGGGCCCGGTGACCGTTTCATCGCGAAGGAGCTGGCGTCGATCAAGAAGACGCCGAAGATCGCGATCGTCACCAAGACCGACCTGGTGGACAGCAAGACGCTCGCCGAGCAGCTCATCGCGATCGACCAGCTCGGCAAGGAGCTGGGCTTCGAGTGGGCGGAGATCGTGCCGGTGTCGGCGGTCGGTGACAAGCAGGTGGACCTGCTGGCCGATCTGATCGTTCCGCTCCTTCCGGAGGGGCCCGCCCTGTATCCCGAGGGCGATCTCACCGACGAGCCAGAGCAGGTCATGATCGCGGAGCTGATCCGGGAGGCGGCGCTGGAGGGTGTGCGGGACGAGCTGCCGCACTCCATCGCGGTGGTGGTGGAGGAGATGCTTCCGCGTGAGGGCCGGCCCGCGGACAAGCCGCTGCTCGACATCCATGCGTTCGTGTACATCGAGCGGCCGAGCCAGAAGGGGATCATCATCGGGCCGAAGGGTGCGCGTCTGAAGCAGGTCGGCATCAAGAGCCGTAAGCAGATCGAGGCGCTGCTCGGTACGCCGGTGTTCCTGGACCTCCATGTGAAGGTCGCCAAGGACTGGCAGCGGGATCCGCGACAGCTGCGCAAGCTGGGCTTCTGAGTCTTTTCCGGGGGCCAGCCCCCGGACCCCCGCTCCTCAAACGCCGGACGGGCTGATTTTTCAGCCCGTCCGGCGTTTGAGGACGAGGCCGTTCAGGCCGATCGGGGGTCTGGGGGCGGAGCCCCCAGGTACGGGACGGGAAGGGGCGGCGGGGGCGGATCCAAGGTCTGTAGGCCCACCACCCGTAGCAACTGCAGGCGTTCGTACGACTCCGTGCCCGGGCGGGCCGTGTGGACGATGAGCATGTGGTGGGCGTCCTCGTTGAGGAGAACCTCGCAGTCCAGCTCCAGCAGCCCGACCACGGGATGCCGGAAGCGCTTCGTCGACTGCCGGCGCACCGCCACCTCGTGGGCCTCCCACAGCCGCCCGAACTCCTCACTCGACGAACGCAGTTCGGCCACCAACGCAGCCGGCTCCGGATCGTCGGGACGCGCCGCCGCCACCGCCCGCAGATTCGCCACATGGGCACGCGCGTGCTCCGCCACGTCCTCGGGAGGGAACAACTCCCGGGCCGCCGGGTCCAGGAAGAAGCGCCGCAGCATGTTGCGGTCCCGGAGCGGACGGGCGGACGCGTCCCCGCTCAACGCCTTCGACATCGCGTTCTGCGCGAGAACCTCACCGCAGTCGGTCCCCACCATCGCCGGGGTGTCGTGCAGCCGGTCCAGCACCAGCAGCAGGCCCGGCCGTACGTGGGCGGACGCGCCCCCGCGCCGCGGCGGCTCCTCGCCCGTCAGATGGAACAGGTGGTCCCGTTCGTCGTCCGTCAGGCGCAGGGCACGCGCCAGCGCCGTCAGCATCTGGCGGGACGGGCGCGGCCCCCGGGACTGTTCCAGGCGGGTGTAGTAGTCGACCGACATGCCGGCCAGCTGCGCCACCTCCTCGCGGCGCAGGCCCTGTGTGCGGCGGCGGGCGCCGGGCGTGAGCCCCACGTCGGACGGGTCGAGGCGGGCGCGGCCGCGGCGCAGGAAGTCGGCGAGTTCGGCTCGGTTCACCTCTCCAGCGTGCGGGAGTCCGCCCGGCTTATCCAGGGACTGCCGATCCCCCGATCGGGAGGTCTCTCCCGGCGGCGACAACCCCGTTGAAGGCTGGGTCGCGAAGAGAGGAGCAGAACATGCTGACATTGGTGACCGGTACGACGGGACAGGTCGGACGGCGGTTCGTGCCCAGGCTGATCGCCCAGAGCCGGGGCGACGAGCGGGTGCGGGTCCTCGTGCGGGACGCGGCGCGCGGCGAGCGGTTCGCCGAGCTGGGCGCCGAGGTCGTGGTCGGGGATCTGCGGGACACCGAGGCGCTCGCCAAGGCCGTGGCCGGGGTCGACGCCGTCGTGAACGTCGCGGCTGCCTTCCGCGGGGTGCCCGACGAGGAGGCCCGGGCCGTCAACCGGGACGCGGCCGTGGAGCTGGGCCGCGCCGCGCTCGCCGCCGGGGTGCAGCGGTTCGTGCAGGTCAGCACGGGGCTGGTGTACGGCACCGGGCGGGGGCGTCCGCTGACCGAGGAGGACGAGAGCCGGCCCGGCGGGGCGATGTGGGGCGCCTACCCGGAGTCCAAGGCCGAGGCGGAGCGGGCACTGCTTGCGCTGGACGGCATGGACGTACGCATCGGCAGGCTCCCCTTCGTCTACGGCGAGGGCGATCCGCACCTCGCCCAGTCCCTGATGTGGGCCCGGCACTGGGCGGCGACCCAGCGGCTGCAGATGGGCCACCACGCGGACGTCGCCCAGGGACTGCTGCGCATCCTGCACGCTCCGGGCATCGCCGGCCGGATCTACAACATCGCCGACGACACCCCCGTCACGGCGGTCGAACTGCACCAGCTCAACGGCGTCGAGGTCCCCGCCGAGCTCTGCACCCGCACCGACCCCGACCCCTGGCTCGCGATCACCTCGACCGAGCGGATCCGCCGGGAACTCGGCTACCGCCCGCTGTACCCCAGCGTCTACGCGGCCAGGGAAGCCGGAGCCCTGTGAAGCGCCCCGGATCGCCGTAGGCGCCTCAGTCCACGCCTCTGATCCGCCCCACCAGCACCGCCCCCGCCAGCCCGATCACCGCCGACACCAGGTACAGCACCCGGTAGCCGCCGAGATACGTCACGATCGGCGCGGCGAGGGCGGGCGCCGCGACCTGCGGCAGGGCATTGGCCACGTTGATCACGCCGAGGTCCTTGCCGCGGTCCAGCGCCTTCGGGAGCACGTCCGTCATCAGCGCGAAGTCGACCGAGGTGAAGACGCCGAAGCCGACCCCGAGCACCGCCGCCGCGACGAGCGCGCCCGGCCAGGTCTGCCAGCCCGCCAGCGCCGCCGTCGCCACCGCCATCAGCACACCCGACCAGATCACGAACGGCTTGCGCCGCCCCACCCGGTCCGACCAGACCCCGCCCACCACGACCGTGGCGAGCAGCGTCACCCCGTTCACGGCCGTCAGGATCAGCACGCCCTGGTCGGGGTCGCCGTAGTGGAGGCCGTCCCGCAGGTAGTAGAGCAGGTACAGCAGCACGAGAGCGTTGCTGAGGTTGATCAGGAAGCGGGTCAGCCAGGCCCAGCCCAGGTCCGGATACCGGCCCGGACTCAGCCAGAACCCGGCGGCGAAGGACCGCCACGACCACTCCGGCCGGTCCGCCGCCGCCAGCCGCAGGTCCTCGTAGCCGAGGACGTACGGCACCACCCCCACCACCGTGAACACCGCGCAGGCCGCATACCCGGCCCCGACGCCCCCGGCCACCGTCGCGAGCCCCGTCCCGCCGACCACGCCGAGGATCTGCGCGGCCCCCAGCCAGCCGCCCACCGAGCCCCGCTGGAGCCGCGGCACCCGGTCCGGCACCGCGGCCGTCACCGCCGCGAACGCCGCGTTCAGCGTCAGCTGCACCAGACACCAGCCGGCCGCCATGGTCCACACCCCGCCCGCGCCCGCGAGCAGCAGCAACGACAGCCCGCCGCCCGCCGCCCCGGCCACGATCCACGGCGTACGGCGGCCCCGGCGGGACGTCGTGCGGTCCGAGAGGGCGCCGAAGAGCGGGTTGGCGACCAGGGACACCACCGCCCCGGCCCCCGTCACCCACGCCAGCATCGTCTCCTTGGACATGCCGGAGCCCGGCGCAAAGTCCTTCGCCTGGGAGGCCAGCAGGATCTGCAGGGGGCCGTACCAGCCCACCCAGATCGCCCCGTTGGCCAGCGAGAGGGCGGACGTCCAGCCGCGGCCGACCCGTTCGACGGGCTCGGCGAGTGCCTCCGCGGGCCGGGTGGCGGTCATCTCTGCGCCCGCAGCACATCCCGGAACCAGCCGTACGAGGACTTCGGCGTCCGCTGCTGCGTCTCGAAGTCGACGTGCACCAGGCCGAACCGGCGTTCGTACCCCTCCGCCCACTCGAAGTTGTCCAGCAGCGACCACACGAAGTACCCGCGCACGTCCACGCCCGCCTCGACGGCCTTGTGCAGGGCCCGGAGGTGACCGTCGAGGTAGGCGATCCGGTCCTGGTCGTCGAGGCCCGGGTAGGAGCAGCCGTTCTCGGTGATGACTACGGGCGGGAGGCGGTCGCCGTAGCGTTCCCGGAAGCCGGTGAGCAGTTCCGTCAGGCCCTCGGGGACCACGGGCCAGCCGAAGTCCGTCACCGGCACGCCCTCGATCTGCCGTACCGAGAAGGGGAGTTCGGCCGGGATGGTCAGACCGCCGAACTCGATGTCCTCGCCCTGTGGGGCGCCCACCCGGGTCGGCGCGTAGTAGTTGACGCCGTACCAGTCGAGGGGTTCCGAGATGACCTTCAGGTCGGACTCGACGTCGCCCGGCATCAACTCGCCGATGCCCTCCGGGTACTGGCCGAGCAGCAGCGGGTCGGCGAACAGGCGGTTCAGCAGCAGGTCGTAGAAGCCCGCCGCCTCCACGTCCGCGCTCTCCTCGGAGGCCGGCCAGGTCGGCCCGTGCGAGTTGGCGATCCCGATGTCCGTGGCGCCGGACGCGCGCAGGGCCCGTACGGCCAGACCGTGGGCCAGCAGCTGGTGGTGGGCAACCGGAAGCGCGTCGAAGAGCAGCTGCCTGCCGGGTGCGTGCGCGCCCAGCGCATGGCCCAGCAGCGTGTGTTCGGCGGGCTCGTTGAGGGTGATCCACTTCTTCACCCGGTCGCCCAGCCGCTCGGCGACGACGGCCACGTACTCCGCGAAACGGGAGGCCGTGTCCCGTTCGAGCCAGTCCAGCGCGACCGGCAGGTCCCAGTGGAAGAGCGTGGGGACCGGCCGTACGCCCGCGGCCAGCAGCTCGTCGACGAGACGGTCGTAGAAGTCGAGGCCGCCCGCGGAGCGCACCCGCGGCCAGGAGACCGAGAAGCGGTACGCGTCCACGCCGAGGTCGGCGAGGAGGGCCACGTCCTCGCGGTAGCGGTGGTAGTGGTCGCAGGCCACCGCCGCGGTCGAGCCGTCCTTGACCCGTCCCGGCTCGGCCGTGAAGGCGTCCCACACGGACGGCTCGCGCTCGTCCGCAGCGCCCTCGATCTGGTGGGCCGAGGTCGACACGCCCCACACGAAGCCGGCCGGGAAGCGGGGTATCGGGTTGCCTGCATCAGAAGCCATGGGCGGGATCATCCTTACCGGCGGTAACGGAAGTCAACGCCCAGGCATGAACTGCCGGTTACGCCCCTTCCTTCAGTACCCGGCGGATCAGTTCGCGCTGCTCGTCCGTGAGCCGGGGATCGGCCGCGTACACCGTCTTCCCGTCCACCGTGATCTCGTAGCTGAAGCCGTCCGGCACCCCGAGCGGAGGCGTGCCCCGGCCGGACGCGAGCGCGCGTTCGGCCAGGGCCTGCCACTCCTGGGCGTCGGGCCGGCCCGAGGTGTCCACCTCGGCATGGCGTTCGATGCCCGCGAACCCACCCGTACGCCTCACCTGAATACGCATGGGTCCCTGTCTAGTACGCGGTCAGAGGATCCGCACCCCTACCTGTTCCCACGCCTTCTGTACGGCCTGGAGCTCCTCGCCCTCGTTGAAGCGTGCCTTCGCCGCCGCGACCGTGAGCTTCGCGAAGTCGTTGAACAGCGCCTGCGAGGACAGCTCGCCGCCGGTCAGGACGTCGTACCAGATCTGTCCGGCCTTCTCCCAGGCATGGCCGCCGAGTGCGGAGGCGACCAGGTAGAACGCGTGGTTGGGGATGCCGGAGTTGATGTGGACGCCGCCGTTGTCGCGGCCGGTGCGGACGTAGTCGTCCATGGTCGCGGGCTGCGGGTCCTTGCCGAGCACGTCGTCGTCGTACGCCGTGCCCGGTTCCTTCATGGAGCGCAGGGCCTTGCCGGTGACGCTCGGGGCGAGCAGCCCGGCGCCGATCAGCCAGTCGGCCTCGGCGGCGGTCTGGCCGAGCGTGTACTGCTTGATGAGCGAGCCGAAGACGTCGGACATCGACTCGTTCAGGGCGCCCGGCTGGCCGTAGTAGGTGAGGTTCGCGGTGTGCTGGGTGACGCCGTGGGTCAGCTCGTGGCCGATGACGTCGATCGGGATGGTGAAGTCGAGGAAGATCTCGCCGTCGCCGTCGCCGAACACCATCTGCTCGCCGTTCCAGAAGGCGTTGTTGTACTTCTCGTCGTAGTGGACGCTGGCGTCCAGCGGCAGGCCGTCGCCGTCGATCGAGTGGCGCTGGTAGGCCTTGAGGTAGAGGTCGAAGGTGGCACCGAGGCCCGCGTAGGCGCGGTTGACCGTGGCGTCCTTGACCGGCGCGGCACCTTCGGCGCGCACCTTCTTGCCGGGCAGGTGGGTCTTGTGCCCGGCGTCGTAGATGGTGCGCAGCGGCTGGTCCGCCGGTGCCTTCGCCGCCGGCGCGGCAGCGAGGCCGAACTCGGCCGTCACGCGGCGGCGGCCGCGCAGCTCGCTGTCGCGCATCAGGGTGCGGCGGGCGGGACCGGAGAGTGCGGGGTCGTCGTGCCGGGCCAGCTTGTCGAGGACATGCGGCGGTACGACGGTGCAGAAGACGGGCTCGAAGCCCCCGTTGGTCGTCATGCCCGGCACCCTTGCACTGAGTTATGCCCGTGTCACTACCCGCAACCATGATTGGTGAAATATGCGGACAGGGAAGCGCACGCTCCGTGACGAAGTGGTATGGCGCACTTTTTGTCCCTTTTATCTTGCGGGTCCCGCATACTGATACGGCGCCCCGCATCCGAAGGGGCTCGGCTAGCATGCTGTGCATCATGCGTTTCGGGCTGCTTCTTCTTAGCTGCCGCGGCGAGGGCCTGTAGTCCAGGTCGACTCCCTCCCCGCGGAGCTTGGCGTTGCGTCGTCGGCCGTCCTTCCGGACACCCTGAGGAGCCCGAGTCATCATGGCGAACCGCCAGCAGCCCAGCACCATGCCGATCCACAAGTACGGACAGTACGAGCAGGTCGACATCCCCGACCGCACCTGGCCCGAGAAGCGGATCACCCAGGCCCCCCGTTGGCTGTCGACCGACCTGCGTGACGGCAACCAGGCCCTGATCGACCCGATGTCGCCCGAGCGTAAGCGCCGGATGTTCGACCAGCTGGTCAAGATGGGCTACAAGGAGATCGAGGTCGGCTTCCCCGCCTCCGGCCAGACGGACTTCGATTTCGTACGGTCGATCATCGAAGAGCCCGGCGCCATCCCCGACGACGTCACCATCTCCGTACTGACCCAGGCCCGCGAGGACCTGATCGAGCGGACCGTCGAGTCGCTGAAGGGCGCGAGGCGCGCCACCGTCCACCTGTACAACGCCACGGCGCCCGTCTTCCGCCGGGTCGTCTTCCGCGGCTCCAAGGACGACATCAAGCAGATCGCCGTCGACGGCACGCGCCTGGTGATGGAGTACGCCGAGAAGCTGCTGGGCCCGGAGACCGAGTTCGGCTACCAGTACAGCCCCGAGATCTTCACCGACACCGAGCTGGACTTCGCGCTGGAGGTCTGCGAGGCGGTGATGGACGTCTACCAGCCGGGTCCGGGCCGCGAGATCATCCTCAACCTGCCCGCCACCGTGGAGCGTTCGACCCCGTCGACCCACGCCGACCGCTTCGAGTGGATGGGCCGCAACCTGTCCCGCCGCGAGCACGTCTGCCTGTCGATCCACCCGCACAACGACCGCGGCACCGCCGTCGCCGCCGCCGAACTGGCACTGATGGCCGGCGCCGACCGCGTCGAGGGCTGTCTGTTCGGACAGGGCGAGCGCACCGGCAACGTCGACCTGGTCACCCTGGGCATGAACCTGTTCTCGCAGGGCGTCGACCCGCAGATCGACTTCTCCGACATCGACGAGATCCGTCGCGTGTGGGAGTACTGCAACCAGATGGAGGTCCACCCGCGCCACCCGTACGTGGGCGACCTGGTCTACACGTCCTTCTCCGGCTCCCACCAGGACGCCATCAAGAAGGGCTTCGACGCGATGGAGGCCGACGCGGCCGCCAAGGGCGTCACCGTCGACGACATCGAGTGGGCCGTCCCGTACCTGCCGATCGACCCGAAGGACGTCGGCCGCTCCTACGAGGCCGTCATCCGCGTCAACTCGCAGTCCGGCAAGGGCGGTATCGCCTATGTCCTGAAGAACGACCACAAGCTGGACCTGCCGCGCCGGATGCAGATCGAGTTCTCGAAGATCATCCAGGCGAAGACGGACGCCGAGGGCGGCGAGGTCACCGGCTCCGACATCTGGTCGGTGTTCCAGGACGAGTACCTGCCGAACCCCGAGAACCCGTGGGGCCGTATTCAGGTCAGGAACGGCCAGTCGACGACCGACACCGACGGCGTGGACACGCTGCGGGTCGAGGCGACCGTCGACGGCCAGGACACCGTCCTGACCGGTACCGGCAACGGCCCGATCTCCGCCTTCTTCGACGCGCTGCAGAAGGTGGGCGTGGACGCCCGGCTGCTGGACTACCAGGAGCACACGATGAGCGAGGGCGCCTCCGCGCAGGCGGCTTCCTACATCGAATGCGCGATCGACGACAAGGTCCTGTGGGGAATCGGCATCGATGCGAACACGACTCGTGCGTCGCTGAAGGCGGTTGTCTCGGCGGTCAACCGCGCCGCCCGCTGACCCGTCTGACCGGGCATTTCGGGGCCCCGATCGTCGTATACGGCGATCGGGGCCCCGTCACTTATCGGCCATCTGTTCGTGGAGGTCACGGAAAGGTCTCTTCCAGGGTGCTGACTACGCCTCACCGATGTGGCTAACATCACGGGCACCGCGACGATGTTGCCGCGGTGTTAAGGAGGTGCGACGTGCTGCCAGTACGGGGACGAAACGGCCGAGCCGCCAGGCCTGCGCGCCTCCTGGGTACCCGCACCGCGTGGACACCCGTCGGGGACGGCGAGTTCTTCTGCCCGGGCTGCGGGGGTGACCGCAACTACCAGCGGCTGACCGGCCACCGCCGTTTCATGCTGCTCGGGGTGCCCGTGCTGCCACGCGGCGAGACCGCGCCGGTCGTCGAATGCGCCGCCTGCCGCCGTCACTTCGGCACGGACGTCCTCGACCACCCCACCACCACCCGCTTCTCGGCGATGCTCCGCGACGCCGTCCACACCGTCGCGCTCGCGGTGCTGGCCGCGGGCGGCACCTGTTCCCGTACGGCCCTGGAGGCCGCCGCGAGCACGGTCCGCGCGGCGGGCTTCGACGACTGCACCGAGGACCAGCTGAACGCGCTCGTCGAGGCGCTGGCCGCGGACACCGGCCGCGCCTACGGTCAGTCCTGCGGCGCCGGGCTCGCCATAGAGCTGCACGAGGCCCTGGATCCGCTGGCCCCGCACCTCGCCCCGGTCGGCCGCGAATCGATCCTGCTGCAGGGCGCCCGCATCGCCCTCGCCGACGGCCCGTACACCCCCGCCGAACGCGACGTCCTGGCCACGGTGGGCGCGGCCCTGACCATCTGCTCGGACGACGTGACGAGGCTGCTGGCGGCGGCGCGTACGCCGTCCTGAGCCGTACGCCGCTCCCGCCGTTACTCCCGCGGGAGTAACGGCGCCGCGGTACCACCCCCGGCAGTACCCCTGAACTCGCCCTCACGCCCGACGAACCGTCCCCCGCCCGCCGGGAGTCTGGAACCGACCCAGACATCCCGACCGGAGGGAGGCCCGTCGATGGGGGCCGCAAGGACAGGAACACGGGGACGGCGTGCCGTGCCCTGGGTGGTGCTCGGGCTGTGGGTGGCGGCGCTCGTGCTCGCCGGGCCGTTCGCCGGGAAGTTCTCCGGCATCCAGCAGAACCGGTCCGTGGACTACCTGCCCGACAGCGCCGACTCCACCCAAGTGGCCCGCATCCAGGACCGGTTGCCGGGCGGACAGGCCACCGACCTGGTGCTCGTCTACCACCGCGACGGCGGCCTCACCGCGGCCGACCGGGAGAAGGCGGGCGTACAGGTCGCCGAGATCGGGAGCAAGTACGAGCTCAGTGGCACCCCCAAGGCGGTCCCGTCCCGTGACGGCACCACCCTCATGTACCCGGTCTCCAGCACCCGGCCCGGCCAGGACGACAAGGCGCGGGACGCCTTCGTCGACGGCGTGCGCGCGCTCGCGAACGGCGGCGCGGGGCTCAGCGTGGAGGTCGGCGGACCGGGCGGCCTGCAGACCGACATGAGCAAGGTGTTCGGCTCCATCGACGGCACCCTGCTCTACGCCACCCTCGGCGTCGTCACGGCCCTGCTCGTCCTCATCTACCGCAGCCCCTTCCTGTGGCTGGTGCCGCTCGCCGTCGCCGGGGTCGCCGCCGGCATGGCGATGGCCGCCGCGTACGGCCTGCACGAGGCGTTCGGCGTCACCGTCACCGGACAGAGCGGCGGCGTGATGACGGTCCTCGTGCTCGGCGCGGGCACCGACTACGCGTTGCTGCTCATCTCCCGCTACCGGGAGGAGCTACGACGCCACGAGCGCCCGTACGACGCCATGCGCGCCGCCCTGCGCGGCTGCGGCCCTGCGGTCCTCGCCTCCTCCGGCACCGTCGCGGCCGGACTGCTGTGCCTGCTCGCCGCCGACCTCAACAGCAGCCGTGGCATGGGCCCGGTCGGCATGGTGGGCGTGCTCGCCGCACTCGTCGCGATGATCAGCCTGCTGCCCGCCCTGCTGGTCCTCCTCGGCCGCCGCGTCTTCTGGCCGCTGATCCCGGCCTTCGGCAGCGAGCCCAAGGCGCGGCGGTCGCTGTTCGCGGCGATGGGCAGCTCGGCCACGCGCCGCCCGGTCGTCGTACTCGCCACAGGTGCCGTGCTCCTCGGCGCGCTCGCGCTGGGCGCCCTCGACCTCCCCGGCACCCTCAAGCAGGAGGACTCCTTCACCCGGCGGCCCGAGTCGATCTCCGCCGCCCGGACCCTGGCCCGCGCCTACCCCGGGCACAGCAGCCAGCCCATCACCGTCATCGCCCCCACCCCCAAGGCCGATGCCGTCCTGGCCAAGGCCCGCACGACGGACGGGGTCGCCCAGGCGACGACCGGCCGCACCGGCTCCGGCTGGACGGAGATCTCCGTCTACGCCACCGCGGCCCCCGAGTCGAAGGGGGAGACCCGCACCATCGAGGCGCTGCGCGCCGGGCTCGACGACACCTACGGCACCTATGTCGGCGGACCCAGCGCCCAGCAGCTCGACCTGGCCGACAGTCAGGCCCGGGACCGCGAGGTCGTCGTGCCGCTGGTTCTCGCCGCCGTGTTCGTGATCCTCGTAGGCCTGCTGCGGAGCCTGGTCGCGCCGCTGATGCTGCTCGTCGCGGTGGTCGCGGTGTGGGGCGCGGCGCTCGGGATCGGCGGGCTGGTGTTCGGGCCGGTGCTGGGCTTCGCCGGCACCGACTCGGGGCTTGGGCTGTTGTCCTTCGTCTTCCTGGTGGCCCTCGGCGTCGACTACGGCATCTTCCTCATGCACCGCATGCGCGAGGAGTCCGTCGCCGGTGCCGAGCCCGAGGCGGCGGCGCTCACCGCGCTGCGCACCACGGGCGGGGTCATCGCCTCCGCGGGTGTCGTACTCGCCGCGACCTTCGCCGTGCTCGGCACGCTGCCACTGGTACCGCTGGTCGAGCTCGGGTTCGTGATCGCGGTGGGTGTGCTGCTGGACACCTTCCTCGTCCGGACGTACCTGGTGACGACGGCGAGCATGCTGCTGGGGCGCCGGGTGTGGTGGCCGGGGCGGCTGTCGCGGACGCCGGAGCCGGTGCGGGCCGAGCGGCAGCCGGAGCCGGTCTGAAGCACGGAAGATGAACCACGTGACAGAGACGACGACAGTGCCACGCCCGCGCGGGGGCGAACGGATCGAGCGGATCATGGCGGTCGTCAACCGCGACCCCCGCACCGCCCCGCACGGCACCCGCAACGACGCGGTCCTCGCCGCCACGCTCGCCGTCGTGGCCGTGTGCCTGGCGCTGTCCACCGACCAGAGCCGCCGCCCGGACGCGCTCGGCTGGACACTGCTGCTGGCCGCCCATGTGCCGCTGGTGTGGCGGCGGCGCCGTCCGCTGCTGGTGCTGACCGTGGGGCTGGCGCTGCTCGTGCCGTACCACGCCCTGCAGAACAACCACTTCGCGGCCACGCCCGCCACGATCGTCGCGCTGTACACGGTCGCCGTCACCGGCCGGCCCCTGCGCACCGTCCTCGCGGGCGTCGTCGTCCTCGCCGTCTCCACGGCCGCGATGCTCACGGTCAGCACCCACCAGGCCGTCGAGATGCTGCGCATCTCCGGCTGGGTGATCGCCACGCTGTTCTGCGGCGTCGACGTCCGCTACTACCGGCAGTACGTGGCGGCGATCGTCGAACGCGCCGAGCGCGCCGAACGCACCCGCGAGGAGGAGGCCCGCCGCCGGGTCGCCGAGGAACGCCTGCGCATCGCCCGTGACCTGCACGACCTGCTCGCCCACACCATCACCCTGATCGGCGTGCAGACCTCGGTGGCCGCGCACGTCCTGGCCGCCGACCCCGAACGCCTGGACCGGGAGACGGTGGCGAAGGCTCTCGACGACATCGCCGAGACCTGCCGGACGGCGCGGGGAGAGGTGCGGACGACGCTGGAGGTGCTCCGCGAGAACGACTCGGCGGACGGCCGCGGCCCCCTCCCCGGCCTCGACGGCCTGCCCGACCTGGTGGAGACGGCACGGCTCGCGGGCGCGCGCGTCGAGCAGACGGTGCGGGTACGCCAGGCCCCGCCCGCCGTCGGCGCCGCCGCGTACCGCATCGTGCAGGAGGCGCTGACCAACGCGGTACGGCACGCGGGCGTCGAACCGGCCGTCCACGTCGACCTGTACGACGACGGGGGCGCCCTGCACCTGTCCGTCACCGACGACGGCACCGGGCCCACGCCCGGCACGGCGCCCGGCTTCGGGCTCGTCGGCATGCGGGAGCGGGCCCGCAGCGTGGGTGGCACACTCGACGCCGGGCCGCGGGCGGAGGGCGGTTTCGCGGTGACGGCCGTACTGCCGCTGACGGCCCCGGGGGAGGGCGAGGAATGACGATCCGCGTACTGCTGGCCGACGACCAGACCCTGGTACGGGCCGCGTTCGCCATGCTCGTCGAGTCGGCGCGGGACATGGAGGTCGTCGGGCAGGCGGGCACCGGCCGGGAGGCGGTGGCGCTGGCCCGTGGCGAGCGCCCCGACCTGGTGGTGATGGACATCCGCATGCCGGACCTGGACGGCATCGAGGCGACCCGGCTGATCGCCGCCGACGAGGACCTGGCGGGCGTACGGGTGCTGGTCCTCACCACCTACGACACCGACGAGAACATCGTGGAGGCCCTGCGGGCGGGGGCCTCCGGCTTCCTGGTGAAGGACACCCGTCCGGCTGAACTCCTGGATGCGATCCGTACGGTGGCCGCGGGCGAGGCGCTGCTGTCACCGGGCCCGACGGCACGGCTGATCGAGCGGTTCCTGCGCAGCCCGTCGGCGCCCGCGACCGGCGGCCCGGAATGCCTCTCCGGCCGGGAACGGGAGGTGCTGACCCTGCTGGCGCGCGGGCTCAACAACACCGAGATCGGTGAGGCGTTGGGGCTGAGCCCGCTGACGGCGAAGACCCATGTCAGCCGGATCATGGGGAAGCTGGGGGCGCGGGACCGCGCGCAGCTGGTCGTCGTGGCCTACGAGTCGGGGCTGGTCACCCCGGGCACCATCTGACGGTGACCACCCTGCGCCGCACCCTCCTCGCAGCCACCGTGCTCCTCACCCCGCTCGCGGCCCTCACCCCGGCCCACGCGGCCGACGGCTGCACGTCCTCCGTCCCGTACCTCTCGGGCGAGGGCGGCTACGACACCTACCGCATCCCGGCGACGGTCGTGACCGGCCGCGGCACGGTGCTGGCCTTCGCCGAGGGCCGCCACAACGGTGCCGGGGACACCGGGAACATCGACGTCGTCCTCAGACGCTCCGTCGACGGGGGCTGCACCTGGGGCCCGCTGCAGGTCGTGGCCGCCGGGAACGGGGACACCCGGGGCAACCCCGCCCCCGTCGTCGACCCGCGCACCGGTGCGGTCGTCCTGCTGACCTCCTACAACAGCGGTGCCGTCACCGAGGCGCAGATAATGCGGGGCGAGGTCACGGCGGGGCAGAGCCGGCGGGTGTTCGTCCAGCGCAGCGGGGACGACGGGCGGCACTTCACGCCGCCGCGGGACATCACGGACGAGGTGAAGCCGGCGGGCTGGCGCTGGTACGCGACCGGGCCCGGCCACGCGGTCGCCCTGACCCGCGGCCCGCACACCGGCCGACTGGTCGTCCCCGCCAACCACTCCGCGGCCCCGCCCGCCGGTTCACCCGACACCGGCCAGGAGGCCAGGTACTACGGCGCGCACGCCGTCTACAGCGACGACGGTGGGCGGAGCTGGCAGCTGGGCTTCGTGGACTCCTCGTACGACGGTGTGGCCAACGCGAACGAGTCCTCGGCTGCACAACTCCCTGACGGGAGGCTGTACTTCAGTGCCCGGGACCAGAAGAGGAGGGGTCTCGGCAACCGGCTCGATGCGTACTCCGGTGACGGTGGGGAGTCGCTGGAGCGGCCGTACGCGGTGCAGCCGACATTGAACGACGTTCCGGTCGTCCAGGGGAGCGTGCTCCAACTCGTCGGTCGCAAGGCGCCGTTGCTGTTTTCCGGGCCGTCCGTGCCGAACGCTCGGCGGGCGATGGCGGTCTGGCGGAGTGAGGACGGCGGGGAGACGTTCACGAAGGCGCTGACGGTGTCGGCGTATCGGGCCGCGTACTCCGACCTGGTGCAGGTCGATGGGGGCACGGTGGGGTTGCTGTACGAGACGGGGTCCTCGGGACCCTACGAGAGGATCGAGTTCCGCCGGGTGCAGGTGTCCGACCTGGGATAGCCGTTTCTCGCCCCCGCTTTCGGCCAAATCAGCCCCTCCGGCGTTTGAGGAGCGGGGGTCCGGGGCCGGCCCCCGGGACGGGAAGGGGCGGCGGGGGCGAAAACCTCCTACAGGAGGCCCGCCGTGGCCAGGAACTTGCCGACCCGCTCCACCTCGTCGGGAGACAGCGCCACCTGCGGCTCCGCCGTCGCCGGACAGCCGATCACACCCCGAAGGTGCAGCGCCGCCTTGAACGCCCCGAGGGCCGAGGAACTGCCGCCCATCCGCGCCGGGTCACCCACCCGCACCATCCCGAACAGGGCACACAGCCGCTCCTGCTCGGCACGAGCCCGCTCCCGGTCCCCCGAGCGGCACAGCCCGTCCAGACGGACGTACCCCTGAGGATCGACATTGGCGAGACCGGGCACCGCCCCGTCCGCCCCCATCGCAAGCGCCGCATCGACGACCAGTTCGGAGCCCGTCAGGACGCTGAAGCCACGGATGTCTGACCGGTTGCGCGCGCCGCCGACGACCTCCCGGAAGCCCCCCAGATCACCGCTCGAGTCCTTGAGCCCCGCGAGCACGCCCTCGGCGGCCAGATCGAGCACGACGTCCGCCGGCAGCTTCGTGTGCACGGCCACCGGGATGTCATACGCGACCACCGGCACCGGCGACGCAGCCGCGACCAGGCGGTAGTGGCGCGCGATCTCCGCCGGGTGCGTGCCCGCGTAGAACGGCGCCGTCACCACCACCGCATCCGCACCCGCGGCCGTCACCGCCGCCACGTGATCCAGCACCCTCGGCGTCGTCATGTCGATCGCCCCGGCGAGGACGGGCAGCTGTCCGGCCACATGAGCCACCACCGACTCCACCACCAGCCTGCGCTGCCCGTCCCGCAGAAACGCCGCCTCCGACGACGACCCCAGCACGAACAGCCCGTGCACCCCGCCGGCCACCAGGTGGTCGACCAGCCTGAGCAGTGAGGGGACGTCCACCTCGCGGTCCGGTGTCAGGGGCGTGCAGACGGGCGGGACGACACCGGTCAGCGGGGTGGGGATGGTCATGAGGGCTCCGTGGGGTGGTTCTGGCGTACAGGGTCCTGCGTCGACTGGTTCTCCTCCCCAGGATGGTGACAGCGGAAGCGGTGTCCCGCGGAGGACGCGGCCGAAACTCCGGCTTTTTGACGGTCCGCCGCCACCACTTCCGCGGCATCGAGGCCCGTACCCTGATCCGATGACGGACACCTGGCATCCCGCGGACCCCGGTGTGCTGCGACTGCCGTCGGGACGACTGGTCCGCGGCCGCGGGCTACGGCGCCCCCTCGCCCCGGGGGCGCCCACGCCCTCGTACGCCCTCTACCTCCTCGGCAGACAACCCCCGCCCGTCCCCTGGGAGTTCACCTGGATCCGCTGGCCCGACTTCCGCCTCCCCGGCGACCGCCCGGCCGCCCGCGCCGCACTGACCGCCGCCTGGGAGCGGATGGCGACCGAGCGCGTCGAGATCGCCTGCGGGGGCGGCCGCGGCCGAACGGGCACGGCCCTGGCCTGCTTGGCGGTCCTGGACGGCGTACCGGCAGGGGAGGCGGTGGCCTATGTACGGCACCACTACGACCGGCACGCGGTGGAGACGCCGTGGCAGAGGCGGTATGTGCGGAGGTTCTGAACCGTTGGGTCACCTGCACGGCAGCGTGCGGCGGCCTGAGATCTCGGTCTCCTTCCGTCGGTACGGAACGGCGATCTCTTCACTGCCCCACGCCGTACGTCATCCCTTGGTTGCCCGGCCGTAGACCATCGGCGGACGGCGGTGAGGGCGCGTCCTCGCCACAGTGAGGGGCATGGAGAAGACGAAGGGGATCAATCGGGCGCAGTTCCTGGCGGGGGCGGCGGCCCTCGGCCTGTCGGCGGCGGTGCTGCCGGCCGGCCCGGCCGCAGCGACCGGCCGCGGGCTGCGGCACCGCGGTGTCGTCTACACCGTGGGCGAGGGCGAGACGCCGGGGACCGCGTGGAGTGCGGCCCGGATGCGCCGGGACGTCCGCGTCATCCGCGACCGGCTGCACGCCGACGCCGTCGACGTCACCGGCGACGGCGTCGAACGCCTCACCGCCACCGCCGCCGAGGCCGCCGAACGGGGGCTGCACATATGGCTCCAGCCGACCCTCGCGGACGCCCCGCAGCGCGACACCCTCGAGCACCTGGCCGAGTGCGGTCGGTTCGCGGAGCGGCTGCGGCGGCAGGGCGCGAGCGTCGACCTCAGCGTGGGCTGCGAGTTCTGGCTGCTGGTGCCCGGGATCGTGCCGGGGGAGACGGTCCTGGAGCGCGTGCAGACCATGCTGAAGGGCAACTTCGACCCCGTGAAGATGCAGCGCCGCCTGGACCGCTTCACGGCGAGGGCGGCGGCGGTGGGCCGGTCCGTCTTCCGCGGCGAGCTGAGCTATGCCGCCGCTCAGGACGACAAGGTGGACTGGCGTCTCTTCGACGTCGTGGGCATCGACTACTACTCGTACTTCCACCAACGCTCGGCTTACGTACGGGAGTTGCGGAAGTACCTGCGGTGGGGCAAACCCCTCGCCATCACCGAGTTCGGGACCTGCACCTACGTCGGCGCCCCGGAGGCGGGCGGCATGGGCTGGGACGTCGTCGACCAGGACAAGGACCCGCAGGAGATCAAGGGCCACCTGGTCCGCAGCGAACACACCCAAGCCGCCTGTCTGACCGGTCTGCTGGACGTCTTCGAGTCGATGAGCCTGTACGCGGCGATGGCCTTCGAGTTCGTCACCCCGGACGCCCCGCACCGCACCGACAACCCGCGCTACGACCTCGACATGGCGAGCTACAGCATCACGAAGACCATCAAGGACCGCCCCGACGACCCCCGTTCGCCCTGGCACTGGGAGCCGAAGGAGGCGTTCCACGCACTGGCGCGCCAGTACGGGCGGGCCTGCGTACGCCCGGCACCGTAGACGGACCGGCCGCGCGCCGACGGGAGCGTGTTCAGCGGCAGTGGACGTCCTGCCGCGGCCGCTCGCCTGTCGCCAGGAAGCGGGAGACCGTCGCGTCGCCGCACCCGGTGCCGTTGGCGAGGTAGGCCTCGTGGCCGGTGGCGTCGTTGGTGACCATGACGGCGCGGCGGCCGAGGGCCTCGCGGAGCTTCAGGGCGCCGCTCAGCGGGGTCGCGAGGTCGCGCTCGTTCTGGACGAGCAGGACGTTGGACGGGCCCCGGTCGGTGATCCGTACCGGAGGCTCCTTCGGCTGCCACGGCCAGGCGGCGCACACCAGCGCGTTCCTCGGCATGCCCGCGGTCAGCGGGTACTTGGCGCGGCTTTCGGCGACGTCCTTCCGGTAGGTGGCGGCATCGCGCGGCCAGGCGGCGTCGTTGCAGATGGTGGCGGCGCTCACCGCGACGACGTTCTGCATGGCCGCGTCCGGCGGGGCCGCCGGTGCGGGCGGCACGGTGCCCTTCAGGGCGGCCGCGATCAGCTTGGCCAGGGCGGGGTAGTCGTCGGGGTCGGTGAGGCCGTCCAGCATCGTCTGGCGCAGCACGTTGCCGTTCAGCTCCTCCGGGTTGGCACCCGGCCAGGGGAGCGGCTCGCGGTCCAGGCGGGCGGCGAGGCGGAGGAAGAGCGGACGGATCTCGGCGGCGGTGCCGGCCAGGCGGTACGGGTTGCCGGGCGTGGAGGCCCACTTGGCGAACTCGGGGAAGTTGTCCTCGACGCCCACCTCGTACGCGGCGACCCAGGCCCGCTCCGCCCGTACCGGATCGGGGTTGTCGTTGCTGTCCAGCACGATTCGGTCGGTGCGCTGCGGGAACATCTCGCTGTAGGCGGCGCCCACATACGTGCCGTACGAGACGCCCCACGCGGACAGCCTGCGCTCGCCGAGCGCGGCGCGGATGCGGTCGATGTCGCGGGCGTTGTCCCTGGTGGTGATGTGGCGCATCAGCTCGCCACCGTTGGTCGCGCAGGCGGCGGCCACCCGGCGGGCGGTGCGCATGTTCTCGGTGACGGACCCGTCCGGGGCGGGCCACGGGCGCAGCTTCGACAGGGCGAGATCGGCATGATCGAGGCCACAACTGACGGCTGTGGAAGGCGCGTTGCCGCGCGGTGCGAACCCGATCAGGTCGTAGGCGTCCCGGACGGACTGCGGCAGCTTCTGCCCCTTCCGCGAGGGGTCGTCCAGACCGGTGCCGCCCGGCCCGCCGGCGATCAGCAGCAGGGCGCCCCGGCGGGCGGACGGTTTCTCGGCGGGGATGCGCGAGACGGCGATGTCGATCGTGCGGCCGTCGGGGTGGGCGTAGTCCATGGGGACTTCGAGGGTCGCGCACTGCTGACGGGGGTCGAGGCCGCTGCCCGCGCACCTGGCCCACTTCAGCGGTTCCTCGGCGGCGGACGCGGTGAGGGGCGTGACGGCACCGAAGACGATGCCGGAGGCGGCGGCGATCAGGGCCGCGCTTTTCGTGATCTCCTTCATGGACACGAGACTCCCGGATGCCGCCTGCGCATCCCATCCGGTCAACTGCCTTGTCGGCAGGGGGGTTTACCCCCGGCCGTACGCAGGGTTTCTCATACGTCCCGCCGGTCCACGACCACCACCGCCACGACGGCCGCGACCGCCGCCCACACCGCGAACACGACCCACCCGCCCGCGACGGTGGCCGGATACTTCGGGACCAGCACATAGCGGGTCTGCCCGTACCCCACGTCCACGAGCCGAGCCCAGGCGTTGAACGGAAGGGCGTGGCGGACCGACGCCGTCCAGTGGTAGCGGTCCGTGACGAAGGACGGCAGGAGCAGCAGGACGAACGTCGTCAGGACCATCGTCGTGGCGCTGTGCCGGATCACCGCGCCCAGCCCCATGCCGACCAGCGCACACACCGGGGCGAGCAGGGCCGATGCCACGACCACCCGCCAGGCGCCGGGATGGCCGATCGGCACGCCCAGGCCCCGCCCGTCGAGGATGGCCTGCGAGGAGGCGTACGAGGCGGCGGCCAGGAGCGCGCCGTACATCGTCATGACCGCCGTGAGCACCGCCACCTTGGCCGCCATCAGGGCCCGTCGGTCCGGCACGGCGGTGAACGTCGTACGGACCAGGCCCGTCGCGTACTCCCCGACGACCGTGATCGCGCCGATGCCCGCGCACACCAGCACCAGGATCATGGCGGAGCCCTGGGTGAAGGCGTCCCGCAGCGCCCAGTACACGAAGTCCTCGCGGATCGGCCCGCCGTAGTGCGGATAGTTGACGTAGTCGGCGCGGGCCGCGTTCGCGTTGAAGCCGACGACGGCCAGAGCGCCGGAGCCGAAGGCCCAGTAGGTGGAGCGCAGGGAGCGCAGTTTGATCCACTCGGCGGCCAGCAGGTCGGTGAAGCGGGCGGCGGGCAGGGCGAGGGTGGTCATCGGTTCTCTCCAGCCGCGTACTCGACGCTGTCGGCGGTCAGTTCCATGAAGGCCGTCTCCAGCGAGGCCACCTGTGTCGTCAACTCCCAGAGCAGGAAGCCGTGTTCGTGCGCCAGCTCACCGACCCGGACGGCGCTCGTCCCGTCCACCTTCAGCGTCTCCTCGTCGTACGGCGCCACCACCGCACCCTCCGACTCCAGTACGGCGGCCAGGGCACCCGCGTGCGGCGAGCGCACCGTCACCGTCGGCGCCGTGCCGCGCGCGGCGAACTCGGCAAGGCTCTCGGCCGCGATGAGCTCCCCGCGGCCGATGACGATCAGCTCGTCCGCGGTGTTCTCCATCTCGGACATCAGATGGCTGGAGACGAAGACGGTACGGCCTTCGTGCGCGAGCCTGCGGAACAGCCCGCGCACCCACAACACCCCTTCGGGGTCGAGCCCGTTGAGCGGCTCGTCGAACAGCAGCACCGGCGGGTCGCCGAGCAGCGCGGCCGCGATGCCGAGCCGCTGCTTCATGCCCAGCGAGAAGGAGCCGACCCGGCGCCGGGCGGCAGCCTGGGTGAGCCCCACCTCGGCGAGCACCTCGTCCACCCGCGCCCGCGGGATGCGGTTGCTGCGGGCCAGCGCGTGCAGATGCGCCCGCGCACTGCGCCCGCCGTGCACGTCATGGGCGTCGAGCAGGGCACCGACGTGCCGCAGCCCGCGCGGATGCCGGCGGAAGGAGTGCCCGCTGATCGTGGCGGTACCGGCGCTCGGCTCGATCAGCCCGAGCAGCATCCGCAGGGTCGTCGTCTTGCCCGCGCCGTTCGGGCCGAGGAAGCCCGTGACATGGCCGGGGCGGACGCTGAAGGACAGATCGCGTACGGCGGTCGTGGGGCCGTACCGCTTGGTGAGCTGCTCGACTTCGATCATGCCGACCACGGTGGCGCGGGCGGCCCTCCCTGGGCATCGGCCGGACGCTGACACTCGTACGAGGCGACTGTCGACCCTGGTTGTACGTCCACGGTCCGATGACCGCACCGCGCCCGGCGCCTACGATCACGGCATGCCCGCCACCTCGCCTCCGCCGCCCCTGCTCAAACGCGTGCCGCCGGCCGGGTGGACGGCGATCGTGTGGACCGCGAGCACGCTGTTCACTCTGCTGACGACCGTCCGGCTGCCCGGCGAGTCGGTGCCGTCCCAGTGGCCGGCGGCCCAGTTGTACCGCTGGGACGGCCTGTCGTTCCTGGCGGTGTCGACCGCGTTGGCGTTCCAGGCCGGTCGGCTGCTGCAACGCAGGCCGTTCCTCGCGACCACTCTGGCGATCCTGGCCGGGGTCTTCGAGACGACCACCCTCGGCGTCGACCTGCTGCCGATGAACCAGTACCTCACGACCATGGTGGTCCTGTACTTCGTCGCGGTCGCCCACCCTCGGCGCATCGCCCTCATCGCCCTCGCCATGGCGATCGGCACCCTGATCACGTACATAGCCGTACGGATGCTGCGGCACTGGCCCGCCGGCACCTCCGCCGAACTGGCCGTCGCCCTGGTCACCGTGATCGTCTGGCTGCTCGGCAACTCGGCGCACCAGTCCCGCCTGCACGCCGAACGCCTCAGCGCCGAGCATGCGGCCCAGGCGGTCACCGCCGAACGGCTGCGCATCGCCCGCGAGATGCACGACACCGTCGCCCACAGCATCGGGATCATCGCCCTCCAGGCGGGCGCGGCTTCCCGGGTGGCGACGGCGCATCCCGAGGCGGCCCTGGCGGCGATGCGGGCGGTGGAGAACGAGGGCCGCCAGACCCTGGCGGGCCTGCGCCGCATGCTGGTCGCACTGCGCGCGGCCGACACCGGGCAGGACCCGGAACTCGCTCCCGCGGGCCTGTCGGACGTCGACCGACTGGCGGCCACGACCACGGCCGCGGGCGTCCGGGTGGAGGTCCACCGGCTCGGCGAACCACGCCGACTCCCACCCGACATCGACCTGTCCGCCTTCCGGATCATCCAGGAGTCGGTCACCAACGTCGTACGGCATGCGGGCACACGCGCATGCCGGGTCACCGTCGACTACCGCGACGAGGAGGAACTCGCCCTGGACATCACCGACGACGGCCTGGGACAGGGCAGTTCGACCGACACCGGGTTCGGTCTGGCCGGCATGCGCGAGCGGGTGGCCCTGCTGCACGGCGAGTTCACGGCGGCCCCGCGCCCCGAGGGCGGCTTCCGTGTGACGGCCCGTCTGCCGCTCCCGGTGTCCGTCCGATGACCGCTGCCCCGACGGTCCGGGTCCTCCTCGTCGACGACCAGGAACTCATCCGCACCGCACTGAGCATGGTCATGGCCGACATCGAGGACGTGGAGGTCGTCGGCGAGGCGGCGACGGGCAAGGACGCGGTACGGCTGGCCGGTGAACTCGCCCCCGACGTGGTGGTGATGGACATCCGCATGCCGGGGATGGACGGCATCGAGGCGACACGCCGCATCACGGAGACCCAGGCCGACGTCCGGGTGGTCGTCCTCACCACCTTCGACGACGACGCGTACGTGTACGGGGCGCTGCGCGCCGGTGCGGCAGGCTTCCTGGTCAAGGACATGGCGCTGGACGACATCATCGGCGCGGTACGGGTGGTGGCGGCAGGCGACGCGCTGATCGCGCCGAGCGTGACCCGCCGCCTGATCCAGGACTTCGCCGCCCGGCCCGAACAGACCGTCAAACGGCGGGAGTTGAAGGCCATCACGGACCGCGAACGCGAGGTCCTCATCCTGGTCGGCAGCGGCCTGTCCAACGCCGAGATAGCCGCCGAGCTGTGCATCAGCGTGGCCACGGCGAAGACGTACCTCACCCGCCTGCTCACCAAGCTGGACGCGCGGGACCGGGTCCAGCTGGTGATCATGGCCTACGAGGCGGGGCTGGTGTCCCCCTGATCCCGCCGGTCTCCTTGATCCCTCTGTCTCACAGCCCCAACGTCATGATCAACCGGTCCTCCCCGGGCCCGAAGTAGCCCTTGCGCACCCCGCCCTCGAACGAGAAGCCCAGGGACTGGTAGAGCGTGATCGCGGCCGCGTTCGTCGGTTCCACCGTCAGGCGGACCTGGTGGACGCCCTCGGTGCGCAACCGGCGTATCACCTCGACCATCAGCCGGCGACCCAGCCCGCGTCCGCGCAGTTCGGGGGTGACGGCGAGGCTCTTGATCCAGTTCACATAGCCGTCCGAGGTGGTGACGAACAGGACGTAGCCGTGCAGGCTCTGGCCGTCGTCGAGGACGAGGATGCGGTCGCCGTGGATGTCGTAGCTCTGGCGCAGCTCGAAGTAGTGGTACGGCTCCTCGGGGAAGGCCTCCCTGTCGACGCGGTGCAGTTCCGGCAGGTCGGCCTCGACGACGCCCCTCATGGTCAGGGGGCGGTCGGCGCGGTCGGCCGTGGAAGGAAAACGTTTCTCTGGAAGAGTCGTCATGCCGCCCCCTGCGGGTTGGGAGTCAAGGGCGCGTTGACACCCGTACGAGTGGTCCGGGTGAGACGCCTGTTGTCTGCCTTTCTGGTGTGTTCGGCAGAGTTCCGACCATCTTGAGCGGGACAATCCGGCCGTTCAAGGCCGGATCAGGCCGCAGGAATGCATTCGCCACGGTGCGCCCCCAGTGCGCCCCGTCCCCCTGCCGGGGACATGACGTAATTCTCGGGACATTGACCGCAGGGGGATCCGGAGGGCCTCCGGTGTTGGTACCGTAGGTAAATGACCTTGAGCTCGTCGGGGGATGCCCAGGTGAAAAATGCGGACGCGCCCTGGGACTCATTCGACCCGATCGCCTACGTTCGGCACAACTACCGCTTCTTACAGGCGGAGGACGAGGAGATCCTGCATATCATCCGAGGTCATTTCGGCGCTCATTTCCGGAAGCAGGGCGTCGGACCTGTTTACGGCATCGACGTGGGCGCCGGGGCGAATCTCTATCCCGCGCTCTCCATGCTGCCCTGGTGCGACGAGATCACCCTCTTCGAGCACTCGTTCGCGAACGTGGAGTACCTCGAGCGCCAGACGGACGGCTACGACGAGAACTGGGACCCGTTCTGGAACGCCCTGTGCGAGCACGAGGCGTACGGCTCGCTCTACTTGGACCCCCGCGACCGGTTCCGCAAGGTCGTCAAGGTCGAGCAGGGCAACATCTTCGGGCTTGAGCGCTTCGGCGGGCGCTGGTCGGTCGGGACCATGTTCTTCGTCGCCGAGTCGATGACCACCTCCCGCCAGGAGTTCGACCTGGGGGTGAGGCGCTTCATGTGCGCCCTGGCCCCCGGTGCTCCCTTCGCCGCCGCCTTCATGGAGCATTCGAAGGGCTATCACGCCGGGGAGGAGTTCTTCCCGGCCTGTGACGTCGGCGAACCCGAGGTGCGCGCGAGTCTCGCACCATTCGCGCGCGACTTCGAGGTGCAGCGGCTCAAGTCTGCGGCAGGTGTGCGCGACGGGTATTCGGGAATGATCCTGGCCTACGGTTGGCGAGGGAATACGGACGCAGGCATTCCGGCCGGATAAAAAATCTTCACAACAGAAAAGGGTCATTCCTCAAATGACGGCAGTGCGGCCTGTGTGAGGGGCATGGGATGCAGATCAAGCCACGCCAGCATTTGCTGGACATCTGGCAGGCCATCGCCCGCCACTCCTTCGAGCGGGAGCAGTGGGCCTGGGGCGAGTGGGGCGGACAGAGCAGCGTCGCCGACGCCGAGCGGCTGCTCTGCCTGCTGTACCCGGCCACGGAGATCCCCGCGTTCCGGCTCGACGACCCGGACACCACACAGGAGGACGTCCAGCAGGCGCTGAGGAAGGCCGGCGGGCGGCTCGACCTCCCGGCCAACCTCGTCAAGGCCGCGTCCGACTTCATGCGCACCCACACCGGCGAGGACAAGAGGCCCACCTTCGCCGGTGGTTACTACTTCGGATCCCAGGACAAGGCCCAGGGGGAGCCCACCGAGGAACAACGCCAGCTCGGAGTGGTCGACTCCTTCTCGATGTCGATCACCCTCTGCCTGGCCACGCTCGGCTTCCTCAAGGTCTACGAGACCAGGACCAGACGCAGCGACATCCAGGAGACGATCGCCGAGCTGCGTTCGGCCACCAGCAACCGGCTCACCGCCGCCATGGTGAGCCTGCTGCGCTCCTTCACCGTCAACGCCTTCGACGCCGACTCCGCCCAGGGCCGCAACCTGGTCGAACTCCTCGGCCAGGGACGGCTGTCGCCGCGGCAGGTGCTGAACATGTACCAGAGCCGCTTCCGCGCGCTGCGCGCAGCGATCGTGGAGAGCCTCACCCTCGGCATCGACGTCCAGGCGGGCCTCAAGGACGAGAACCAGTTCTTCGAGTGCGGCTGGTCGTGGAGCCTGGTGAAGGACGCCCCCGAGGTCGAGACCGACGAACTCATCGGGCCGCAGCCCAAGGGCGCCGCCGACCCGGTGCCGTATCTCTACTTCACCGTGGTGGCGCTCGACGGCATCCAGGACCTGTTCTCCGACCGCACCCTCACCCTGGGCCTGCTCAACGCCGAACAGCAGAAGCTCGCGGAGGCGCTCCGGCTGCGCTGGGAGCTGACCCAGCAGTACTGGTCCGGCATCGCCCGCTTCGACGCCGAGCGCTGGCCCCTGGAGGACATCCCCTGGCGTACGACGGGACAGGAACTGGAGTCCGAGTACTTCTCCCTCTCCGTCGCCGCCATCCTCGTCCACGACCTGATGCGGCGCCGGGCCACCGACGACGACCTGGCCCGCACCGTCACCGTCATGGAACGCCTCGCCGAACGCGGCCGTATCACCAGCCGTATGACCCGCGACGACCGCACGGTCTACGAGCTGCACAACGCGGGCGTCAAACTGCCCCTGCAGGGCAGCGAGCGGCTCGGCCCGCCGATGGTGTGGTCCCTGCACGACTTCTCGGCGCAGCTGCTGAAGCGGACCATCCAGCTGCGTGCGCTCTCCCGCAACCTCGACTCGCACGACCGGCTGCTCAGACTCGCCGAGGACGTCTTCGACCACATGTGGCGCCGCCGTATCCGCGAGGGCGAGGGCACCGGCCTGTGGGACTACGTCCACGCCGCCTATCCCGAGGCGGAGATCGTCCCGCGCCGGGTGCCGGTGTCGTGGAACATCACCGAGCGGGTCGCCGAGGTGATGGTCCAGGTCCACCAGATGTACCGGCAGCCCCCGGTACGCAGCCTCGAACTGACCGAGCTGGCAGGGGCGTTGCTCAGCGAGTCCGCCCATCTCCTGGGCAACGAACAGATGGAACCCGCGCCCAGCGACGACGGCCGGCACGGCATGCAACTCAGGAACATCGAGGTCAAGCTGCGCCGCGCCCGCAGCCTCCTGGACCAACAGCCGGGCACCGCCTACGCGTTGGCGCTCGACGTGCTGGGACAGCTCGACGCGCTCACCCGGGCTCGCGAAGCCGCGGCCCAGGGACGGTGACCGCGTGCTGATCTTCGCCGCCTCCGACAAGGGGGGCACGGGCCGCTCCGTCACCAGCGCCAACCTCGCCTACCACCGTGCGCTGGCCGGGGACGACGTGTGCTACCTGGACTTCGACTTCGGCTCGCCCACCGCCTCGGCCGTCTTCGACGTGGCCGACGCCCGCGCGGCCGTCGAGGACCGCGGCCTGCACTCCTACCTGATAGGGGAGGTCGGCGAGCCGGAGCGCATCGACGTCTGGGCCGGCACCGAGCACCAGGTGCTGCGCGACCCGCCGCCCGGCTGCGGCCGGCTGGTGCTGATGCCCGGCGACGTCGGCGGCGGCGAGTTCGCCACCACCGGCGACCACGTGCGGCTCTGCGTCGACCTGCTGATGAAGCTGTACTACGAGTTCGACCTGGTCGTCGTGGACCTCAGCGCCGGCCGCTCCTACGCCGTCGACATGGTCCTGGAGGCCACCGCGCAGCCCGAGATGCGGGAGATCACCGCCCGCTGGCTGGTCTTCCACCGCTGGACCCGCCAGCATGTGGCGGCCGCCGCGAGCCTGGTCTTCGGCGAGCGCGGCATCGTCGCCGGCGGTGTCGACCGCGGCCACGAGGAGGAGGCGCTGCGCGGCGCCATCCGCTTCGTCCGGGCCGCCGTACCCGATCCCGAGTCGCCGCTGTGGTCGCAGGTCTCGCCCACCCAGTCGGCGTGGATGCGCAAGACCGACAGCGACCTCAAGCAGCTCGCCTCCACGCACGGCATCGGCTACAGCCAGGTCCTCGGCTCCATTCCCCTCGAACCGGTCCTGCAGTGGCGTGAGCAGCTGATCACCGACGAGGACGTGCTCGACAGTCAGATCGCCAACATGGAGACCTGGCGGGCGCTGAACCAGCTGGCCGCCCGGCTCACCGACGACAAGTACTGGGAGCAGGCGTGACAGAGGCCGTCTTCCGGGAGACCACGGCGGAGCTCCGCACCCAGTCCGTGCCGCTGTCCCACCTCTCCCTGGAGCTGGGCCACCTCTACATGGAGGACTTCGAGGCGGGCCCCGAGCGACTGCGGGAGCACTTCGCCGAGGTGCGGCTGTGGGTGGACGCCGCCCGTGCCTCCGCCGCCCGCCGCACCGGCGGCAAGCGCCCCCGTATCAGCACCTGTTTCCTCGTCGACGACTACTTCACGCGCTTCTCCACCCCCGCCGAACTCGTCCCGCTGGTCCTCAAGGAGGCCGAGAAGGCCGGCCTGGTCATCGACTACCTGGCCCGCGAGTCGGGCTGCGCGGTCGCCGACCGGATCGAACTCGCCGAGTCCGTCATGCACCGCCTGGTCGAATCGCCGCCGCCGGGCAGCTACGGCTCCCGCCCCTCCGTCAGCCAGACCGGCTGGCTCGCCAACGGACAGCGCACCCCCACCACGAAGCGCGCCGCCCTGGGCGAGGTCAAGGGCTGGGAGCCGCCCCAGGAGACGGCGGCCCGCAACCACTCCGTCTTCATGGACGTCGAGCTGTGGTCGGAGAAGGACGGCCGGCGGCTGTGGTCCTGCCCGTTCCTGGCCGCCGTATGGCAGCTGGCCAGGCTGGGCCTGTTACGACACCTCGGTGAGCCGGTGCTCGTCCCGCGCCCCTGGAACGGCGAGGACTTCCCGCAGGACTGGGACCGGCTGCCGCCCCTGCTCCAGCTCAACCCGCGGGCCGCGGCCTTCAGCGCCTACCGCACCTGCACCCTGATGCCGAACCGTTTCCTGGCCGTCGAGGACGCGGTACGGCTCATCCTCGACCAGACGGAGGTCGACTCCGGGGCGCTCAGGCAGGTCGCCGAGCGCTCGGCCCGGGAGGGGCTCGCGGTCCCGGCCGCGGTCGCCCAGCGCGCGACGTACGTCTTCTACGAGGAGCCCGTGGGCGCCCTTGCCGACGAGGGGC
Source organism: Streptomyces sp. NPDC001604 (assembly GCF_042893475.1). Taxonomy (NCBI): domain Bacteria; kingdom Bacillati; phylum Actinomycetota; class Actinomycetes; order Kitasatosporales; family Streptomycetaceae; genus Streptomyces; species Streptomyces sp. NPDC001604. The sequence continues at coordinate 488,124 of NZ_JBIAUY010000001.1, read as the reverse complement.
CCTGACATGACGACGGCCCTCGGACAGCCCGCGCGCCCGGTCCTCGCCTGTGGTGAGGTGCGCACCTGTCTGCTGCCGTCCTTCCAGGCGCTGGACGGCAGGGCCGCCGCCCAGCTGCTCAGGCTGCGCGCCGACGAACACGTCCGGGTCTCCGAGCGGCCCAACCTGTACGCCCTGTCCCCGGAGGTGCTGACCGGGGTGGACTGCCGGCTGCCCACCTCCAACGGCGCCAAGGTCCGGGCCGTCGGCACGGTCGCCACCCGTGTGGCGCTCACCGAGGGCCGGCTGCTGCAGTCCACCGCGTACTTCAGCGCACCGGCCGCGGGCCCCGACACGCGCCGCCCCTGGGGGCACTATCTGGTACGGCCCGGGGTGGTCGAGCCGTTCGGGAAGCTGCCCGAACAGGCCACCGCCGAAGGCGTGCTGCGCGGCGCCGGGCGCGGTGAACTCGACCTGGGGATGATCGCCGAGTCCCTGCTGACACGGCTGCTGCGCCACCCGCTCCTGGATCGCAAGGTCCCCTTCAAGTCCCGCCGCACACACCTGCGTTGGACCGCCCGCCGGATCCCGGGGGGCGAACGGGCGGAACTGACGCGGTTCACGCTGGCGGAGAACGGGCTGCGGACGGTGGAGCTGCGGCTGCCGGAGGACACACCGGTCTCCGCGGCCGCGGGTCTGTGCGAGGACCTCGCGCTGCACGACTGGCTTTTGACGACGGTGGTGCACATGCTGGACAGCAGTCGGCTCGCCGCGGCGGACGGGGGCGCCGTGGTCCAGGCGCTGCGCCCGGCCGTCGACCATCTGCTGCATCTGTGGATGCCGCACGCGCAGGTGGACCGCTCGCTGGTCCACCTGTGGGAAGTGCTGGAGCGGGAACCGGGGTTCACACGCCAGTGGCAGAACCTGGTCCAGCGCATCCGGGACCAACTGGCCGTCCAGGCCATACCGCTGCTGCACCAGGCACTGAGCACGAGCTGAGGGGCGGCACCAACCACATACCCGACGGGGGAGAGACATGAGCGGAGCGACGTTAGGGCCCGGGGACCACGGAGCGGGGCCGCAGCGGCAGGGCATACCCAAGCTGTTCTGGAAGATCCTGATCACGGCGTCGGCGGCGGGCGGCGCCTTCCTGCTGACCATCCTGCTGAACGGCGACAACAACGACATCTGGCAGTGGGTGGCGTCCATCGTCCTCGGCAGCGCCACGCTGATCGTCCAGTACCTCGTGGACTTCGGGGAGCGCCTGGAGGTGGTCGAGGAGAGCCAGCGTCACCACATCGACGACATGAAGCGGAGCCTGGCCAATCACCACGCGGAGATGCGCACCGCGGTCGACCAGAGCTTCGCCAAGATCAACGAGGCGACGGAGCTGTTCAGCAAGGTGGACGGCTCCGTGCTGCGCTCCGAGGAAGTGACCCGGCTGGTCAAGGCGTACACCCAGGTCGGGGACGAGGCGCCGGGGATCGTCAAGAGCTTCGCCGAGGAGGAGCTGAAACGTCTCGCCGAGCTGATGGAGGACCTCATCAGCGGAAGAGCGGACTCGTCGTTCGAGAACCACGAGTGGCTGATCGACCTCGCCCTGTGCGTCAAGAAGACCCTCTACGCCACGAGCACCACCGTCGACCGGGACTTCTGGGCCAGCGAGCCCGCCAAGCGGTATCTCAGCGCGCAGGAGAAGGCCATCAAGACCCGTGGGGTGGAGGTCCGGCGGCTGTTCCTGGTGGACGAGCCGGAGGAGGTCACCGAAGCCCTCGAGCAACTCTGCGCGCGGCAGCGCAGGTACGGCATCGACGCGCGGATAGGCGTGCAGTCGCAGCTGGATCCGGGCGGCACGGTGATGGACTACATCATCTTCGACGGGGAGCTGTGCTACGAGACCCGGCCGGACAATCACGTCCGGCCGGACATGACGATGCTGAGGATGAAGCGCGAGCACGTCGAGGACCGCGTCAGCCAGTTCAACGAGCTGTGGGCGGCGACTGAGCCGGACCACGAGCCCGAGCCGGAACAGGGGAGCGTCCGCCGGCGGCTGCGCCGGGTGGCCGACTGACTGCTTTCTTCATATAGGCGGCCGGTCGCGCCCCGCGCCCCGTCGAACTCCGTCAACCGATCGAAAATACCGTCGGTTTTTGCAGGGCCTGGTCAATGCGCATCGCGATTTCGGGCCGAGGCTTTTCGAAAGGCCTGCTCGAACTCCCGGATTGCGAGCCGTGACGCGTGCGAAGCATTGGCCATGGCCCAACCGCCTCTCCCTGGCCTGCACTTGTGGAGCACAGACTCCAGCCGAGTGTAGGCGCAGCGGCCCACGCCGGAGACGAAAAGCGTGAAACTCAAAAGGAAAGGGGAGCACGCTGTAGGCGCAACGAACACGGTGCCCGCAATTATGAGTCGTGTTCGTTACGGTCGTTAAGGAGAGGAAATGAAACCGCCCGTCGGTACTCATGTCGTGGACACGCGAACTGGGAAGGTGGGAATCGTCATGGGGCACGAAGGGCCGTATGTGCAACTGAGACCGTACGGGGGCGGCAGGGAGTGGGACGCCGATCCCGCCGCCGTGCGCGGGGCCACCCAGGCGGAGCGGCTGAGCGCGGCGACCGCGTACGCCAACGCCCGCAGCCGGGGTGAAGTGCCTTGAGTAAGGTGCGGGCGCATGAGTCTGCCGAGCATCTGGAGATGGCGCAGGCCGCGGGCCGCGCGGCGCTACCCCGACCCGCTCACGGCACACCAGCTGTGGATGGTGTCGCTGAGCGCGCCGGTCAGCCGGGACCGCGGCGCCTCGCGGACCACTCTGTACCCGTTCACGCGGATCGATGACGACAGCGCCCGCAGCCGGCTGGCCGAGCAGTGGGAGATCACCTCGCGCGCCGGGCTGACGGACCGGCTGGACGGCTTGTCGCGCAGCGGCTACCGCGCCCGGGCCCTGCAGCTCCTCGGCGTCTCGCCGCTCGCCTGGGACGCCGCCCTGTACGCCGACATCACCCGGCTCGGCTTCGGAGCCGGAATGATCACCGAGGCCGAGGCCTGGACCGCCCTCAAGAACATCGTGCCGGCAGTCGTGGGGACGTACGCCTCCTGGCAGGAGTACGCCGACCACTGCCTGCTGGGGCGGGCCGTGTGGCGCGACGGGCTGCGCGGCACCCGGGACGCGGCCTTCCCCGCCCCCCGGTCGGCCGCCGACGCCCACCTGCGCGCCCTCCTGAACCCGGCGAACCGGACCAGCCCCTGGAACCTGGCCCCCTGGGACACCATCAGCCACCCCGACCGTCCCCGCTGAGCCCGGCGGTACGGGAGAATGGACCTCATGAGTCTGTTCCGCGACGAAGGCCGACCGGAACCCTGCGGGGGCCGGCGATGAGTCTGTTCCGGGACGACGGCATCGTGCTGCGCACCCAGAAGCCGGGTGAGGCGGACCGGATCATGCTGCGTCACCGCGGGGGACACCCCCCGCGCCCCCGGCCGAACACCCCCGGTGGTGCGTGATGAGTCTCTTCCGTGACGACGGCATCGTGCTGCGCACCCAGAAGCTCGGTGAGGCCGACCGCATCATCACCTTGCTCACCCGTGGTCACGGCCGGGTGCGGGCCGTGGCGCGTGGGGTGCGGCGTACGAAGTCCAAGTTCGGCGCCCGTCTCGAACCCTTCTCCCATGTCGACGTGCAGTTCTTCGCGCGCGGGAGTGAGCTGGTCGGGCGCGGGCTGCCGTTGTGCACGCAGAGCGAGACCATCGCGCCGTACGGCGGCGGGATCGTCGCCGACTACGCCCGCTACACCGCGGGGACCGCCATGCTGGAGACCGCCGAGCGGTTCACCGACCACGAGGGCGAGCCGGCGGTGCAGCAGTACCTGCTGCTGGTGGGCGCCCTGCGCACCCTCGCCCGCGGCGAGCACGCCCCGCACCTCGTCCTCGACGCCTTCCTCCTGCGCTCCCTCGCCGTCAACGGCTACGCCCCCACCTTCAGCGACTGCGCCAAGTGCGGAATGCCCGGGCCGAACCGGTTCTTCTCGGTGGCCTCCGGCGGAGCCGTCTGCGTCGACTGCCGGGTGGCCGGCAGCGTCGTACCCTCGCCGCAGACCCTGGAACTGCTGGGCGCACTGCTTACGGGAGACTGGGAGACCGCGGACGCGTGCGAGCCGCGGTACGTCAGGGAGGGGAGCGGGCTGGTGTCCGCCTATCTGCACTGGCATCTGGAACGCGGGCTGCGCTCGCTGCGTTACGTAGAGAAGTAAGCCGAAGAGGAGACGAGAAGCACATGGTCGTACGCGGGATCCTGGGACGCCAGCGCCGCGAGTACAGGGCACCGGAGCCGCACCCGTCCGGCGCCCGCGCGCCGAAGCTGCCGGGCGAGCTGGTCCCGAACCATGTGGCGATCGTCATGGACGGGAACGGGCGGTGGGCGAAGGAGCGCGGGCTGCCGCGCACCGAGGGCCACAAGGTGGGCGCCGAGCGCGTCCTGGACGTGCTGCAGGGCGCCGTCGAGATGGGCGTCGGCAACATCTCGCTGTACGCCTTCTCCACCGAGAACTGGAAGCGCTCGCCCGAAGAGGTCCGCTTCCTCATGAACTTCAACCGGGACTTCATCCGCAAGACCCGCGACCAGCTCGACGAACTCGGCATCCGGGTGCGCTGGGTGGGCCGTATGCCCAAGCTGTGGAAGTCGGTCGCCAAGGAGCTCCAGGTCGCGCAGGAGCAGACGAAGGACAACGACAAGCTGACGCTGTACTTCTGCATGAACTACGGCGGGCGGGCCGAGATCGCCGACGCCGCGCAGGCCCTGGCGGAGGACGTGAAGGCGGGGCGGCTCGACCCCTCCAAGGTCAACGAGAAGACCCTCGCCAAGTACCTCTACTACCCGGACATGCCGGACGTGGACCTGTTCCTGCGGCCGAGCGGCGAACAGCGCACCTCCAACTACCTGCTCTGGCAGAGCGCATACGCCGAGATGGTCTTCCAGGACGTGCTGTGGCCGGACTTCGACCGCCGCGACCTGTGGCGGGCCTGTGTCGAGTTCGCCTCCCGCGACCGCCGCTTCGGCGGCGCCGTCCCGAACGAGGAACTGCTCGCCATGGAGCGGGACATGCAGGGCGGCCCGGCCACCTGAGGGGACTGGCCGGGAGCTGGTCATCTCCTGGCCGAAAAGCACCTGTACGATCCCGCCTCATGGTCATGGACATGGGGCGGGACGCCGAACAGGGCGTGGTGGAGCTGGCGTACGAGCCGGTGGTGGACGACTTCGTCGGGGCGCTGCGGGTGCGCCAGGGACTGCGGCGGCGGGGATGGGTGCGTAAATGGGCCATCGGCCTCACGGTCTTCGCCTTCCTGCTGAAGGCCTCGCTCGCGGTGGCGGGTAAGGAGGACCCCGACTGGTTCCTGCTGATCTGGCTGCCGCTGGTCGCCACCCTGTTCCTGCTCACACCCAGGCTCCAGGCCCGAGCCTTCCTCAAGCTCGCCGCCCGCAACGGCACCTACCGCGTGAGCGTCGCGGACACCGGCCTGACGATGACCAACGACAACAGCACGACGTCGGTCAAGTGGGCCGCGCAGCCCCGCTACCGGGAGACCAAGGACGCGTTCTACACCTACAGCGACGACAAGAACGCCAGTTGCTTCACGGTGCTGCCCAAGCGGGGCCTGCAGAGCCCCGCGGACGCGGACCGGCTGCGGGAGATCCTCGACCGCAACCTGACCCGCGTCTGAGCGTCAGTTCCCGGCGGAGGCGCACTCCGCGCAGGTACCGAAGATCTCCACGGTGTGCGCCACGTTGACGTACCCGTGCTCCGCCGCGATCGCCTCCGCCCACTTCTCCACGGCGGGGCCCTCGACCTCGACCGCCTTGCCGCAGACGCGGCAGACGAGGTGGTGGTGGTGTTCACCGCTGGAGCAGCGGCGGTAGACGGACTCGCCGTCGGAGGTGCGCAGGACGTCGACCTCGCCGGCGTCGGCAAGGTTCTGGAGGGTGCGGTAGACCGTGGTCAGGCCGACCGAGTCGCCCTTGTGCTTGAGCATGTCGTGGAGTTCCTGCGCGCTGCGGAACTCGTCCACCTCGTCGAGCGCCGCCGCCACAGCGGCACGCTGCCGGGTGGCGCGGCCCTTCACGGGCGGTCCAGCGGTCGTCACCGGTTCCTCCTCTTTTCGGCTCGATCGCCTGCGGGGCGCCTTGTGCCGGTGTCGAGACCGCGACCGTGCTCAGCCCTCCGGGCCTCCGCGCGCTCGCGCCGTCGACACCGGCGCGCCCCTTCGGCTCCTCGCGCCTCCTACGTCTGCGCTTGCCGGGCCATTGTGCCAGCCCGGCCTGTGCGCAGTCAGACGCCGACCTTCCCCTCGGTGGCCCGCGCGGCCGGAATTGCACACTCCGCCGGGTCGCCGGCGGGCTGTGCGGCCGCTGCGGCACGGGCGCGGCGGCGGGCCAGCGGGGCCGCCAGCGCGGTCAGCGCCATGAAGGCCGCGATGGTCAGCAGCACGATCGTCGCGCCGGGCGGCACGTCCTGGTAGTACGACGTGATCGTGCCGCCGATGGTCACGGAGACCCCGATCGCCACCGCGATCGCGAAGGTCGCCGCAAAGCTGCGGCTCAACTGCTGTGCCGCCGCCACGGGCACCACCATCAGGGCGCTCACCAGCAGCAGGCCCACCACCCGCATCGCGACCGTCACCGTCACCGCCGCCGTGACGGCGGTGAGGAGGTTCAGGGCACGCACCGGAAGGCCCGTGACCCGCGCGAACTCCTCGTCCTGGCTGACCGCGAAGAGCTGTCGGCGCAGACCGAGGGTGACCAGCACCACGAAGCCCGCGAGCAGGCAGATCGCCGTGACGTCCGACTGGGAGACGGTCGACAGCGAGCCGAAGAGGTACGAGGTCAGGTTGGCGTTGGAGCCGCCCGGCGCGAGGTTGATGAACATCACGCCGCCGGCCATGCCGCCGTAGAAGAGCATCGCGAGGGCGATGTCACCGCGGGTGCGGCCGTACCAGCGGATCAGCTCCATCAGGACCGCGCCGAGCACGGAGGTGAGGGTCGCCATCCAGACCGGGGACGCGGAGAGCAGGAAGCCGAGGCCGACGCCGGTCATCGCGACATGGCCGATGCCGTCGCCCATCAGGGCCTGGCGGCGCTGCACGAGGTAGATGCCGATCGCCGGGGCGGTGATGCCGACGAGGACGGCGGCGAGCAGGGCCCGCTGCATGAAGGCGAAGTCGAGAAAGTCCATTACCGATCCATCAGCTCAGCAGGCCGGTGCGCACGGGCGTGTGCTCGTGGGGGTGTACGTGGTCGTGACCGGGCAGCGCGTGCTGGCCGACCGCCCGCGGGGGCGGCCCGTCGTGCAGGACGCAGCCGTCGCGGAGCACCACCGCGCGGTCGATGAGGGGCTCCAGCGGCCCGAGTTCGTGCAGGACGAGCAGCACCGTCGTACCGGCCGCGACCTGCTCCCGCAGCGTCTGCGCGAGCACCTCCTGGCTGGCCAGGTCCACGCCCGCCATCGGCTCGTCCATGATCAGCAGTTCGGGTTCGGCGGCGAGCGCGCGGGCGATCAGCACGCGCTGGTGCTGGCCGCCGGAGAGGGCGTTCACCGAGTCCTTCGCCCTGTCGGCCATGCCGACCAGCTCCAGGGACCGGCGTACGGCCGCGTGGTCCGCCTTGCGCAGCACACCGAAGCGGGCCCGGGAGAGCCGGCCCGACGACACGATCTCGGTGACGGTGGCCGGGACACCGCCCGCGGCGGTCGTGCGCTGCGGAACGTACCCCACCCGCGCCCAGTCCCGGAACCGCTTCCGCTCCGTGCCGAACAGCTCGACCTCGCCGGCGCTCACCGGCACCTGGCCGATGATCGTGCGGATCGCGGTCGACTTGCCGGAGCCGTTGGCGCCGAGCAGCGCGACGACCTCACCGCGTGCCACGGTGAGGTCGATCCCGCGCAGGACGGGGCGCGAGCCCAGGTCGGCGCGGACCCCGCGCATCGCTATGACGGGCTCCGTGCCGGGTTCACCTGCTGCGCCCACGCCCATGTCGTCCTCCGTAAACGTCATTTGGATCCCAGGGCCGTCTGCAGCGCCTTGAGGTTGGCCTCCTGGACCGAGAAGTAGTCCTTGCCGCGGGACTTCGACGTGATGCCCTCGATCGGGTCGAGGACGTCCGTCTTCAGTCCGGCGTCGGCGGCGACGGTCTTCGCGGTCTTGTCGCTGACGAGCGTCTCGTAGAACACCGTCGTGACGCCGTCGGCCTTCGCCATCTTCTCAAGGTCCTTCACCCGGGCCGCGCTCGGCTCGGACTCGGGGTCGAGGCCGTTGATGGCCTCCTCGGTCAGGCCGTAGCGCTCGGCGAGGTAGCCGAAGGCGGCGTGCGTGGTGATGAACACCTTGGACCTGGTCCCCGAAAGGCCGTCCTTGAACCGGTTGTTGAGTTCCTCGAGCCGCTTGACCAGGGCCGCGGTGTTCTTCTTGTAGTCGGCCGCGTGGGCCGGGTCCGCCTTCTCGAAGGCGGCACCGACGCCCTCGGCGACCTGGGCGTACCTCACCGGGTCGAGCCAGATGTGGGGGTCGAGCCCGGCCAGCTCCTCGTTCTTGGAGCTGTCGTGGGAGGCCGCGTGGCCGCCGACCTCGTTGCCGTGCTTCTCCAGCGAGGTGAGGGAGGCGGCGTCGATCTTCGTCTTGACCTCGGACTGGGCCACCGCGTCGTCGACGGCGGGCTGGAGGTTCTTCAGGTAGAGCACCGCGTCGGACTCCTGGAGCTGCGCGGTCTGCCGTGCGCTGATCTCCAGGTCGTGCGGCTCCTGCCCGGGCTGGGTCAGGTTGGTGACGTGCACATGGTTCCCGCCGATCTGCTCGGCGAGGAACTCCAGCGGGTAGAACGACGCGACGACGTCGAACTTGCCGGTGTTGCCCGCGGCGGCGCTCTCACTGGAGCAGGCGGAGAGGGTGGTGAGGCCGAGGGCGGCGACCGCGGCCGTGGCCGCGGTGGATATGAGGCGTCGTCGTACGTTCATGACAGTCATTTTCAACAAAGATGGAAACCGTTGTCAACAAACATCCGAGTGGGAACCGATTTGATTGAGGGGGAGCCCACGCCGGTACCCTGAAGCATTCGCTCTGAAGCGTCTCGCTTCCTCGCCCGTCGTCGTAATGAAGAGAGCACCGTGGCCGCCGACAAGATCGACACCATCGTCAGCCTGAGCAAGCGCCGTGGCTTCGTTTTCCCCTGTAGTGAGATCTACGGCGGCCAGCGCGCCGCCTGGGACTACGGACACCTGGGTGTCGAGCTCAAGGAGAACATCAAGCGCCAGTGGTGGCGCTACATGGTGACGTCGCGCGAGGAGGTCGTCGGTATCGACTCGTCCGTGATCCTGGCTCCCGAGGTCTGGGTGGCCTCCGGTCACGTCGCCACCTTCTCGGACCCGCTGACCGAGTGCACCTCCTGCCACAAGCGCTACCGCGCGGACCACCTGGAGGAGGCGTACGAGGAGAAGAAGGGCCGCGTCCCCGAGAACGGCCTCGCCGACATCAACTGCCCCAACTGCGGCACGAAGGGCCAGTTCACCGAGCCCAAGCAGTTCTCGGGTCTGCTCTCCACGCACCTCGGCCCGACCCAGGACTCCGGTTCCGTCGCGTACCTGCGCCCGGAGACCGCCCAGGGCATCTTCACCAACTTCGCCCTGACGCAGACCGCCGCGCGCAAGAAGCCGCCGTTCGGCATCGCGCAGATGGGCAAGTCCTTCCGCAACGAGATCACGCCCGGCAACTTCATCTTCCGCACCCGCGAGTTCGAGCAGATGGAGATGGAGTTCTTCGTCAAGCCGGGCGAGGACGAGAAGTGGCAGGAGTACTGGATGCAGGAGCGGTGGAACTGGTACACCGGCCTGGGCCTGCGTGAAGAGAACATGCGGTGGTACGAGCACCCGCAGGAGAAGCTCTCCCACTACTCCAAGCGCACCGCCGACATCGAGTACCGCTTCCAGTTCGGCGGCAGCGAGTGGGGCGAGCTCGAGGGCGTCGCCAACCGCACCGACTACGACCTCACCGCGCACTCCAAGGCCTCCGGCCAGGACCTCCACTTCTTCGACCAGGAGGCCGGCGAGCGCTACACCCCGTACGTCATCGAGCCCGCCGCCGGTGTCGGCCGCACCATGCTGGCGTTCCTGCTCGACGCCTACGTCGAGGACGAGGCGCCCAATGCCAAGGGCAAGATGGAGAAGCGCACGGTGCTGCGCCTTGACCACCGCCTCGCCCCCGTGAAGGTCGCGGTGCTCCCGCTGTCCCGCAACCCCGAGCTGTCCCCGAAGGCCAAGGGCCTCGCCCAGGCGCTGCGCCAGAACTGGAACATCGAGTTCGACGACGCCGGCGCCATCGGCCGCCGCTACCGCCGCCAGGACGAGATCGGTACGCCGTACTGCGTGACGGTCGACTTCGACACGCTGGACGACAACGCGGTGACGGTGCGTGAGCGTGACTCCATGAAGCAGGAGCGGGTGTCCCTCGACCAGATCGAGGGGTACCTGGCCGGGCGGCTCGTCGGCGCCTAGTTTCCTGGGGGCTCCGCCCCCAGACTCCCGACCGGCCCTGAAGGGGCCTCGTCCTCAAACGCCGGACGGGCTGAGGAAGCTCCCGTAGTGGCCCCCGATACAGGTCTCGCATTGGCCCTGTATCGGGGGCCGCTGCGTTACCAGGCTGGCCCCATGAGTCTCGCCTTTCTCCTCACCACCCTTGTCGTCGTCGCCACGCCCGGCACCGGTGTCGTCTACACCCTGGCCGCCGGGCTGTCGCACGGCCGCCGTGCGAGTGTCGTCGCCGCCTTCGCCTGCACGGTCGGGATCGTGCCGCATGTGCTGGCCACCGTCACGGGGCTCGCCGCACTGCTCAACGCGAGCGCGGCCGCCTTCCAGGTCCTCAAGTACGCCGGTATCGCCTATCTCCTCCACATGGCGTGGGCGACGGTGCGGGACAAGGAGGCGATCGCCGTGGACGAGGAGGCCGCCCCGAGTTCGGCGGGGCGGGTGATCGTCCGCGGTGTGCTCGTCAACCTCCTCAATCCCAAGCTGACGATCTTCTTCTTCGCGTTCCTGCCGCAGTTCGTGGACCCGGGTGCGCCGCATGCGCTGCCGCGGATGCTCTGGCTGAGCGGCGTGTTCATGCTGGCGACCTTCGTCGTCTTTTCCGCGTACGGGATCCTCGCCGCGTCCGTCCGCAGCCGCGTCACCTCGCGACCGCGGGTGATGGCCTGGCTGCGGCGGGGGTTCGCGGGGTCGTTCGTGGCGCTGGGGGCCAAGTTGGCGCTGACTGCGCGGTAGTCGCTCCTGGGGGGTGCCGCGATGCTGGGGCTGCCTGGGTTCAACGGCCCTGCAGGGCCTTCACGTTGTCGCCGAACGTCCAGTTCTTCGAGCCGTCCTAGTTGACCAACCCGGTCTTCAGGCCCTTGGAGGGCTGGGGCCCGGGTCCGGGGCCCGGGGCCGCCCGTCCCAGTTCTCCCATTGACATGCTCCTCGTCCTGGAGGACGAGGATTCTGGCCTTCTCTACCGATTGCTGTGCCGCTACGCGGCACGGTTTCCGGTCGGGAGTCCGTGGCTTCCTGTTTCTTCGCGCTGCGCCGGGATTGCTCCTGGTCTTACCGGCGCTCCGCAGGCTGATACCGCCAGTCCGGCGGCCGTTTTCACGTTGAGTGCGGCATTGGTGTCCCGGTCATGGACAGTGCCGCAGGCGCTACAAGTCCACTCCCGGACGAACAGGGGTTTGGGTCCATCCTTGACGCCGCAGGTGGAACAGGTCTGGGAGGTCGGCTCGAAGCGGCCGATCTTGACCAGGGTGCGGCCGTAGCGCTGGGCCTTGTAGGCCGGCATGCTGAGGAACGAGGCCCATCCGGCGTCGTGCACGGACTTGGCCAGCTTCGTGCGCGCGAGTCCTTTCACCGCCAGGTCCTCCACGGCGATCCCTTGGTTCTCGGAGATCAGCTTCGTGGAGAGCTGGTGGTGGAACTCGCGGCGTGCGTCGGCAACCTTGGCGTGGACGCGGGCGACCTTGAGGCGGGCCTTGGCCCGGTTCTTGGATCCCTTCTGCTTGCGGGACAGTTCCTTTTGGGCCTTCTTCAGTTTCTTCTCCGCGCGCCGGAGGAAGCGCGGGGAGTCGATCTTCGTGCCGTCGGAGAGGACCGCGAAGTGGGTCAGGCCGAGATCGATGCCGATGGTGCGGTCGGTCTCCGGCATCCGCATCGCGTCGGCGGCGCGGTCGCTGTCGATGACGAAGGAGGCGAAAAAGCGGTCGGTCGCGTCCTTGATGACGGTGACGGAGGTGGGGTCGGCGGGCAGGGGCGGGACCACTTCACCTTCACCGCGCCGATCTTCGGCAGGTTCAGACGGCCGGCGTCAGTGATGCTCCAGCGGGCGTTGGCCGTGAACCGGATCGACTGCCGGGCGTCCTTGCGTGACTTGAAGCGGGGCGGGCCCAGTTTTGGCCCCTTCCGGGTGCCCTTGAGGGAGGCGAAGAAGTTCTTGTAGGCGGCCTCAGCGTCCCGCAGAGACTGTTGGAGGACGACGGCGGACACCTCACCCAGCCAGGCCCGCTCCGGAGTCCGTTTCGCTTCTGTGATCAGGCATGTGGACAGTTGCCCGGCCGTCGGGAACGACTTCCCGGCCTTACGGGCGTCCTCGCGGGCACGCACTGCGTCGTTGAACACGACGCGTGCGCACCCGAACGCCTTGGCCAGCGCGGCCTGCTGAGCGGCGTCGGGGTACAACCTGAAGGCGTACCGGAGCTGCATGACGATCACACTAGGCAAGTCGAACCCGCGTCGTCACCGGGAACATGTGGACGATCCGTCACCATCACGAAGCAGGGTCCGGCTCCGCCGGAACGAGACCGCGACGCAGCCACGAGATTCCCTTCACCCCCGACCTGAAGGCCGGAGCACTGCGAATGATCTCCGGTAGTCCCGGAGCCTTTCCTGCGGGCCTCGACCTGACCGCGCAGGTGTCGGCGGCCGAGGCGGTGGGCGCGGCGGGCAGCTGGGCGACGGCTGCGGTCGCGAACGCGGTGGCGAGCAGGGCCAGGGTGCGGCGGAGCATCGGGCCTCCCGGTGGGGGATCGGTGAGGTGCCGTAGGCATGACAGTGCTCTGGTCCAGACCTCTCGTCAATAGGTCTGGACCAACCTGGAGAGGGAGGCTCGGCGGCGGTAAAGTTGGAATGACAGATATTGAAATCTGTCAGCTGTCATGTCAGGGTGGGATGCATGACGATGCGAACCCGAAACCTCGGAACCACCGGCCCCCAGGTCTCCGCCCTCGGCCTCGGCTGCATGGGCATGTCCGGCATATACGGCGAGGCGGACCGCGCCGAGTCCATCGCCACCGTCCATGCGGCCCTGGAAGCCGGCGTGACCCTGCTCGACACCGGCGACTTCTACGGCATGGGCCACAACGAACTGCTGATCAGCGAGGCCCTGCGCACCGCCCCGCCCGCCCTGCGGGAGAACGCGCTGCTCAGCGTGAAGTTCGGCGCCCAGCGCGGACCGGACGGCGACTGGTACGGCTTCGACGGACGCCCGGCCGCCGTGAAGACCTTCGCCGCCTACTCCCTCCAGCGCCTCGGCGTGGACCACATCGACGTCTACCGCCCCGCCCGCCTCGACCCGAACGTGCCGATCGAGGAGACCGTCGGCGCGATCGCGGAACTGGTCGAGAAGGGGTACGTCCGCCACATCGGCCTCAGCGAGGTCGGCGCGGACACCATCCGCCGGGCCGCCGCCACCGCCCCGATCGCCGACCTGCAGATCGAGTACGCGCTCATCTCCCGAGGCCCCGAGCGGGAGATCCTGCCCACCCTGAGTGAACTGGGCATCGCCGTCACCGCGTACGGCGTCCTCTCCCGGGGGCTGATCTCCGGCCATGTCACGCCCGGCCAGGGGTTCGCCGCGAACGACTTCCGTGCCCACACGCCCCGCTTCCAGGGCGACAACCTTCAGCACAACCTCACGCTGGTCGAGTCGCTGCGCAAGATCGCCGAGCAGAAGGGCGTGTCCGTCGCGCAGATCGCCATCGCCTGGGTGCTGTCGCAGGGCCCGCGGCACAACACGGACATCGTGCCGCTGATCGGCGCCCGTACCCGCGAGCGGCTGGGGGAGGCCCTGGGTGCCCTGGACGTGACCCTGGACGCGGCCGACCTCGCCGCCATCGAGGCCGCCGTGCCGGCGGACGCGGCCGCCGGCGAGCGGTATGCCCCCGCCCAGATGGCCATGCTCGACAGCGAGCGCTGATCACGGTGCCCGGTACCGTCTAGGCATGCCTGCGACCACCGAGACCCTGACCGCCGAGCGCATCCTCGAGGCGACCGAGGAGGTGCTGCGCCGCCACGGCCCGGCCAAGGCCACCGTGGTCGACGTGGCCCGCGCGCTCGGCGTCAGCCACGGCAGCGTCTACCGCCACTTCCGTACGAAGGCGGCGCTGCGGGAGGCGGTGACGAAGCGGTGGCTGGACCGTACGACTCAGGAGCTGGCCGGTATCGCCGCGGACGCGGAACGGGACCCGGCGGCCCGGGTGCGGGAATGGTTCGCGGCGCTCTTCGCGGCCAAGCGCCGCAAGGCGGGCGGGGATCCCGAGCTGTTCGCCACGTACTCCGTCCTGGTCGGTGATGCGGGTGAGGTGGTCAGCGGCCATATCGCCGAGCTGACCGGCCAGTTGACCGAGATCGTGCGGGCGGGGGTAGAAATGGGCGTCTTCGCTGTCGCGGACCCGGCGACTGCTGCCCGCGCCCTGTTCCAGGCCACCGGCCGCTTCCATGACCCCGGTTATGCCAAGGAGTGGGAACGGCCGGGGGTGGAGGGGGAGTTCGAGGCGGTGGTGGATCTGTTGGTGCGGGGCTTGCGGCGCTGAGCGCCGCCGGGGCCTTTGACGGGGTGTTCATCGGCTGCGGGTCCGTCGTGGCTGGTCGCGCCCACGCGGCGGAAGCCGCGATTTCAATACAGCCCCCGCCCCTACGGGGCGCGTCAGCTTCCCGCCACGCAGGCCCAGAAGTCCCGCATCACCGGTGTCGGTGTCGGGTTTGTCATTGACGCCTGGGTCAGCAGGATCGTGACCTTTCCCGTCGGCGGGATGATGTGGGCCGTCGTGCCGGTGCCGCCTACCCAGCCGTAGCGGCCGGGGACGTTCCAGGGGTCTGCCGGGGTGACGTCGACCTGGCCGCCGTAGCCCCAGCCCTGGCCCTCCAGGAAGAGGGGGACGGCGTCCCGCTGTGAGGCCGTGAGGTGGTTGGTGGTCATACGGCTGACCGAGGTGGGGGAGAGGAGGCCTCCGCCGGAGTCCAGCAGCATGCGGGCGAAGGCGAGCCAGTCGTCGGCCGTGGAGACCAGGCCCCCGCCGCCGGAGTGGAAGCGTGGGAGGCGGCTCCAGTCGCCGTCCGGGGTGTCCGCCAGCTGGAGGGTGCCGTCCTCGGCCGGGGCGTAGGACGAGGTGAAGCGGTGCCGTTTCGACGACGGGACCTCGAACGCCGTGTCCTGCATGCCCAGCGGCTCGAAGATCCGTTCCGCGAGGAATTCGGGGAGCGTACGGCCCGACGCCCGGGCGATCAGGATGCCCTGCAGATCGGACGAGGTGCCGTAGAGCCAGGCCTCGCCCGGCTGGTGCAGCATCGGCACCTGGGCGAGGAGGCGCAGCCAGGTGTCGTGGTCCGGCCAGTCCTGGAGGTGCCGGCCGTCCTTCTGGACCGTGAACAGGGACTGCACCGCGGGGAGCGAGAAGTCGGCGGGGAAGCCCCAGCCGGTGCGGGAGCTGAGCAGGTCCTCGACGGTGATCGGGCGGGCCGCCGGGACCACGTCCTCGACGGAGGAGCCGGGGGTGCGGACCACGAGCGGCTTCGCCAGTTCCGGCAGCCACTCCTCGACCGGTGAGTCCAGGCCGAGCAGCCCGTCCTCCACCAGCATCAGCACCGCCGCCGCCGTGATCGGCTTGGTGATGGAGGCGATACGGAAGAGGGAGTCCCGGGACATCGGGGCGGTGCCTTCGATGTCCACCGAGCCGACGGTCACCACCTCGACGTCGTCGCCGCGGGCCACCAGGGCGACGGCGCCGGGCACGGAGCCGTTGTCGACGTGCCGTTGCAGGGTGTCGTACAGAGTGCTCATCGGTCGGCCTTCCGGGGTGGGCGGTCGTCCTGAGTACGACTCCCGGGACGGCGGAAAGTCATCGGGCCGTCCGCTCCCGGGAGCCCTACGCGTCCGATGCCCCCGCCGGATCCACCGTTGCCTGGTGCGCCTCCGCCAGATGCTCCTCCGCCTTCAGCCAGGGCAGGAACTGCGCACCCTTGCGCCAGCCGCACGTGTCACATCTGATCATGCGCTGTGCGCCCTTGCGCTGCACTCGGACGACGTGCTCGCGCCCGTGCTGGTCCCAGCGGCTCACCTTGCTCGTGTTGATCTCCAGCATGATGTCTCGCCTCCGGCACAGGAGTGTGCAGCAAGACCAACATCAACAGGGACTTCCGCACGGCGAGTTGACCAAGCCGTGGCCCATTCCACACAGGATCGCGCGGGCGTCAGCCGATGGTGCGCGGCAGACGCAGGCTGAGCAGGCCGGTCAGGACCACACAGCCCAACTGGGTCAGGAGCGTGGTGACCAGGGCGTCCCGCATGCCAAGACCCGGGACCAGGGAGAGGAAGAGGGTACCGAGGGCCGCCACCCCGAGTGCCAGGGAGGACTGCTGGGTCGTCATCATCACGCCGCTGCCGACACCGGCCCTCGCGGGCTCCACCTCGGACAGCACGACCCGGAAGATGATGGGGAGTTGGAGCGCCTGACCGCCGCCGGCGAGAGCCGCTCCGGGGAGCAGTTCGACGAAGCCGAGGTCCGGCCAGGACCGCCAGGCGGCCAGCGCCATCAGGCCGATGCCCGCCCCCTGGATCAGCGCTCCGGCGGTCACCACCCGGGTGCCGTACCGGGCGACCAGCCGCGGCCCGGCGAGCGAGACGAAGAGGAAGACGACGGCCATCGGCGCGAGCGCCAGCCCCGCCGGGACCGGCCCGAGCCCCGCGCCCCGCTGCAGCGCCACCGCGACGACGAACATGAAGCCGCTGAAGCCGACGCCGAACGGCACGATCATCACCAGTCCGCGGCGGAGCGAGGTGAGCGCGAAGAGGCTGGGCGGGACCAGCGGCGTACGGCCCCGGCGGTCCGCCCGGCGCTCCACCGCGTAGAACGCGGCCGCGAGGAACGGGAACGCCGCCAGCGACAGCCATGTCCACAGTGGCCAGCCCGCCGAACGGCCCTCGGTGAGCGGGGCCAGCAGCGCGAGCAGGGAGGCGGTCAGCAGGACGGTGCCGGGACCGTCGACCGGCTCCGGGTGCTGGGAGCGGGTCTCCGGGACGGCACGGGCGGCGAGCACCAGGCCCGCGATCACCACGGGCACGTTCACCAGGAACACCGAGCGCCAGCCGGTGCCGGCGATGTCGGCCGCCACCAGGATCCCGCCGAGGATCTGCCCGGCCACCATGGACAGTCCGGCCGTGGCGCCGTAAAGCCCCATGGCCTTCGCCCGCCGCTGTCCCGAGGTCGCCGCCTGGATGGTGGCGAGGACCTGCGGCAGCATCGCGGCGGACGCCGCGCCCTGCGCGACCCGCGCCGCGACCAGGGCCCAGGCGTTGGGCGCGAGTCCGCAGGCCAGCGAGGTCAGCCCGAAGGCCGCCACACCGCCGAGGAAGAACCGCCGCCGTCCGAACAGATCGCCCAGCCGTCCGCCGAGGACGAGCAGCACGGCGTACGCGAGCCCGTACCCCGCGACGACGAGCTCGAGGACGGCCTCACTCGCGTGCAGGTCCCGGCCGATGGTCGGCAGGGCGACATTGACGATGAAGAAGTCGATGAGAGGAAGTGCCGCTGCCAGCAGCACGGTGAAGAGTCCGAGGCCGCCGAGCGAGGGTGGCGCGGCCGGCGAACGGACGGTGCGTGTAGCGATGGTTTCGGTCACGCTTCTGAGCGTGCGCCCCCTCCCAGGCTGGTACCAGAGTCTTCTTATCCTGGTAGAAGAACCACCTGGAAACAGTGTCCGCAGTGCGGCAGCCTGGAGGCATGGCGACGATGGCTCAGGTGACGACCCAGGAGACGGCGGCCCCGCGCTCCCACGGCATGGGCGCCGAGGTGCGGCGCCATGAGCTGGCGGCCTTCCTGCGCAGTCGCCGCGAGCGCATCACCCCCGAGGAGGTGGGGCTCCCGCGCGGGCGCCGGCGCCGCACGCCCGGTCTGCGCCGTGAGGAGGTCGCCCAGCTCTCCGCGGTCGGCGTCACCTGGTACACCTGGCTCGAACAGGGCCGTGACATCCAGGTCTCCGTCCAGGTCCTCGACGCCCTCGCCCGCACCCTGATGCTCGACGCCACCGAGCGCGCCCACCTCTTCCAGCTGGCCGGCGCGGTGGACCCGACACCGGCCCTGCTGTGCCCGTCGGTGACACCCGCCCTGCGGGCCATGCTGGAGCAGCTGGAGCCGTACCCCGCCAGCATCCAGAACAGCCGGTACGACATCCTCGCGCACAACCGCACCCTCGGCCTGCTGCTGTGCGACCTGGAGGCGGTACCGCCCGAGGACCGCAACTGCATCCTGCTGTCCTACACGAACGACGACTGGCGCAACTCGATCGTGCACCTGGAGGACACCCGCCGCCTGATGGCGGCCCGCCTGCGCGCCGTCATGGCCGGCCATCTCACCGAACCCGCCTGGAAGATGCTCCTCAAGCGCCTCCGCGAGTACCCGGAGTTCTGCGAGGCCTGGGAGCGCCACGAGGTGGTCGCCGCCCACAGCAAACGCAAGGAGTTCCTCAACCGCCTGGTGGGCCGAGTGGTCGTGGACCAGTCCGAACTGTGGCTCGGCCCGGAACTGGGCTCCCGGATGGTCACGTACGTCCCGGCGGACGAGGAGTCGAGGGCGCGACTGGAGAGGCTCCATGAGATCGCCCTCAAGAGGGGCACGACTCGACCGGCACAGGGGCAGCGGCCTTGAGGGGGCGCGGGGAAACTGGCGTGGGTGGGGCGGCCTTGAGGGGGTGCGGGGAAACCGGCGTGGGTGGGGCGGCCTTGAGGGGGTGCGGGGAAACTGGCGTGGGTGGGGCGGCCTTGAGGGGGTGCGGGGAAACTGGCGTGGGTGGGGCGGCCTTGAAGGCGCGCGACTGGACCGGCGTTGGTGGAGCGGCCTTGAAGGGGCGCGCCTGGACCGGCGTGGGTGGAGCGGCCTTGAGGGGGCGCGGAGTAACCAGCGTGGGTGCAGCGGCTTTTAAGGGGCGCGGGGAACTGCGCGACAAGCCCCCACCGACCCGCACCCGCCAAACTACGCACTGACCCCCGCGGCTTGGCGCACCTCAGCAGAGTCAAGCTCCGCAGCCGTGCGCTCAGCACTACGCCGAGCCCACCGCCCACTGCTGAGCGCCCCAAGACCGAGCACCGCAGCCCCACACCCCGTGAGAATCCACCATCCCGGCACGGAGGCCGACACGAACACGTCCCTGTACGACGAGGCCCCCACACCGGAGGCCAACACCGCCCCCACCACAGCGACGCCGAGCGTCTGCCCGAGCTGCCGGCTGGTGGACGCGACGGCGGCCGCCACCCCCGCCTGGGCACGAGGCATCCCCGACACCGCCGTATTGGTGATCGGCGCGTTCACGAACCCGAACCCGATACCGAACAGCAGGTAAGCGACGAACAGCGTCACGTTCGACGTCTCGGCCTCGAACCCGGCGAACAGCACCCCACTCGCCGTGATCGCCGTACCGGCGACGAGGAGCGACAGCCGCGGCCCCCTGCTCCCCACCAGCCGCCCGGACAGCGGCGCGCACAGGAACGTCGGCACCGCCATCGGCAGCATCCACAGCCCCGCGTGCAGGGCGTCGTACCCGCGCACGTTCTGCAGATACAGCGTCGAAAGGAACAGGAACCCGCCGAGCGCGGCGAACGCGCTGATCGCGATCACCGTCGCCCCGCTGAACGGCACCGACCGGAAGAACCGCAGGTCGATCAGCGGTTCGTCGCGACGCGGCTCGTACCAGAGCAGCCCCGCCAGGGCGGCCAGCGCGACCGCGACGAAGGGCAGCACGTAGTCCGCGCCCGAGTTCGGGGCTTCGATGATCGCGTACGTCAGGGAGCCGAACAGGGCGATCACCAGGAGCTGGCCGACCGGGTCGGGACGGCGGGCCTTGGGCGCGCGGGACTCGGGAACGTAGCGCAGCGTCAGCAGCAGGGCCGCGAGGCCCACCGGCAGGTTGACCCAGAAGATCGAGCGCCAGCCCACCGACTCCACCAGCAGCCCGCCGGCCAGCGGCCCCGCGGCCATCGAGATGCCGACCACGCCTCCCCAGACACCGATCGCACGGGCGCGCTCGGCCGGGTCGGTGAAGGTGTTGGTGATGATCGACATGGCGACCGGGTTGAGCATGGAACCGCCCACCGCCTGGATCATGCGGAAGGCAATGAGCGAGTCGAGGTTCGGGGCGAGGGAGCACAGCAGCGAGCCCGCGGTGAAGATGATCAGGCCCGCCATGAAGACCCGCTTGCGGCCGATGCGGTCGGCCGTGGAGCCGGAGAGCATCAACAGCGAGGCCAGGACCAGCGTGTACGCGTCGATGGTCCACTGCAGTCCGGCGGTGCTCGCGTGCAGCTCCCGTTGCATCGACGGCAGGGCGACGTTCAGAGCTGTGACGTCGAGGCTCACGATCAGCAGGCTCATACAGCAGATCGCGAGGACCAGGAAGCGTCGGCGGTGGCTGAGCTCGGGCATGCGTTTCACTCTACGCCCGCATCGATAGTGTGTCTAACTAATAGTGCTGCTAACTAATGGCTGTTACATGATCACCCCGACGGCTGCCACATGATCACTGCCGATGCGCGACAATGGCCCAATGCCCACGCCCGTGTCCCCGCTGCAGATCGGCCCGCACACCGTCGAGCCGCCCGTCGTCCTGGCCCCGATGGCCGGGATCACCAACGCGCCCTTCCGCACCCTGTGCAGAGAGTTCAGTGGCGGCAAGGGCCTGTTCGTGAGCGAGATGATCACGACCAGGGCGCTGGTCGAGCGCAACGAGAAGACCATGCAGCTGATCCAGTTCGACGCGACGGAGAAGCCGCGCTCGATCCAGCTGTACGGCGTCGACCCGGCCACCGTCGGCAAGGCCGTCCGCATGATCGCGGAGGAGGACCTCGCCGACCACATCGACCTGAACTTCGGCTGCCCGGTCCCCAAGGTGACGCGCAAGGGCGGCGGCTCGGCCCTGCCCTACAAGCGCAACCTGCTGCGCGCCATCCTGCGCGAGGCGGTCTCGGGCGCGGGCGACCTCCCGGTCACCATGAAGATGCGCAAGGGCATCGACGACGACCACATCACCTTCCTCGACGCCGGCCGGATCGCCGTGGAGGAGGGCGTGACGGCCATCGCCCTGCACGGCCGCACCGCCGCCCAGCACTACGGCGGCACCGCGGACTGGGACGCGATCGCCCGCCTCAAGGAGCATGTGCCGGAGATCCCCGTCCTCGGCAACGGCGACATCTGGTCGGCCCAGGACGCGCTGCGGATGGTGCGGGAGACGGGCTGCGACGGCGTGGTCGTGGGCCGCGGCTGCCTCGGCCGGCCGTGGCTGTTCGCGGACCTGGTGGCGGCCTTCGAGGGGCGTACGGATGCCATCGCGCGCCCCGCCCTCCGCGAGGTCGCCGACATCATGGTCCGCCACGCCACCCTCCTCGGCGAGTGGATCGGCGACGAGTCCAAGGGTGTCGTCGACTTCCGCAAGCACGTCGCCTGGTACCTGAAGGGCTTCGCGGTCGGCAGTGAGATGCGCAAGCGCCTCGCGATCACGTCCTCTCTCGCCGAGCTCCGGGCCGGGCTCGACGAGTTGGACCTCGACCAGCCCTGGCCCACCGGCGCCGACGGCCCCCGCGGCCGCACCTCCGGCAACAACCGGGTGGTCCTGCCGGACGGTTGGCTCAAGGACCCGTACGACTGCGCGGGAATCGGCGAGGACGCGGAGCTGGACACCTCCGGCGGCTGAGCCGCCCGGGGCCCCTCAGTCCTTCTTCGGGTGCGGGGTCGAGCCGTATGCCGTCAGGAACTTGTCGCGGAACGCACTCATCTTCCAGACCGGGGCGTCGTGCGCCGGGCGCAGGCCGTCCGACCAGCCCCAGCTGTCGATCTTGTCGAGGACCTTGGGGTCCTTGGCGACGATCGAGACCGGCACGTCACGGCTGGCGTGGTTGCCGCTGACGCGGGCGATGGGCTGGTGGTCGCCGAGGAAGACCAGGACGGTGTTGTCGTTGCCGTAGCGCTCCAGCCACTGGGTGAGGGCGGTCACCGAGTACTGGACCGACCTGCCGTACTCCGCCTGGGACCTGGGCGAGCTGGCGATGATGTCCGACGGCTTGTTGCCGGCCTTCTGGATGGCCTTGAACACCGAGCCGTCACCGAGGTCGTCCCAGGGGACCATCTTGGGGATCGGCGCCCACGGCTGGTGGCTGGAGGTCAGGATGACCAGCGACATCAGGGGCTTGCTGCGCTTCTTGCTGTGCTCCAGGTTCTGGAACTGCTGGAGTGCGTACTGGTCCGGCATCGTCGACCAGCTGAACTTCGGGCCCTTGTAGCCCATCTGGAAGGCGTTGCGGTAGGAGTCCAGGCCGTAGAACTTCGACTCCGGCCAGCTCTTCTGCACCCCCGGCATGATCCCGACCGTGTCCCAGTCGCCCGTCTTCTTGAACGCCTCGGTGAGGCTCATGTGGTCGCTCGCCATGAGCGTGCGGTAGCGCTGCTGGTTGCTGATCCACAGGCCCGACATGGTGGTGGAGTGCCCGAGCCAGCTGCTGCCGCCGTAGGTCGCCGACGTCAGCCAGCCGCTCCTGGCGTGGAAGCCCGCCTTGGCGAGGGCCTTGGTGCGGGCGTCGAGCGTCGCGTCGACACCGGGCGCCTCGACCGGGTCCTCGATCGCGCTGCGGCCGTAGCTCTCGATGAACGTGAAGATCATGTCCTTCCCGCGCAGATCCGGCACCAGCTGGCCGGGCGGTGTGTTGCCGAACTCGTCGACCTTGGCCACCTTCTGGAACTCGGCCTCGTCCCGCAGCGTGTCCCGCACCCGGACCGCCTGGACGGCGACTGCCCCGGCCGTACGGTCGGACGCGACCGGAACCCCGGCGATCTGCAGCCCCAGGGCGGAGCAGGTGACCCAGACGACGGCGGCGGCCAAGGTCCCCCGGGTCGCGATCTGTTTGTGCAGCGCGAGCAGGTTGCTGAGCCGCACCATCGCCAGCGCCATCACGCCGAGGACCACGAAGATGAGGACGAAGACCCCGATGGTCGCCCCGACCTCCACCGCCTTGCCCATCGAGTCCGCGATGTACGACTGCGCGTCGGGCAGCAGCTCCCAGTCCAGTACGACGTTGAAGGGCCGCCCCAGGTACTCCACGAACCCCATGTCCAGCAGGTTCAGGACCACCATCGCCCCGAGCGCCGCCCCCGACAGCGCCGCCACCACCAGCCTGGGCCGCCGCGGCAACGCCAGCGCGACGGCCGCCCCGATGATGGCCTCCACGGGTATCCGCGTGAACCACCGTCCGGCCTCCAGCGTGGTCAGACGGTTCGGCAGCAGCAGCGCACCGAGGACGAGGACGGCGGCGAGGACGGTGACCGTCCACCGGGTGTTACGGACGGCCGTGGGGTGCCGGTCGCGCCACCCGGCGAGGCGGGAGCGCAGACCGACCTCGGGTGCCGTGCCATCGGTGATGGTGTCGGCCGTATCCGGCTCCTGACGAACGCGCGTGAAGACAGGCACCCGAAGGTCCTTCCGTGCGAGACCCGTGGAAAGGCGGCGGGCCACGCTGGGGAGGCAACACGGATCACTTCCAGGACCCGCTTGGCCCGCCGCCATTCCGTACGGGCTGCCTCGTCCCCCTGTTCAGGGGGACGAGGCAAACACCGGGCAAACGCCTGGGCAACGCTGCGGCTCGTTCCTCACGGGGGGCGCGGGCAACGCTTTCAGGGGCGCGGGGAACTGCGCGATCAACCACAACGAACCCGCACCCGCCAGTCGACCGAACCGGCCGAGCTCTTACGCGCCCCCCACGGCGGTGAGCAGCGCCAAGGGAGCCGCCGCCGACCGAGACTCCCGCACACACGCGTGCGGATAAGGCACAGGCTCCGCATGCGTATCCCGCCCATACCCGGCGATCACCTCAGGCAGCCGATGCCCCGCGGCCGTCGCCGCGTCGACCAGGGCGTGGGCCACCGTACGGGCCTCGTCATGCAGCCCGTACCGCGCCAGCCCCAACGCGATCAGCGCGTTGTCGTGCGGCCACACCGAACCCCGGTGGTACGACAGCGGGTGATACGCAGCCTGGCCCGCGGCCAGCGTCCGCACACCCCACCCCGAGAAGAAGTCCGGCTCCAGCAGCCGCCGGCCCACCAGCTCCCCGTACTCCTTGTCCAGCAGCCCCGACCACAGCAGATGCCCGGCGTCCGAGGCGAGCGCGTCCACCTGGTTGCCCTTGCCGTCCAGAGCCAGCGCCGGGAAGGACCGGTCCGGCATCCAGAAGTCCCGCTGGAAACGGTCCCGCAGATCACCGGCCGCCTGCTCCAGGAGCGCCGCGTACACCTCGTCCTCCCAGACCGTGCGCGCGACCCAGGCCGTGCGGCGCAGTGCGTCGTAGGCGTACCCCTGGGCGCCGGCCGCCATCACGGCCCCGGTCGCCCGGGTCCCGTCGGCGGAGCAGATCGCGCCGGGGGAGTCCTTCCAGTTCTGGTTGGCGAGGCCGCCCTGGTCGGCGCGGTAGACGAGGTAGCCGCGGGAGGTGAGCCCGCCGTGATCCAGCATCCAGCCGATCGCCGCACGCGCGTGGGGCTCCAGCCGGCGCGCGAGTGCCAGGTCCCCGGTCTGCTCGACATAGGCACCGAGCAGCACGAGGAACAGCGGGGTCGCGTCCACCGACCCGTAGTAGCGCCCGTACGGCACCTGTCCGAAGTGCGCCAGCTCCCCGTGCCGTACCTCGTGCACGATCTTGCCGGGCTGGGACACCGAGTCCACGCCGGTCTCGGTCGCCTGGGTGGCGGCGAGGGCGGGCAGCGTGGCGGCGGCGAGCTGCGGGCGGTAGGGGAGGGCGAACAGGGAGGTGAGCAGGGCGTCGCGGCCCAGCAGGGTCAGGAACCAGGGGGCGCCGGCCGCCGGTACGCGCAGCTCCTCGCCGTCCGGGCCGGTCGCGGTGACCTGCAGCGAGGCCAGGTCCGCGAGACCGCGTGCGCAGGCCGCCGCCAGCTCGGGCCAGCCGGTCGGGAAGGGCACGCCCTCCGCGAACTCCCCCTCCAGTGCGAGGAGCCGGGCGTTGGCGGCGGCGGGCGAGTCGGGAACACGGGGGCCCGGAACCGCTCCGTGCGGGCGGGCGGCCACCCGCAGCGCCAGTTCCGCGGTGCCGTGCGGCTCCAGTTCCAGTGTCCAGACCAGGCGCCGGGCGCCTGTGCCCGTCTCCTCGACGCCGTCCGGGGCGGGCTCGGCCGTCACCGTCGTACAGGAACGCCATTCACCGCGCTGGTAGCTGAACTCCACGCCGTCGTCGAGGACCTGGCGGGAGCGGGTGGCGCCGATCTTGGTGTAGGTGCGGTGGTCGGAGCGCAGCTCGAACTGGTCGGTGAAGTCGGCGTCCGCGGTGAGCGCGAGGCGGATCGTGGTCGGCACCGGGCGGTTGCTGGTCACCCGCAGCGACTCGACGAACGCGCTGTCACCGACGGCCTGCTCGCGGAAGATCGTGTACGCGGGCGGCTCCTGGCGTCCGCCGCGCGGGACCAGGACGCAGCGTGCCGTGTCGCCGTCGGCGACCGGTGTGAGCGACTCCGGCACCGCGCCGTCGACCGTCAGCTGCCAGCGGCTCAGATGCCGGGCATCGCGCACGAACAACCCGTCCGGGGAGCCCGACCCCCGTACGCCGCTGATGTCCCCCCCGTCGCCGACGGCCGCGAACGTCCCGCCGTGCACGAGCAGATGATGCCGGTCCGTCATGCCCGGTCGCCTCCCCTGACTTCCTCGTCGCTCCTGGCGAAGTCACTTCCGGCGCAGCCGCTTCTGCCGAAGTCGCCACTGCCGAGGTCGCTTCTGTCGACGTCGCTTCTGCCGACGTCACTTGTGTCGAACGTGCCGATGCCCGTGCGGGACACGCCGTGCCCGGGGCGCTCGTGGAGCAGGTCCAGCGCGAGCGCGGCGGTCCAGCCGAACCCCCTCGCGCCGCACGCCTCGCCGGTGAACGGGTCCACGTACTCGGCGAACCCGGAGGTGCCGGCGATGTCCAGGACGGCCTCCCGCAGCGCGTCGGCCCGCGACTGCTCGCCGTGTGTGCGCAGCCCCCGCTCCAGCAGCCAGCTCGTGTTGAACCAGGCCGGACCCCGCCAGTAGCGGTGCGGGTCGAAGGCCTCGCCGAGGAGGTCGTAGGAGGGGACGAGGCGGGTCGCGTCGCCGAGGCCGAAGTGCGGGCCGCAGGCCGTGCGGACGAGAGCGGCGGCCGTCTCGCGCGGGAGCGTGGGCAGCAGGAGCGGTACGAGGCCCGAGACGCTCCGCTCCCGGATCAGCTGCCCGCCGCGCACGTCCCGGCAGAAGAACATCCCCTCCGCCGGGTCCCAGAGTCTTTCGAGCAGCGCGCCCGTCAGGCGCTCCGCACGCGCGTGGCGGGCCGTGCCCGGCGCGCCCAGCTCGTGCGCGATCCGGGCCAGGGCGTGCTCGGAGGCGATGAGCAGCGCGTTGAAGGACGGGTCCTCGACCGCGAACTCGGCGCCGTGGTCGGCGTAACCGCGGTCCCGGTAGTCCGTCGCCAGCCGTACGTACCGCCCGTAGTCCAGATCCGTCGGCCGGTCCTCGGCGGCCCCGTGGTCGAGGTCGGCGCGGCGGAAGGAGCGGGCCGGCGCGGGTGTGATGCGGGCGAGCGGGGCGTCCCAGCAGGGGCTGTTGTCCATGCCCTGTTCCCAGGGGTGCACGACGGACGCCAGGCCGCCGCCGCCCAGGTCCCGCCGGTGCAGCAGATAGCGGTGCCAGGCGGCCAGCCGGGGATACACCCGGGTGAGGAAGCCGCGCGCACGGGACAGTCCCGGGTCGGCACAGTGCACCAGCCAGGCCGCCAGCGCGTGCACCGGTGGCTGCACGATGCCGGAGGTCTGTACGGTGCGCGGGGCGCCCGCAGCGCGCCCCGCGGTCGAGGAGCGCCAGAAGTCGGGGCTCGGGAAGTACGCGTCGAGGGGCACGGAGGGGTTGAAGACGATGTGCGGGATGCGGCCGTCCTCCCACTGGGCGGCCAGCAGCGTCTCCAGTTCCGTCTGGGCCCGTAACGGCGACAGGTGCCTGAGACCGATCGCGATGAAGGCCGAGTCCCAGGACCACTGGTGGGGATACAGGCTGCGCGAGGGGACCGTGGACGCTCCCGTCCAGTTGTCCGCCAGCACCCGGGCGGCCCTGACGTGCAGCGAACCCGGCGCGGCGGGTGGATCGTATGCAATGGGGTGCTGTGCGGCACGGCTGGTGAGTTGGGCAGTGCGATCCACTCGGGGCTCCCCGAAAGACGTGCGGTCGACCGGTTTAGTCGTGGCTACCGTAGAGTTACGTCTATTTAACACGCAAAACCCAGGATGTAATGCAAGCTTGAGAAACACAAGGGGGTGTGCATGACCGGACGGAGCCAGGCGAGCGCCGGAGATCTCCTCGAACTGGTGCGAAGCGGGCGTGCGACCACGCGCGGCGCGCTCCAGCAGGCCACCGGGCTGTCCCGCGCCACCGTCGGCCAGCGCCTCGACCGGCTCTTCCGTGCGGGCTGGCTGCGCGAGGGCGCCGGCGGCCCGGTCGACTCACCGCTCGGTGGCCGCCCCTCCATCACGCTGGAGTTCGACGACGAGCACGCCGTGGTCCTCGCCGCCGACCTCGACACCCGCCACGCCCGCGCCGCCCTCCTCACCCTGACCGGCGAGATCCTCGCCGAGCACTCCGGCATCCTCGTCATCGAGGACGGCCCGGACGCCGTGCTCGGTGAACTCGGCCGCTGGTTCGCCGAGTTGCTGGAGAAGGCCGGGCAGCGGGCGCAGTCGGTGTGCGGGATCGGACTCGCGGTGCCGGGGCCCGTCGACAGCGAGACCGGACGGGTCGTGCAGCCGCCGATGATGCCGGGCTGGGACGGCTACGACATAAGAGGCCGCCTCGCCAGATCCTTCACCGAGCACACGGGCGCAGGCACCGTGCCGGTGCTGGTGGACAACGACGCGAACCTCATGGCGTACGGCGAACAGCGCACGGGATACGCCGACTGCTCGGCGTTCGTGCTGGTCAAGGTGTCGACCGGCATCGGCGCCGGGGTCGTGGTCGACGGCTCGATCTACCGCGGCATCGACGGGGGCGCCGGCGACATCGGTCACATCCGGGTGGGCGCGGAGGCGCTGTGCCGGTGCGGGTCGTACGGCTGTCTGGCCGCCGTCGCGAGTGGCGGCGCCGTGGCGCGGCGGCTCGCGGAGGCGGGGGTGCCGGCCGCGTCCGGCTCGGACGTACGGGATCTGCTGGCGGCCGGGCACCCGGAGGCGGTCGGGCTCGCGCGGGAGGCGGGGCGGCAGGTCGGGGACGTGCTGGCGACCGTCGTCACGCTGCTCAACCCCGGAGTTCTGATGATCGCGGGGGATTTGGCCGGAACCGCATTCCTCACCGGTGTACGGGAGCTGCTGTACCAGCGGGCGCTGCCGCGCTCCACGGCTCATCTGGACGTCGTCACCTCGCGGCTCGGCGAGCGCGCCGGGCTGGTGGGGGCCGGTGCGCTGGTCGTGGAGTACCTGTATGCGCCGCAGCGGGCGGAGGAACGGCTGCTGGCGATGGGCGTGTGACGGCCGCGTTCTGCCCCGGTTTCTGTCCCGAAACGCGTCCGCATGGTGAAATCCGGCGCTCTGTGGGAGCGTGATTCTTGCCACCCTTGATAAGGGTTGCGCTCAGATGAGCGGATCTTGGGCGACTGCACTTCTCCAAGGGGTGGCACTCGGTGCCACCCCTTGATCGTTCATCGATCGAAATCAGACGTGCAGGAAGCCCGCTCATCTGAGCGTAATGCCGTGCTCATGGGCGGTCTTGCGTTCAAGAAGTGAAAACATCTGCCCGTCACCGCTTGCCAAGCTTTGACTTTCGATCCGCTGGCGGACGACTGGTTACGGGCGCATGACACGCGAGTAGACGTACCCAGACGCCTTTGATCTGGGTATGTTCCTCGCCGTCAGGGCAGCCACCGCGTCCTCGAGGGAGTCGAGACCGTGTCGGAAAACAAAGAACCCCATGTAGCGAAGTTCGTTTACGACTTCACCGAGGGAAACAAAGACCTCAAGGACCTCCTGGGTGGCAAGGGCGCGAACCTCGCCGAGATGACCAACCTGGGACTCCCCGTTCCTCCTGGCTTCACCATCACGACCGAAGCCTGCAAGGTCTACCTCGACAGCGGCGAGGAGCCGGCGGCACTGCGTGACGAGGTGAGTGCGCACCTCGACGCGCTGGAGCAGCGCATGGGCAAGAAGCTCGGCCAGGCCGACAACCCCCTGCTCGTCTCGGTCCGTTCCGGCGCGAAGTTCTCGATGCCCGGAATGATGGACACGGTCCTCAACATCGGGCTCTCCGACAAGTCCGTGAAGGGCCTCGCCGAGCAGGCCGGCGACGAGCGGTTCGCCTGGGACTCCTACCGGCGCCTCATCCAGATGTTCGGCAAGACGGTCCTCGGCGTCGAGGGCGACCTCTTCGAGGACGCGCTGGAGGCGGCGAAGACGGCCAAGAAGGTCACCGTCGACACCGAGCTGGAGGCGGCCGACCTCAAGAAGCTGGTCACCAAGTTCAAGAAGATCGTCAAGACCGAGGCCGGCCGGGACTTCCCGCAGGACCCGCGCGAGCAGATGGACCTCGCCATCAAGGCGGTCTTCGACTCCTGGAACGGCGACCGCGCCAAGCTCTACCGCCGCCAGGAGCGCATCCCGCACGACCTCGGCACCGCCGTCAACGTCTGTTCGATGGTCTTCGGCAACCTCGGCCCGGACTCCGGCACGGGCGTCGCCTTCACCCGCGACCCCGCCTCCGGCCACCAGGGCGTCTACGGCGACTACCTGCAGAACGCACAGGGCGAGGACGTGGTCGCGGGCATCCGCAACACCGTCCCGCTCGCTGAGCTGGAGCAGATCGACAAGAAGTCGTACGACCAGCTGATGCAGATCATGGAGACCCTTGAGAACCACTACAAGGATCTCTGCGACATCGAGTTCACCATCGAGCGCGGCCAGCTGTGGATGCTGCAGACCCGCGTCGGCAAGCGCACGGCGGGTGCGGCCTTCCGTATCGCCACGCAGCTCGTGGACCAGGGGCTGATCGACGAGACCGAGGCCCTGCAGCGCGTCAACGGCGCCCAGCTCGCCCAGCTGATGTTCCCGAAGTTCGACGAGCACGCGAAGGTCGAGCAGGTCGGCCGGGGCATCGCGGCCTCCCCGGGTGCGGCGGTCGGCAAGGCCGTCTTCGACTCGTACACCGCGGTGAAGTGGTCGCGTTCCGGCGAGAAGGTCATCCTGGTCCGCCGGGAGACCAACCCCGACGACCTCGACGGCATGATCGCGGCCGAGGGCATCCTGACCTCGCGCGGCGGCAAGACCTCCCACGCGGCCGTCGTCGCGCGCGGCATGGGCAAGACCTGTGTCTGCGGTGCCGAGGAGCTCGAGGTCGACACCAAGCGGCGGCGGATGACCGTGCCCGGCGGACACGTCGTGGAGGAGGGCGACCTCATCTCCATCGACGGCTCCAGCGGCAAGGTCTACCTGGGCGAGGTCCCGGTGGTGCCCTCCCCGGTCGTCGAGTACTTCGAGGGCCGGATGCACGCCGGCGCCAACGACGCCGACGAACTCGTCGAGGCCGTCCACCGGATCATGGCCTTCGCCGACCGCAAGCGCCGGCTGCGGGTGCGCGCCAACGCGGACAACGCCGAGGACGCGCTGCGCGCCCGTCGCTTCGGCGCCCAGGGCATCGGTCTGTGCCGTACGGAGCACATGTTCCTCGGCGACCGGCGTGAGCTGGTGGAGAAGCTGATCCTGGCCGACACGGACGCCGAGCGCGAGGAGTCCCTGAAGGAGCTGCTCCCGCTGCAGAAGCAGGACTTCGTGGAGCTGTTCTCCGCGATGGACGGCCTGCCCGTCACGGTCCGCCTCCTGGACCCGCCCCTGCACGAGTTCCTGCCCGACATCACCGAGCTGTCGGTCCGGGTCGCCCTCGCCGAGGCCCGCAAGGACCCGCACGAGAACGAGCTGCGGCTGCTGCAGGCGGTCCACCGCCTGCACGAGCAGAACCCGATGCTGGGCCTGCGCGGCGTGCGCCTCGGCCTGGTCATCCCCGGTCTGTTCACCATGCAGGTACGGGCGATCGCCGAGGCCGCGGCCGAGCGCAAGAACGCCAAGGGCGACCCGCGCGCCGAGATCATGATTCCGCTCGTCGGCACGGTGCAGGAGCTGGAGATCGTCCGCGAGGAGGCCGACCAGGTCATCGCGGAGGTCGAGGCGGCGACGGGTACCCAGCTCAAGCTGGCCATCGGCACGATGATCGAGCTCCCGCGCGCGGCCCTCACGGCCGGCCAGATCGCGGAGGCGGCGGAGTTCTTCTCCTTCGGCACCAACGACCTCACCCAGACGGTGTGGGGCTTCTCCCGGGACGACGTGGAGGCCTCGTTCTTCACCGCCTACCTGGAGAAGGGCATCTTCGGGGTGTCGCCCTTCGAGACGATCGACAAGGACGGCGTGGGCTCGCTGGTCGCCGCCGCGGTGAAGGCGGGCCGCGAGACCCGTCCCGACCTGAAGCTCGGCGTCTGCGGCGAGCACGGCGGTGACCCGGAGTCGGTCCACTTCTTCCACGAGGTGGGTCTCGACTACGTCTCCTGCTCACCGTTCCGGATCCCGGTGGCCCGCCTGGAGGCGGGACGCGCCGCCACCCAGTCGGCGGGCAGCGACCACCGGTAGGCCCTACGGCCACGAAGGCCCCGGAGCCGCCGCCCGTCCCCGACCCTCAATACCGATGGGCGGCGGCTCCGGATCACCAAAGGAGGGGCGGCACCTGTGCGGAGGTGCCGCCCCTTCGGGCTGCTCAGAGGGCGCCCTGGGTGTTCACCGGGCCGACCTGGAAGAGGTGCGAGCAGATCGTCCAGGAGGCCGGGACGAGCACCGCCTGGTACGAGGCCGGTGGGTAGATGCGCAGATAGGTGCCGGTGCGCAGACAGGGCCCGCCGATGGGGCCGTTGGTCGTACGGATCACCGCGGAGACGGAGTGGGCGGGGGCGAGGACCACGGTGGCGAAGGGCCGGCCGCTGTGCGTGGCCGCCGGGCCGATCTGCCGGTGCGCCGGGTCCAGGACGCTGACGCCCGGATAACCGCGCAGGGTGCAGCTCGTCGCACTGGTGTTGGTGAACCGGATCGGCCAGTACACCGAGCCCGCCGCGCCCTCCTTGCGCCCCATGGAGACGTAGAGGTCGCTCACGGCGCAGGTACGCAGGCCCTGTGCCGCCGTCGCCGTCCCTGCCGTCGCGCTCCATGCCGCTCCGGCGCCCGCGAGCCCCAGGAGGCCCGCGGACAGAAGGGCGGCTACGCCGCGTCGGGATCGTCGCTGAGAGTGAACAAACATGGCATATCCGCCTCCGTCGGGCGAATGGGTGGATGTGTACGTTCTGTTGGATGAGTGCCCAGCGGAAAAAGTTGTACCGGGCGGCCGAGGAACCCCTCGGGCGACATGCCGGACCCCTCTCCTACGCTGGGAAGCACCCGCACCCGGAGGGAGCCCGCCCATGCCCGGCTGGAACGAGAAGGCCGTCCCCGACCAGCGCGGGCGCATCGCCGTCGTCACCGGGGCCAACAGCGGACTCGGGTACGTCGTCGCGCGGGAACTGGCGCGCAAGGGGGCGCGGGTTGTCCTCGCATGCCGGAGCGAGGCGCGGGGAAACGCGGCGGCGGACCGGATCGTGGGTGAAGTGCCGGGAGCGATCGCGGAGTTCGCGCGGCTGGATCTCGGGGACCTGGGCTCCGTACGGGAGTTCGCGGCCTCGTACCGCTACGACTACCTCGATCTGCTGGTCAACAACGCCGGGGTGATGGCGCTGCCCTACGGGACCACGGCGGACGGGTTCGAGACGCAGTTCGGGGTCAACCACCTCGGGCACTTCGCGCTCACCGGGCTGCTGCTGCCGACGCTGCTCGCCACCGCCGGCGCCCGCGTGGTGAGCGTCTCCAGCGAGATGCACGCCGTGGCCAACATCGACATCGGCGACCTCAACAGCGAGCGCCGCTACCGGCGTTGGATCGCCTACGCCCGCTCCAAGACCGCCAATCTGCTCTTCGTCCACGAGCTCGCGCGCCGGCTCGCGGCGCACGGCGCGGACGTGGTGGCGGCCGCGGCCCATCCCGGGTACGCGGCCACCAACCTGCAGGGCGCCGCGCCCCGCATGGAGGGGCGCAGGCTCGTCGGGCGGGTGATGGAGCTCGGCAACCGGGTCTTCGCGCAGTCCGCGGAGGCCGGCGCGCTGCCCGTCCTGTACGCGGCCACGGCGCCGGACGTGCGGCCGGACTCCTTCACCGGACCGTCGTTCATGATGTGGCGCGGGGCGCCCGCCCCGTCCTGGCGGGCGCCGTGGACGCTCAACGACGCGGCGGGAGAACGGCTTTGGGCCGCGTCCGAGCGGCTCACCGGGGTGGCGTACGACGCGTTGAAAGGGTGACCGGGCACGTCCCGTGAGCCGTCGTGTTGCGGGCCTCCGTGCTCGATGCGACGGTGTACCGGGGGGCGATGCCGACGGCCTGGCGAAGGGAATCCTTGCAGGTCACGGCAGTACGCGTCGATCCACGCGACCGATCCGCGCCCCCTTTGTCCGGCGCTGACCCTGCGTGTCCCGACGTGTGTCCACGAACGGGGGGAGCAGCGCACAGAAAGCGGGAAATTCAATGGCGAACGGACCCATGGACAGGCGCGCCTTCGGCGAGCACCCCGATCGGCCCCACCCCCGATTCGAAGGCCAGGGAGCGGAGTACACCGGCCGGTACGTGGTGTTGCTCGACCAGAGCAACCAGGAGAGCGGGTTGAACGCGCTGCGTTCCTCCGCAGACATCGCGTCCGTCGAACGTGTCCGCGGAACCGACGTCGAGAACGTCGCGGAACTCCTCGAGCGCCCCGACGTCTCGGTGCACTTCGAGGAACTCGGCGCGGCCGTCGTCGAGGTACGGCCCGAGCAGCGTCATGCGCTGGTGACCACGGCGGAGCGGGAGTCGTCGATCATCGCGGCGGAGCCCGAGCGCAAGGTGTACGCCTTCCCGATCACCGCCCCGACACTGGCGCCGACCGAGTTCTACCCGGCCTACCGCAGTGACGAGGACGTGGTCGGTCGCCACTCCCGGGCCGAGATGGCCGCCGCCCAGGGTCCGGCCTGGGACGAGCAGAACTGCACCTGGGGCCTGCAGGCGATCCGGGCCCATCTGTCCCAGCTGACCGGACGGGACGTGAAGATCGCCGTGCTGGACACCGGCGTGGACACCGACCATCCGGACTTCTCCGGCCGCCTCGAGGCGACGGCCTCGTTCGTCCCCGGCGAGCCCGTCAAGGACGGCCACGGCCACGGCACGCACTGCATCGGCACCGCCGCGGGCCCCGCCCATCCCCAGCAGGGACCCCGGTACGGGGTGGCCTGCGAGGCCCGGATCCTCGCGGCGAAGGTGCTCGACAACCAGGGCTCCGGCAGCGACGGCCAGATCCTGGCGGGCATGGCCTGGGCCGTGGCCCACGGCGCGAAGGTGATCTCCATGTCGCTGGGCGCGCCGGTCCAGCCGGGTGAGCTCTTCCCGCAGACGTACGAGAGGCTGGCCCAGCGCGCGCTGGAACGCGGGACGGTGATCGTCGCCGCCGCGGGCAACGACAGCCACCGGCCCACGGAGGTCTGGCCCGTGAGCCGGCCGGCCAACTGTCCGTCCATCCTCGCGGTGGGTGCGCTGGACAAGGCGATCAGGACGCCGTTCTTCTCCAACGGCGCCATCAACGGGCAGGGCGGCGAGGTCGACATCGCCGCGCCCGGCTGGCAGGTGTTCTCGGCCAAGCCCGGCGGCGGGCAGCAGGAGATGAGCGGTACCAGCATGGCCACCCCGCACGTGGCCGGTGTCCTGGCACTGCTCGCCCAGGCGAACCCCAACGCCTCCGCCAAGGAGCTGTGGAACGCCCTGCAGGCCGGTGCCTACCCGCTGATGCAGTCGAGCAAGGACGTCGGCGCGGGCCTCCTGCAGGCCCCGTGACCGAGTCGTCCCACTCCGCTCCGGTCGGGGTCGTCCTCGCGGTCGACCCCGACCGGTTCGCGGAGGTCGTCGCGGCCCTGCGGCGGGCCGGTCTCACGGTCACGGGCGAGCAGCCGATCCTCGGCACGCTCTCGGGCACCGTCGCGGAGGACCGGATCCCCGCCCTGGAAGCGGTCGACGGCGTGGACGCCGTCGACCGGGAACTCACCATCCAACTCCCGCCCCCGGACGAGCCGATCCAGTGATCCCATCCGGTCAGGCCGTCGCCCCGCTGCCGGCCACCAGGTCCGCCCAGCAAGTCCTTCTGCGCCCCCCGGACAGGCGGGTCCAGTGACCCACCGGTCAGGCCGTCGCCCCGCTGTCCACCACCAGGTCTCGTGCCCCCCACCGATGCCGCGTCGTGGGAGGTCGGGTAGAGGACGGCGGCCACTTCCTGCGTCGCGGGGAGGTGGCCGAGGGGAGGGTGGCTTGCACGCGTTCGGTGCGGTCCGTCTGTGTCTTCTGGGTGGGCGGACCCAGTGATCCCATCCGGTCAGGCCGTCGCCTCGCTGCCGGCCACCAGGTCCGCCCAGCAAGTCCTTCTGCGCCCCCCGGACAGGCGGGTCCAGTGACCCACCGGTCAGGCCGTCGCCCCGCTGTCCACCACCAGGTCCGTGCCCACCACCGATGCGGCGTCGTCGGAGGCCAGGTAGAGGACGGCGGCGGCCACTTCCTGCGTGGCGGAGAGGCGGCCGAGGGGGAGGGTGGTCCGGACCCGTTCGGTGCGGTCCGCCTCCGTCTCGCCCGGGCGCAGGGACATGGGGGTGTCGGTGGCGCCGGGGCTGACCACGTTGATGCGGACGCCGTCCCGGATGTGGTCCAGGGCGGCGCCCCTGCTGAGCGCGGCGACGGCGGCCTTGGAGGCGGCGTACGCGGCGGCTCCGGGGATGCGGGCGTGCGCACCGAAGGTGGAGGCGACGTTCACGATCGCGCCGCCGGACGGCTGGGTGCGCATCCGGCGGATCTGGGCCTGGAGGGCGAGGAAGACGCCGGTGACATTGATGTCGAGCTGGGTGTGCCAGTCGGCCTCCGGCAGCTCGGCGAGCGGGCCGCCGCCCCGGAACACGCCCGCGTTGTTGACCGCCACGTCGAGCGAGCCGAAGGCTTCGACGGCCGTCTCCACCAGCGCCTGGTTGTCGGCGGCGGCCGACACGTCGGCGGTGGCCGCCAGCGCCTTGCCGCCCCGGTCCTCGATCAGCCGGACCGTCTCGTCGAGGGGTTCCCTCCGGCGTCCTGCCACGACGACCCGGGCGCCCTCCGCCGCGAACGCGAGCGCGATCGCCCGTCCGATGCCGGAGCCCGCGCCGGTGACAAGCGCGGTGGGGTCCGCGAAGCGTCCGCCGGCGGTGTGAGCCGTGCTGGTCATGATCTCCCCTTTTTTGACCGATCGGTTCAGTATGAAGCCGTAGAAAACGCCCCTCGGAGGAGGGGCGTTCCCGGAGTCTCAGTCGAGCAGGGCCAGCGCCTGCTCCGCCGCGTCCCGGACCCTGGCCGGATCGGCGGACGCCTTGCCGACCACCCGCAGGCCCTGCAGCAGCACCAGCAGCATCCGGGCGAGGGCGAGCGGATCGCGGCCGGCGGGCAGCTCGCCCTGGGCCTGCGCGCGGACCAGGGCCGAGTGCAGCACGGTCTCCAGATGGTCCCAGTTGCGCTCGACGCGCCGGGCGGCCGCCGCGTCGTGCGGGGCGAGTTCGCTCGCCGTGTTGGTGACCAGGCAACCGTTCAGGCGCAGTTGCCCGTCGGCCGCCTCGGTGGCGTAGCGCCGTACGAGTGCCCGTACGGCGGGCAGGGCAGGACCCGGCTGGGACAGCTCCCGCACGATCGGCGGGAGCCCGGCCCGGTCGTAGCGCTCCAGCGCCTTCAGGTACAGCTCGTGTTTGCTGCCGAAGGTCGCGTAGAGGCTGGCGCGGCCGATGCCCAGATGGTCCACCAGGTCGGACATCGACGTCGCCTCGTAGCCGCGCCGCCAGAACAGCTCCAGGGCCGACTGCAGCGCGGCATCGGGATCGAACTCCTTGGTCCTGGCCATGTGGCGCAGCCTAGAAGCAACGAGAACGATCGGTCAAGAAATCCCGAGGCGGGAGCTTACGCCGCGCGTACCTGGTACGTCGCGATCCGCACCGACTCGTCGTCCAGGCACTGCCCCGTCAGCAGGTCGAACCGCTGCTTCAGCAGGGGCGAGGCGACGAACGGACGGCCCTTGTGGGTGCCCGTCAGGCCACGGGAGAGGACCGCCGCGCCGCCGAAGGGGTCGCGGTTGTCGATGGCGTACAGCTCGCCGTTGCGGTCGCGGAACAGGGCGGCCTGGCGGCCGTCGGGCAGCAGCGCGGCCACGCCGCGGCCGGGGAGCAGCTGGTTGAGTTCGCAGACCGCGAACCAGTCGTCGTCCAGCTGCAGTTCGACCTTGAGGTCGGTGGTCTCGGGTGCCAGGGTCATCGCTGGGCGCTTCCTTCCAGGAGGTCTTCAGAGGGGCGCATGCCGATGGACAGCAGCGGCAGGTCGGGCTTGATCTGGTCGCGCTCCGGGACGAAGCCCACGACCGGGTCCGGGGTGTCGGGCGCGTTCACGAAGGACACGAACCGGGCCAGCTTGTCCGGGTTGTTGATGGTGGTCGCCCACTCGTCGGCGTAGTTCGCCACGTGGTCCGCCATCAGGGACTCCAGCTCCTCGCAGATGCCGAGGGAGTCCTCCACCACCACGTCGCGTACGTGGTCCAGGCCGCCGGGGATGCGCTCCAACCAGGTCGAGGTGCGCTCCAGGCGGTCGGCGGTGCGGATGTAGAACATCAGGAAACGGTCGATCAGGCGGACCAGTTCGGCGTCGGAGAGGTCCTGCGCGAGCAGGTCCGCGTGGCGCGGGGTGGCGCCGCCGTTGCCGCCGACGTACAGGTTCCAGCCGTTGGACGTGGCGATCACGCCGAAGTCCTTCGACTGGGCCTCGGCGCACTCGCGGGCGCACCCGGAGACCGCCGACTTCAGCTTGTGCGGCGACCGGAGGCCCCGGTAGCGCAGCTCCAGGTCGATCGCCATGCGGACGGAGTCCTGGACGCCGTAGCGGCACCAGGTCTGGCCCACGCAGGACTTGACGGTGCGCAGGGCCTTTCCGTAGGCGTGGCCGGACTCGAAGCCGGCGTCCACCAACCGGGCCCAGATCAGCGGGAGTTGCTCGACGCGGGCGCCGAACATGTCGATCCGCTGTCCGCCGGTGATCTTCGTGTAGAGGCCGAAGTCACGGGCGATCTCACCGATCACGATGAGGCCCTCGGGGGTGATCTCACCGCCGGGGATGCGCGGGACGACCGAGTACGAGCCGTTCTTCTGCAGGTTGGCGAGGAAGTGGTCGTTGCTGTCCTGGAGGGCCGCCTGCTCGCCGTCCAGGACATAGCCGCTCGCGCCGATCGTCGGGGCGAGGGAGGCGATGATCGAGGCGACCGCCGGCTTGCAGATCTCGCAGCCGTCGCCGCCCCTGGCCTCGGCGCGGCCGTAGCGGTCCAGCAGGTCCTGGTAGGTGTTGATGCGCAGGGCGAGGACGATCTCGTAGAGCTCCTCGCGGGTCTGCGAGAAGCAGCCGCACAGGCCCTTGTCGACCTCGACGCCGGACGCCTCCAGCTCGGCCGTGACCAGCTGGCCCAGCACCTTGACGCAACTGCCGCAGGTCGTACCGGCCTTGGTGCACTTCTTCACCTCGGGCACGGTGGTGCACTGGTGGTCGGTGACCGCGGCGCGGATGGTGCCCTTGCGGACGTTGTTGCAGGAGCAGATGATCGCGTCGTCCGGCAGCGCGGTCGGACCCAGCTGCACCGACTCACCGGCGCCGGCGGGCAGCACCAGCGACTCGGGCGAGACCGGCGGCACCGAACCGGTGAAGGCCTTCAGCGTGCCGTACGCCTCCGCGTCACCGACCAGGATGCCGCCGAGCAGCGTGCCGTCCCGGCCGATGACCAGCTTCTTGTACAGGCCCGCGCGGGAGTCGGAGTAGACGACGTCCAGGCAGTCCTCGGTGGTGCCGTGCGCGTCGCCGAAGGACGCCACGTCCACGCCGAGCAGCTTCAGCTTGGTGGAGAGGTCGGCGCCGGTGAACGTCAATTGCTCGGTCTCGTCCTCGGCGATGGTCGCGGCGGCCGTCTCGGCCTGCTCGTAACCGGGGGCGACCAGGCCGTACACCCGGCCGTCGGAGGCCAGCGCGCACTCGCCGATCGCGAAGACGTGCGGGTCGGAGACCGTACGGCACTGCTCGTCGACGGTGATGCCGCCGCGCTCGCCGACCGTCAGGCCGCAGTCGCGGGCCAACTGGTCGCGGGGGCGGACACCGGCGGAGAACACCACCAGGTCGGTGGCGAGTTCGGAGCCGTCGGAGAGCTTCATGCCGATGACCGCGCCGTCCTCGCCGACGACGATCTCCTGGGTGCCGACGCCCGTGTGGACGGTCAGGCCCATCTCCTCGATGGTGCGCAGGAGAGCGGCGCCGCCGCCCTCGTCGACCTGCACCGGCATCAGACGCGGCGCGAACTCCACGATGTGGGAGGTGAGTCCGAGGCCCTTCAGCGCACCCGCGGCCTCGAGACCGAGCAGACCGCCGCCGACCACCGCACCGGTCGTCGCCTTCGTCCTGGCGTACTCCTCGATCGCGAGGAGGTCCTCGATCGTGCGGTAGACGAAACAGCCCTCGGCGTCCTTGCCCGGGACCGGCGGCACGAAGGGGTACGAGCCGGTGGCCAGCACGAGGGTGTCGTACTCGAAGACCTGACCGGACTTCGCGGTCACCTTCTTCGCGTCACGGTCGACCGTCTCCGCCGGGTCTCCGACATACAGCTCGATGCCGTGGTCGTTGATGAACTCCATGTCGGTCATGGAGAGCTCCTCGGGCGTCTTGCCCGAGAAGTACGAGGTGAGCGCCACGCGGTCGTACGCGGGACGAGGCTCCTCGCACAGCACGACCACGCGGTGCGTGGCGGTCAGGCCGCGCGCGGCGAGCGCTTCGAGGAAGCGCTGGCCGACCATGCCATGGCCGACGAGCACGATCGTGGGGGTAGCCCCGCGAGTGGCGGACATCAGGAGCCTCCATCGTTGGTGAGCAGGTGGAGCAGAGGGGCACCGTCGGCGGGGAGCGGCTCTGCCCCCTCCCAGGCGCGGGCGAGTGCGCCGACGGTGCCGAGTTCGCCGACGAGGACCCCGCCGACCAGGCGGTCGTCGCGGACGACGACCTTGCGGTAGGTGCCACGGGTGGCGTCGGCCAGCTGGACGACGTCGTCGCCTGGCCGGGCCTCCGTCTCGCCGAACGCGGCGAGGTCGAAGGGGGAGCCGTGCCCGGCGAGCGTGAGCCGGGTCAGGGCACGGGTGCCGGTGTAGCGGGCGCTCGTGCGGCCGGACAGCAACTCGGCCAGGACTTCCGCCTGTTCGAGCGCCGGCGTGGCCAGCCCGTACACCTCGCCGTCGTGCTGGACGCAGTCGCCGATGGCCCGGATGTGCGGGTCGGAGGTGCGCAGCTCGTCGTCGACGACGATGCCCTTGCGCACCTCGAGACCCGCGATCTGCGCGAGGCCCACACGGGGGTGCACCCCGCAGGCCAGCACCACCAGGTCCGCGTCGAGGGCGTACCCGTCGTGCATCTCGACCGAGCGGACCGCGCCGCCCACGCAGCGCACGTCGCGCACCCGGCACTCGGTGTGGATCTCGACGCCGAGGTCCTTGAGGTGCCGCTGCACGAGCTTCGAGGCGCTCGGGTCGAGCTGGCGCTCCATGAGCCGCTCGCCCTGCTGGGCGAGGACGACCTGGGCGCCGCGCCGGGCGAGCGCGCGGGCGGCGGAGACCCCGAGGAGCCCGCCGCCGATGACGACCGCCTTCACCCCGGGCCGTACGGCCTTCGACAGGCCCAGGCAGTCGTCCATGGTCCGGAACGCGTGCACACCCTCGGGCAGCACGTGGTCCGGGGTGAACAGTCCGCGCAGGGGCGGGAGCACGGGGTTGGATCCGGTGGCCAGGACCAGCGTGTCGTATGCGATCTTCGAGCCGTCCGCGCACTCGACGGTCCGATCCTCGCGGTCGATGCCGGTGACCCGGGCGCGGATCAGCTCCGCGGGCGCAGGCAGCGCGATCACCTCGGGGCTGTACCGTCCCGCCAGCACTTCGGCGAGCAGCACCCTGTTGTACGGGCGGTGCTCCTCCTCGCCGATCAGCGTCACGGGTGTGCCGAGCTCACCGAGCCGCCGGGCGAGACGGACGCCCGCGAGGCCGGCGCCGATCACCACCACACGCGTATTCGAGGTCATGTCCAGGAGCGTGCGATGCCGGTGTTACCCGGCAGCATCACATCTGTTTCCCGCGAGGAACGCTGCCCTCAGCTCAGGCCCGCCGGGGGTGTGAGGGTTCGGAGTGCACGTCGGGGGCGTGATGTGAGGTGGCGGCGGCTTCGGCACCGCCGCCCGCCGGGTTCCGTGCAGGCACCATCGTCTACGACGCCCTGGTCGCGGGCAGCCCGAAAACGGGTGGGGAGCGTTCCGCTCGTTCCTCTACGGTGGCCCGATGGCGACCCAGGTGATCGTGCTCAACGGCGGCTCCAGCTCCGGCAAGTCCGGGATCGTGCGGTGTCTGCAGGAGGTGCTGCGGGAACCGTGGCTGGTGTTCGCGATCGACACGCTGGTCGACTCGATGCCCGCGTCCCTGCAGGCCTCGCTCGTCGCGCCGGACGGCGGGGTGAGCGTCGGGCCCGAGTTCCGGAGGCTTCAGACGGCGTGGATGGAGGGTGTCGCGGCCACCGTCCGCGCGGGCGCCCCGGTCATCGT
Organism: Streptomyces sp. NPDC001604; assembly: GCF_042893475.1. Taxonomy (NCBI): domain Bacteria; kingdom Bacillati; phylum Actinomycetota; class Actinomycetes; order Kitasatosporales; family Streptomycetaceae; genus Streptomyces; species Streptomyces sp. NPDC001604. Next base: position 446,050 of record NZ_JBIAUY010000001.1, on the reverse strand, counting down.
CGACGACGTGTTCCTCGGCGGCGGGCAGTCCCAGGAGGGCTGGCGGAAGGTTCTCGTCGGCCTGGACGTCCTGTGGGTCGGCGTGCGCTGCGAGGCCGCGGTGGCCGCGGGCCGGGAGATCGCGCGGGGCGACCGGGTGCGGGGCATGGCCGAGCGGCAGGCGGAACTGGTCCACCGGGATGTCGACTACGACGTCGAGGTGGACACCACGCACACGGAGTCGCTGGACTGCGCACGGGCCATCGCGGGGGCGGTGCTCGGCGGCTGGCGGTAGTCGTGCTCAGTGGCTTGCGGTGAGGTGCGTGAGGGCGACGATCCGTTCCCTGTTGCA